>CABVDG010000003.1:0-169829 GCA_902497075.1 uncultured Collinsella sp.
CCCGCCGCTCGAAGAGCCCGTCGTGAAGCGCGTCATCCACACCACTGCCGACTTCTCGTACGCCGATTCCCTCGTGTTCACCCATGACGCCGCGCACTGTGCGCTCGACGCACTGCGCGCAGGGGCCACGGTGCTCACCGACACGAACATGGCGCTCGCAGGCATAAGCAAGCCCGCGCTCGCGAAGCTCGGCTGCAAGGCCGTGTGCTACATGGCCGACTCTGATGTTGCCGCGGCTGCGCGCGCCGCGGGCACGACTCGCGCCGTTGCGAGTATGGACAAAGCTTGCCACATCGAGGGTCCGCTTATCGTGGCCGTCGGCAACGCTCCCACAGCACTTCTGCGCCTCGCTGAGCTCATGGACGCGGGGAAGATCGCGCCCGCGCTCGTCGTTGGGGTGCCGGTCGGGTTTGTGAACGTGGTCGAGGCGAAAGAGGAGTTACTCGCGCGACGCGTGCCGGCCATCGTCGCGAGGGGTCGCAAGGGCGGCTCGACCGTGGCGGCCGCCATTATGAACGCGCTGCTCTACCAGATCACGCGCCCAGGCGGCCCGAAGTGACGGCGCCCGCATCCGCGCCGGCGCTGCGCATCTTCGCAGGCACCACCGAGGGCCGCCTTCTGTGCGAATGGGCGAGCGGGGCGGGCATCCCCGCCCGTGCCTATGCGGCAACCGAGTACGGAGGCGAGCTTTTGGGCGAGCTTCCAGGCATCGAGGTGCATGCGGGCAGGCTCGACGAGGCTGACATGGAGCGCGAGCTTTCCGGCGCACGCATCGTTGTCGATGCTACGCACCCCTTCGCTACGCTCGCAAGCGGCAATATCCGGGCCGCTTCGCTCGCCGTGGGTGCACGATGCCTGCGCCTTGCGCGCCCGGTCGAGGCGCTGCCCAAAGGCGTCGTGTCGGTCGCGTCGATCGCCTGCGCGGCGCGCTTTCTCTCCGAGAACCCGGGTCGCGCGCTTCTCACGACGGGGAGCAAGGAGCTTGCTCCCTACACGAGCGTCGCCGATTTCGCGGAGCGCTTCTTCGTGCGTGTGCTCCCGCTGCCCGGTGCTATAACGAAGTGCATCGACGCGGGGTTTTCGCCGTCGCACGTCATCGGCATGCAGGGGCCCTTCACACGCGAGCTCAACGAGGCGATGCTTCGGCAGGTGGGCGCCCAGTGGCTTGTGACCAAGGACTCTGGAACCGTAGGCGGCACGGCCGAGAAGCTCGCCTCCGCGCGCGGCGCGGGAGCGCGCTGCATCGTGGTCGCCCGTCCCGCCGAGGGAGGCGGGGCCCTTTCGCTTCGGGAAGTGGAAGACGCGCTCTTACGGGAGTTCGCGCGCTAGGCGCTCGCCGCGCCTAGCGCGCCCTCCCGCCCGCGAGGAGGAGCGCCCCGAGCAAGCTCGACCCGTACAAGCCCGTCATCCATCAATAGCTCGAGGACAACGCCCAGAACTGGCGCAAACAGCCCTTCAATAAGTTGCGGTGAAATAGTGTCTGTTTTTGCTGCTAGATAGCATAGTCAGTCCTTAATTCACCGCAACTTGTTGGTGGTGGCTTACTGGTAGCGTAGACACTCGACGGGGTCGAGCTTTGCCGCGCGGCGAGCGGGGTAGAAGCCAAAGAGCACGCCGATGCCGACGGAGACGGCGAAGGCCAGCAGCACCGTGGCGATTGAAAAGCTCGGTGTGATTTGCCCGCTGGCACCGAGCTCGCTGAGAACCCCTGATCCTGCGGCAAACATCGCGAGGCCCCAGGCCAGCAGATAGCCAATCAGGACACCCAGCAGGCCACCGGTGATGCACAGTGCCGAGGACTCGGCCAAAAACTGCGCGGTGATATCGCGACGACTGGCGCCCAGGGCACGGCGAATACCGATCTCGCGGATTCGCTCGGTCACGTTGGTGAGCATCATATTCATAATGCCGATTCCGCCGACAAGCAGTGAGATACTGGCGACAGCGCCCATGATGAGCGAGAAGGCGCCCATAAACGAGTTGAGTGCATCGATGGCGCTTTTCATGGAGGTCGCCGATACGCTGTCGTACTCATCATCCTCCGAGATGCCCTTCATCGCGCGCACCTTAGACTCGATGGTCTTGCAGAGCTCGTCCATGTCCGTGCCCTCGGCAGCAAGTGCCGTCACGCTGGGGAATGAAGGATTCTCGTCGCCAAACAGGCCGGAGATGGTTTCGCGTGGCATATACAGCGTGAGCGAGCCCATGGAGTCGCTGCCGCCATCAATCACGCCTACAATCTGCACCTCGCCGTTGGACACCTTGATGGTTTTCCTCAGTGCGTCCTGTTCGTTGCCGTAAAGCTGATCGGCGCCGCCGCGGCTGATGAGCGCCACACGCGAGCCTGATTGGGACTCGGCCTGTGAATAGACGCGTCCCGCAACGAGCTTGCTGGCACCCACCGCGTCGAGCATGTCGCTGTCGACACCCTGTGCCATGACGGTATAGCTTTTATCGCCAGACTTGTACTCGGTATAAGCGCTGTCGACAATGCCGATCTGCTCTATCTGCGGCACCAGTTTTTGAAGCTTCTGGACGTCCGAATCGGTGAGTTCTTGGGACGAATAGATCTGCACCATGCGGGCTGCGTTGAGGCCCAGGCTGTTTACCAAGCTGTTTTGGATGCCGCCGATGAGCGAGGTCATGGCGATGACCGATGCGATGCCAATGACGATGCCCAGGATGGTGAGCAGGCTGCGCCCCTTGTTGGCCTCGAGCGAGTGCAGAGCTTCCTGGATGAGATCGCGGGTGCTCATGCCACCACTCCTTTCGGCGGGTTGGCGGAGGCGGAAATCATGGGCAGGCAATCTACGGCGCTGCGCAGGGTCCGCGGTGCATGTGGAATATACGCGCCGTCGTGAATGCGACCGTCGCGTATGGTCACGGCACGGTCGGCCTCGGCGGCAATGCCGGGGTCGTGTGTGATAAGCACGATGGTTTTGCCACGCTCCTGGAGCTTATGGAAGGTCTCCATCACAAGCGCTCCGGTTGCGGAGTCCAGGTTTCCCGTCGGCTCGTCAGCCAAAATGATGGGCGGATCGTTGACGAGGGCGCGTGCGATGGCGACACGCTGCATCTGGCCGCCCGAGAGCTCGGATATGCGGTGGTCCCAATGGTCGACGGGCAGTGTGACGGCCTGCAGCGCGTGCACGGCGCACATCTCGCGCTGGCTTCGGGGCACGTTGGTGTAGGCCAGCGGAAGCATGACGTTTTCGATAACCGACAGGCGCGGCAGCAGGTTGAAGCTCTGAAAGACAAAGCCAATACTCAGGGCGCGAACTTCGGTGAGCTCGTCATCGTCAAGCTCGGCCACGTTGAGCCCTTGCAGGTAGTAGTCGCCCGCCGTCGGCTTATCCAGGCAGCCTAGGATGTTCATGAGCGTTGATTTGCCCGAGCCCGAGGGGCCAGTGATAGCGACGAATTCGCCGGGATTTACCGCCAGGCTCACGTTATGCAGAATATGGGCGCAGCCGGCCTCGCTCTCAAAGATGCGGTGCACGTTGCGGATGTCGATGACGGGACGCATTACTTGCCCTCGTCGGCAGGCATGTTGTCGCCGCCGTCTGCCGTCATGCCTGTGCCGGTATCCGTCACGATGGTGTCGCCGTCGCGTAACTTGGTAACCGGGACGTCTGGGTTGATCTCGTTGCCCTGGTCGTCGCGCTTGACCTGCGTCTTACCGACTACAGCCTCGTTGTCGTTTTGCGTCACGACGGTCACCTTCACGCGGCGCGTCTTCTTGCCTTCCGAATCGGTGGCCAGATTGACGTAATAGTGCTCGCCATCTTCGGTCATCAGCGCCATGGTCGGCACCATAACCACGTCGTCGAGCTTCTCGGTCACTACCGAGACCTCGGCAGTCATACCCGGCTTAAGGCGACTGTCGGGTGCTTCGATGAGGATGTCGACGTTAAAGGTCACGCTGCCGCCGCTACCGGAGCCGGAGTCAGAGTTTGCCACCGAGGCGATAGCCGTGACGGTGCCCTGGCTCACGATATCGGGAAACGCGGGATAGGTCACGTTGGCGCTTTGGCCCACGGCGATCTTGGCGATATCCTTTTCGCCCACCTGAACCGTCACCTTCATCTTGGACAGGTCGGCGATTTGCATGCACTGCTTGCCGCCGCTCGTGTCGCTTTCACCCATGATCATGCCGCCTGTTACCGTAGCGCCCACCTTGGCGTTGAGCTCCACGATGCTGCCCGAGCTGGGGGCCTTTACGGTGCGCTCGGCCGCCTTTGCAGTTGCCTGTTCCAGCGCTGCCTGGGCCGAGGCGAGGTTGCGCTGGGCGGTCGAGACGGCATTTGCGTTGGCGTTTGCGTCCGATGGACCGGTCGATCCGTCACTGTCCGTTGTCGGTGCGGCCTGTGCGGCCGCGAGTGCCACCTTTGCATTGTTCAGGTCTTCCTGGGCGGCCGCGACCGCGCGCTGCGCCTCGGAAACAGCGCTATCGAGCGCGTCGTTCTTAATGGCCATGAGTACGTCGCCCTCGTTGACGCTCTGTCCGGCCTGCACGTTGATCTTTTCAACCGTACCGTCGACAGAAGGGGAGACGACCGATGCCGAGATGGGCTTAAGCTGCCCCTTGGCTTCGACTGTGGTGGTAAACGTGCCTTCGGTGACCATGTCGGTCACCGGTCCGTTGGTGCCTGCGGGTTGCGCGTTGATGACCAGCGTTGCGATGATGGCAATGAGCGCGATGGCAACAACGACACCGACGGCGATACCGCGTCGGATGAGCTTTTTGCGCCGACGCTCGGCACGCTTTGCCTTGAGCTTTGCATAGGCTTCTTCATCGGAGATATCGGTCGAATCGTCGAGACTCGTTTGGGGCTGCTTGTTGTCTGCAGCGCTGATAATCGGCAGGGTCTCGGTGGCATCTTGGGGCATGCGATCGGAATCGTCAGGACCCGGATTGATCGTGGGGACCTTGGACATAGCGTCTCCTTTATCGATATGGCTCCGATAAGTATATACGCCCGTCGCGATAGGCGGGCGTATAGAAGTTGCGGATGACGGTACTGTAAGTTTTGTCGCCGTGCTGTTTACTTGTTGTAGACGTTAGCTGCGTTACGAGTGCACGACCACGCAGAGGCCGACTTTGATGCGCTCGTGGAGCGACTTGGCATCGGCCAGACGCAGGTTGATACAACCGTGGCTACCGCACCACTTGTACGATTCGGCGTTATCGAAACTCGAATCGTTTTGCCAGGTGGCGTCGTGGAATCCGACCATATTGCCCTCGAACGGCATCCAGTAGCTTACCGGGCTCTCGTATTTGGGCTTGCCGGTCTCGGGGTCCTTGGCACCGATGAGTTTGCTGGCGCCATCGTTGCTGTTGATCTGCCATACGCCCTCGGGGGTGGCGTCTTCGCCCGGTTTGCCAGAAATAAAGTTGGCCTCCCACACGATGTTGCCGCTCTCGTCGTAGTAGCGCGCATGCTGCTCGGACAGGTCGACGTCGATATAGGCCTTCCAGTCGGGCTCGCCCTTGGCGGTAAATGTGTCGGCCTTCTGGGAGTACTTGATCTCGATTTCGCCGGTCTGCTTGTTGTTGATGGCGTCCTCGACCTGCTTGGCGAGCGAGCTGCTGTCGATGGACCAACCAAAGTCGCCGCCTTCGACGGCGCACTGCTTGCCATCGGCGCGCGTCCACCAGCGAGTGGAGCCCACGGTATTAAAGCCGTTGGCGAGCTCGGCTGCCCAGCTGCTGATCTGCGACGTATCGAGCGTGGGGTTGGCCGGATCGGCAAAGCTGATCCACTGCAACACGGAGCTGCCATCAACCTTGCCGGCATCCTCGCCGTTGAGCTTGAGGGTCACGTTGACGCCCAAGAAGTTGTTGGCGGCATCGCATGCAGACTGAATCTGATCATCGGTCAGCGTTCCATTGAGCGGCTCATAGGCATCGTTGCCGAGCTTGGAAAGATCTACGGTCTCGGCCAGCGAGGCAAGCTCGAGCTCGGCATACTTAATGACATGCTCGCGGTTGAGTTTTTCGTTGGAGCGCGCCTTCTCGACGGTAAACTTGCCGGCCTGCTCGTCATAGGAGCTATTGGCCTCGAACGCGCCCGAACGCCCCTCGTTAAACTCGTCGATGGCGGCGCCCAGATCCTTCTCAAACTGCTTTTGGTCAAAGGTGTCGGAGAGCATGGACAGGTCGACGTCTTGATCAAGATCGACTTCGTTGGAGCTTGCGGTTGTTTTGGTCTTGCCGCTTAAGGATTCTACAAGGCGAACCGGCCATACAATGGCTTCGTTGCGGCTGATAATCTCTTTTGCGGCAGCTTCGCCGTCGACAATGGGCTCATCGGACTCGGGCTGATAGGTCCAGCTAAAGTCATCGCCTGTCACGGTGAGCTTATAGTGCTTCCAAGCCGAGTTGACCTTGGTGGCGGCAGACGAAGCGTTGGAGAACGAGACATCGACGCCGGCGATAGTGGTGTTGGGGTAGGCTACCTGCGAAAACGCTACAACGCCTACGATATAGACAATGACGATAAGACCCAGGACGACAAAGAGCGTCGTCTTTTTGCCCGACTTATTGTTCTCGACGGGTTTGCGTGCGGGGCCGCGATCGCCTCGAGCGTGCGTGGGGGGCTGCTTGGGCGCATTGCCGTTTGCCTGGCGCTGCTGACGTTGCTGGTTCGGGCGTTGCGAAGTGTTTGTCGCACCACGCTGCTGACCGTGGCTCGGCGCGATAGGACGCGGCGACTGAACGCCGCCGGTGTGCCTGCTCGGCTGCTGCGGATCGGGAATCAGTTGAGTTCGATCGTTTTGCGACATCGTATGCATATCCTTCGAATTTCGCCTTGTGGCTCATCGTGTTTTTACTGGGCTTGCATTATAGCGATAACCCAGTTGTTTGTGGTATGGAAACGGTGGCATTCAAAAGAGGTGGGACATTTGTCCCACCTTTGAGTCGTCCTTTGTCGTTATCCGCATACACCGCATTTTGCACAGGCCGAAAGCGCGGCCGGAGCCTGCGCTATGCCGCCCTTTGCCGTCTCGCGCAGCGTGGCCGGCAACGCGTGGCCCACCGAGAGCATGACGTGCGCCATCTGGTCAAACGGCACCAAGCTCTTAATACCTGCGAGGGCGAGTTGTGCCGAGCTAAAGGCCGCCGCCACGCCGATGGCGTTGCGGTTTTGGCAGGGCACCTCCACGAGGCCACCGACGGGGTCGCAAACGAGGCCCAGCAGGTTGCTCAGCGCGATGGAACTGGCGTCGAGCGCCTGCTCGGGCGTGCCGCCGAGCATCTGCACCAGCGCGGCGGCAGCCATAGCGGCCGCACTTCCTACCTCAGCCTGGCAGCCGCCCTCGGCGCCGGCGACGCAGGCGCTTGTGGTGAGGTTGAGGCCGATGGCGGCGGCGCAGTAGAGCGCGTCCATGACCTGTTCGTCGTCGAGCTGAAGGTGATCGGCGAGCGCCAGCACGCAGCCGGGCACGACACCCGCGGAGCCTGCCGTGGGGGCGGCGACGATCACTCCCATCGTGGCGGAGCGCTCGAGCACGGCCATGGCGCGGGCCACGGCGTCGGTTTGAACGGTGCCCATCAGGCTCGTGCTCAAATCGTTGCGACCGGTGGCATCGACGAGTTTAGCCTCGCCGCCGATGAGGCCGCCGAGCGAGCACTGCGGATTGACGATGGGGGCTGTGGTCTCCTCGCGCATGACGTCGAGCACGCGGCGCATGGCGGCGACGGCATGGGCCTCGCCGGTCAGACGCGCCTCGCGCACGGCCATGACGGTGCCGATGCTGAGCCCCAGTTCCTCGCACGCATCGAGCAGCTGCTCGCCGTCGTCGAAGATTTCCTTTGCCGAGACGCCGGGGGAGAGTGACGAGGCGGAACCGGGGAGCTCGATAAAGGTCGCGTAATCGACATTGTCGAGCTTGCGTAGCATGGGGATAACGGTGTCGTCGGGCGTGCCGTCGGTCTCAAAGACGGAGTAGGCCTGGCCGCCCACTTCGGTGCGGTAGGTGCGGCAGAAGGCGATGTTTACATGGGCGTAGGCGAGCAGGTTCGTGAGCGCGGCGAGCACGCCGGGAACATCCTGATGCGCCACGAAGAGCGTGGAATACATGCCTGAGATGTCGACGCCGACGCCGTTGATACGGCTGATGCGCATCTTGCCGCCGCCGAGGCTTTCGCCGCGGACCTGTGCCGTGGCGCCCGTGTCATCGACCATGTCAATGTCGACGGTGTTGGGGTGGATGGAGGCGTCGTCGCCCTTGATGTCAAAGTGATATTCGAGGCCCTGCTCGCGCGCGAGGTCGAAGGCCTGCTTGATGTTCTCGTCATCGGTGTCGAGGCCTAGGATGCCCGCGACGAGTGCACGATCGGTGCCGTGGCCGCGGTAGGTATGGGCGAAGGAGTTCCACAGGCCAAAGGTGACTTTGGTGATGCGGCCTTCCAGCAGGCTGGCGGCAACTTGGGCGCAGCGCAGGGCGCCGGCGGTGTGCGATGAGCTGGGGCCGACCATGACGGGTCCCAAGATCTCGAATGCCGAGGTCGTAGCTAGTGTTTGTGGCTTGCCTGCCATATGCGCTCCTGTTCTATCCCATCGTCCCGAGGGGCGGGGCATACTCTGTCCCGCCGTTCCGAGGGCTTTAGTATTTGGTCGCCTGCTCGGACAGTCCTGCTCGCACGGAGGCCACATTAAGTGGCCTCCGGCTCGTGCGGAACTCGCGATCGACCAAATACTAAAGCCCTCGGAACTTAGGATACATGGTAGGGGCACGCTTGCTGCAAAATTCATCAGCTGGGAACCTATTCTGCGTCCCATGTCGACTCATCTTCACCACCGGTTAATAAAAAGAGGTACCGGTTGTTCCGGTACCTCTTTTTGGCGTGTTTCTATTTGGCTGTGGCTTTTCTCGTAAACCTACAGGCCGCAGGCTGCTTTGAGTTCTTCGACTCGATCGGTTTTCTCCCAGGTGAAGTCGGCGTCTTCTCGGCCGAAGTGGCCGTAGGCTGCTGTCTTCTCGTAGATCGGTCGACGCAGGTCCAGGTCGCGGATGATTGCGCCCGGGCGCAGGTCGAAGGTCTTCTCTACGGCTTCAACGATCTTGTCCTCGGCAAGATGCGCAGTACCGAAGGTGTCGACCATGATTGAGAGGGGCTTGGAAACGCCGATGGCGTAGGCCAGCTCGACTTCGCAGCGGTCGGCCAGACCGGCGGCGACCACGTTCTTGGCGACCCAGCGCGCGGCATACGCGGCGGAGCGGTCAACCTTGGTGCAGTCCTTGCCACTAAAGGCGCCGCCGCCGTGACGGCCGTAGCCGCCGTAGGTGTCGACGATGATCTTGCGGCCGGTGAGGCCCGTGTCGCCCATGGGGCCGCCCACGACAAAGCGACCGGTGGGGTTCACGTAGATGTCCGCGTTGTCCCACGGCATGTTCTCGGCGGCCATGACCGGGGTGATGACGTGCTCGATGAGGTCGGCCTTGATCTTGCCCATGTCCTCGATCTCGGCGGCGTGCTGCGTGGAGATGACGATGGTCGTGACCTCGACGGGCTTGCCATCCTCGTAGCGCACGGTGACCTGGGTCTTGCCGTCGGGACGCAGATAGGCGAGGGTGCCGTCGTGGCGCACGGCGGCCAGGCGCTCGGCCAGGCGGCTTGCCAGGTAGTGCGGCATGGGCATGAGGGTCTTGGTCTCGTTGGAGGCATAACCGAACATCATACCCTGGTCGCCGGCGCCGATCAGGTCGATCGGGTCGGTGGTGGCTCCGGTCTGGGTCTCGAAGGACTCGTCGACGCCCTGGGCGATATCGGGCGACTGCTCGTGGATGAGGCTCATAACGCCGCAGGTGTCGCAATCAAAACCGAACTTGGCACGGTTGTAGCCAATGCGACGGATAACGCCGCGGGCGATTTCCTGTACGTCGACGTAGGCCTGGGTGCGAATCTCGCCTGCGACGATGACGGTGCCGGTGGTCACGAGGGTCTCGCAGGCGCAGCGGACGTTCTCCACGTTGGCAGGCACGCCGTTGGGGGCGATGTAGCCCTGCTCCTGGAGCTCTATTTCTTTGGCGAGGATTGCGTCGAGGACGGCGTCGCTGATCTGGTCAGCGATCTTATCGGGATGACCTTCGGTCACCGACTCCGACGTAAAAACAAAGGACCCGTGTTGGGGTGGGATGGAACGAAGTTCTTCTGACATGATTGTCCTTTCAAAAACGTGTCCCAGCGACCGTTACCATTCCGCCGGGCTCTCTATGCAAGGGCACATCATAGCGCGTAAATCAAACATTCACACCCTTTCCGCACCCACTCATTGGGGACAGACTTAAATGAGTAGCCTTAAACTAAGAATGTCCCCAGCGACTGGTCATTTAAGTCTGTCCCCAATGAGTGGGTCGGTGCCCTTTGTGCGGAGGTTGCTTTGTTGCTTTATACTGGTGCGGTTAGACATCCATCCTGCAATCGAGGAGATTTCCATGGCATCAGACGTTCGCGTCCGCTTTGCACCCTCACCGACGGGCAAGCTGCACATCGGCGGCGCCCGCACCGCTATCTATAACTGGGCTTTCGCCCGCGCAAACGGCGGCACGTTCATCCTGCGCATCGACGACACCGACCCCACCCGTTCCACCGACGAGAACACGCAGATCATCCTGCGCGCCATGCGTTGGCTGGGCCTGGACTGGGACGAGGGTCCCGAGGTGGGCGGCGACTATGGCCCCTACGCACAGACCGAGCGCCTGGACCTGTACAAGCAGGCCGCCCAGAAGCTCTGGGACGAGGGCAAGGCCTATCCCTGCTTCTGCACCAAGGAGCAGCTCGACGCCGACCGCAAGGCCGCCCAGGAGCGCAAGGACCCCTTCCAGGGCTATCAGCGCCGCTGCCGCGATCTTGATCCCGAGGAGGCACGCCGCCGCATCGAGGCCGGCGAGCCCTACGTCCTGCGCATCAAGGTGCCCGAGGACCGCGGCGACGTCGTCATCCACGACGCCGTCCACGGTGAGGTGACCTTCGACGCCAAGGAGCTCGACGACTTTGTCATCTTCCGCTCCGATGGCACGCCCACGTACAACTTCGCGACCGTCGTCGACGACGCCATGATGAAGATCACCCATGTCATCCGCGGCGACGACCACCTGTCCAACACCCCGCGTCAGGTCATGGTCTACGAGGCCCTCGGCGCGCCCGTGCCCACGTTCGCCCACATCTCCATGATCCTGGGCGCCGACGGCAAAAAGCTCTCCAAGCGCCACGGCGCCACCTCGGTGGAGGAGTACCGCGACGCCGGTTACCTGTCCGATGCCTTCGTCAACTACCTGGCACTGCTCGGCTGGTCGCTCGACGGCGAGACCACGATCATCCCGCGCGATGTCCTGGCCAGCAAGTTCTCGCTCGACCGCATCTCCAAGAACCCGGCGACCTTCGACCCCAAGAAGCTTGACTGGGTCAATGCCGAGTACATCAACGGCATGTCCGATGCCCAGTTTGCCGACGAGATCATGGTCCCCGAGCTGCACGAGGCGGGTCTCATCGAGGGTAATGTCGAGTACGGCGAGGACTGGATTGACGCGCTTGCCGCCATCGTCAAGCCACGCACCAAGATGCCGGCCGACGCCGTGACCGTCGCCGCCCCCATCTTTGCTACGGCCGAGACGCTCGAGTATGACGAGAAGTCCGTCAACAAGGGCCTGGCCAAGGAAGGCATGGGCGCCATTCTGGATGCCGCCAAGGCCGCGCTCGAGGGCGCGGACGAGTGGACTGCCGCGAACATCGACGCCGCGCTTGAGCCGCTGCCCGAGCAGATGGACCTCAAGAAGCGCGTGGTGTTCCAGGCCGTGCGCGTCGCCGTCTGCGGCAACATGGTGAGCCCTCCGCTGGGCGAGACCATGGCGCTCGTCGGTCGTGACGACTGCCTGGCGCGCATTGACCGCGCCCGCACGATGGCGCTGTAATCGCCGCGCAAACGTTTGTATCCGAGCCCCGCTCCCCACGAGTGGGGCTCTTGTTTCTGCCCCGATGAGTGGGTTGCTGGGACAAAATAATCAGTAGTGTTTGTCCCATGTTCGAGTGACGCAACAAGCTCGACACTCGTATCGGCCATGGGACAAACACTACTGATTATTTTGTCCCACCCCTTTCAGGTCCGTTCGTTAGAGGTGGCGTATGGCTCAACAACTGTCACTTTTTGGTTCGCCCGAACCGGAGCAAGCTCCCGTGAAGCATGCCCACGCGGCCAAGCAGGCAAAGCCCGAGCCTGCACCCGAGCCCATCGCCGCCTACGCGAGCGTGGTTCTCGACATTCCCACCCGCGCGCTGTCCGAACCATTCGCCTACTGCATTCCCCAGTCCCTTGCCAACGAGGCGCAGATCGGATCCACGGTCCTGGTTCACTTTGGTAACCGTGCCGCCGCAGGCTACATCGTCGACATTGCGCCCGAGCTGGGAGACCTGCAAGGTAACAACGCCCTCGACCCCGCGCACATTAAGCCCATTGAGGCTATTCTCAGCAAACCGCTCTTTACCGCCGAGGCTGCCCGTATCGCACGTTGGATGAGCCGCGAGTATGTCGCGACGCTTTCCGAGTGCCTGCGCCTGTTCTTGCCCCCGGGCGGCAGCCCGCGTGTGGTCAAGGGCGACGACGGCGAGTGGATGGTTGAGCGCCCCGCCGTCAAGCCTATCCAAAACCGCTGGGTCATGCTCACGCCCGAGGGCTTCGACTATACGCCGCCCAAGACCGCGGTCCGTCAGCGTCAGCTCATCGAGGCGCTGCAGTGCGGCCCGGTCACGACTCGCGACCTCAATCTTCTCTATAACAGCATGTCGGCGACCATCAAAGCGCTCGAAAAGCGCGGCGTCGTGGTGGTGGAGGAGCGCCGCGCCTGGCGTGGCTGCAGCGAGCAGACCACGCTGTCCTCGGCAAGCGGCAAGGCGCCGGTCTCCCTTACCAACGGCCAGCAACGGGCACTCGCGCAGATTGAGCGCGCACGCCTTGACGCCCATGGCGACGTGGTGCTGGTTGACGGCGTCACCGGCTCCGGCAAAACCGAGGTTTACCTCTCCGCCATCGAGCGCGTGCTCGCAGCCGGTCGCTCTGCCTGCGTGCTGGTGCCCGAGATCTCGCTGACGGCCCAGACCGTCGGCCGCTTCCGCTCGCGCTTTGGCGAGACGGTGGCCGTTTTCCATTCGCGTCTTTCTGCTGGCGAGCGTCTCGACCAGTGGGATATGGTCGCCAGCGGTGCGGCCCGCGTGGTGGTCGGCGCCCGCTCGGCGCTCTTTTGCCCGCTCAGCGACCTGGGCCTCATCATCATCGACGAGGAGCACGAGACTAGTTACAAGCAGGGCTCCAGTCCGCGCTACCACGCTCGCGAGGTGGCGGCCGAGATGGCGCGCCGCTACCGCTGCCCACTCGTGCTGGGCTCGGCCACGCCTTCTGCCGAAGCGCTCGACCGCTGCCGTCGCGGAACGTACGGCGGTGCCACGTGGACGCGCGTCGAGATGCCCGAACGCCCGGGGCACGCGGTCCTGCCCACGGTTCGCATTGCCGACCTGCGCCGCGAGTTTTCGCACGGCAGCCGCTCAATGTTCTCTAAACCGCTGATGGAAGGCCTGGAGCGTGTGGTCGAGCGCCGCGAAAAGGCCGTGCTGCTGCACAACCGCCGCGGTTTTGCGCCGTTTTTGATGTGCCGCGAGTGCGGCTGCGTTCCCACCTGCAACCACTGCTCTACAGCGCTTACGTATCACGAGCGCACGCACACGCTGCAATGTCACACATGCGGATCCTCCTGGCGCGTGCAGCCGTATCCCGCGCCCACGAGTCGTTGTCCCAAATGTGGCAGTCGCTACCTGGCAAAAATGGGGCTGGGCACGCAGCAGATCGAGGACGCACTGCACCAGATGCTGCCCGAGGACGTCGCCATCATCCGCATGGATGCCGATTCCACGCGCGGCAAGGACGCGCACAAAAAGCTGCTCGAGCAGTTCGATGCGGCCGATTGCGCCGTGTTGCTGGGCACCCAGATGATCGCCAAAGGCCTCGACTTTCCCGAGGTCACGCTCGTGGGTGTGGTCAATGCTGACTTCGCCCTCAAGCTGCCGGATTTCCGCGCAGGGGAGCGCGCCTACGATTTGCTTGAGCAGGTCGCCGGTCGCGCCGGTCGCGGCGATCGCCCTGGCGAGGTCATCATCCAGACGTATCTGCCCGAGGATCCGGTCATCCGCTCCGTCGCCGAGCACGATCGCTCGATCTTTACCGACTACGACCTGGACCAGCGCCGCGACGCACTGTATCCGCCGTTCGTGCGCCTGGTTAACATTTTGGTGTGGTCGGCAAGCCGCGACGATGCGCAGGATTATATCGGGCGCATCGCAAAGCTTCTTAAGCACCGCTGGCATGCCGCCGCGCCCGATTTTTTGCGGGCGGGGAGTGCCGTGCCGCAGGTGCTAGGCCCGGCTTCGTGTGTAATCGAGAGAGCCAAGGACCGTTACCGCTTCCATCTGCTTGTGAAGTCGCCCGTGGGGTACCATGTCTCTGATGATATCGACGCCTGCCTCAAAGAGGTGGGCTCTGTGCGCGGCGTGAGCGTGAGCGTTGACGTCGACGCCTATGATTTGATGTAACAACCCGAAAGGATGGCCATGGAAGCCAACGGAATCGTACTGTCGCCCGACCCTCGTCTGCGCCAGGAGTGCGCCGTCATCGAGGAGATCACCCCGGCGATCGAGGCGCTTGCCGAGAAGATGAAGAAGATGATGTTCGAGAACGGCGGCTGCGGCCTGGCCGCCCCGCAGATCGGCGAGCTTATTCAGCTCGTCACCATCGACTGCGACTACAGCGATAAGAACGACTACGACCCGTACGTGCTCATCAACCCCGTGATTGTGGAGCAGAGCGACCATATGGTGCCGTTTAGCGAGGGCTGCCTGTCCATCCCTGGCATTAGCTGCGAGATCGAGCGTCCCGACCATGTCGTCGTCGAGGCGTACGACCTGGATGCCAACCTGATTCGCTATGAGGCCACGGGCGACCTGTTCTGCGTGTGCCTGCAGCACGAGATCGATCACCTGCACGGCAACACCATGTTCGAGCGACTCAAGCCCATGCAGAGGCTCAAGGCCGTCAAGGAGTACCAGGACGCCCTGGCCCGCGGCGCTCGACCGGGCGAGACGGAGTAGGTCCCACCGTCCCCGGTGCTGAGCGCCCACATATCATCCCGTGCTCAAACATTCTCGCTTTGCTGCGAAACTGCGCGCGGGACGATATGTGGGCGCTCAGCACCGGGGACTGCGTTGTTCTGGCTCGGTTCGCCCGGGTGCCGTTGGGCCAGGGAGGGGCGTCTTCGCTGATAGTCTTTGTTGAGAGGGAGCTGCTTTTATTGCGGCTCTTTCTTTGGTTTTGGGTATATTTGTTTTTGTTGGACTGTTCTGGCGGCTGGGTGCGCTTGCGACCTGGAACGCTTTTTTGTAGCCGTCTCGGCTCGTTATTGAGAGGAGACTAATTTTTATGCGTATTGTGTTTATGGGTACGCCTGATTTTGCTGTGCCTTCTTTGACTTCGCTTGTTGAGGCTGGGAATGAGATTGCGCTTGTTGTTACTCGTCCTGATGCTGTTCGCGGGCGTGGTAAGAAGCTTGAGCCGTCTCCTGTTAAGGCTAAGGCGCTCGAGCTTGGTTTGCCTGTTGTTGAGGCTAATCGTATGACGCCTGAGGTTGTTGAGGTGCTCAAGGCTGCGCAGGCTGATATTTTCTGTGTGGCAGCCTATGGTTGCATTTTGCCCGATGAGGTGCTGCATATGGCGCCGCTTGGTATTGTGAATGTTCATGCTTCGCTGCTGCCTCGTTGGCGTGGGGCTGCTCCTATTCAGCGTGCCATTCTTGCTGGTGATGAGATTGCTGGCGTTTCTATTATGCGCATTGGGCATGGCGTGGATACCGGCGCCTATTGTGCGCAGGCCTCGACCTCGGTTGCCGGTAAGCATGCCGAGGCGCTGACTATGGAGCTCGCTGAGCTCGGCGGCAAACTGCTTGCCGATACGCTTCCTTCTCTTGCCGATGGCACCGCCGTGTGGACTGAACAGGATGAGGCGCTCGTTACCCATGCTGCCAAGATTTCTAAGCAGGAGATGCGCCTGGATCCGCACATGGCAGCGCTTGATTGCGTGCGCCATGTGCTGGCTTCGTCCGATACTGCGCCTGCTCGTTGCGTGATTGCCGGCAAGACCGTGCGTGTGCTCGATGCTGCGGCGGCTGATGTGTCGCTCGGCGAGGGTCAGGTTCTCGTTAAGGCCAAGCGTGTCTACCTTGGCCTGTCCGATGGCGCGGTTGAACTGCTCGAGGTTAAGCCCGATGGCAAGCGTGCTATGGCTGCTTCTGCCTGGGCTGCCGGCCTGCAGGGTGCCGATCTTTCGTGGGGTGTTTTGTCGTGAGTAAACTGTCTCCCGCGCGTAAGCTCGCGCTTGATGTTTTGATGGAAGCCGATCGCCGCGGCATGTACGCGCGCGACGTGCTCTCGTCCCGTGCTTCGGCCAAGGCCATTGACCAGCGCGATTCTGCTTTTGCAGCTCGTTTGGCACTTGGCGTTGCGGCCACCCAGGGTATTTTGGATGAGCTGCTCGATCAGTTTCTCGATAAGCCCAAAAAGGTTGCGCCGCGTGTTCGCATGGCGCTTCGTATCTCGGCCTTCGAGATGCTCTATCTGCATACGCCGGGCCGCGTTGCCGTAAGTCAGGGAGTTGAGCTCGTTCGCTGCGGTGCTAAGTCCGCCGCTGGCTTAGCCAATGCTGTATTGCATAAGGTTGCGGACAATGTTGAGGACTTTGCTACTGCGTCCGATGTGGATGAGCCTGAGCGACGCTTGGTTCGTCTGTCGCGCCTGATGGGTCTTCCGCGCTGGCTGTGCGCTCGCATTATGGCGTCGTTTGACACGCCAGAGGGTGCGCTTAACTTTGCCGGCAATCTGGCCCCCGCGCCGCTGGCCCTGCATGAGAACGCTTTTGCTTCCAAGCCCGATCCGTATATCTCGCAGCTCGTCGCACCTGTCTTCCCGGGCTGCCATGCCCCGGTTGATGCCCAGGTTACCGTTGCTTCGGGTGCGTTTGAGCGTGCTGCCGCGGTGGCATCTGATCTCAACGCGCAACTTATCGCCACAGCTGCCACGCGCCCTGGTAGCTGCCTTGAGATTGGTGCCGGTCGTGGCACCAAGACCTATGTGATGATGTGCCAGGCCAAGCGTACGGGCTATGAGCGTCAGCATACGGCGCTCGATCTGCATGATCGCAAGTGCGATCTGAATCTCTCTCGCCTGCATAAGGCCGGTATTCAGGGCGTTCGTACGGTTTCTGGTGATGCTTGCGAGCTTGATGAGGTGCTCACATCGTTTGATGCCATGCTTGGCGAGCCGGTTAAGTTCGACACAGTCTTTATCGATGCGCCGTGCTCTGGCACCGGAACCATGCGTCGTCATCCCGAGATCCCGTGGCGCCTGACCGAAAAGGATGTGACGGTTGAGCTGCCCAAGCTGCAGCTGACGATGCTCAAGGAAGCCGCTGCGCGCGTGGCTGCCGGCGGCGAGCTCATCTATGCCACCTGCTCGGTCTTTGAAGAGGAGAACGCGCAGGTCGTGGATGCCTTCCTGGCTTCTCCCGAGGGTGCCGGCTTTACCGTGGCGCCGCTCTCTGAAGCGCAGATTCTGCAACTCCCCGAGTTCGATCAGGCCAAGAAGCTCGTATCCGTACGCCAGAACGATCGAGGCCTCTTCCAAAGCGTGCCGGTAAACGCCGATTCCTACGACGGCCACTTCTGCGCCAGGCTGGTCCACAAGTAATTACTACGTTGCGGTGAAATAGGGATTGAATAGCGGCATCTACCCGCCAAAAAGTCCTTATTTCACCGCAACTCAGGATTTTTCTGGGACGGGGATTAATAAATCGGGTATGAAAGCAAGCAGTTGGGTTCGGTAGGTTTCTAGTTGCATGAACCGCTCGCGGATTTAATATTTAGAGGTTAAAATGACCGATCTTAACTATGACAAGATTGACAATCCTGAAGATAAAACTCAGGGAAATGAAGAAGTTAAAAATTCTTCGATTAAAAAGCGGGTAATTATTGGTGCCGGTATTGTTGCTCTGCTTATTGCTGGTTGTGTCGTTGTTTATGCTGGTTACAATTACAAACAAGCATGTAGTGAACATAATCAACAGGTTGAAGTTTTGTATTCAAAGGCTAGCGATAGTTTTGTTTCCTTTAAAGCTGATCCTAGGCTACTAACATTTGAGCAACGTCTTGATACCATTAGAAATGCTCAAAACAATAAAGAGATGTTGAATAAAGAGATCTCTGATGACAAATTTAAGTATGCTGATGGTACTTCCCCTGATTGGACGAAGTTGCTTAATAAATACGATTCCATCATTAAAGACTGCCGTAATGCTCAAAACAATGAGTGGAATACTTCTCTAGCTGACCATGTTAATTTTGATGTAAATACTACTGAAGATACCGACTCTCTCCAACAGCATATAAATAGCCTTAATGGCCTTCTTAATGATATTTCAAATAAAGACAACCAGAAGCTTATTTTTGAAGATGCCAAAAAGGATTCTAAGAAGTTCATTGATCAAATCAATGAACAGATCAGTCGTTATCAAACTCGTATTGATGATGTAAATAAGGCCAAGGCTGAAGATGAGGCTAAGGCTCAAGAAGAAGCAGCTAAGGCTCAGCAGCAGGCTTCTCAGCAAAACAATTATTCCAGTAATTCTGGTAGTAATTATTCTGGCGGTAGCGGCTATTCTGATGGCTCCTCTAATAGTGGTTATTCTGGCGGCTCCTCTAACGGCGGCGGCAAAATAGTCATTAAAACCATGGACGTTTATGACGAAAATGGTAACTATGTTGGATCGACTCATTGGTATAGCGATGGTACCTGTGACGATCCCTATTCTGCCGGTATGGGCGGATTTTAAATTATGCTAATTATTAAAAATTAATTAGCTACCTATAGCGCTAAGAAACAGCCCCGCGATCGGTGCCGGTCGCGGGGCTGATTGGTTTCTAGTGGCTGTGCGGGCAGTTGGCGCAGCAACCGCTCGTGGCGCTTGTGCTGGAGCCGCCGCTTCGCTGGTCGGTGTTGTAGAAGCCGCTGCCCTCAAACTTGATGCCGCTAGCCGAGAACGTCTTGGCCGCCGGGGCACCGCAGCTCGGGCACACGACCTCTGGAGTCTCGGACATGGGATGCTCAACCTCAAACACGTTGCCGCAGCTCGAGCACTTGTAATCGTAGCGCGCCATAATACTTCCTTTTCAGCACAAAGCGGGCAGATTACTCTGCCCGCAAAAATTCAAACGTCTGTAACTGTACCCTATATCGGGCGTTTTATCACGCTTCGCCCCAGAATCTATGCGTGTTGCGCAGGAGCTGTGCGGTTTTGCCCTCAGCGGCCGCAACGTCGGCCTCGTCAGCCTGCCAGGTCCAGTTGCCCGTGGCCACGCCCGGTACGTTCATGCGCGTGTCGTCGCCAAGCCCCAGCACGTCCTGCAGCGGCATCATCACCAGGGGAGCGTCGCTTGTCAGGGCGTTGCCCATGAGCTCGCTTGCCAATGCAATGCCGCTCGGTTCGTCGCCACCCGCAAAGGAGCGCGTGCACCAGCCGGCAAGCGTCGAGGTGTCGTGCGTCGAGGTGTACAGGATCTTGCCCGGTGTGGGATGAATTCCGCAGCGAACGTCGTAGTCGCTAAACTCCAGCACGTCCATGCCGGGGAAGCCGCAGGTCGAAGCCATCGCACGAACGCCAGGCGTCAGATAGCCCAGGTCCTCGGCGATAAAGTTGAGCGGACCCAGCTCGTCATAGGCGGTCTGGAACAGGTCTTTGCCCGGTCCTGCCAGCCAACGCCCGTCGGCGCATGCCTTGCCCGCGGGAATGCTGAAATAGCTGTGGAATCCCAGGAAGTGATCCAGGCGCACGCGGTCGTAGAGCGAAAACGCACGACGTAGGCGATCCATCCACCAGCTATAGCCGTTCTGCTTCATGTGGTCCCAGCGGAACGTCGGGTTGCCCCACACCTGGCCCTCGGGCGCAAAGTTGTCGGGCGGCGCGCCAGAAATCTCAATCGCCTTACCGGTATCGGACAGCCAGAAGTTCTCGGGCTCGCTCCATGCATCGGCCGAATCGTCCGAGACATACATCGGGATATCGCCGATGACCTCGATGCCCTTCTTGTGCGCGTAGTTCATGAGCTCGCACCAGGCTAGGTCAAAGCGGTACTGCATGTACGCCTGAAGCTCGGCCTCGTCGTGGAAGCGCTTGTCGTCGATCAGATGCTCGTTGTAGCGCGCAACATCTGCCGGCCAATCGTGGCGCGATTCGCCCTCAAAGTACTTTTTGACGGCCATGTAGACGCAGTACTTCTCGAACCAATCGGCATTGCGATGTTTAAACGCGGTGTACAGCGGATCGGCATCCTCGCCGCCACGGGCCTTCCAAGTTTCAAAGTCGGCCGCCAGCTCCTCGTGGCTTTCGGGCAGCAGGTCGATATTGCCTGCAAAGGCCGAAGGACCGGCGTAAGGGGAGCGGAAGAAGTCCGTCGGGTTGACAGGCAGGACCTGCCAGTAGCGCATGCCCATAGCGGCCAGATGGTCGATAAAACGACGCGTTGGTGCGCCGATCGTGCCGGGCTTGCCGTCATCGGTCGGTACCGAGGTGATATGGCACACAACGCCCGCGCCGTGATCGAGCGGCTCCTGCAGGCGCTGCTCGGCATGGTGATAGATGATCGACGAGCCCAGCGGATACAAATCGAGCGTGACCGTGCCGTTGTGAATCTCGCACTCGTGACCGCTAATCACGTCACTCGCGCATTCGTCGAGCGCCGGAATCGTCACGCGGTGCGAATTGCGCAGACTACGGTTGATGATAACCGTCGCGGACTCGCCATCCTTGCCCGTGCGGTTGTATGCCAGCACCTCGTCGTTGAGCGCGAAGGCCTTGATCTCGCCGTCGATCATAAACGGCAGTGCGCGGCGTACGGCGGAGGCGTTTTTGACAATAGCCAGCGTGTCGAAGTCGTGCAGTTGGTCCTTGGTCGGCAGCGTACGGCGATTGCCCGGATCGGTCAGGCCCTCAAGGCCGTACTCGTCGCCATAGTAAATCGAAGGCACGCCGGGGAACGTCATCTGCATGAGCGTTGCAAGCCAAAAACGGCTCTTGGCCAGGCCCATCGAGTTCTCGTCTAGGCGCCACTTGCTGCGCTCGCACTCGGGTAGCTGCGACTCGTCGGGGCCGCCGCCGAGCACTGAGATGATACGTGGACGGTCGTGGCTCGACAGCAGGTTGAGCGCGCAGGACAGGGCCTCGCGCGGATAATTCTCGCGCAGGGTCTCGATATCCTCGGCTGCCTGGTAGGCGTTCTTGTAGCCCATCAAAAAGCCGATGACCATGTCGCGGAAGGGATAATCCATAGCCGAGTCGAGCTCTGAGCCTTGCAGATAGCGACGCAGATGGCCGTAGCTGATCTTGTTGGAGGCGTCTTCCCAGACTTCGCCGAGCAACAGTGCATCAGGCTTTTCGGCAAGTACTGCCTTCTTGATCTCGGTCAGGAAATCGTCCGAAAGCTCGTCGGCCACGTCCAGGCGCCAGCCATGAGCGCCGGCACGTAGCCATTTACGGATCACGCCGTCCTTGCCCAGAAGCCGCTCGCGTACCAGCTCGGAGCTCTCATTGATGGCGGGCATATTGCCCACGCCCCACCAGCAGTCGTATGAGCCGTCCTCGTGGAAATAAAACGCATCGCGCCATGGCGAATCCTCGCTCTGCCACGCGCCCACGCCGGGGTAGTTGCCGTAGCGGTTGAAATAGATCGAGTCATCGCCCGTGTGGTTGAAGACGCCGTCCAGAATGATGGAGATGCCCAGCTTCTCGGCCGCCTGGCACAGCTCGGTAAAGTCCTGCTCGGTGCCCAGGATCGGGTCGATCTTGGTGTAGTCGGCCGTGTCGTAGCGGTGGTTGCTCGCGGCTTCAAAAATGGGGTTGAGGTAGATGGCCGTAAAGCCCAGCTCGGCGATGCGAGGCAGGTCTTCCTGGATGCCCTTGAGCGACCCGCCGTAGAAGTCCCAGGTTTTGATGGAGCCGTCTTCGGCGCGCTCGTACACGGGCGGCTCGTTCCAGTCCTCGACCATGCGGCGCTGGATTCCGTTGCGTGGTTTTTCGACCTCGGCCAGCGTGCGCTCGCGCCAGTTTTCATCTCGGGCGTAGCGATCGGGGAAGATCTGGTAGACCATGCCACGCTCGTACCACTCGGGACGCACTTCGCGGTGCTTATAGACGGTAATCTGGAAGGACGGAACCTCGGCGTAGTCGTAAGTTACGCCCTCTCCGCCGGTGCGACCCTGCGGTGCGCCCAAGCGGACCTCGGGCTGGCCCTCGATATTGCATATAAAGCTGTACCACACAAGACACGGTTCAGTGCATTTGAGCTCGCCGGTAAAAATGCCATCGCCTTCGTGCTCCATTGGGATCAGGGTCTCGCCGACTTCATCGACCCAGGTGCGCAGCGTAAGCGTTGCCTGGTTGGGATCGGCATCCTCCAAAATCACCGAGAGTGCAACGGAAGTTCCAGTGGCCACAGCGCCAAACGGAGTGCGAAACTGCGGTAGACGGCTGTTGTGTATCAATCTCATAGTACGGTCCAGTTCAATAGAATCATGGCCTGCGGGCCATGGGTTTTACGCCTAAGATGTAAGTATATCTGTAGTACACAGGGTGTATAAACAACATCCGTTTACCATCGGCGAACGGTTGTCCTAGAAAATCGTTTTACCACTACCTACAGAGAAGGGGCGCCCGGTTGGAGCGCCCCTTGCTTAGGGTTTGATGAGGTTTTGGATCGTCTGGATTAGCGGCGCTTGCGGGTGGCCGTTGCCTTGCGGACGGAAGTCTTCTTCGACGGCGCCTTTTTCTCGGTTGCGGCGGCGGGGGAGACCGGGGTCTCCATTGTGGGCTCGGGCTTGGCCTTTACTGCGGGTTTGGCCTCGGCCTTAGCTTCCGCCTTAGGAGCAGCAGCCTTGGTCGTGGTCTTTTTGGCCGTCGTTGCAGTGCGCTTGCGCGTGGTGGTCTTGGCGGTCGGCTTGGCCTCGACAGCTGCCTCGGCCTTGGGCTCGGCGGCCGCCTCCTCGGCCTTGGTCGCAGTAGCATTTGCGGCGGCCTTCGGAGCGGCCTTGGTCGCAGTAGCCTTGACGGCCGTCGACTTCGTTGCCGTGTTCTTCTTGACGGTCGTTGCCTTCTTGGCGGTCGTGGTCGTCTTCTTGGCAGCGGTCTTTGCCGGAGCCTTGGCGGCCGGTTTGGCCTTAGCGACCTCGGCCTTTACCTCGGGAGCAGCCTCTGCCTCGGCGGCCTTCTTGGCAGCGGCAGTCGTGCGCTTGCGCGTGGTCGTTGTTTTGGCTGCGGTTGTTTTAGTCGCGGCAGCCTTGGTCGTCGTAACCTTCTTAGCCGTCGTCTTGCGGGTCGCGGTCTTCTTAGCTACGGGCTTTACAGCAGGCTTGACCTCGACCTCTGCCTTGTGAGCAACCTCAGCCTTCACCTCAGCCTCGGCCTTTGCTGGCTCAGCCTCAACCGGCTTCTCTTCGGCCTTGGGCTCCTCAGCGGCCACCGGCTCAGCAACAGCCTCAGGCTCGTCGACAACAGCCGCCGGCCTCTCAATCTCCGGATGCATAAAGAAGTACAGGTCCAGATACTTGTCGGCCGAGCGCGTCCAGCTAAAGTCCTGGCTCATGGCCTGCGTTACCAGCTGGTTCCAGGCATCGCGGTTGTCCCAGAACAGGCGTGCCGCGCGGAACACGGCGTCGCCCATCTCGTC
Source organism: uncultured Collinsella sp. (assembly GCA_902497075.1). Lineage (GTDB taxonomy): Bacteria > Actinomycetota > Coriobacteriia > Coriobacteriales > Coriobacteriaceae > Collinsella. Next base: position 23,812 of record CABVDG010000003.1, read on the forward strand.
GCCGTTAAAGTTGCTAAACGAGAAGCCCGTGCCCTCGCCGGTAAACTCGTTGTAGGGCTGCACGGTGTCCTTGAGGCCACCGGTCTCGCGCACGATGGGCAGGGTACCGTAGCGCATGGCGATGATCTGCGACAGGCCGCAGGGCTCAAACTTCGAAGGCATCAGGAACATGTCGGCTGCGGCATACATACGCTGCGACAGCGCAGGATCGAACTCGATGCGTGCGGCCATGGTGCCGGGGTACTTGTCCTGGAAGTAGCGCAGGCCGTCCTCGTAGTCGCGGTCGCCGGTGCCCAGAACGGCCACCTGAACGCCGCCGGCTAGGATGCGATCGAGCGCGTACATGACCAGGTCCATGCCCTTTTGGCGCGTCAGGCGCGTGACCATCACCATAAGCGGACGGTCGTCGCGAACCTCGAGTCCCAGCTCTTCCTGCAGCTTGGCCTTGCACACGGCCTTGCCAGAACGGTCCTCCACGGTGTAGTTGGCGGCAATGCGCTTGTCGGTCGCCGGGTCAAAGCCTGCCACATCAATGCCATTAAGGATGCCCTGCAGCGCGTACGAACGCTCGCGCAGCACGCCATCCAGGCCCTCGCCAAACTCGGGCGTCTGGATCTCGTTGGCATAGGTGGGGCTCACCGTGGTGATGGCATCGGCATAGCGCAGGGCACCCAGCATGTAGTTGATGCTGCAGGCGTCGCAACGCAGCTGCGAGGCGGCCGCCGGAATGTGCGCCACGCCCAGGATGTCCTCCATCACGGTGTCGCTAAACTGGCCTTGGAACGCCACGTTGTGGATCGAGAATACGGTCTTGACACGGTCGTACAGCGGCAGGCCCTGGTAGAACTCGCGCAAGAACACGGGCGCCAGTGCCGTCTGCCAGTCATTGCAGTGCAGGATGTCACACTCAAAACCGGCCGGCAGGTGCTGCAGACTCTCGGTGATGGCCTTGGAGAAAAACGCGAAGCGCTCGCCGTCATCAAAGAAGCCGTACGGATAGTCGCGCGCAAAGTAGCGCTCGTTGTCGATGAACATATAGGTGACGCCGTCGCTCTCGAGCTTCTCGAGCCCGCAGTATTCGTTGCGCCAGCCCAGGCTCACGTAGAAATCGGCAAAGTGCTCCATCTGCGCCTTGTACTCATCCTTGATGGTGGCGTACTTAGGCACCATGACGATGACCTCGGCGCCGGCGCGCACAAGCGCCGCGGGCAGCGAGCCCGCCACGTCGCCCAGGCCACCGGTCTTTACAAACGGTGCACACTCGGCCGAGGCAAACACGATCTGCATCTTTTTGCTGGAATCTGCCATATTGTCTCCCATGTTGCAATTCGAGAATAGCCGCCTGGCGCTAACCGGGCGGCTATTCTACATGTTACGAGCGATGTTGCGGTGCCAACGTTAACGTACGATGGTGGTGTCGGAAGTTAACGGAGCCTTGCCCAGCACCAGGATGTTCTCGGGCGTGCCGCGAAGCTCGGTGTTGGTGGGGACCACGTTGTTCTTGTCCAGAATGGCGTTCTCAACGCGGGCGCCGCTCTTGATGATGCAGCTCTGGTTGATGATCGAGTTGGTCACCGAAGCGCCCTCCTCGACCACGACGCCGCGCGACAGGATCGAGTTGCGCACGGTGCCCTTGATGATGCAGCCGGCCGAGATGATCGAGTTGCACGCGTGGCTGCCGGTCGCATAGCGCGAAGGCGGCACGTCGTGGGCCTTGGTCAGAATCGGGCGCTCGGGATCGAAGAGCTGGTCGGCTACTGTCTGGTCGAGCAGGTCCATGCTGCGGCGATACAGCGACTTCTCGCTAAACACGCCCACGACCTCGCCCTTGTACTCGTAGCTGCACACGTCGATGTTGCCAAAGTCGCCCTGGAGTGCCTCTAGCAGGTCCAGATAGTCGGCGGCCTGGTAGTGGTCGATAATCTCGAGCAGCGTCTCGCGGTTGACGATGCAGCAGTCCATAGACGCGTTGTCGCCATACACGACGCCGGCGCTCACGCCCGTCAGGCGGCCGTTCTCGTTAATCTCGAGCTTGGTCTCGTCATCGACATTGCGCGTGGCCTTGCAGTACACCACGGTCATCTGGGCACCGGAGTTCTCGTGCGCCTCGATGATGGTGTTGAGGTCCATGTTAAAGATGATGTTGGTGCCCATCATCACAACATAGGGCTTCTCCGAGCGCTGGAACAGCGTCTTGTTGGAGATGATGTCGCGCAGCAGGAAGCGCATGCCGCCCTTGGTGGTGCCATACGCGTTGCCGGGCACCATGAACAGGCCGCCCTTCTTGCGGTCCAGGCCCCAGTCCTTGCCCGAGCCCACGTGGTCGATCAGCGAACGGTAGTTACCTGGCATGACGACTCCAACGGTCTTGATGCCGGCATTCATCATGTTGGACAGCGGAAAGTCGATCAGGCGGTAGCGGCCCAAAAACGGAACGGACGCGATGGGGCGGTCCTTGAGCAGGACGCTGCCGTAGGTCGAAGAGTAGTTAGCGGTGATGTAACCGATGGCCTTGCGATTGATCATCGGATCATTCCCCCTTCCCGATAACGACGTCATTTCCAACGACGGCCGTATCCTTGGTGGTATCGACAGAGCCGAGCTTCACGCCCTCTTCGACCGTGGAGTTCTCGCCCAAAATAGCGCGGCAGATGTGCGCGCCGCTCTTAACGTGCGCACCCGGCAGCAGCACGGAGTCCTCGACCACGGCGCGCTCCTCGATGATGACATCGGTCGAAAGGATCGAGTGGCGAGCGGTGCCGTAGATCTTGCAGCCGTTGGAGACCAGGCAGTCGTCCAGGCGGCCGTCCGGGCCAATGTAGTGCGGCGGACGCGTGGTGATGTTGGACATGATGGGGAAGTTCTTGTCGAACAGATCGAACTCGGGGTTGTTACCCAGCAGGTCCATCGAGGTCTCATGGAAGCTGGCGATGGTGCCGACGTCCTTCCAGAAGCCGTGGAACTCGTAGCTGTACAGGCGCTTGTTCTCACCGAGCAGCTTGGGGATGATGTCCTTGCCAAAGTCGTGGCTCGAGCGCTGGTCCAGAGCGTCCTCCTCGAGCGCCTCGATCAGCACGTCGGCCGAGAAGATGTAGATGCCCATGGACGCGAGGTTCGAATCGGGCTTCTCGGGCTTCTCGGTGAACTTGGTGATGCGGCCGTCTTCGGGGTCGGTGGTCAGGATGCCAAAGCGGCTGGCCTCCTCCCACGGCACGGGCATAACGCTCACCGTGAGGTCGGCGTTGTTCTCAATGTGCGTCTTGAGCATCTTGCGGTAGTCCATGCGATACAGGTGATCGCCCGAAAGAATCAGAACGTACTTGGGGTCGTTCGCCTTGATGTAGTCGAGGTTCTGCGTAATGGCGTCGGCCGTGCCCGCATACCAGGCGCCGCCGGTCTGCGTCTCGTACGGCGGCAGGATCGACACGCCGCCGTCGCGGCTGTCCAGATCCCACGCATCGCCGGAGCCCACGTAGGCATGCAGCAGGTAGGGACGGTACTGCGTCAGAACGCCCACCGTGTCGATGCCCGAGTTGGAGCAGTTGGACAGCGAAAAGTCGATAATGCGGAACTTGCCACCAAAGCTAACCGCCGGCTTGGCGATCTTTTGGGTGAGTGCCCCCAATCGGCTGCCCTGTCCTCCTGCGAGGAGCATCGCGATGCATTCTTTCTTACTCATCGATTTCTCCTTCTGTCATCGATGTTCCTAACCCATTAGCGACGGGCGCGGCGCTCTGTCACGCCCGTCGAGTAATGCCGTACGGCAAAGGGAGCTCGCGCGCCTTTACGCGTGCCAGATCTCGTCGCGGTACTCGCGAATGGTGCGGTCGCTCGAGAACCAGCCACTCGAGGCGGTGTTGAGCAGGGCCTTGCGGTTCCAGGTCTCCTGGTCGCCGTAGCTGCCCGTGAGGTTCTCCCATGCATCCACGTAGCTACGGAAGTCAGCCATGACTAGGTCGGGGTCGTTGTTGTTCATGAGCTCGTTGTAGATGCTCTCGAAGTTGCCCGAAAGACCCGCAAACGTGTTGTCCTTGAGCTCGTCCATCACGCGGCCCAGACGCTCGCGGTCGCCGTTGAGGGTATCCCACGCAAAGTAGCTGTTGGATGCCCAGAGCTTCTCGACCTCGGGGGCGGTCAGGCCAAAGATGGCCTCGTTTTCGCGGCCGGCCAGGTCGGCGATCTCGATGTTTGCGCCGTCGAGGGTACCCAGCGTAATGGCGCCGTTCATCATGAGCTTCATGTTGGACGTGCCCGAGGCCTCCTTACCGGCCGTGGAGATCTGCTCCGAGATCTCGGCGGCGGGGTAGATGAGCTGGGCGTTGCTCACGCGGAAGTTGGGGATAAAGCAGACCTTCATGACCTCGTTGACGCGCGGGTCGTTGTTGATGACGTCAGCCACGGAGTTAATGAGGCGGATGGTCTCCTTGGCGAAGGTGTAGCTCGAGGCGGCCTTGCCGCTAAAGATGAAGGTCGTCGGCGTCACGTGGAAGTTGGGATCAGCGATGCGACGGTTGTAAATGTCCATCACCTTCATGATGTTCATGAGCTGGCGCTTGTAGGCATGGAAGCGCTTTACCTGGACATCGAAGACGGTGTTGGGGTCAATAACCAGACCGGTCTCGGCCTTGACGTAGGCGGCCAGACGCTCCTTGTTGGCGCGCTTGGAGGCACCAACGGCCTTCAGGAACTCGGTGTCGTTCTGGAACTCTTTGAGCTTCTCCAGCTCAAAGGCGTCCTTGAGCCAGCCATCGCCAATGGCCTCGGTCACGAGCTTGGCGTAGGTGGGGTTGGCCTCGGCAAAGAAGCGACGGTGCGAGATGCCGTTGGTCTTGTTGTTGAACTTCTCGGGCGTTAAGGCATAGAAGTCCTTGAGCACGATGTTCTTGATGATGTCGGAGTGGATCTTTGCCACGCCGTTGACGCTATGGCTGCAGATCACGGACAGGTTGGCCATGCGAATCTCGCCGTCCCACAGAATGGCGGTCTGGCGCAGACGCTCCTGCCAGCCCTCCTTCGTGGTGTCGAACGACTCGTGCCAACGACGGCTGATCTCGTCGATGATCTGGTACACGCGGGGGAGGAGCTTGGAGAACGTGCCGATGGGCCACTTCTCCAGAGCCTCGGGCAGGATGGTGTGGTTGGTGTAGCTCACGACCTGCGTCACGATGTTCCAGGCGTCGTCCCACTCGAGCTTCTTCTCGTCGATGAGGATACGCATGAGCTCGGGGCCGCACATGGCGGGGTGGGTATCGTTGGTGTGGATGGCTACAAACTGCGGCAGCAGCTCCCAGTTCGCGCCGTGCTCCTTCTCAAAGGTGTCGAGCAGGCTGTAGATACCGGCCGAAACAAACAGGTACTCCTGCTTCAGGCGCAGCAGACGGCCGTGCTCGCCGGCGTCGTTGGGGTAGAGGATGGCGCTGATGGCCTCGGCCTCAGCGCGCTCGGCATCGGCCTGGGCATAGTCGCCGCGGTTGAAGGCCTCCAGATCAAAGTGCTCCTCGACCGGCTCGGCGGCCCAGACGCGCAGCTTGTTGACGGTTTCGCCGGCATAGCCCACGACGGGGATGTCATAAGGGACGGCCAGGATGTCCTGCGTGTCTACCGTGCGGTAGAACGTGCGGCCGTTCTCCTCAAAGCCCTCGACGCGGCCGCCAAACTTAATGGTCACGGCCTTGTCCTGACGACGGACTTCCCAAGGATAGCCGTGGGTGAGCCACTCGTCGGTGGCCTCGACCTGGCTGCCGTTGACGATCTCCTGCTTAAACAGGCCGTAGCGGTAGCGCATGCCGTTGCCGTAGCCGGCAATGCCCTCTGCTGCCATGGAATCCAAGAAGCACGCGGCCAGACGACCCAGGCCACCGTTGCCCAGGGCCGGATCGGGCTCCTGGTTCTCGATGACGGACAGGTCAAAGCCCATGTCGTCGAGCGCCTCGGCGACCATGTCGCGCACGCCAAAGTTGAGCAGGTAGTTGTCGAGCAGTCGGCCGATCAAAAACTCGATCGAGAAGTAGTACACGCGCTTCTTGCCCTCGGCGGTCACACGGGCGTCACTCTTGGTGGCAACGGTGCGGGCCTTCTCGGCCACGAGCTTGGCCAGGGCGTTAAAGCGGTCGAGGTCGCTGGCGGCCTCGACGCTCTTGCCGCTGATGCTCATGACGGCATCGCGATAGAGCTCGGTAAACTCCTGCTTGTTGTCGAAGATCTTATTCATACGTTCCTTTCCCCCGGGGATGTTTCTCCCGGAACGGTTATGACTTGTATCCTACGCCTCGTCGGGGCGGGTAATTACAGCTGTAACGGTTTTGTTACGCATCCTTGGCAGACGGCTTAACAGAAGCAGACTTGGTCTTGGTAGCGGCCTTTTTGGCAGCCGGTTTCTTGGCCGTAGTGGCCTTGGCGGCGGGCTTCGCGGCAGCCTTCGCCTTGGTCGTCGTAGTCTTCGCCTTAGCCGGTGCATTCTTGACCGCAGCAGTCTTGGGCTTCACCGAGGACGTGCGCTTACGCGTAGCCTTCTTCGGCTCCTCGACCACGGGCGGCTTATAGCTGCTGGGACCGCGGCGCTTAAGCACCACACCTGCCAGACCGGGTACCTTAATCTCGATGGAGTCCATCTGCCCGTTCCAGGGATAGGGCTCGCTCGAGCAGGCGTAGGGCTCCTTGCCGGCATAGCCGCTGCCGCCAAACTCAGGACGGTCGGAATCAAAGATGACCTCCCAGTCGCCCTCGCGCGGCACGCCCACGCGGAAGCTCTCGTAGCTCGCCGGGTCAAAGTTGATCAGGATCACCAGGTCGTCGTCGATGTCCTCGCCCTGGCGCACAAAGCTCACGATGGACTGCTTGGAGTTGTCCGCATCGATCCAGGTAAAGCCGTCGTCGGTGTAGCCGCGCTCGTACAGGGCGGGCTCGGCGGTGTACAGGTGGTTGAGCGCCTTGATAAACGCCTGATGATGACGGTGGGTCTCGTACTCCTCGGTTAGGAACCACTGGATGGACTCGTAGTAGCGCCACTCAATAAACTGGCCAATCTCGTTGCCCATAAAGTTGAGCTTGGCGCCGGGGTGCGTCATCTGGTAAAAGGCGAGCGTGCGCAGGCCGGCAAACTGGCGCCACCAGTCGCCCGGCATGCGGCCGATCAGCGAGCACTTGCCGTGAACGACCTCGTCGTGGCTCAGCGGACAAATAAAGTTCTCGGTAAAGGCGTACATGATGGAGAACGTGAGCAGCCCGTGGTTGCCGGGGCGCCACGGAAAATCGGTCTGCATGTAGTGCAGGGTATCGTTCATCCAGCCCATGTCCCACTTGTAGTGGAAGCCCAGACCGCCGTCCTGCGGCGGGTAGGTCACGAGCGGCCACGCGGTGGACTCCTCGGCCATCATCATCACGTCGGGGAAGTGGACCTCCACGGCGCAGTTGACCTGGCGGATAAACGCGCTGGCGTCCAGGTCCTCCTCGGTTCCGTACTTGTTGAACTTCTTTTGGCCCGGATCGTCGATGCCAAAGTTGAGGTACAGCATGCTGGACACGCCATCCATGCGGATGCCGTCAACGTGGAAGTTCTCGAGCCAGTACAGCACGTTGGAGACCAGGAAGGAGCGGACCTCGCCGCGGGCGAAGTCAAACTTGTGCGTGCCCCAGTTGGGGTGAATCTCGTGCTCAAACAGCATGTGGCCGTTAAAGGTGGCAAGGCCGTGGGAGTCGGCGCAAAAACCGCCGGGCACCCAGTCCATGATCACGCCGATGCCTGCCTCGTGGCATGCATCGATAAAGTGCATGAGCTGCTGTGGGTTGCCGTAGCGCGACGTGGCGGCATAGTAGCCGGTCGTCTGGTAGCCCCAGGAGCCATCGAAGGGATGCTCCATGAGCGGCATGACCTCGATATGCGTATAGCCCATGTCGCGCACGTAGTCCACGAGCTCCACCGACAGTTCGTCGTAGGTGTAAAACTCGCCGCGCTGCGCGGGGAAGGGGTCCATGGGACCGGGGTAGTTGCCGTACTCGTCCGGCTCGCCCTGCGGCGCATCGCCGTGGCGCTTCCACGAGCCAATATGCACCTCGTAGATGTTAAGGGGCTGTGACATGTGGTTGTGGCCGGCACGGCGCTTGAGCCATGCGGCATCGTTCCACTTGTAGCCATCGAGGGTCCACAGCACGCTGGCGGTACCCGGAGGGCACTCGGCCTTAAAGGCATACGGATCGGCCTTATAGAGCTTTTCGCCCTCGTTGGTCTCGATGAGATACTTATAGAGCTGACCTTGTTCTGCGCCAGGAATAAAGCCTTCCCAAATAGCGCTCGTATGCACGGGCACCAGCGGGTTGGCTTGCTCATCCCAGTCGTTAAATTCACCAATGACATGCACGCTCTTTACATCGGGCGCCCAAACGCAAAAGCGCCAGCCGCGCGTACGGTTCTGCGTGTCGGGGCGCGCGCCCATCTTTTCCCAGCTGCGCTCCCACGTGCCGATGCCAAATAGATAGACATCGTCCTTGGTGAGCTCCGGTGCGTGCGGGGCGACTTTACGGGTTGCGGGCTTTTTAGCCGTTGGCTTTAGCTTTGTATCGCTCACGTTTGATCCCATCATGACGCGGCAGCATGTTGCCTTGGTGACTAGATGCGAAAGGTCCAAGGCTGCACGAATCGAAGGGACGGCGATAGTTCTATGATTCGTTCCACCTCGCGTGCTCGGTGGAACTTTCGGCAGAAACTACGATAACACCTGTACGTTACTTTTATGAAGGAAAGCGGTTTTTGGGCGGCGTTTAATCGGTAAGCGCCATGTTTAGACCACTGGCAGAATTGCGATGGTAAAACTCTTGACAGTTTTACCAATAAGGGTTTTTTGATTGTTGGTTTGACGTTTGGTAAAACGTTTTTAGCAGGTTGTTTACCATTTGACATCGAAAGGTACATTTATGTCCCAGACCGCCGCTCCCAATGTCGCTTTTATTTTCGATTGCGACGGCACACTGGTTAATAGCACCCCCGTTTGGGCCTATGCCCAGCCCGAGTTATTGCACCGCCACGGAGTTGACGTGACGGTCGACGATTTTGCCCAGTTTGAGCATCTCTCGCTGGAGGACGAATGCCAGGCCTACCACGACACGTGGGGCATTGGCGAGAATGGCGAGGAGCTGTATCGCGAGCTGAGCGACATCCTGATTGATGGGTACTCCAAGGTGCCGCCGCGCGAGGGGCTTCTGGCATTTTTGGAGCAGGCGAAGGCGGCGGGCATTGCCATGTGCGTTGCCACGTCCACGCCGGCCGAGCTGGTTAAGTCTGCGCTTGCGGGCGCCGGGCTCGACGCGTACATGGAGTTTGTTACCACGACGGGCGAGGCAGGACGCTCCAAACAGTTCCCCGACGTATACGAGCTGGCGCTGCGCCGCCTGGAGGAGCGCCACGGGCACAAGTTTGAGCGCGCGTGGGTGTTTGAGGACGCCGTCTTTGGCCTAAAGAGCTCTGGGGTCGCCGGCTTTAAGTGTGTAGGCATTTATGATCCGCACGGCCGCATGAAGCGCGACGATGTGCACGACAACTGCGATATCTTTATCGACAGCTACGAGGACCTGGATCTGGCCCGCGTGCTTTCGTTTGAGGGATAGGCGAGGGCTGTGGCTTGTAAGGTATTGGTGGTCTGCGGCTCGCCTCTGGTGGCGAGCGCGGATCTATTGCGTAGGCTAGCGGGGGAGTGCGATCACGTTGTCGCCGTGGACCGCGGGCTCGATGCGCTGTTGGGCGCCGGCCTGGGCTGCGACGTATATGTAGGGGATGCCGACACGGTGAGCGATGCAGGTCGCGCGCTGGTCGATGCCGCAGAAGCCTTTGAGGTGGAGCGTCACGACCCCTACAAGGACTACACCGATCTAGCACTGGCCCTCGATTCCGTCCGCCGTCGCTGGCCGGGTGCCGAAGTGGTCGCGACCTGCACCACCGGCGGCCGTCCGGATATGGCACTTTCCGTACTGGGGCTTCTCGCGGGCTACGAGGATGCCCCAATCTGGATTGTTGAGGACAAGGTGGTCGCCCGCATTTTGCACACAGGTGAGTCGTGGACCATCGAAGACGCCGAAGGCAAGACGTTCTCCATCATCGCCATAGCCCCCAACACCGATGTAAGCGAACAAGGCCTAGAGTGGGAGCTAGATCACAGCCCCCTAGGCCTGTTGGCCGACACCGGCATTAGCAATGTGGTCCGATCTACCGCAGTGATTGAGGTCCACACCGGCACTGCAATAGCGTATTTGCTGCATCAGGGTTCTATCAGGACGGTGGGCGAGTAGGAAAACCCGTAAGTGCGAGAAGCAATTGCAAAAAACTTCTTGCACAACCAAGAATCTTCCCCTATAGTATCTCCTCGTCACGGGGGCGTAGCTCAGCTGGGAGAGCGCTTGACTGGCAGTCAAGAGGTCAGGGGTTCGATCCCCCTCGTCTCCACCATCGTGAATGCAAAGGCCTTCGGAATTCCGAAGGCCTTTTTTCATGCCAAAATACCTCGCTCCACAAACCCCACCCACACCAACAAAAAGTTGCACAATTTATTTCCCATGTCTGTACATAGTTTGTTAGACAAACGTGATTATCAGTGCAGCTCGCCGTTCCATTTGCGCTTCAGGATCGCCCTTAATCACCGCTCGCACCCCAATATCCTGCGCCAACGTGAACAACATCCAAAAACAACCCCCTTAAGCACGCCAAATGAACGATTTGTTGTCCAACGCAGCTCAAATCAGTTTCACTAACAGCTTGTGCTAGGATACCTAACGTTACATGAGTTCAACTGTGCTCACGGCTTCAGTAAGCCACAAAGCGCAGGGTCGATCAGCATCCGGCCGTAACGGCGGTGTTAGAAAAACCACGAGCTCCAATATCGATTGCTATGCACGTTTTACACTTGCTTTTGCGGCTATTTATAAGTTCGCATTAGAAGGTGCAATAAGTTGTTACGGCAAACCACAGCAGTCCTTCAGCTGGTTGCGTGCGGTCCAGTTTTGTACCCGCTTGACTGGTTCGCACGCAGCCAGCTGGAGACGCGGTCATTTTGCGATACACGTCCGCGTTTCTAGCAACTGCGCTTATACATACCGTTCACGGTGGGGCAGAGCCACGTGCTTGTCTGACTGGGCTCAGGGTTTGAATATGGATCGCCTTCGCGCACAAGCGCCCTGGCGAAGCCATATCCAAATCACGTGAGCCATACGTAAGACAGCAAGGGGGTGGAGCTCGTGTGGTATGTAATTCAGGTCATTAACGGTCGCGAAGACGTAATGCGCGAGCGCATTGAGCGCATGGTGCCGGCTGTCGCCATGCAGGAGCTCTTTTATCCCCAATTTCAAACCGAGATTAAAGTTCACGGCGAATGGGTCAATACGACCAAGCCGCTCTTTCCCGGTTATCTTATCTGCGATACAGCAGATCCCCGCACCGTGCAACAGTATCTGCTGCGCATGGATGACTTTGCCCGGGTGCTTTCCCAGGACGGTCAGTTTGTGCCGCTGGCAAAAGAAGAGGTTCAGCTTATTGGCGGCTTTACGCATAGGGGAGACCGCGTAGTGCCCATGAGCGAGGCCTTAAAAGACGGCGACCAGGTCGTAGTGACGGCAGGTCCGCTGTTGGGCCACGAAGGCCTTATCAAAACCATTAACAGACGCAAGAGCACCGCCTTTTTGGAGCTTAACTTGTGCGGCCGACGCGTAACCACCCGTGTTGGCCTTGCTGTGCTTTCAGCCGAGCAACGTGCAATGCGCAACCTTAAAAAGGCGATCGTCTAACTACAGGCAATCGCTGTATAGATCTAGGAGGATCCCCGATCTGGGGAAGAAGTGTTGGAAGAGAGCGTGTCGGATAAAACTCAATATGCAACGGATGCGCCTGCGGGTGCGGCGCTCATCGCTCAGGCCATGGGCCGGCGCGAGGGCGCCGGCCGCTACAAGGCCATGCAGTCCATCATGGACTGGGATCGTTCGCGCCTGATCTACCGCGCCGTTAAGCGCGCCTTCGACATCGTGTTCAGCGGTTGCGTGCTGGCCGTCATCGCCGTACCCAGCCTTGTGCTCGCCGCAGCTATTCGTCTGGAGAGCGAGGGCAACCCCTTCTACAGTCAGATCCGCGTTGGTCAGACCCGCCCCGACGGCAGCCTGTCCACTTTCCGCATGTGGAAGTTCCGAAGCATGTACAAGGACGCCGACGAGCGCCTGGTGGAGCTCAAGGAACAGAACGAGATCGCCGGCGCCATGTTCAAGATGAAGGAGGACCCGCGCGTCACCAGGATCGGCCGGTTCATCCGCAAGCACTCCATCGACGAGTTCCCGCAGTTCCTCAACGTGTTCTTGGGCCAGATGTCTGTCGTGGGCCCGCGCCCGCCGCTGCCCAACGAGGTTGCGGAGTACACCGAGTACGACCTGCAGCGTCTGGCAGTAAAACCAGGCATTACCGGCTGGTGGCAGGTCACTGAGCGCAACTCGACGGGATTCGACGGAATGGTCCGTCGTGACCTTGAATATATCGCCAAACGAGGCGCTTTCTTCGATTTGAAAATAATCCTACTCACAGTGATTGAGGTTGTCAGCGGAAATGGCGCTTGCTAAAGAGACAAGAGTGAAACACGAAGACGCCAGTTCAAGGGCTGTTCTTCCCGGGCGAATTGAAATCTTGGGCGCACCCGTCGACCCATGGACGATGGAGCAGACCGTCGAGGCGACCGACGCCCTCATCAAGGAGGGGCGCTTCGCCCACCTAATCGGCGTGAACGCCGACAAGCTGCTGCAGATGCGCGACGATCCAGAGATGGACGCATGCGTGCGCCGATGCGAAATCGTGAATGCCGATGGCGCGTCCATGGTCATGGCCGCCAGGAAGCTGGGCGTGGACCTGCCCGGGCGCGTGGCCGGAATCGACCTCATGTGGGAGTTGTGCGGACTGGCTGAGCGCGAGGGGCACAGGGTCTACCTGCTGGGCGCCAAGGCCGAGGTGGTCGCAAAAACCGCAGGGATACTGTCCGAGAGGTATCCCAACATTGTCCTCGCTGGCTACCGTGACGGCTACTTCGGCGACGACGAGTTCGACGCCGTGATAGCCGAGGTTGAGCAGACTAAACCCGACATCGTTTTCGTAGGCATTACCTCGCCCAAGAAGGAGCGCCTGATCGAGCGTTTCCGCGAGCTGGGCGCAATGGGCGCATTCGTGGGCGTGGGCGGCTCGTTCGACGTTGTCTCCGGCAACATCCCGCGAGCCCCGATGTGGATGCAGCGCGCGAACCTGGAGTGGCTCTTCCGCATGATGCAGGAGCCTAAGCGCCTGGTGAAGCGCTATCTAGTCGGTAACACCCGTTTCTACATGCTTCTCCGCAAGGAGTCAAAGAGGAGCAAGGCCAATGTCTAAGAAGAAAGTAATGCTCGTCTTCGGCACCCGCCCGGAGGCGATCAAGATGTGCCCGCTCGTCAACGAGCTGAAGGCACGCACGGATGAGTTCGAGACCGTCGTGACCGTGACGGGGCAGCACCGCGAGATGCTCGACCAGGTGCTGCGCGTCTTCGGCGTGACTCCCGACCACGACCTTGCGATCATGAAGCCGGGCCAGACACTGTTTGACGTTACGTGCGACGTTCTGCTCAAGCTCAAGGCGGTCCTCGAGGACGAGAAACCCGACGTGGTTCTGGTTCACGGCGACACCACGACCAGCTTTGTGGCGGCCCTCGCGTGCTTCTACCTGCAGATCCCTGTGGGGCACGTCGAGGCCGGCCTGCGCACGCACGACATCTACAGCCCCTGGCCCGAGGAGTTCAACCGCCAGGCGGTAGACATCGTGAGCGAGTACTACTTCGCCCCCACGGAGGACAGCAAGAAGAACCTCCTCGCCGAGGGCAAGCCCGAGTCCAAGATCTGGGTTACCGGCAACACCGGCATAGACGCCCTGCGCACCACCGTGCGCGAGGGCTACTCCCACCCCGAGCTCGACTGGGCGGAGGGTTCGCGCCTCATCCTCATCACGGCGCACCGCCGCGAGAACCTGGGCGAGCCCATGCACCGCATGTTCCGCGCCATCCGCCGCGTGATGGAGGAGCATCCGGACACCAAGGCGATCTACCCTATCCACATGAACCCGCTCGTCCGCAAGGCGGCGCACGAGGAGTTGGACGGCTTCGACCGTCTGCACATCATCGACCCGCTCGAGGTGCTCGACTTCCACAACTTCATGGCCGCGAGCCACCTCATCCTCACCGACTCTGGCGGCATCCAGGAGGAGGCGCCTAGCCTGGGCAAGCCGGTGCTCGTGATGCGCGACACAACTGAGCGCCCCGAGGGCGTGGCCGCCGGCACGCTGAAGCTCGTCGGCACCGAGGAGGACGTCATCTACCGTGAGTTCAGTTGCCTTCTCTCCGATCAGGCTGAGTACGAGGCTATGAGCCGCGCCTCGAACCCCTATGGTGACGGGCATGCGAGCGAGCGGATCGCGGACGTACTGGCGGACGGTGAATACCGTGGGTAAGATACGCGTGCTTCTCCTAGTGAACCGTTGGTACCCGGACGGTGGCGTTGAGAACTTTCTCGAGCAGCTGGTGTCTGAGACCTCAGGTTCAATCGACTACGCGATAATGTCTCTCACCACCCGCGTCGACTCCGATGCTGCCTGCATCAAGATCGGGCCGGTTCTGAGTTCCGAACGCGTGCAGGACATGTTCGCTCAAAGCTCCTCTATAGCTTCGGTCATGCGGGAGGGTCATTACGACGTCGTGCACATCCAAGCAAGCAACGGCAGTGCCTTCTTCCTTGCTGACATTGCAAAGAAAGCGGGGATCCCCCGTCGCATAATCCACTCGCACAACGCGGGGGCCGAGATTTCTGGTAACCCGTTGAAGAGGGCCGTGGGCGCAGCCTGTGCGTCGCTCTTTTCAGACGCGCCGACCGATTTGTGGGCCTGCTCGGCGAACGCTGGCGAATATCTATTTGGCAAACAACCGTTTAACGTCTACTTTAATGGTATTGATCTCGTTAGGTTCGCCTTCTCTGAGCAGAAGCGCGCAAACATACGCGGCGAGCTCGGCGTGGCTGACGGCGAGTTCCTGCTTGGTAGCATCGGCCGCATAGCCCTGCAGAAGAATCCGCTTTACCAGCTTCAGGTGTTCTCCGAGCTGCGCAAGCTCGTTCCCGGGGCTCGCTTCTGCATGGTTGGCAGCGGCGACATGGAGGTCGAACGTGATGCTGAGGCCGAGCGACTCGGTCTGGGCAGCTCGCTCATAAAGGTATCGAGGACCTCGGAAAGCGACGCCTACTATTCGGCTTTCGACGCACTGCTATTGCCCTCCCTCTTTGAGGGCCTGCCCTTCGTTGGCATCGAAGGGCAGGCTGAAGGTCTTCCCATATACGGCTCCGACGTGCTTCCTCGCGAGTTGTCCATCACTGACAGAATCTTATTCGCGTCCACCGACGAGGCGCCTTCCACCTGGGCGCGGCGTATCGCCGAGGGTATCGATAGGTATCGTATTGAAGAGCGCCCTTCGTATGCGGAAAAGATGCGCGCCGCCGGCTTCGACAGGGAGGCGTGCTTCGCAACGATTGCCATGGCCTACCGGGGTGGTGGCCGATGATACAGAGGCGCACTAAGGTCCTCATGGTGGGGCCCGCACGCAACGAGCAAGGCGGTATCGCGACCGTCATCAACGACTACTATAAGGCTGGCATCGAGGACCGCTGCGACATTACCTTTCTGCCGTGCACAGGCAAGGGGAGCAAACTTAAGAAGCTCGCGCAGGGTGTCTATGCCCTGGCGTGGGTTAAGCGACACTTGAGGGGCTTTGACGTGCTGCACGTCCACATGGGCGGCGGCAACAGCTTCGCCCGGGAGCGTTTCTTCGCCATGGCAGGTGTCGATGCCGGTGTGCCGACAATTCTGCACGTGCACGACGGCCTCTTTCGCGATACCTACGCGAATGCGCCCGAGAAGACCAGGTCGGACTACCGCAGGGTTTTCTCGGCGGTAGATAGAGTGGTCGCTCTTTCCGACTCATGGAAGGAGTACTTCTCCTCCGAGATATCAGGTTCGGACAATGTCGTTACGATTCCCAACGGTATCCACGTCCCCGAGGATGTAAACGATCATAAGGAGCCGAACACGGTGCTGTTTCTGGGACACTTCGATGACAACAAGAACGCCACCGTACTCATACGCGCGATTTCTAGGGCGCGGGAGATCGTGCCTGGTATTCGAGCATATTTCGGTGCGGACGGCGACGTGGAGGGTGCGAAGGCGCTTGTTGCCGAGCTGGGCTGCGAGGACGCGTGCTCGATCTTGGGATGGGTCGGCTCGCGGGAGAAGCAGGCGCTGCTGGACATGTGCGCAATCTACTGTCTGCCGTCCAAGAACGAGGCCTTCCCCATGGGGCTCTTGGAGGCCATGGCGAACGGCTTGGCGGTCGTTGTGACCCCCGTGGGCGGCGTGCGTGACATCGTGGAGGACGGTAAGACCGGCGTTTTCGTTCCCGTCGATGATATAGATGCCCTAGTGGAGGCGATTGTGACACTATGCCGCGATAAGAATGAGCGCACCCGCGTTGCGAAGGCGGGTGCCGACATGGTGCGCGAGAATTACAACCTCGGCGCTGTCGTGTCTGAACTTGTAGGTGTTTATGAGGAGCTTGCTGGAGGTGGAACCGTTGACGCCTAAGGTGCTGCATTACTGCTGGTTCGGAGGAAAGCCCCTACCGCAAAAAGCTCAGGCAAACGTTGAGCGCTGGCAGGAGCTTATGCCGGATTATGAGATTGTCCGATGGGATGAATCGAACTTTGACGTTGATGAGTGCCCTTATGCCCGGGACGCTTACAAGGCAGGTAAATGGGCATTTGTGAGCGACTATGCGCGCTTCAAGGTCGTTTACGACAACGGCGGTACCTATATGGACATAGGTAGTGAGCTTCTGAAGTCAATCGACCCGCTTGTCAAAGAATCGGGGTTCACTGCATGTGACTATGAGTCGCATGCAGTGAACCCCGGCCTAGTGCTCTCGGCTGGGGCTCACTCTGACTTAATCGGCGAGGTCCTTGAGTCTTACCGAAATCTTGATTTCGTGGATTCCATTGAGTTCCTGTATTCCCATACCGTTAATCACATTTTCGGTGAGGTTCTTGAACGCTATGGCTATCAGTGGGGCGTAGACGCTCTATGGGAGTATGACGGTTTTAGGGTCTATCCGAGTGAGTACTTCTGTCCAAAGCTCGACTTCGGTGGGTTTAAATGTACTAGTCGCACGTACTCCACCCATGTCAGTACCGCGAGTTGGTTGCCGGCCGGTGAGCGGTTTCGGATTGGCTTCATCAACAAGTGGGCCCCCTACGTGGGCGATTTCATTGCACGCAAGATCGCTCGTATTCTCTCGTTAACGTTATATAAGGGTGATACCCGATGATTACGGTATTCACTCCCACCTACAACAGGGCTTATACGATAGCCCGTCTGTTCGACTCGCTTCAACGCCAGACTTGCAAGGATTTTGAGTGGGTTGTTGTGGATGATGGATCCACGGATGAGACGACTTCTTTGCTCGCAGAGCTTAAGGCAAATGCGACATTCCCCATGCATTTCGAAAGGCAGGAAAATGCCGGCAAGCATGTAGCGATTAATCGGGGAGCGAACCTTGCTCGTGGAGAATGGTTTTTTATCGTTGATTCCGATGATTGGCTACCGGATGATTCCATTGAGGTGAACTTGCGATATATCGCGCAAGTCGCTGATGACGATTCTTTTGCTGGCGTTTCCGGTGTGCGTGCGCGCGCTGACGGCTCACTGCTTCTTGGGGAGTCTGGCGTGTCTTTGAGCGACATGGATGAGAAGACGGTTGAACGGTTTACCGAGGAGTACATAGACTCTACGTCGTGTGATTTCAGGTTCAAATACAAGATGCCGGGCGACAGGGCAGAGATTGTGCGCACTGAACTAATCAAGCGTTTTCCTTTTCCGCGTTTCGAAGGCGAAAGATATCTTTCTGAATTCTATCTATGGCAGTCGATATCGGAATTGGATCTCAAGATTAGATGGTTCAATACGCCGACGTATTACGGCGACTATCTGGAAGATGGTCTTACGACCAATATGAAGGAGGTTATGCTGAAAAATCCGAGAGGGCGTTCTTTTATTGATGATTTCACGTTGGGGACTCACGTTCCGATCAAGATGAAACTGAGATCTGCTGTTAATTATCTCCGGTACGGTAGTTATGCCGGCTGTGGTATAGGTTCGCTTGTATCCAGTTCTTGCCATCCTCTGATTGTTCTACTCGCCTTGCCTTTCGCCTGTTTGTTTCCTCTTAGAGGTGATGTTGAATGACGGGAAAAACGATTTCCCTAAGAAGTCAAGTTCTTGAGACGCGTCTTTTTACTGTCGTTAATCTCTCTGTTTTCTTACTTGTCGCTTCGGTATTTGCTGTTTCTTTTTATCTACGAATGGGATTGAGCTCGGAGTTTGCGTATATTAACCTATTTTTTTATGTTCCTTTGATTCTTCTAGCTGCTAAATGCGGATGTCGAATCGGGATTGGGCCTTTGATGTTTTGGCTCTTTCTGCTTTCCCTTTTTTTGGTGACCGAGCGAACGGCTGGCTCTTCGTTTCGGGACGTAGCGAAATTCTCCTTTCTTTACTGTTTGCCCCTATTAGTCTGCCAGCTGAGATTTGGCTCGTCGCAGGATCAGCGTCGGGCTTTGGCCAAGGCAATAATTAGAACATCAAACGCGTTCGTATTTCTTGTCTTTGGCATTCTTGTGCTCGATTGCTTTACGGGTTCCGCTTGCATGGCGGCAATATCAAATGCGGCTATGAAAGAGATGTCTGGATGGGTTTCGCCGGAAATTTCATCGAGGCATGTCTCCATATGGGGCCATTATCTCAGCACAGCAGGGTTTTATCTCGTTTTTTACTATATGAATATTGCATACGAGCGAATCGTTGGTGAGTCGTTGGTCAACATCAAGCTCTTGTATGTAGTTGCGACATTAGGCATCCTCTCCACAGGCGGTAAAACCGCCATTGTGATTTACCTGTTATCTGTAATTTGGCTTAACACTACTAGTAAGGATGCGATAAAGAACGCGCTTGCCCTGAGCGTTTTTCTTGGCGTGCTTTATTTTGTCGGCGCGTTCGATGTCGTGCTTGATCGTTTTGGTGCGTCAGATTTATCGAGTGGAAGGAACGGCTCAGTTGAGCTTGTCCTTTCTTACGAAACTCCACGTATTTTCTGCGGATACGGTGAGGGTTACACCGCGCATTTCACTTCATTTATCGACAGAGGCACGGTATCTATGTTTTCCGAGTATTCCCTCTTGACGCTCGCATTTAAATTTGGACTTGTATTTGCAGTTGGTGCAGCGTTTCTTATCTTGCTGCCATCAATTAAGACCTCTGTTGCAACGGGAAACTATTCTATTCTGTTCCTGGGAATTTTGATGCTTACTTACTTCTCGACCTTTAACGGCATGGCCAATATTCCGGATGTCTACCACGTTATGGCTTTATTTTGCTTAGTGCTTAATCTGCTGGGTGAACGCACCTCTAAAAATGACTCTGTCGACTCCGCAGTCAGTGACGTCATCGGCCCGAAGGGTTTATGAGATGGAGATGCCTTCAGTGAATTCAAACGCCCCATTAGTCAGTGTCGTGATCCCGACATATTCACGTTCTGACATGCTGACTCGGGCAATGGAAAGTGTTAATGCCCAGACTTACCCCAATATCGAGATTGTTGTCGTAGATGACAATGGTAAAGGCACGAATCAACAGCTTGAGACTCAAGCTCGTGTTCTTGCATTCGAGACTCGGCCGGGCGTTGAATTGCACTATGTCGTTCGCGAAAAAAACGGAGGCGGATCGCTTGCGCGTAACACTGGCATCGATGCCTCAAAGGCCGATTTTGTTGCCTTTCTTGACGATGATGATGAGTTTCTACCGCGCAAGCTAGAGCTGCAGATGGAACCAATGTCCGATTCTAATGTCTCGTTGACCTATGCGCACTGCAAGGGCGTCCAACCCGATGGCACAGAGATTTACTACCGCCGAGTCTGCAATGGGGTGCCTGTTTTTGAGCAGGCCTACTGCGGCTGTATTGCGGCGACGAGCCAATGGCTGGCGCGCAAGGATGCGTTACGGAGCGTCGGTTGCTTCAGCGATACGCCTGCGAAGCAGGACTCCATTCTCATGTTCAAGCTTTTGATAGCGGGCTTCCAGATCAGATGCGTCCCCGAGGTGCTCTCAATCTACTACGATGACTTAGGGACGGTGAGGATAAGCACGAGCGGCAAGTCTTTGGCGGGGGAGCTGAACTATGATCGGCTCATACGGGAGTATTCTGGGATGTTTACGCTCAACCAAAGGCGTCGTGTAGAGCATGCGATGCACTATCGCGTCGGCATGATGCTCGTTGGAATGAACGCGAGTGCTGAGGGCGCAGTCCAGCTATTATCCTCGTTTGCGCTTGCTCCCTTTGCTTTTATACATAAAGCATATCGCGTTGTTGGTCACAATGCGAAGCAGGCTCTTAAGAAACTTAATGCTCATCGTGGTTAGGAATTGCATGTTATTAAGAAAAGCCGCTCGCTATGTTAGGCACCCTTCGCTTGTTGGGTTCGAGATTGAGAGACGTTCCAGGCTGCGTGAGGTCAGTAAATTTGATTTTCGCCCTTACACGAGCGCACCTATCAGCAATAATACATATATATCTCTTACAAGCTATGGGGCGCGTCTCAATGCGGTCCATATGGCCATCCGTTCCCTACTCATGCAATCAGTGAGACCCTCAAAGGTTCTGCTTTATCTTGATGAGTCTATCCAAAGGGACACGCTTTCCGATGATTTGCTTGACCTTGAACAATATGGTCTTGAAATCAGAATGGGTTACGAGGATTTGGGGCCGCACAAGAAATATCTCTTCGCATTTCAAGAGTTCCCGGACTCGCTCATTATCACAGCGGACGATGACCTCATCTACCCAGCAGATATGGTCGAATCGCTTCTCACGGCCCACGAGACTGTTCCCTATTGCGTTGTGGCAAGGCGCTGCCATCTCATAGGGTTTGATGCTGCGGGAGATTTACTTCCTTATGAAAAATGGGGCTGGGAGCATAAGGACGCTTTTTCAGTCCCCAGCCGCCGGTTGCTTGCAACCGGTGGCGCCGGGGCGTTGTATCCTGTCGCAGCCTTCGACCTCGCATCGCTGGATATAGAGGCCATACGTGGAGTAGCCTGGCCTGCAGATGACCTTTATCTCAAGTTCTTCGAGCTCGCCAACGGCATCGAGGTGGCATATGCTCCGAACAGACAGAATCATCCCTATCAATTGGAGGGTCCTCGTTCAGACGCTCTTTGCAACGCGAATGTGGCGGGAGGGCGTAACGATGCCATCATGGCCGAGCTCATGTGCCGATATGGATTGAGACCATCGTATTTCGAGGAGGGATATCGTGTGACTTCTTCCTAATGTTCAGAATAGGCTTTCGCAATCCAAGGCTAATGCATGGCTTGAGACTAACATGCAGGAACTGAGGGGGATCGGCTCTCTCGGTTGAGCGACGGCCGACGTAGCGATTCATTATCCTGAACATATATTCATCGGGAGGGGCGTATGTCAACGGAGGGATGCTGGCTGCCTCGGATGCGCGAAAGACGTCATTGGGCGCGACTGAATGTTGCCTATGGTTCTCTCATGCGTACGGACATGCATCCCCATGAAAGACTTGATAAACCGATGAATGCGCAAAGCAACGTTGGGTTGAGAAAGTGTTGGGCAATGACGCTTGGATCGTGTGCTGCGTACAAATAATGTCCGGCGTCACTGTTGGTTCGCACGCCATAGTGGGTGAAGTAGTCGTGCGTAATTTCCCGGAGCGACCGGTTGTTGGCGGCGTGCCGGCGCGTGTAATCCACAAGAGGAATAGATATACCAGGCCATTGAGGCCGCTAAAGTTTGGAATATGGAAAGTGTCTAAATCAAATACGGGCATGCGCAGTGCTGCCCTTATGCAGTTTGGGTCTAAGTATATCAGCATGGGTGCTCAACTCGTGATAACGGCCGTGCTGGCAAGACTGATCTCGCCGGGTGATTTTGGGCTTATGGCTATTGTCACGGTGTTCACTGGGCTATTCAGCTTGCTTTCTGATATGGGTGTGGGTACTGCTATCGTGCAGTATCGCGACCTTACGGAACGTGAGTATGGCGGTCTATTTACATTTTCGGCACTTTTGGCTGCAGGGCTTTCTCTGGCCTTTTGTGCCGCATCGCCATTCATCGCCGCAGTCTACGGAGACACCCGGCTTGTGCCCTTGTGCCTTGCCTCGGCCCCCGCGCTGCTGTTCTCCACGCTCAATATGGTGCCAAATGGCCTTATGCTCAAGGAGTTGCGCTTCGCCGCAATTGGCGTACGTCTTGTGGCGGCTACAGTAGTCTCTGGAGGGGTCGCAATCGCGGCCTCCGCCTTGGGTGCGGGCTGCTATGCGCTCGTCCTTCAGACTGTGCTATCTGCGGCGGTGGTGTTCTTCTGGAACATTGTAGCGCGACCAATCAGGCAGATAAACGCTCATTTCATTTGCACGCTTAAGAAGATATTCTCCTATTCTGCTTACCAGTTTGGGTTCAGCTTGGTCAATTACTTCTCACGCAACCTCGATAACATGCTCGTCGGCGGTATACTGGGAACTGCGGCCTTGGGCTTTTACGATAAGGCTTATAAATTGACAACCTATCCCATGACAGCGTTCTCCAGCGTCATAGGCTCGGTCATCCAGCCGTTCATGGCAGAGCATCAAGACGATGTCGACCGCATCTACGAGTGCTGGATGCGTATCGAAAAGCTGCTCTCGCTAGTGGGTGTTGCTGTGGCGGTGGTATTCAGCTGCGCTTCGGCGGAAATCATTGCTGTCTTCTACGGGCCAGGATGGGAGCAAGCCGCGCCGGTGTTCGCCGTGCTTGCTGTGTCGGTCTACTTCCAGATGATGGGCAACCCTTCGGGTGCTTTTTTCCAGAGCATAGGACGCACCGATTACATGTTTAAGGTTGGTCTTGTGAACACCGCGATCACCATTTCCGGGCTGCTGGCGGGCCTGGCTGGCGGCTCCATCCTCACAGTGGCTTACGGCATCTTCGCAGCATACTGCCTTCATATGGTTCCTCTAGCGTATTTCCTAGTGAAACGTGGCTTCGGCAGACCTTACTATTGCCTGCTAAATTTCTTGCCTGAGATTGCTGTTGGCATCGTGGGCATTGCTGCTGTTGCGGGAGTTGGCGCCTTTATACCCATGGAAGATGTTTTCATCTCTCTCATCGTAAAGTTGTTTGTGAGCAGCATTGCGCTAATCACTGGATATGCGCTCACTGGCCAGCTGAAATACCTCACGGCTCTAATTAAGAGATAGCTCATTCTGATCGTTCCATCACGTATGGCACCTTGAAAACACCAGATAGAAAGAAGATACCCATGAAGATCGCTGTCGCCGGCACCGGCTACGTCGGCCTGTCCCTCGCCGTCCTGCTCTCGCAGCACAACGAGGTGCACGCGCTGGATATCGTGCCCGAGAAGGTCGAGAAGATCAACAACTACATATCGCCCATCCAGGACGACGAGATCGAGCGCTTCCTGGCGGAGGCCAAGACGGGGGAGCGCGAGCTCGACCTGCACGCCACCGTGGACGTGGCCGAGGCCTACACGGACGCCGACTACGCCGTGATCGCCACGCCCACCAACTACGACTCGGACAGGAATTTCTTCGACACGAGCTCCGTCGAGGCCGCCATCGCCGCCGTTCGCTCGGTGAACCCGGACGCCTGGATCGTCATCAAGTCGACGATCCCGGTGGGCTACACCGCGGGCCTACGCGAGAAGTTGGGTGATAGCAAGATCTTCTTCAGCCCGGAGTTCCTGCGCGAGAGCAAGGCGCTCTACGACAACCTGCACCCCAGCCGCATCGTGGTGGGCGCGCCCAAGGACGATTCCGAGGCCGTGGCCGCCGCCGAGCGCTTCGCCGGCCTGCTCGCGCAGGGCGCCGACCCCGCCGAGCTCGAGCGCGCGAACGCCGACGGCACCGTGGGCATCCCGGAGCTCGTGCTGGGCACCACCGAGGCCGAGGCCGTGAAGCTCTTCGCCAACACCTACCTGGCGCTGCGCGTCGCCTACTTCAACGAGCTCGACACCTACTGCGAGGTCCGCGGCCTCAACACCCGCGACGTCATCGACGGCGTCTGCCTGGAGCCGCGCATCGGCAGCCACTACAACAACCCCAGCTTCGGCTACGGCGGCTACTGTCTCCCCAAGGACACCAAGCAGCTGCTCGCCAACTACAAGGACGTGCCGCAGAACCTGATCGAGGCCATCGTGGAGGCCAACCGCACCCGAAAGGACTTCGTCGCCGACGAGGTGCTGCAGATGGTGTGGGACCGCGTCTACGAGGGCAAGCCGAAGCCGGTCGTGGGCGTCTACCGCCTGACGATGAAGTCCAACTCCGACAACTTCCGCGCGAGCTCCATCCAGGGCGTCATGAAGCGCGTGAAGGCCAAGGGCGTGCCCGTGGTGGTCTACGAGCCCACACTGGACGCGCCGGAGTTCTTCGGGTCCGAGGTCACGCACGACCTGGAGGCCTTCAAGGCCGGCTGCGACGTGATCGTCGCGAACCGCTGGAGCGACGAGCTCGCGGACGTGGCGGACAAGGTGTACACGCGGGATTTGTTTAAGCGGGATTAGGGAAGAGGGCGGAACCAGGCTGATCCGCTTCAATCATTCGCTATTTTAACCGCGTCGAGGGCGGGGGTGTTCGGCATTAGCCGATACACCCCCGCCCTTCATTGTTCTTCGCAGGTAAAATTCGCCTAATTCGAGCGATCGCTCAACGTGATTCGTGCCTTGAAACCGGCTCCATATTCTCCCGCCCGTGCCTGGTCATCCAACTTGAAGCCGATGTTATACAGCTTCCCCGACTTCGTCTTCCGAACCAGGCCATGCTCCAACATGAATGCGACAACGCGGCGATGTGCTTCGACGTCGTCCAAGTTCAGGTAGAAGCAGGCGACGCCTCTGCCGTTCTCGATAACGGACTCGAATGAGCTGTGCTTGCATTCCGCGACGACCATTCCGAGGGCCGCCTTGCGGCAGACTTCCTCCGCGAACTCGATATCGTTGAAGTAGAACATCCATTTCCCGCACCTGCTCTCGTCTAGCGCAGGTGCCAGCTCGGTGTCGATGTAGAACGAACACCATGGGTTGTCCACCCTGACGATTCGGCCGTCTTCGCTCAGCATCGTCTTCTCTTCCATCCATGCCTCTTATGGTTTGAGGGTGCTTTCGTAGTACGCGTTTGTTCTCGGAGAGCACCCCTCGACTTCCTTGTCGGTAAGGAAGAGACCGAGTAGACTCGAGTTGCTGGGCACGCTGCTTTCGGCATGGCTACACATAGTGCTTTCGAGCACTGCTTTTAAGATTGCTTTATCTGCAGATAGTCTAGAACCGGCTACATCTGTGTTAGAACCATATTGATCATCGCTTCCACCGGGGGCTCCTTTCCCCTTGGTTCGATGGAAACAATTCTGAAGTGCAGGCCTATGTTCCGGTAAATGATTATTTAGCTGAACTCGGAGAAGCCCTTTTTGCTCAAACAATTGAAGAGAACAAGCGAGAAAATCATTACCGTTCAGTCGAGTCATTCTGCGAAGTCAAGGGCGGTTAGAGGCTCCCTAAAGGTTCAGAGCTAATTGCAGAGGCAAACTCTCATCCATATATTCGAGTCCGCGACTTAAACAACGCTTCTGTTCTCTTACTCACTTCGGAAATGCTATATATCGACGATGAAACACGATCTAATATTTCGCGCTACGTTGTCAACACTGGCGATCTAATTGTTTCCGTTGTCGGAACGATTGGCCTTACGGCGTATATCGGAAAAACGCTCGATGAGGCAAACCTCACAGAGAATTGCAACAAACTTACTTCGTTTAAAGGCGACTTTGCGGCGTGGTCGTATTTCTTTCTTCGTAGCTCAATGGGCATGGAAGCTATTAGGCTTGGAACTGTTGGTGCCGTTCAGACCAAGCTTGCATTAAAAAACATTAAGTCGATGAACGTCCCGTTTGCTCTAGCTTGTGCAATAGAAAGAACGACTTCGACGCTCAATGGTATTCTTGAGCTCATATAGGCTAATATACTCAAGTCGTAGGCTCTTGGCGAACTGCGTGACGCATTGCTTCCCAAACTCATGTAGGGCGAAATCGACGTCTCTCAGTTTGGCGCTGTTCGGATGGATTAGGTATAGAGCGCTATGGCAGGGGGGCGAAGATGATGATTGTTGTAAATGAATCGGCTGCTGCTTCATATCTATACCTAATGGGATTAACCATAGACGAAGAGCTGCCGCTTACGCAACACCTCTCTCTATTGCCGGCCACGTGCAAGGCCTCGCCGGACGACATGATAAATTCTGTGATGAAATATGGCAGCGGAGATGAGACCGATTTAGGTGTCTTGATTGCCGTCCTTAGGAAAACTACAGCTCAGTTGCGCGTTGTTGGAGAGGGCAAAGAGCTTGCAGTTCGAGTTTGGAATGCCCAATCTGCAATAGTTCTATTGTCCGCGCTTTTGAATTGCGAATTGTATTGGCATGTTCAGAGCGATTCGCGGACAGAAGATTTTTCGCCATGCTCGGCAATCAATGTTGTTCTTTCTACAAGGTTGTTCATTCCAAGAAAATTGAAAGTGATCAACGATTCAGAGAAGCAGTGGATAAGACAGCATTATCGGGACGCATGGGAACTGTTTGATAAAAACACGCGATTTGAGACCGCGGTGAATTCCTTGTGGAGCTACAAGCAATCGCTTCGACCTTCAGTTCAAATGGCGATTATATGGGCTGGGATTGAGTCATTGTTTGGAGTCCGGAGCGAACTTGTTTTTCGTGTCAGTACTCTCGCAGCTTTGTTTCTTGGAGGAGGCAAGCAAAAACAGCAAGAAATAAAGAAACTATATAGAGCAAGGTCAGAAGCCGTTCATGAGGGAAAACAACCTTCTGAGTCTTGTGTTTCCGATTCTGCAAAATTATTGCAAGCGCTAATCTTGGAATGCGTCGAACGGGGCTGTTTACCAAATGAGGACGGTTTGCTTTTCGGATTCGAAGAAGGATCGGCTAAATAATCATTTATCGCCCTACGAGTATTTGCAGATGAGACACCGATGCGTTTCAGTTGCATTGCATAGACAAGATAACGAAAAAGCAGCAAATCAAGAATGGCGATTCGCAAACATGGTTTATCCGGAGTTTTCACCAACCGCATCTTTGCGCGCCGCCTCAAATGAAACCCATAATGGAGTTTGGGCCATTCCAGAGTCACTTGCGCAAAGGTATTGCGAGTTTTTGGATCCAGTGATTTTGAGACGTAGCGTCGCCACTCAGACCGCGAACGCTTCATCGATCTGCAACTTCGGCAAAGCAAAGGGCCGAACATATGACCATGTTTTGATTTATCCAGTTGCCGATATGGCCTCTTGGTTGCAAGATGCCTCGACGGATCTGAAGCCGCAGACACGCTCCAAGCTCTATATTGCAATTACTAGGGCGAGGTTCAGCGCTGGCTTCGTGGTTGCTGACAATAAAATAAATGAGCTTCCAGACACGCTAAGCGTCTGGAAGCCATAAATCAATCACGTGTTTGTTTGTCAGCAAAAGCGGATCCCTACGTGAACCTAAAGACGGCCTTGATCAGCCATCCGTTGAACCTGGAGATGCACTTACCAGTCAACTTCATCCATATCACCCCAATCCTCTGAAACAACTCTCATGTCACCCTTCTCTGGCTGCGTCTCGGTTGCGCCCAGCGCCTATTTGGCTACTTCCGCTTGTATCCTGAGTAATAACCTCCGCTGCTGCAACCAAGGTGGCGAATTGCTGCCTTTGCCATATGGATCTGTATGTAAGTGCTTCGAGGTGATGATGCCGATCTCACTTCAATTCATGGACGCATCGAAATAATAGGGCGGAGTCGCTCTCTCGATCCCGCCTCGCAAACCCGAATAGTTCTGACTTTCCCGTTATCCGGAACATCTGGGGAAGTTCGCGTCCCAGTCCGGAAAACCCAATGCCTGAAACGACGATGCCAAGGGGTTACTCGGTCAGCTTCTTGCATCCGTGCCAGGTCAAGGGAAGGGGCAGCCTGTAGAACGAGGTTGGCTCCATAGGGATCTCCTCGAGCCTTCCGTTGCCCCGCCGAACCCATGAAGTTCCGCTTGCGTCGGTGAAAGCCGTTTCGGGTGCCGTGCGTACTCCCATTCCGTGCCCTTCCGTCGGGAGCCATATGCACCATGCTCCAGGAGGAAGCGTGCCGACGCAGACGCGGTTGGGATAAGCGGGGCGGTTATCCTCACCTTTGAAAGAGGGGCCGGCCCCGCTAATCCCGACGCAGGTGACGATTACGTCGTAGACGGGGGACTCGCTTTCGTTTCGAAGCACGACGAATTGCCAGACGAACCGATTGTCCTCGGGCTGATCAGTTCGGTTTCGATCCCCTTCGTACCATGCCGATATGCGGGATGGCTGATGCCGCTTGATGTCGTCCTCCCTGTTCTTTTTGCTCTGGTTACTTTGCCAGAGTGCGGCAATCAAGGCCCCCAAGGTAACGAGTCCGATGAATGCTTGGACAATCAGATTGGCGATGTCTATATCGATGCCAAAAATCATTGGATGGTCACCGGCTCAGCGTCGTGGGGCGATAATTCTAACTCCGAATAATACGGCTTGATCGATGGTCGACGTTACGTAAACGTCAAAATGGGTTTGTCTTAACAGCCTTATTTTCTTAAGACAAACTTGCCGCAACGCCAATTCAAAGAGTTTGCCGTGACGCAGACAGATGCAGTTGGTTGCTGAAAAGCGTGGTTATTTGGGCAGGATTCGCTTCAAAACGCCCGTCGATTATTACGATCTAATGCAGCCTGTAGGGTGGATGTACTTCGATAAGCAGTAGTCGACATGCTCTGGTTTTGAACGAAAAGTCCCAGAGACAATCGATAACGATTCTTCTTTGATGATGCGAGCGGCGCTACCATTAGCAGCGCCGCTTGTTTTCCGCTCGCAGATAGATCCCGCCATGTTGACCACCGAATGCATCTTGACCGACGTGCTCGTACTCCTATTCGGGCACAGAAATTGGAGGCGCGGCCCCCAGCGTCTACTCAGCGAAATTCGTTAAGAAAGCTGACATCGAACACTGTGAACTCCGTCATCGAATCGAATCTCATTGACTGGGATGCGTTCATTAATGATGACTTTGATGCCTATTTCAAAGCTCGCGTCATGGCTTTGCTGGACGCTATTGAGTTCGCACTGGGCAAGTCCATCTCCGATAGGGGCACCGAGGAAACAGTAAAGAGATTTGGCCACTCATTGGAATAAGATGCTTCTTAGCTCCGTTATTGGTTATAGAAAGAAGGCTTAATGTCTGATTTTGAAATTTTGCAGCAGTTGTGCGAAACAGCAGACGAACTTTCAAAGAAATACATCAGCTCTAGTTCGCCTGACTTTAAAGCATGGAAGACAAGGGCGGACAGGCTTTTAATTAGGCGATTTGGAAAAGACAGCTACGAATTTAAAAGCTTTAACAAAATCAGCTACTCGTTGTCTTTCTTCACCTCCGGTACGCCCGACTCGGCTTTCGTTGAAGCCTGTGCGGACGGCCTGCGCAGTGCAAAAGCTGTGCTGGAGACATACCTTGATGAGTTTTCAGACGAAGGGGAAACCGGATCGACTGCAAATGTTGGAGATTATTCGAAGGTATTTATCGTTCATGGTCACAACGGAGAGCTTAGAGAAAGGGTCGCGAGAATCATCGAAAGGCAGGGCCTGACGGCGGTTGTCCTAAACGAGCAGTCAAATCAGGGCAAGACAATCATCGAAAAGCTGGAAATTGAAGGCGATGCAGCAGGAGCGGTATGCCTTTTTACGGCGGACGACGAAGGAAGAGCCCAGGCAGAACAGTCGGAAAAGCCCAGGGCTAGACAAAATGTTGTATTTGAAGCCGGATACTTTATTGGTCGGCTTGGCAGGGAAAACGTTGCAATTC
Organism: uncultured Collinsella sp.; assembly: GCA_902497075.1. Classification (GTDB taxonomy): domain Bacteria; phylum Actinomycetota; class Coriobacteriia; order Coriobacteriales; family Coriobacteriaceae; genus Collinsella. The sequence goes on from CABVDG010000003.1 coordinate 53,875, forward strand.
TTGTTGACAAAGGTATCGAGATTCCCTCCGATCTACAGGGCGTCGTTTATACCGGAACAGACAGTTGGGAGTTCGGCCTCTTGAAAGAACTCAAGTCCATGGGATATTCCATCGACTTTAATAAGATGGATATCTAATCCGTTGATCCCTCCTTTCACCGACTGGCAAAACGATTTACACCTAATTGTGGACATTGCCCACACGATTTCTCTTTGCTCCCGCATTGATCTCGCTAAACTATTAATTGCTGCTACCAGGGCATTTTCTGGTGCACATTCTATTGGCTCCTGCGAAGATCGGAGCAGGTATGTTTGCTGCCAAGTCCCACACCAGCCGTCATTACATTCCGATTGTTGCCATGGCCTGCCTATGCGTTTTGCTGGGCGGGCCTTCTTATGCCGCGGGCGCGGAAAGCCTCATCATCGCGGGCGCGACGTACTACGAGCCGGGCGTGTCGGGTCCCGGCTGGGCCTGGACCGATGCCGACCACCTGGAGCTCAACGGCTACGCGGGCGAGGCCATCGGCGCCGAGGGCGACCTGGTGCTGACGCTTGCCGGGCAAAACTCCTTGACGGAGTCGCATGCGCCCGATGCGGACATCACACTGTGCGGCATGGAGGTGTGGGGCAACCTGACGCTCCGCGGCACCGGAACCCTGACGGCGACGGGCTCGCAGTGCGGGATCCACGTCTCGCAGGCGCTCGTGGTGGACGGCTGCACCGTCGATGCCCGGGCGGACGGGGCCGATATTACTGACGAGGCGGTTGCCGGCGTGATCGCAGGCGACGTGGCCGTGCGCGGCGGCGGGCGCGTCGTTGCCGCGGGCGCCGGGTCCGGAGCGGGCGTGCACGCCTACGGCGTGTATCTGCAAGATGCGGGCCTTGGCGCTGGTGCGGCCGGCAGCCGGCTTTCCGTCGACGCCTCGTGGCTTGACGCGACCGGTCCCGACGGCGGCGTTGCATGCACGGGCGGGTCGCTTGTGTCTGCGCGGTTTGTGACGCCTGCTGGCGGGACCTTTGGTGCTGATGGCGTGGTTGATGCCTCCGGTGCGGTGGCACCGCATGTGGTGGTTGAGCCCGATGTCGACACGCCTCCGGCGGGGGAGAACGATGGGCCCGATGTGCCGGGCAGCGGGACGGGCGAGCCTGATGAAGACCACGGTGCCTGCGCCGTCCAAGCCTAAAGCCACCAGCGCGACCGCAGCGACACTCCCCAAGACCGGCGACAGCAACTGGATCGCAGTCTCCTTTACGTTTTTCCTGCTTGCTACAGTGCTTCTAGCTGCCGCATGTCGTTGTTGAGATAGCTGCCATTTGGAAGAAAGAGACATTCACAAGGTATAACTATTTGCGTGTTTGTCTATAGGCACCCAATTATCGAAGGCAGAGGCCATACGGACGTGATCATGGGCTGAATCGTGACATGCGACCCAGGTCCACATGAATGAGAAAAGCATTCAATTATGTCGCAGGTTAGACTGAAGGCAACGAAAGGGCACCGGGATCTTTGTCGACCCTGGTGCCCAAGCGAAAGACCATCAGAGTTGCCTCGCAATATTCGACGGTGCTAAAGCGGGCAAATATTAAACCGGACTCATTGGTGAGCTGTATGAGCTGGTTTCTTAGTGACATCCCGGATTGTCTATAAGCAAAAGTCTGGTGTTTCGGAAATGCTGTACCGTACGCCAAAACTGTCAATCTCTTGTTTTAATACAGCCCACTCAATTTCTATAAGCAGCCGCATAACATCGTAAATTGTCACAATGCCTCGAATCCCCTTGCTCCTCATCCGCACGAGTTCGTAAATCAATTGAACAGAAATCGTTGCTGTATACGGTTCACCGCTTCTATCAAGATTTAATGCTCTTGCAGCATCAATGATCGCGGTGCCAAATAGAAGCTCAGGGCAAATCCCTTCAGCGGGGTTTTCGATTTTGATATTTACCTTATCTGCGCAAAGCTCAATTTCTGTTTCTCCGACTCTGCTTTGTTTGAGAAAGGGTTCCGTTTTACCTAGACCTAAATATTCCGTTCTTTTAAGACGCTGCCTGCGGCAGCTCTCCTTAAACATATTGTTACGACAATCTATGATGGCGGCATTCGCAATCTGGTCAGTCAGGCATGGGTAAAAACCTATTAGGATCCAATCGACCTCGCAAGATGCCTTGAAAAGGAGATCGTAAATTTCCGCATAAAGTGGGCATTGTCCACTGTCGAGGCGGGCCACTCTTGTTCCATCGTGAATGAATAATCCCTGAAAATCTGAATGAATTTCAATTAAATAGCCCAATTCAATGCGTCCATCATCACCGCTAAGTTCAGTAAGGTGATTGCGGTATTTAGGTAATTTGCGAGCATGACCTGTTTTTCCACCAAACAATCGGGCATCTAGAGAGCGCGTCAGATCGTCACAGCATGCACAGCTTTGATGATATTTTGCCAACGAGACATAGTTTGCGACGATGCTCGCCAATTCCTCCGGCAAAACATCGTCGGCTTCAAGCCTTGGCATTAGCTTTTCGCGCTCAGCTTTCAACGCAGATGTGAGCTCAGCAGATTTTGATTGAGCGTTTCGACCATGTTTGATGTTATGGTCGATTCTAAAATGCTCCAAACCAACAATGGATCCATTTTCGCGGGTAATAACAATATCAGGGCACTCGCTGCCTGCGTTAATAGATCCACACACCTTCAAGGCAGCTTTCTTCTTGTATCCACCCGAGGCCATTGATAGCCTAAGAACATCATTGAACACTTGCTCTTCGTGCGCGTTCTGGTCGCTTTTGTTCTTGCTCATGCCGGATCCTCCGCCCTTATAAGTAAAACATAATTCAACTCGCGCTCTTATAGAAGGTGCGAGGCCCTCGTCACAAGTGAATGAATGACGAGGGCAAACAGGGTTAAGGTATGACCTCCGTGTTACCTTTCAGCCCTACCCAAATTCAAATTTATTATGCTGCTTTATCAATTTGAATAGCGGGGATCCTCGATTTCTTTCTTCCTAAGCTTGTGCTGGTTCCAAAGTCGGTCTGGCCCCTTTTAGATGCAACTTTGTATTTCTCAATCTGAGTTCTATAGCCTTCAATCAGCTCCAATAAAGACTCATCGAGAAACAGCAACATTTCGCTTCCGTCATATCCCTCAGCGGTATCATCCACGAACTTGCATTCTGTTCTCGGCATACCGAAAGGTGCACTTTCGGAGAAGGTTCTCAAGTATTTCTAGGCGGCGAACCAGAACGCCTGCATCATCTATAACATCCAGCCAACTGGACCCGTCCTTGCAAAACAACATTTCGTCCCTTTCGTTTTACAGCTCTGATGGACAAAAGAAATCTAAAGCCGCGTGCGGACATCATTAAAAATTGTTCTTAAAAGCAGTGTAGAAAATCAGTTTCAGACATTATGTTGTATAGACTTGCTGAGACCTTTAGTTTGAATCTCAATTTAAAGTAGATATTTGTTCGAAACTAACAAATAATGGTTTTAAAACAATATAATTTTCCTTGTTATTAAAGAATGTCTGCGGTGAATCAACTTTTTTGAAAAGGATTCTGACGATGATTCTCAATTTTTCATTTAAGAACTTTCAGAGCTTTCGAGATACTCAGCAGTTCTCGTTTGAACCGATTTCGAGCAAAAAGGAACTTGGGCCTGTGCGAGTGGCTGCGGTTTACGGCGCAAACGCGTCAGGCAAATCAAATTTCCTAAATGCTCTTTACTTTGTCTCTTACTTTGTTCGTACAGGTTATGCGGCAGGCGATGCGAATTCTCAAATACCCATCGTCCCCTTTTTACTTGACTCGGAATCCCGATCAAGTGACACAGAATTCTCGATAGATTTTATCGCTAGCAACTTAAAGTATGAGTTTTCATTTGGTGTGAACAAAAATGAGGTTACATATGAAAACCTCACTGTGTATCGATCAAAACAGCCGTCCCTTCTCTATGACCGCTCTTCGATAAACGGGGAACAGTCAATTAAATTTGGTAGTACCTTTACAGGTGCAAAAAAACAACTTTGGGATATCACGCGCAATAATTCTTTGTTCTTATCTGCCGCAGCGGCGGCTGGAAGTGATGTAATTCAACCCGCATTCACAGCTCTTGCCAATGACATCAATCTCTATGATGCAACGCATTATCTAGCAGAACTCGCCACCATAAAAAAGCTGTTTATCAACGATGACGCTCGAGCTCAGATGCTATCTCAGCTCATTAAATATGCTGATATCGGAATTGACGGCATAGATGTCCGTCAATCGGAAGGCGTCATGGGTTTAAAAGACTCACTCATTGGACTCGATGAGATTCCGGAAGAGGCACGTAATAAAATTGCAGAAGACTTTAAATTGTCGTTCGCTTATGACCTGTTCTTCCACCATAAAGGCTCGGGAGATGGCTTTTGGCTGGGCTCCGCCCATGAATCGGAGGGCACAAAAGCTGCGCTGGCGTTTTTCTCGGTAGCCTTACGTTCTTTAAGCAGTGGGGCCACAACAGTAATTGACGAGCTTGATTCGAGCCTTCATCCTACGCTCCTGCGCGACTTCGTCTCACTGTTCGCCGATCCCGACACAAATCCAAAGGGCGCGCAGCTAATCTTCTCGACCCATGATGTCACCTTGATGACGCGAACCAGCCCTATGGAAGAGGTGCTTGAACGTGACCAGGTCTGGTTTGTGGAAAAGGACTCTGAAGGTGCTTCGCAATTAATTGCTGCGATGGAGTATTCGCCTCGTGCAAATGAGAATCTGGGGCGCAATTACTTAAACGGTGTCTATGTGCCGCTGCCCAACCCAAGTTTTCATCAACTTGTGGCCCAACTCATGAAGGAAGGCGCTGACATAAATGGCTAAGGCAGAAAGGAGAGGGCTTGCTCGCGGCCGCAAAAAGCAGACAAGAGCCAAGCGAAAGCGCCACCTAATTGTGTCCAATGGAAAGGTGACCGAAACCGAATATTTTAACTTCCTTATTACTGAAATGGACGTTCGCGGAAGCGTGCTGTATCGGCATATTGACGGAGACCCTTTGAAGGTGGCCAAGCAGCTTTCGCGAGAGCTCGATTCAGATAAAAAGGCCGTTAAAGCAGGCGAAATCGAAGCATTGAGTTCCGCATGGATCGTGGTCGATTCAGATGAGTTCAGAAACCTAGCCGCAGCAGAACGAGAAGCAAAGACAAAGGGAGTTAGGCTCGCAATCTCTAATCCATGTTTTGAAGTATGGCTTATCGATCATATCTCACCATGCCCGGAAACTTTTGCATCGACGCCACAATGTGAGAAAAGAGCGCGCGACCTTGGCGTTCTAAAATCTACTGACCCCAACAGGTCCTCCGCGTCAAAGTTCAAGTCGGTAAATCTCGAAATGATTGACGGCAACAAGGGCCAGGCTTTGACCAATGCCGCAAAGCACAATACGGATGATAAACGTCGTGCAAGAGAAATGAATCCGGACAACGTTGCCGCCTATCAAGTATGGACAGACTTGCCTGATCTTGTAGATAACGTATTTGGGTCGGGTAACTAGTGTGATTCATCCCGCGTTAGGGGCAGGCTTTTAACTCAAAAATTGTAAACGAGGTAGCAATGCTTTTGAGCTATGTTCAGCTAGATGACGGCGCTGGATGCGCTATCTGACAGCCCCGAGCCCAAAGACAACCACTACTTTGCATGGATCCAGGACCTTGTTTCCGGAAACCGCACGCGAGAAGAACTCGCCGACGAGCTGCGCCGCGGTTGCGTTGTGGGCACGGGCGATCCGCCGCACGTATAAAATCAAAGCATCCGCACGCCTGCCATTATCTTGATTGGACGCCACATGGAACTCCCTAGCACCCTGTGCAGCAATGTATACGACTTTGCGTTTTGCCCCGAGCCCTGTTACGAGCGCTTGGCCGACCTCGCCGACCCCGAGGACTGGGGTCCCGGCAACCGCATCCTCAAAAACTACCTGTCGTTCTCATTTAGCCGCGCGGTCTTTTTGACCGAACGCGACGTAGACCAGACCGCGCCGTCCAACCTGCCGCTGGTGTTCGACGATGACCGCTGCCTGTTCAATACCGGCCTGTACACGCGTCGCTACGAGACCATCTACGGCCTGTTTGAGCCCAACACAAAGCCCGACGCGCGCCAGCGCTGGTTTTTGAAGGGCTTCTTTAAGGAGAGCGACCCCATGCTGGTCTCGTTTGAGTACCTGCCGTGCCGCGTGCGCTTTGCCGAGGATCCCTCCGAGCTGGTCTTTGACTACCGCCTGCCCATCCGTTCCAACATCGACCAAATTCTGGGCGATGAGGAGAACCTTACGCGTATTCCTGCCAGCCTGATGGGGGAGGGCAACTCGCTGCTGTTGCGCCGCGCCTTTGAGGGCGCCGTCGTCGAGGCCGCCCGCCGCGCCGCCGCCAACTACACGCTCGCCGTGCCGCAGTTCTACGGCAGCCGGATCCAGCTGCTGCTGCCGCTGTGCCTAACCGGCGACAAGCCCGAGCTGGCGCTGACCATCCAGCGCGAGGACGGCTTCTACGCCGCACGCACCTGCCTCACGCTCGACATGGCTTACAACAACGCTCGACTTATCTGCCGTCCTGAGACCTCGTGGATAAAGTGGTAAATGGTAGTTTAGCTGCGGTTTTGCCGATTGCTTTGGTTGCTTTGGCTTGGCTGGCACTCACGAATTTAAAATCGGGGGCAAAAAGTTCTTGGTAAACCACGCTCGGCTATGATAGTATCTCTTTTGCCGAAAGGCGACGGGCGATTGGCTCAGGGGTAGAGCATATCCTTCACACGGATGGGGTCACAAGTTCGAATCTTGTATCGCCCACCATCTAAAGCACAGGCCGGAGGTTATATGACTCTGGCCTTTTTCTTTTTAACACCAAAATCGAAGCGAAGTTACCTAAGGCGATATATATTACGCAGTTCACCTTAGGTGTCGTCATTGCGCGTTTTGCAAAATGCGTCTGCGTTTATTCATTGAATTCCCTGCGTATTCTATGTGCAATTGTGGAGACAGAGACCGCTGACTCACAGCTTGTACCAGCGCGTTCATGCCTATGGCGGCTTTTCAACGGATTGCGTTAAGCTTTTGGTCAGCGTTTGGTCAGCTTCCGGTACTTACCCGCATGATGCCCCGGTAGATAATCGTCCACGACCACAACCGCATGGTCTACGGCCGATACCAGGGGAGGCGCAAATGGACGAAATCGTCTGCGCAAACACCGCATTCCGCTATTGGCGCTGCCCACCGCAGGTGCGCGACCTCTACCCGCGCCTACCCAACTCCGAAGAAGGCTGGCGAGCTCTATCCCAAGCCCCTTTCGTAACCGACGTCCTCAAGACCCCAGTCATCACAGCAGCATCAACTCGAAGCAACCTACATTCCGAGACAAGACGGACCATCCGATGGAACAGCGCCTATACAGAGAAGGTCTCGATCGACACGGGCATGGGCTTTAGCGTCACAGACCCTCTTCATACGCTATTCACCATGACTCGAAGCGTTTCTTCATGCGACCTGGTTCTGGCCATGTACGAGCTCTGCGGATGGTTTTCGGTTTTTAAACCATCGCCCGCGGTCGACATGGCACTTGAGCAAGCAAAATCAGAAGAAGAGCAGTACACCACAGAAAGTCTTTTTGAACTAGATGAAACCCAAGACGAGGCCCCATGGAAGCGAGTCTATGCTCGGGCGAGCCAGAAGGACAGCGAGAATGATCAAAGTGGGCAGCAGAATGACGGATCCGGAAATAAAGCAAACGGAAAAGGCACATCGCTCTGGATGAGAAAGCCTCTTATTGAAATAGAAGAACTGCACAGATTTGCAGCGAAGGTTAAGGGCGAGATGTGGGGAAAACAATTCTACGAAGCCGCACGGCAGGTAATGGGTATTGCGGCATCCCCGCTAGAAGTTGCTGGAATCATGTTGCTAAGTCTTCCGAGGCGTACTGGCGGAGCGGAGTTTAAAAACATATACGTCAACGACTTAACACCGCTGTCGAATTCAGCTCGAAAAATCGCAGGTCAGAAAATCTGTTACGGCGATATCGTCATCGTAAACCCAATAATAATGAAAGCTGTGATTATCGAACTTCAGGGAGAGGTTATCCATGGTTCAGGCGCCGTGCTGGACCACGATGCCGCACGAATGACAGCATTACAAAGCATGGGATACGACGTATTTCTTGTAACCCATGACATGCTCAATGATCACGATCAGCTTGATGCCATCATTCACAGTGTGTGTGAGCGATTGGAGTTGCGCTACAAACCAAAAACCGAGGCGATGAGATGCGCTGAGACCAGATTGCGAGCCAACGTTCTGTGCAATTGGCTTGGTATTGGTAAGTAATAATGTTCAAGTGAGCATTATTACTACTTTATATGCTGCCAGTAATTAAGTGCCATTTTAAAACCACGCCGGTTTACTACGTTGGATTGGGGGTAGCTGAGCACACCGAATTCGTCGCTCGTAAAACCGCAGGTAGAATGCCTGCCCGTTTTGCGAATGTAGGCGTGTGGTCGGAAATCCGGGAATCGTCGTAGTAAACCGGTCCGTTTATGAAGCGACCAGCTGGCGCGAGCTGCGCACGGTTCAGTAAATTGACCCGAAGGCGCGGAGAGGGGCTCAGACGAAACCCTCCCGCGGAAGCACCGCGGATTGCTTTGTTCTGGCCGGCGGCACCTGGGGCGCGCCCCGCGGGCTATTTCGGGCATCGTGTGTCCCTTCGGCCCCGCGCCGTTCCACGCACCGTAAAATCTTTTCCAAAATTGTCCTTGCATCGGCGGGGGAGTTCCCGTATAGTACTTTCTCGCACGGGGGCGTAGCTCAACTGGGAGAGCGCTTGACTGGCAGTCAAGAGGTCAGGGGTTCGATTCCCCTCGTCTCCACCCGAGCATTGAATGAGGCTCCAACGCAAGTTGGGGCCTTTTTTCATATCTATCGATTTACGCCATGTGTTGACTGGGCAGCATCTTGGCGACATACCCATTGTTAATTACGAATATGAATGTTAATAACTTTACGTTTCTGGATAGCAAACCTAGTCTGCAGCGCCAATAACAAAGAGACCGGGCGTAATGCCCGGCCTCGAAATACTCTGGTGGGCCCTCCGGGATTCGAACCCAGAACCCAGGGATTATGAGTCCCCTGCGCTGACCGTTGCGCCAAGAGCCCTTATGAACGGTGAATGCAATTCTAATAAAGGCATCTAAGGCCTAATTTCTTCGCTTCACGTCGTGAAATACTACCATGCACGAGCAAGTCGCACAACGCAAGATCAAGTCCAATGCTAAACAACAACCAATCTAGGCGCGTCGCAGAAAAGACGTGTTTTAGAAAAAGTTAAGGCCATTAATTCAGGGCTCAAACACATTTAACCGCGAAATCAAGCTGATGCCATTTCAAAACACCGCCAGTTTACTACGACTGATCGGCGACTCCCGAGCACCGCGTGTTCCCCGTTTGCAAAACCGCAGGTAGGGAGCCCGACGGTTGCGTGAAAAGGCGTGCGTGGTCGAACATTCCTGATTCATCGTAGTAAACCGGCATAGTTCTGAGGCGCAGAGGAGGGGCGGTTCGCAATCGGGCCCGATAATGGGACTGGCGGAGCACGGGAAACCCGGTTGAGCGGGCGGGTCGAGTTTCGCCCGTGCCGGCACGGGCGAAAGTTTTTCCAAAATTGTCCTTGCATCGCCGTCCGAGTTCCCGTATAGTACATCTTCGCACGGGGGCGTAGCTCAGCTGGGAGAGCGCTTGACTGGCAGTCAAGAGGTCAGGGGTTCGATTCCCCTCGTCTCCACCCGAGCATTGAATGAGGCTCCAACGCAAGTTGGGGCCTTTTTTTATATAGGCACACAAGGTCAAAGGCGGCACCATGATCCTCCTGGTCGACAAGATCGAAAAAAGCTTCGGCGCTCGCGTCCTCTTTAGCGGCGCTTCCTTCCAGATAAATCCCGGCGAACGCTTTGCGCTCGTGGGCCCCAATGGCGCCGGCAAAACTACCATGCTCAAGATCATCATGGGCATCGACAGCCCAGACGCTGGCCAGGTCCAGTACGCAAAGGACTGCCAGGTAGGCTATCTAGAGCAGGAAACCAACCTGGAGCAAAAGGACACCACCATCCTTGCCGAGGTCATGGCTGCCGCCAAGGAAATCCGCCGTATGGGTGAGCGCGCCAACGAGCTGCAGGCCCAGATCACCGAGCTCTCCGAGCAGGGCAAGGATGTCGACGCGCTCCTCAACGAGTACGGCCAGGTCCAGGACCGTTTTGAGCACCTGGGCGGCTACGAGCTCGAGAGCAACGCCCGCAAGATCCTGTCCGGCCTGGGCTTTAAAGTCACCGACTTTGAGCGCCCGTGCTCCGAGTTCTCGGGCGGCTGGCAGATGCGTATCGCGCTGGCAAAGCTCTTCCTGCGCCATCCCGACCTGCTGCTTCTGGACGAGCCCACCAACCACCTGGATCTCGAAAGCGTCCAGTGGCTGCGTGGCTTTATCGCCAACTACGACGGCGCCGTCCTCATCGTCAGCCACGACCGTGCCTTCATGGACGCCTGCGTCGACCACGTAGCCGCGCTCGAGAACCGCCGCGTGACCACCTACACCGGCAACTACAGCAGCTACCTTAAGCAGCGCGAGGACAACCTGGAGCAAATGCGCGCCAAGCGCGCCGCTCAGGAGCGCGACATCGCCCACATGCAGGTCTTCGTCGACAAGTTCCGCTACAAGCCCACCAAGGCCGCCCAGGCGCAGGAGCGCATCCGCAAGATCGAGCAGATCAAAAAGGAGCTTGTCATCCTGCCCGAGGGTCACAAGCACATCGACTTTAAGTTCCCCGACCCACCGCGCTCCGGCGACATGGTCGTAGGGCTCGAGGGCGTCTCCAAGTCCTACGGCGACAAGCATATCTACAGTGACATCGACCTCAAACTCTACCGTGGTGAGCACGTGGCGCTCGTCGGCCCCAACGGCGCCGGCAAGTCCACCCTCATGAAGATCATCGCCGGCCTGGAGCCACCCACTACCGGCACGCGCGACCTGGGAACCAACGTGGGCGTGGCCTACTACGCCCAGCACGCACTCGAGGGCATGACCGAGTCCAATACCGTCCTGCAAGAGATCGACACCGTCACGCCCAAGTGGACCGTGCCGCAGCAGCGCAGCCTGCTGGGCGCCTTCCTGTTTAGCGACAACGATTCCATCGAAAAGCAGGTACGCGTCCTTTCCGGCGGCGAAAAGGCGCGTCTGGCCCTGGCTAAGATGCTCGTGGCCCCCGAGGCGCTCCTGTGCCTGGACGAACCCACCAACCACCTGGACATCGACTCGGTGGACATGCTCGAGAACGCCCTGCAAAACTTCCCCGGCACCATCGTGCTGATCAGCCACGACGAGCACCTGGTACGCGCCGTGGCCAACCGCGTCATCGACATCCGCGATGGCAAGGTCACGGTCTACGACGGCGACTACGACTACTACCTCTACAAGCGCGAGGACCTCGCGGCCCGAGCCGCCGCCGAGGCGTCCACGGAGAGTGCGCCGGCCACGGCCAAGTCCGCCAAGGTCACTGCGGCCCAGCCCGATGCGCCCGCCGCCGCTTCCAAGCCTGCCGAAGGCAAAAAGACCAAGGAGCAAAAGCGCGCCGAGGCCCAAGCCCGCGCTGCGCTCAACAAAAAGCTCAAGGGCGTGCGCAACCAGCTCAAGAAGATCGAGACGGAGCTCGACAAAAAGCGCGCCCGCTATGACGAGCTTATGGAATTGATGGCAAGCGAAGAGCTTTATGCCGATCAGGATAAGTTCAACGCCGCGCTGGGGGAATATAACGGCCTTAAGCAAGAGCTGCCCAAGCTCGAGGACGAATGGCTGGAGCTTTCCACCCAGATCGAAGAGGAGACTGCGCGTGAACTCTCGTAAGGCCGCTGCCGTGGCGATGAGCATCATCGCCATCGCCTGTCGCATCTGCGGCATCTTTATGAGCGCGATGACCGTGCTGCTGTGCTTTAGCGGCCTCACCGCCAAGCTGCAGATCGTAGGCTTTGTCGTTGAGCTTTCGCGCGCACTGCCGAGCGCCATCGCCGGCTATGGCGTCATCACGTCGCCCTTTGGCGGCGTGTTCCGCCTGGATTACGCCATCGTTGCCGTAATTCTGTTTGTAGCCGACTACCTGCTTACGCGCGCCTCGCGCCGCGTCCGCTAGGGGAGCGCCATGTCCAGCAGCTACATCATGAACCTGCTCGCCAGCGCCGTCGCCGTCATCATAGGTATCGTGATCCACGAGAGCGCACACGCCGCGGCGGCCTGGGCACTCGGCGATAAGACGGCCCGTTCGCGCGGCCGCGTGTCGCTCAACCCACTCAACCATATCGACCCGTTTGGCACCATCATCCTGCCGCTGCTCATGCTTGCCGCCGGCGGCCCGGTGTTCGCCTTCGCCAAGCCCGTGCCGGTCTACCTCAACAACCTCAAACACCCCAAGCGCGACGAGGTTCTGGTGAGCGTGGCCGGCCCCGCATCGAACATCGTCCTCGCGTGCCTCGCGGCCGCCCTCATGCACGCGGCATATGGCAGCCTCTATACCGGCATGTCCTTTGCCCTGGCGTCGCAGATCATGAACTTCGGCGCAACGTTTATCGTGGTCAACCTGTCACTCGCGTTCTTCAACCTCATCCCGATCCCGCCGCTCGATGGCTCGTCGATCATCGTGCCGTTCCTCAAAGGCAAGGCGCTCAACAACTACTACCACCTGCAGCAATACGCCATGCCCATCCTCATCATTGTGCTGTATCTGCTGCCCATGTGGACCGGCATCGACGTGATCGGCCGCTATTTCGACGTTACCGTGTATCCGCTTGCTGAGCAGCTGCTCAACTTCGCAATCGCCGGCATCTAAGGTAAACTTACAGGTCGACCGTGCATAACGGTCGTGATATGCACCCAAACCGCGCCGCGAAGGCGCCGTCAAAGGAGGTCGAAGATGTCGTATCGCGTGTCGACGCAGGTCTACAGCGGACCTTTCGACCTGCTGCTGCAGCTGGTAACCCGCCAAAAAGTAGATATCGGCGCCATCTCCATCAGCGAGGTGGCCGAACAGTACCTTGCCGAGGCCGAGCGCATCGAGGCGCTGGACCTGGACGTGGCGAGCGACTTTCTGCTGGTCGCGGCAACCCTTCTGGACATCAAGGCCGCCTCTCTGGTGCCGCAGGAGGCCCCGAGCAAAGTCAATGACGACGATGACGAGTTCGACGAAGACCTCGAGGAACTCAGCGCGCTCGACGGCGATGCCCTGCGCGAGGTCCTGATTCAACGCCTGATCGCCTACAAGCAGTTTAAGGGCGCGGCGGCAGCCCTTGGCGCGCGGATGCAGGCCGAGAGCCGCATGCATCCGCGCGTGGCCGGCCCCGACCCCGAGTTCCTGGGCCTTATGCCCGACTACCTGGCCGGCATCACCCTGCGCGGCCTCGCCGTCATCTGTGCCGACCTGGACGGCAAGCGCCAGACCTTCCTGCTGGAGGCCGAGCACGTGGCGCCGCATCGCGTGCCGCTCGATCTGACCGTAGCCTCGGTCGACCGCTTTACCATGGCGCACCAAACTTGCACCTTCCGCGAGCTGTTGGACGGCGACGCCACCACCGAGCAGCTCGTCGTCACCTTCCTGGCCATGCTTGAGCTTGCCAAGCGCGGCTCGCTCACGCTGAGCCAGGACGAGATCTTCGGAACCATCTGCATCAACCGCGTCGAGGGCTCCGAGGCATACGTGCCCGGCGAGGGCCCCGAGCTCACCGAATAGGAGCCGCAACCATGTCAACCCTTTCCACGCTGGAGGCAAACAGCCTCAAAGGCGCCCTTGAGGCGCTGCTGCTGGTGTCGAGCGACCCCGTGAGCGCACCCGCGCTGGCAGGTGCGCTGGATATCGCCCCGGGCGAGTGCGCATCGCTGCTCGCCGAGCTCAAGGTTGAGTACGAGGAGGCCAACCGCGGCTTTCAGCTGCGCGAGGTCGCCGGCGGCTGGCGCCTGTTTACGCATCCCGCCTACCACGACGTGGTCGAGGCCTACGTGCTGAGCTGGGACACGCAAAAGCTGTCGCAGGCGGCGCTCGAAACCCTGGCCGTCATCGCATACCACCAGCCTGTGACGCGCGAGGTGGTGAAGGGCATCCGCGGCGTCAACTCCGACGGCGTCATCGCGTCGCTCGTGGACAAGGGCCTGGTGCGCGAGCTCGGCCGCGATCCCCAGCGCGGTCAGGCCATCATTTACGGCACGACCAACGCCTTCTTGGAAAAGTTCGGTCTGCGCTCAACCCGCGACCTGCCCGACCTGGAGCAGTTTGCCCCCGACGAGCAATCGCGTCAGTTTATCCGCGAGCGCCTGAGCGGCCGCAGCATTCAGTCCACGCTCGAGGAGCAGGCCGATGACCTGGACGAAGAGCGCGAACTGCTCGATACCGATGTTGAAGATGTTGAGGCAGTCGAGGACTTGGAAACCCTGGTCGTCGACAAGACCTCGGAGGATTTGCATGACGAGGACTAACGAAGTAGGGGAGACGCGCGCCATGGGTAACGCAGTACCCGCCACCGACGCCCAGCCCGTCTATCCGCACACCATGCGCCTGCAGCGCTTTTTGGCGCGCGCGGGCGTGGCGAGCCGCCGTGGCTCGGAGGACCTAATGACCGCCGGCCGCGTGACCGTCAACGGCGAGGTCGCGACCGAGCTGGGCACCAAGGTCGATGTCGACCACGATCACATCGAGGTCGACGGCATGCCCGTCAAGCTCAACCAGGGCGCCGTGTACTTGATGCTCTACAAGCCGACCGGCTACCTCACCACCATGAGCGACCCGCAGGAGCGCCCTTGCGTGGCCGACCTGGTCCCGCGCGACCGCTTTCCGGGCCTGTTTCCAGTGGGTCGCCTGGACCGCGACACCACGGGCCTTTTGCTCTTTACCACCGACGGCGACCTGTCGCAGGATCTGCTGCACCCCAGCAAGCACGTCTACAAGACCTACCAGGCGCTCGTGGACGGACGGCTGTCCGACCGCGACTTGGAACCACTCCGCAGCGGCATCGAGCTCGACGACGGCCTGTGCCAGCCGGCGTTCTGCCGCGTCATCAACGCGCGCGAGGCCGAGGCTGTGGCACCGCAAGGCGTCAAGCCCGGTACCACCGCCGTGGAGGTCATCATCCGCGAGGGTCGCAAGAACCAGGTCAAGCGCATGCTGAGCAAGATCCACCATCCGGTAATCCGCCTGCACCGCTGCAACTTTGCCGGCCTTGAGCTCGAGGGCGTGGCCAAGGGCTCATGGCGCGAGCTCACCGACCGCGAGGTGCAGATCCTTAAAAGCGGCGGCATCCCGCCCAAGCAGGCGAGCGCCAAGCGCAACGGCGGCAAGCCCCAAGATACGCCCGCCAGCCGCACGCGTCACCACGGCAGCCACGGCTCCGCACCCAAGCGCAACACCTACCGCGAGCGCTACACAGGCTAGGCAACCCGCCGCGCCCCAGCGCCCCGAACCATACCAGCACGTCAACCATCGAAAGGAAGCATTGCATGATCGTCGCCATCGACGGCCCCGCCGGTTCCGGCAAATCCACCATCGCCAAGGAGATCGCCCGCCAGCTGGGCTTTAACAAGCTCGACACGGGCGCCATGTATCGCGCCGTCACGTTCGCCGCGCTCGACCGCGGCATCGACCTGGACGACGAGGCGGCCATCGACGCCCTCGCCGAGCAGATCGAGATTCGCTTTACCAACGGCACCGGCGAGGACACGCGCCTGACCATTGACGGCCAGGACGCTTCGGCCGCCATCCGTACCCCGCAGGTCGACGCCAACGTATCCAAGGTCTCGGCCTACCCGGGCGTGCGCGCCGCCATGCTCATTCACCAGCGCCGCGCCGCCGAGGACCGCGATATCGTGGCCGAGGGTCGCGACATCGGTACCGTCGTATTCCCCAACGCGCAAGTAAAGGTCTTCCTGACCGCTGACCCGCGCGAGCGCGCCCGCCGCCGCGTGCTGCAGCGTCACCAAAACGACGCCCAGCCGCTTACTGCCGAGCAGCTCGAGGCCGAGGTCGACGAGACTCTCGACGCCCTTAAGCAGCGCGACAAGCTTGACAGCAGCCGCGAGGTCGCGCCGCTCGTGCCCGCCGAGGACGCCGTGCACGTTGACTCCACCGCCCATACCATCGACGAGGTCGTCCGCATTATCGAGGACCTCATCAACCAAAGGAGGTAGCCCATGCGCCTGTTTAAGCAGACGCCCGAGGACTATTACAACGCCCCCTATGCCGAGTTCCCGGCGCTCATCCGCGGCACCGTCGTCGTGGTCATGGCCATCCTGCGGGCCTTCTCCAAGCTCATGTGGCGCTGGAAGGTCGAGGACGCTGACCTGCTGTTTGAGCGCCAGGACGGACGCGGCAGCGTGGTCATCTGCAACCACACCTCGATGGCCGAGCTCTTGGCCGTGGAGACGGCGCTGTTCTTTGGCGGCCGCCGCATCCGCCCCATCTTTAAGTCCGAGTTCGCCAAGAGCAAGATCGTACGCTGGGCCTTTAGCCGCGTGGGCGGCATTCCCGTGGAGCGCGGCACCGCCGACATGAAGTGCCTGCGCGCCGCCCAGCATGCGCTGCAGCGCGGCGAGGACGTCCTGATCTTCCCCGAGGGCACGCGCATCCGCTCGCGCGAGATCAAGCCCGAGGTCCATGGCGGTTTTGCGCTCATCGCTCAGATGGGCAAGGCGCCCGTCAACCCACTTGCCATCTGTGGCTGGTCCGACATCACGCCCACGGGCAAAAAGCTCATGCGTCCCAAGAAGTGCTGGATTCGTGCCGGCAAGGCCGTCTCGCTTTCGGACGCGCCGGCCGGACTTAAGCGTACGGAGCGCCTGGCCTGGTTTGAGTCCGAGGCCATGAACCGCGTCTACGCCATGCGAGACGAGCTGTGCGCCGAGCATCCGGGCAGGTTCTAGCCATGAGCGAGAACGTGACGAACACAGCCGCGACTGCGTCCGACCAGGACGGCGCGCCTACCATCGAGATCGCCGCCCACGCCGGCACTTGCTACGGCGTACAGCGTGCACTCGATATGGCATTGGCGGCCGCCCCGCAGGCGGAGGAGAACGCTCGGGTCCACACCCTGGGTCCGCTCATCCATAACCCCATCGTGGTACGCGAGCTCACCGAGGCAGGCGTCGGTCTGGCCGACACCTTGGACGGCACCACGTCGGGCACTGTGATCATCCGCGCCCACGGCGTGGTGCCGCAGGTCATTGATGCCGCTCGCGAGCGTGGCCTTAACGTCGTTGACGCCACCTGCCCCTACGTGAAGAAGGTCCACGTGGCGGCCGAGCGCCTGGTGCGCGAGGGCTACCGCGTGATCGTCGTGGGCGAGCCGGGCCACCCCGAAGTCGAGGGCATCCTGGGCCACGCCGGCGATGACGCGCAGGTCGTGAGCTGCGCTGCCGATGCGGATGCGCTGCCGCTCAAGGGCAAGGTGGGCCTCGTTGTACAGACCACCCAGACCGCGCAGAACTTGGCTGAGGTCGTAGCTGCCATCACCCCGCGTGTGCAGGAACTGCGCGTGATCAACACCATCTGCGCCGCTACGAGCGAGCGCCAGCAGGCCGCCGCCGCACTTGCCAACCGCTGCGACTGCATGGTCGTCGTGGGCGGCAAAAACTCCGGCAACACGCGCCGTCTGGCGCAGATCTGCGCTGACGCCTGCGAGCGCACGTATCACATCGAGGAAGCTTCTGAGCTCCAAGCCGCGTGGTTTACCGAAGCTCACCACATCGGCATCACCGCCGGAGCCTCCACCCCGCAAGAACACATCGAGCGCGCCGTCGAGCGCATCAAGGAGCTTTGTCGCTAACCATGGACCAGACCGTACCCGCATACGCCGCCGAGGTGGCCGATTACGGGCGCAGCCGCGACCCCGAGCCGGGTGAGGGCGCGCTCGTCAAGAACGTGCGTCCCGAATCGCCCGCGTGGGATGTGGGTATCGAGCCGGGCATGCGCGTGCTCACGGTCAACGGTGAGCAGCTTACCGACATGATTGTGTGGCTCTGGGAGGCCGACGATGATACCGTCGACCTCGAGGTTTTCGACCCACGCGACAACAGCGTCACCCCCGTCGAGCTCGACCGCTTCCCGGGAGAGGACTGGGGCCTTGAATTCGATGGTCCCATCTTCGACGGCATGCGCACCTGCGTAAACGCCTGCGTGTTCTGCTTTATGACCATGCTGCCCAAGGGCGGCCGTTCAACGCTCTATATTCGCGACGACGACTATCGCCTAAGCTTTTTGCAGGGCAACTTCGTCACGCTCACGAACCTCACCGACGAAGATGTTCAAAACGTCATCCAGCGCAACATGAGTCCCATGAACGTGTCGGTCCACGCTGTGAGCCCCGACGTCCGCCGTCGTATGATGGGCCGTAACGCCCAGCGAGGCATGGACGTACTCGAGACCATCATGGCCGCCGGCATCGAGATTCACGCGCAGATCGTGTTGTGCCCCGGCATGAACGACGGCGAGGAGCTGGAAAAGACCCTACGCTTTTGCGAGGAGCACGAGCAAATCACAAGCCTGGGCATTGTGCCGCTCGGCTTTACCAAGCATCAGAACCGTTTTAGCTGGTCCTACAGCGACAAGCCCGAGCTAGCGCGCGAGACCATTGCCATGATCCGTCCCTACCAGGATCGTGCCTACGAACGCTTTGGCCGCCACACCTTCCAGATGAGCGACGAGTTCTATCTGGACGCCGGCATCGATCCTCCCGAGGCAGACTTTTACGACGGCTATCCGCAGTACTACGACGGCATCGGCATGATCCGCTCGTATCTGGACGAGACCGACGACGTGCTTGCCGCCGATACCGAGCGTCTGGCCCGCGTCCGCGAGGCCATCGCCGCCCGCAGCCAGCACCTGCTGTGCCTCTCGGGCGCCAGCGCACGCGACACGGTGGCCCGCTTTGTGGAGTCGCCCCAGGGACTCGCCGGCACCGTCACGGCCATCAAGAACCGCTACTTTGGCGGCAACGTGGACGTGACCGGCCTCATCGTCGCGTGTGACATTCTGGAGCAGCTGCCCCAAGACCTGTCGGGGGTTATGCTCTTTGTGCCTAAGCTCATGTTCAACGCTGACGGCATGACGCTTGACGAGTATCATCGTGACGATTTACTCGCAAGCCTTACCAGTCGCGGCGCCGAGGTTCATGTGGTATCGACCATGCCGCATGAGCTGCTCGATACCCTGGAGCACATCCTTGGCATTGTACTTGCCGACTCTACTAATTCCACTGACCCTACCCATTAAAGGAGAGCAGATGAAACCTATCGTCGCCGTCGTCGGACGCCCCAACGTGGGCAAGTCCACGCTCGTTAACCGCCTGGCCCAGACCTCGGACGCCATCGTCCACGAGTCCCGCGGCGTCACGCGCGACCGCTCGTATCACACGGCCGATTGGAACGGTCGTGAGTTCACCATCGTCGACACGGGCGGTATCGAGCCACTCAAGAGCGACGATGTCTTTGCCACGTCCATCCGCGACCAGGCACTCGCCGCCGCCGAGGAAGCCGCCGTCATCCTGTTTGTGGTCGACGGCCGCACCGGCGTCACCGAGGAGGACGAGTCGGTCGCTCGCATGCTCAAGCGCTGCGACAAGCCGGTCTTTCTGCTGGTAAACAAGCTCGACAACCCCGAACGCGAGAACGACAGCATCTGGGAGTTCTATTCGCTCGGCATCGGTGAGCCCACGCCCCTCTCGGCCCTGCATGGCCACGGCACGGGCGACCTGCTCGACGATATCGTGGCCCTGCTTCCGGAGGAAGAGGACGAGGTCGCCGATGAGTTCCCCGACGCCCTGAACGTCGCCATCATCGGCCGCCCCAATGCCGGCAAGTCGTCGCTGTTCAACCGCATCCTGGGCGCCGACCGCTCCATCGTCTCGAACATCGCCGGCACCACGCGCGACGCCATCGACACGGTCGTCGAGCGCAACGGCAAGCACTACCGCATGGTTGACACCGCTGGTATTCGCAAGAAGAGCACCGTGTACGAGAATATCGAGTACTACTCCATGGTCCGCGGCCTGCGCGCCATCGATCGCGCCGACGTGGCGCTGCTCGTCGTCGACGCCTCCGTGGGCGTTACCGAGCAGGACCAGAAGGTCATGGGCTTGGCCATCGAGCGCGGCTGCGCCATCGTCGTGCTGCTCAACAAGTGGGACCTGCTCGACGACGACCGCAAGCGCGAGGCCTGCATGGAGACCGTCGACCGCCGTCTGGGCGTTATGGCTCCCTGGGCCCAGTACCTGCGCATCTCTGCCCTCACTGGCCGCAGCGTCGAGAAGATCTGGGCGATGGTCGACGCCGCCGAAAAGACGCGCTCGCAGAAGATCAGCACCTCGCGCCTCAACACGTTCCTCACCGACCTGCGCGAGTTCGGTCATACCGTGGTGGACGGCAAGCGCCGCCTGCGCATGCACTACGTGACCCAGACGGGCGTCAACCCGCCGACGTTCACGTTCTTCGTCAACCATAGCGACCTGGTCAACGACACCTACCAGCGCTACGTGGAGAACCGCATGCGCTCGACTTTCGATTTTGCCGGCACGCCCATTCGACTCTTCTTTAGGAAGAAGGAACAAAAGGATGCATAATCCGATTCTGCTGACCGCCATCTGCGCCGTGGTCTCGTTCTTTATCGGAGCGATTCCGTTTGGCCTGATCCTGGGCCGCATGTTCAACCACACGGACATTCGCAAGGCGGGCTCCGGCAACATCGGCACAACCAATGCGCTGCGCGTGGCCGGCCCTAAGGTGGCCGCGCTCACGTTGTTGTTCGACTGCCTTAAGGGCGCCATCTGCGTCCTTATCGCGCGTCCGCTCATTGCCGACTTGGGCTATGGCTTCCCCGTAAGCATCATGGCGCCCGGAGCCCCCGGCGATTGGATGCTCGGCGTCA
The DNA here is from genome assembly GCA_902497075.1 of uncultured Collinsella sp. Classification (GTDB taxonomy): domain Bacteria; phylum Actinomycetota; class Coriobacteriia; order Coriobacteriales; family Coriobacteriaceae; genus Collinsella. The sequence goes on from CABVDG010000003.1 coordinate 74,821, forward strand.
TTTGCCTGGCAGCGGTGTGGGGCCATATCTTCTCGCCCTACCTTAACTTCCACGGCGGCAAGGGTATCGCGGTTGGCCTGGGCGTCATCCTCGCCTGGTACTGGCCTATTGGCCTGTCGCTGCTCGGCATGTTTATCGTAGCCGTCGCCATCACCAAGTATGTGTCGGTGGGCTCGCTTGCCGCTGCCATCGGTCTTCCCATCGCTGCTTGCGCGGTCTTTCCGTACAGCAGCCTGGGACTTAAGTTTTGTATGGCGATGATCGGCATCACCGTGGTGTGGGCCCATCGCGCGAATATCCAAAAGCTCATGACTGGTAAGGAGTCCAAGCTCTCGTTTACCAAGCGCGTCACCGAGCCCGACGATAAGTAGGAGAGAGTCATGAATGTTACGCTGATTGGCTCCGGCTCCTGGGGAACCGCCGTCGCCGGCCTTGCCGCCGCGCGAGCCGAGCGCGTGACCATGTGGGCCCACAGCGAGCAGACGGCCGCCGGCATTAACGGCGAGCACCGCAACCCGCGCTATCTGGTGGGATACGAGCTGCCGGACAACGTGGTGGCAACGACCGAGCTCGCCCAGGCGCTCGACGGTGCCGATGCGATCATCTTTTCCGTGCCCTCCACGCACTTGCGCGACGTGTGCCATCAGGCGGCGCCGTTCATCGCGGACGACGCCCCAGTGCTCTGCCTCACTAAGGGCATCGAGCCCGAGTCTGGCCTGCTCATGAGCGAGGTCATCGCCAGCGAGATCGGCAACGAGACGCGTGTGGCGGCGCTTTCGGGCCCCAACCATGCCGAGGAAATCTGCCGTGGCGGGCTTTCGGCCGCCGTCATCGCCAGCGAGGACCAGCAGGTGGGGGAGACCTTCAAGGACCTGCTCCTGTCCACGGCTTTTCGCATCTATCTGTCGCAGGACATGACGGGTGTCGAGGTCTGCGGCGCCATGAAAAATGTCATCGCCATCGTGTGCGGCATCTCCGCCGGCTCGGGCGCGGGCGACAATACGCTTGCCCTCATCATGACGCGCGGCCTGGCCGAGATCAGCCGTCTGGTGCACGCCCGCGGCGGTCAAGCTATGACCTGCATGGGACTTGCCGGCATGGGCGACCTCATTGCCACCTGCACCTCGGAGCATTCGCGCAACCGCACCTTTGGCTACGAGTTTGCCCACGGTGTGTCGCTCGACGAGTATCAGGAGCGCACGCATATGGTGGTTGAGGGCGCCGTCGCGGCCCGCAGCGTCAGCGAACTTGCCCGTTCACTGGGCGTAGACATTCCGCTCACCTTTGCCGTGGAGCAAACGCTCTACAACGGTGTTACTTTGGATAGGGCGCTCGAGATTCTTACCGATCGCGTCCCCTCTCAAGAGTTCTACGGACTCACCGACTAGCGCAGAAAGGCTACTACCATGGGTTCCATTAAAATCGCTCCGTCCGTCCTCTCGGCCGACATGGCCAACCTCAAGGGCGAACTCGACAAGATCGCCGGCGCCGACTACGTGCACTTCGACGTCATGGACGGCCACTTTACCGGCAACCTCACCTTTGGCGTTGACATCCTCAAGGCCGTCAAGCGCTCCACCAATGTACCGGTCGACGCGCACCTCATGGTGTCGAACCCCGACGAGACGGTCGATTGGTACGCAGACGCCGGCGCCGATATGATCACCGTACACTACGAAGCCTCCACGCACCTGCACCGCACGCTCACCCATCTGCAGCAGCGCGGCGTTAAGGCCGGCGTGGTGCTCAACCCCGCCACCCCCGTGTGCGTGCTCGAGAGCATCATCGACGTCGTCGATATGGTGCTGCTCATGAGCGTGAACCCGGGCTTTGGCGGTCAGAGCTTTATCCCGGGCACCATCGCTAAGCTCCACGAGCTCAGGGCCATGTGCGAGCGTCACGGCGTTTCGCCCCTCATCGAGGTCGACGGTGGCATTTCTTCCAAGAACATTGTCGAGGTCGTCAAGGCCGGCGCCAACGTGCTCGTGGCCGGTTCTGCCGTATTTAAGTCCGAAGATCCCGCTGCCGAGGTTGCGCTGCTGCAGAAGCTGGGCAACGAGGCCGCACAGGAGGCATAAACCCTTATGACCGCAGGTCAAAACCGCATACCCGTGAATCTTGACTATGCCGCCTCGACGCCCATGCGCGCCGAGGCGCTCCTTGCGCAGCGCGAGTACGACGACAGCGAGCTTGCCGGCGTCAACCCCAACTCGCTGCACTCACTTGGCCGCAAGGCCGCCGCACGCCTGGAAGTCGCCCGTCGCGAGATCGCCCGCAGCTTTGGCGCACGCGTTCGCCCGTCCGAGATCATCCTTACCAACGGCGGCACCGAGGCCAACCAGCTGGCGCTGCTCGGTCTTGCCGAGGGCGCTCGTCAGCGCGATCGCAAGCGTAACCGTGTGATCGTATCTGCCATCGAGCACGATTCGATTCTGGACAACCTGCCGCTGCTTCGTGCCGCCGGCTTTACCGTCGATCTGGTGCAACCCTGCCGTGCGGGCTACATTGAACCTGCCGCGCTCATCGAGCTGCTCGGCGACGACGTGGCGCTCGTAAGCATCATGGCCGCCAACAACGAGACCGGCGTGGTACAACCTATCCGCGAGCTTGCCTCGGCCGCGCATACCGCAGGCGCCCTGTTCCACACCGATGCCATCCAGGGCTACTTGCATATTCCGCTCGATGTCACCGAGCTGGGCGTCGACGCTATGACCGTTGCCGCGCACAAGATCGGCGGCCCCGTGGCTTCCGGCGCTCTCTACCTTAAGAACCGCACGCCGCTGCGTCCGCGCATCTTTGGCGGTGGACAGGAAGCCGGCCGTCGCGCCGGTACGCAGGATCTGCGCACGCAGCTGGCTTTTGCCGCTGCCGCCTGCACGCTGGCGCCCCACGTGGCCCAGGAGTGCGCGAAGCTGCAAGCCCTTTCCGACAAGCTCTACGCCACGCTTACGGCCCATCCGCGCATTCACGCCACGATGGGCGACTACGCACATGCCGACCATCTGCCCGGCATGGTATCGATCTACATTGACGGCATGGACTCCGAGGAGCTCATCATCAAGCTCGACGCCGCCGGCTTTGAGGTGTCGGCAGGCTCGGCATGCTCGAGCGGCAGCATGGACCCCAGCCACGTTTTGAGCGCGATGGGCATCGGCCGCGAACAGGCGCTGGGTGCCTTGCGCATCTCCTTCGACGACCGCGTGAATCCGGACGATCTGGACGAGTTTGCCCAGACGCTGCTCTCGATCGTAGGCGCCGCATGATCGTCGCCGAGCTTGAGCGCGCGCTGCTGGCACGCTATCCCAAGACCAATGCCGAGAGTTGGGACCATGTAGGACTCTCCGTCGGCGACCCTGCCGCGGAGATTACCGGTGTTGCCTGCGCACTCGATGCGACCGAAGCCAATGTGCACCGCGCCCAGGAGGCCGGCGCCAACGTGCTGCTAACGCATCATCCCATCTATATCAAGGCGCCCGAGGCGTTTTGCCCGCCCGGCGCGACGCGCCCCCAATGCAGCGCGGCGCTCTACGAGGCAGCCCGTTGCGGCGTGAGCATTATCTCGCTCCACACCAACCTGGACCGCTCGCACGAGGCACGTATCTGCCTAAGTAGGCTTTTGGACGCCGCGCCCGCAAGCTCGTTGGAGCACGTGGACGACCCCGAGGCCTGCGGACTGGGCGTACTCGCGACCCTCCACGACCCCTGCAGCCTGCGCAACCTTGCCGCACGCGCCGCAGCGGCGTTTGGCAGCGACCCGCGCGTGTGGGGCGAGGCCGATCACCCGTGCCGCACCATCGCCATTTTGGGCGGCTCCTTGGGCGACTTTGGAGAGCTCGCCATTGCCGCAGGCGCAGATGTCATCGTGACGGGCGAGGCGGGCTACCACGTGGCGCAAGACCTAGCCTTGCGCGGTCTGCCGGTGATCTTGCTCGGCCACGACCGCTCCGAGGAGCCGTTCGTTGATATATTGATGAACTCTGCAGTTGACGCCGGGGCCGACCCCCGTCATGCGATTAAAATACTGAACCCTTGCCAATGGTGGACTGTGACAAAAGGAGAGAACTTATGAGCGCCGGCGCTACGCTACTCAAGCTGCAACAGATCGATTTGGAGCTCGCCCGCAACAAGAGCGAACTTGCCAATATGCCGGAGCTCAAGGAGCTCGCTTCCAAACGTAAGACCTATGTAAAGCTCAAGTCCGAGATGACCAAGCTCTACGCCCAGCGCAAGGACCTGGACATTGAGCTCGACGATCTCAACACCACTGAGATCCAGACCAACAACGCCATCGAGGCCGCCAAGAAGCGCCACGTCGACGGCTCCGACTACCGCGAGGTTCAGGACCTGGAGAACGAGCTCGCCACCCTGGCCAAACGCCTGGACAAGATTGAGCACACCCGCAAGGATGTCGTTGTCGCCCACAAAGAGGCGCTCGACCGCGAGACCCGCGCGCAGGCCATCATCGCCAAGTTCGAGGAGGGCGTGAAGGCCGATACCAAGGCCGCCCGCGCCAAGGCTGCCGACCTGCAGGCTCAGATCGAAGCCGCCACTAAGGAGCGCACTGCGCTTACCGCCACGCTGCCGGCCGACGTGCTCACCGACTACGAGCGTCTGCTCAAGCAGTTCCGCGGCTTGGCCGTCGAGACCATCCAGGGCAACATCCCCACGGTCTGCCACACCGCGCTGCAGGCATCGTCCATGAGCGACCTCAACCACGACGGTAGCGAGATTACGCACTGTCCGTACTGCCACCGCCTCCTGGTGCTCCCGAGCAAGGAAGCCTAGCGATGACGGCGGCATCCAACAATTCAATGCAACTTGAGGGAAAAACGATCCTGCTGGGCATTACCGGCGGGATCGCCGCCTATAAGTCGTGCAATATCGTGCGCCTGCTGCAAAAGCGCGGCGCACGTGTCAAAGTCGTTATGAGCGAGCATGCTACCGAGTTTGTGGGTCCGCCCACCTTCCGCGCGCTCACCAATGAGCCGGTCGCGGTTGGGCTATTCGACGACCCGTCTGACCCCATCCACCATATCTCGCTGGCGCAGGAGCCCGACTTGGTGGTCGTGGCGCCCGCGACGGCCAATATCATCGCCAAGATGGCCAACGGCATCGCCGATGACCTCATCTCCACAACGCTGCTTGCGACACCGCGGCCCGTCGTGATCGCGCCGGCCATGAACAACGGCATGTGGAAGGCGCCGGCGACGCAGGCCAACATGGCCACGCTGCGCGAGCACGGTGTCCATGTGGTGGGACCCGGCAGCGGCTACCTTGCCTGCGGCGACGTAGACACGGGGCGCATGAGCGAGCCCGAGGACATCGTCGAGGCTGTCTGTGAGGTGCTCAACCCCGTGCCGCAAGACCTGACGGGCAAGCGCATCGTCATCACCGCCGGCCCCACGCACGAGCCGATCGACCCGGTGCGATTCATCGGTAACCGGTCGTCGGGCAAGATGGGCATCGCCCTGGCGGGGGAGGCTGCTCGCCGCGGTGCTGCGGTCACGCTCGTGCTGGGCCCGACATCGCTCGACGTTCCCCGCGGTGTGGAGTGTGTGCGCGTACAGACCGCCGCAGAAATGCTCCAGGCTGCGCTGAGCGCCTTCCAGACGGCCGAGGCGGCAATTTGTGCGGCCGCCGTCGCCGACTATACCCCCGCCACCCCTGCGGACCATAAGCTCAAAAAGTCTAACGAACGCTTGGATCGCATCGAGCTCGTCGAGACGGTCGATATCTTGGCCGAGCTCTCGCGCCAAAAGGGCGAGCGATGCGTGATCGGATTTGCGGCCGAGACCGATAACGTTGTCGAGTACGCCGAGCGCAAATTGACCCGCAAGGGCTGCGATGTAATTATCGCCAACGATGTCTCACGCGCCGATTCGGGCTTTGGAACCGATACCAACAAGGCCTGGATTGTGAGCACAACGGGCACACAAGAACTTCCCGTTCTAACAAAACCCCAGCTCGCAGATACAATTTTGGACTTGCTTCAAAATTTGTAAAAAAGTTCTTGCACAAGGACAAAGTTTCGGGTTAATATACTTCCTGTTGCAAGCGAGAGCAGAGCAACAAACAAAAGCTTCGGGACGTGGCGCAGCTTGGTAGCGCACTTGACTGGGGGTCAAGGGGTCGCTGGTTCGAATCCAGTCGTCCCGACCAGAAGTTTCCAGGTCAGGCACCTAGTGCCTGACCTTTTTTGTTTTAAGCAATTGCTTAATATTGTTTAAGCAACAGGGTGCCAAAAATCTACCTGCGCGATAATCGCCTTTTGCGGCTACTTGCGCGTTTTGCACACGCTTGAGCCGATTTATTAACGCGATATGAATCTACATACGCGTAGCTGGTATGCAGCCGAGTACAGACTGTATTTATCGCGGCGATTAACACAGATATAGTGACTGTAACGGACAAGCGTGTCGCTGTATTTATTCCAGTAGTTCACTTGATCGGTGGACAAGTGGGCGATTGCAACGAAACCCCAAGCGGGATGGGCTCTATACGAGGATGCCACAGTGGTAATGGCGGGGGAGTGCAGCAGGCGCTCTGAGAGCCGCTGTATGACCCCATGTCTCCTCAACTCGATAATTTGTGTTTCAAGCCACGAATCGGTCGAGCAATTACCAAAAGAAAGGCCCATGCAGGATTGCACGGGCCTTACATCAGATCAAATTTGAGCTAGAAGCACCAAGCGGGGCAGACGCAACACCATCTCGTCGCGGCCTCGGCGAGCGATATATCGCAGTCGAGGTAGACATCGAGGAATTCGTCAGATCCCGCACAGTGGGACCGCGATGGTGGCCACCGCACCGCCCGAGGGACTGTTGGCGAGCGAGACGGAGCCCCCGTGGGCGCTCGCGGCCTCGGAGGCGGCGTGGAGGCCGAGCCCGTAGTGGCGGCCCCCGTCGCGCAAGGAGCGGGAGGAGTCGTCTGTGAAGAGGCGCTCACAGCCGCGTTCGAGGGCAGCGGGAGAGAAGCCCGGTCCGTCGTCGGCCACCTCGATGACGAGGTGGCCGCCCGCGACGTCGCAGGAGACAGCCACGCGCGAGCGCGCGTGCTCGGCGGCGTTGACCACAAGGTTCGCGGCGGCTCGCGCCAGGGCGGTTCGGTCGAGTGGGGCCTCGGGCGCGCCCGCGACAGCAGGGCCCGTGGCCGCGTCGAGCGTCACGGCTCGCGCCCGGGCGATCTGGGCGGCCTCGGCGAGGACCTGTTCGCAGAGCTCGGCCGGCCGCATGGGGGCCCTCTCCGCCCCGCCGGACCCGCGCGAGGCCTCGATGAGGAGGCACACGTAGCCGTCGAGCCTTTCGACACTGCCGGCTATGTCGCGCGCGGCGGCCGCGAGGTCGGCGTCTTTCTCGTCTTCCAGCTCCTCCGCCACGAAGTCGGCGTTGGCGCGCAGCACGGTGAGCGGCGTCTTGAGGTCGTGGGCGAGTGACGCCATCTGCTCGCGCTGCCCCCGCTCCGCGGCCCAGCGGGCCTCGAGCGACTCGGCGAGGGAGGCCCGCATGGCGTCCATCGCGGCGAGGACGTCGTTCACCTCGCGCACGTTGGTGCTGCCGACCGCGAAGTCGAGCTCCCCCGCGCCGACGCGACCCGCCGCCTCCGCGAGCGGCGCCATCTTGCGCGAGATCACGCGGCTCGCGCGGCGCGCGACGAGCGCAAGCGCAAGTGCGCTTCCCGCCGTGGCGCCGACGAGCATGAGGTTCTGCGGGTTGGGAAGCAGGCCGGCGAGGTCGCGCGAGACCCACTGCGGCAGATACTCGCTGACGAGCGCGCAGGCCCCGCCGCCTTTGAGCGGGAACGCGGCGTAGGTAACGCCCGAACCCCCGCCCTCGATCTCCACTGTGCCCAGATCCGCGGCGAGTGCCGTACGAGCCATTTCCTTCGCGTCCTCGAGCCGCGTGCTCTCGAGGTCTGTCATCAGCACGTTTCCGTCCTTGTTCAGGATGAGGTAGCGGTACGCCGTCGGCACGTCCTGCTGCCCGCAGACGCCGTCGCGTGCCAGGCCCTCCGCGACCTCGCGCGCATTGGCCGGCCCCCAGCTTGCCTCGTAGACGAAGCCCGCGCTGATCAACACGGAGAGCACCATGAACGAGGCGAGCCACGCCGTGGCGACCGCCGCGAACGCGTAGGCGAAGTAGCGCGCGATGACGAAGGAGAGCGGCATGCCCCCGCGACCTCGCGCCCCGATCTTCAGAGCTGCCACTTGTACCCCATCCCCCAGACGGTCGCGATCGGATCGGCGCCGGCCTCGGAGAGTTTCCTCCGGGCGCGACTGACCTGCATGGATATGGCCGCGTCGTCGGCGTCGCTCTCCCAGCCGAGCACCGCCTCGCGTATCTGCGCGCGGCTCATGACCTGCCCGGGGTGGCGCGCGAGGTACTCGCAGATGGCGTACTCGGTGGGCGTGAGCGGCACGGTCTCGCCACCCACGGCGAGGTCGCGCGCCCCGAGGTCGATCCGCACCTCCCCGAAGGAGAGGGCGTGCGAGCGCGGCCGGCGCTCACGGCGTAGATGGGCCGCGACCTTGGCGCGCAGTTCCGCGGCCCCGAAGGGCTTGCGGACGTAGTCGTCGGCGCCCAGGCCGTAGCCGGCCACGGCATCCTCCTCGGCCACGCGCGCGGTCAGGAAGACGATGGGCCCGTCGAAGTCCGGGCGGATCTGCCGCACGAGCTCGAAGCCGTCGAGCCCCGGCATCATGACGTCGCAGAGCACGAGGTCGAAGCGCGAGAGGTCCATCCCCGGGACCGCCGTCGGGTCCGCCGCCCTGACGACCTCATGGCCGTCGCGGCCGAGGACGCGCGCGAGCGCGTCGAGGATCGCCCGTTCATCATCCACTGCCAGTATCCTCGCCATGTTCGACCTCCTGAAACTCTCGTCGGAATTGTACTAGCGCCGCGCTCAGCGGTCCAGAGCCCCGCGCGCAGCTGCGGGCGCCTCAGTCGCTTCGCACGCGCGGTAGCGCACGCCCGAGCCGCCGCGCGCCTCGATCCCGAGCCAGCCCTCGCCGTCCGACTCCCGCCCGAAGAAGATGAGCTGGAGCTCTCGGACATTGCCCCTGTCGTCCGCCGCGTCCACCAGGTAGACGTAGTTCGCCCCCGCCCCGGTGGCGTCGGCGTAGAAGCTCGCGTGGCTGCCGGGCTCAGGCGCGGGCGCCCACATGGCGATCTCAAGGTTGGGCAGCACGCGGTCGGCGATCGAGCGCAGCGCCGACCCCCCCCAGCCGGCGTCGAGCAGGGCATTCCTGCCCAGGACGAGCGCTGCGGAGAGGAGGGCGAGCACGGCGGCGAGCGGCCTCCTACGCATCTGCCCTCCCGTCCTCGAAGCGGCAGAACCAGGCGAGAAGGACGGCGGCGGCTGCCAGGGTGAGCGCGAGGCCAGCGAGCGCAGTCGTGAGGAGAGGGCCCGCCGCGCGTGCGGCGTCGATGAAGGCCTCCACCCCGAGCGACCCCAGGCGCGCGGGCCAGGCGAGCGGCACCCAGCCCAGGGGCGTCGCTAGGGCACCGGTGAGCTCGCCGGTCATGAGGCCGTGCGCAAGTCCGCCCACCGAGAAGAACGCGAGGAGCGACCCCGCCGCGCCGCCGCCGATGGCGGCGTTGCGGCCGAGGCGCAGGGCCACGCCGAGCCCCAGCGCGTAGAGGGGCAGGCTGCCCAGCACGATGCCCGCCCAGGCGGCCGCAAGCGGAGCGGGCCCGAGCGGCAGGCGTCCGGCGACGGCGAGCGCGCCCCCGAACACGCTGAGCGCCACGGCCAGCGCGCCCGCGCCGAGCGCCGCAAGGGCGAGCAGCTTCGCCGCGACGGCGCGCCCTCGCGAGGGGACCGCCGTGAGGTTGGTGAGGCGCCCGGCAGCGCGCTCCTCGTCCACGGCGAGCCCGCAGACGATGGCGGACATGAGCGGCATGAGGGCGCCGAGGAACTGGGCGTAGGCGTCCGCGCCCAGCGCCGGGTCCCATCGGGTTACGGAGAAGTACTCGCCGCAGGCAAGACCGGCCGCCAGGCCGCAGGCGAGGTGCACCGCCGCGAGCGGGGAGCGCGCCAGGCGCAGGGCCTCGGAGAGCAGGGCCCGCGGGAGAGTCATGCGCGGCGTCGGGTCGGAGAGTCGTGTCATGGCCATCACCTCTCCTCGGAGCGCGCGAACCAGGCCGCGCCCGCCGCCGTGAGCGCGGCGAACGCGAGCGCGCAGACCGCAAGGCCCGCCAGCGTGAGCATGCCGTCCGCCATGAGCGCCCCGCCGAGCGCCATGTCCGCCGCGAGCGGCTCGCCGCTCGGCAGCACGGGGATGAAGCTCGTGGGGATGACCATGTTCGCCGACGGCGGAAAGAGCTGCGGCAGCGGCACCAACGACCAGGCGAACCCACCTACGAGTTGCGCGGCGAGCGGGCAGAAGATGCCCGCGAGCATGCCGAGCCGCGCCGTGAGGAAGAGCCCTGCGGGGATCATCCACGCCGCGGTCACCGTGTTGGCGAGCGCGCAGAGGAGCATCGTGAGCGTGCCCGCGGCCGTGAGACCCTGCGAGGAGAACGCCGATCCCGCGAGGTAGATGACGAAGACCACGAGGTTCGAGAGCGTGCAAAGAGCGAGGCACCAGAGCGCCTTGGCCCACCAGGCTCGCCCGAGCGGGAAGCCCAGGCCCAGAAGCCCCCGCATCCGCGTGCGAGCGTCCGCCCGCGCGACGCACGCCACCACAAGCGATAGAGACACGGGCAGGAAGAGCGCGTACCAGTAGTTCCACGCGCTAAAGATCTGCACGCCCCGGTAGGGCATCGCGCCGAGCAGCGGCATCGGCAGCGCCATGAGCACGGCCAGGCGAACCGGTGCCGCGTGGCGCGACTTCAGGGCCTCGGCGCGCAGGCCCGCGAGCAGGCCGCCTTTCTCGCCCGTCATGCCGCCACCTCCCCGCGCGCTCGTCGCCCTTCCCGGCAGAAGCTCATGAAGAGTTCCTCGAGGTCCTGCCCGGGACGAAGCGCATCCTCGTAGGCAAGGCGCCCCCCGCAGATGATGCCGATGGTGTCCGCCATCTGCTGCACCTCGGAGAGGATGTGGCTCGATCACCGTCGTACCCGCCGCCGCGAAGCCGCGGATCTGGTCGCGCAGTTCCTCGATGCCGATGGGGTCGAGGCCGTTGGTGGGCTCGTCGAGCACGAGCAGGCGTGGCCGGGCGATCAGCGCCAACGCGAGCCCCAGGCGCTGCCGCATCCCCATCGAGAAGCGCCCGGCGCGCTTCTTCCCGGTGTCCGCGAGGTCCACGGCGGCGAGCACCTCATCTATGCGGCTCTCGGGAAGGCCCAGCAGCGTGGTGCGCACGCGCAGGTTCTCGCGCGCGGTGAGGTTGGGGTAGAGCGGCGCCTCCTCGATGAGGCTGCCGATTGCGTAGAGGTCCTCGCGGCGCCAGGCGTGCCCGGCAAAGAGGATCTCCCCGGCCGTCGGCCGCAGCATCCCGCAGATCATCTTGAGCGTTGTCGACTTGCCGGCGCCGTTGGGACCGAGCAGCCCGTACACCTCGCCCTCGCGGATATGAAGGCTCACGTCGGCCACGGCGTCCTGCGCCTGGTCGCCGCGGCCGAAGCGCTTGGTGAGCCCACGCGTCTCGAGCATGTAACCCATGGGTTTATCCTTTCTCTTCCGGGAGCGCGGGCCGAGTCACCGTGCCCGCGCGCCTTACCTTTCGGGTTCACCATCCATGGTGGGGCGCGTTTCTAACGAAGCCATAACGGCCGTTGGGTTCTTTTGGCGCCAACCCTTCTCGACCCGCACATCATGATTAATTTGTTTAAGGCAACAACTTTCCCGATCGATGTAATCACCGAATCAAAACGTGTACATCAGCCATCAAAGATGCCGAAAAATATCATATTTGGAGGCTGATGTACACAAATGCAGAATCCCGCACAACCCAGTAGCATCCTCCATATGTCTGGACTCTCTATGCTTACGCTGGATAGACATCGCCGGAACGGGTATAGTAGCGAAAGTTTTGTCGTTAACCAGCGGGGGAGTCCTGTGGGCATCAAAAAGAAGATCAAAAAGGAGCTTATCGGCACTTCCGATTACCCGTCGAATAAGATCTTTACGATCTCCAATTTCATCACCTTTACGCGCCTGATCCTCACTCTGGTATTTCTGTACCTGTTTGTGACGGATAACAACCGCGTCATCGCCATCGTTATCTACGCTGTTGCCGCCTCCACCGACTGGATGGACGGTCAGATCGCCCGCATGACCAAAACGGTCTCGTGGCTCGGCAAGGTCATGGACCCCATTTGCGACCGTGCGCTGCTGTTCACCGGCGTACTTGGACTGGTGGTCCGAGGAGAGCTGCCCATCTGGGTCTGCGTGCTCATTATCGGCCGCGACATCTATCTGGGCATCGGCACGCTTATCGTACGTCATTATCACCGTCGCCCCATCGATGTCGTCTTTCCCGGAAAGATTGCCACAGCGCTGCTCATGACCGGCTTCTCGCTCATGTTGCTCGGTTTCCCCGTTATTGACGGCCTGCGCCTTTTACCTTCGACCTTCGCGGCCTTCCCGGGTCTCAACGGAAGCTCGGTGCCCCTCGGCATCTTCTTCGTGTATGGCGGCGTGATCTTCTCCATGCTCACGGCTGTCATCTACTCCATTAAGGGCGGAGTGGCCATTAAACAGGCTCTCGCGCATCCCGAGGACGAGGACATCGACTTTCTGAACCCTGAAATCGAAGACTGATTCATTGGGGTATGATTACGTACGGTTCATTATTTGCGGCACGTCCGCGATAAGTTAGGGGTTGTCATGGACAACATGGTTAACAATATGCCTCAGAATGATAAGACTGCTGACGCTACCTGCGTATTCCGCGTGCCTTCAAGCGACGTCACCGTTCCCGACCTCATGGCCAACGTGCGCATCACCGCCCCCGTTCTGTCCATCGTCAAGGGTCCGCAGACTGGTGCCGCCTTTGAGCTCGAGGACGACGTGACCACCATTGGCCGCGATCCTGCGAACGGCATCTTCCTCAACGACATGACTGTTTCGCGCAGCCACGCGCGCATTATCCGCGAGGGCCTCGGCGCTCGCATCGAGGACTTGGGCTCGCTCAATGGCACCTGGGTCGACGGTGCCATCGTCAATGCAGCCCCGCTGCACGACGGTTCTTCCGTCCAGATCGGTACGTTTACGCTCATCTACCACGAGAGCACGCCGGAGCGCATCGAAACCGGTGAGTAGGGCATGGCCGAACGCAACTATCTGAGTATCGGCCAAGTCGTCAACCTACTTCGAGGCGCATACCCCGATCTTTCGAACTCAAAAATTAGATTTCTAGAAGATGAGGGGCTCATTACCCCTCATCGTACGCCTAAGGGATACCGTCAGTACTCTAAGGAGGACGTTGATCGCCTGGAGGTCATCCTGCATTTGCAGAAGACCCGCTACATGCCTCTCAACGTGATTAAGCAGCGCTTGGAAAACGCCACGGACCTGTCAACGCTCGCCTACGAGGTGGGCTTGCTATCCGATGTTCCGCTCAAGACGGAGCCCAAGGAGACTAAGCAAAAGCTGCATCCCATCGAGACCATTCCCGATATGCTGGGCGTCGAGATTTCGTTTATCCGCTCGCTCGCCGAGAACGACCTCATTCGCATCATCAAGAGTCCGCAGAATCGTGAGCTCGTCGATGGTCGCGATTTTCCGATCATCCGCTACTGCTCCGAGCTGTCACGCTTCCATATCGAGCCCCGCAACCTGCGTCAGTACGTGTCTTCCGCCAACCGCGAGTCCTCGATGTTTGAGCAGGTGCTCGTGAGCATGCTTGGAATGGATACCTCCGATGACGAGCGCGACGCCAAGCTCGAGCGTGCGTTTAAGAAGCTTCACGACCTGACCGAGGGTGTGCACACTGCGCTGCTCAAGAACCGCGTTTTTGAGTCGCTCAATGCCGTGGTCGAGGACGCCGACATCGATGCACTCGATGAGGAAATCACTCGCTCCGAGTCCACCAAAGCCAAAAACGAAGAGATAGCCACGCCGGCTTCGCACGAGGATTCTCTCGTAAAGCCGCTCAAGGTCGTCGCCCCTTCGCACTCCGGCACCGCCACGGCGGGCAAATAACCGCTGCCACTTATCCGGCAACCCATTGAAAGGTCATGCAATGTACGACTTCGAATCTCAAATCGTCGACATCCCCGACTATCCCGAGCCCGGAGTCATCTTTAAAGACATCACGCCGCTCTTTGGCAACCCCGAGGCGCTCAAAGCCATGACCGATGCCCTAGCCGAGCACTTTGCCGGCATGGGAATCACCAAGGTCGTAGGTCCCGAGGCTCGCGGCTTTATGGTTGGCGTACCGGTGGCTGTAGCCCTTGGTGCCGGCTTTGTTCCCGCACGTAAACCGGGTAAGCTGCCCCGCAAGACGGTGAGCCAGAGCTATGAGCTCGAATACGGCACCGACTCTATCGAGATCCATGCCGATGCCATTACCTCTAAAGATACCGTGTTGATTCTGGACGACTTGGTCGCGACGGGCGGAACCGTCGAGGCAACAGGTAAACTTGTGCGAGATATGGGCGCAAAGCTTGTGGGCTACGGGTGTATCCTTGAGCTTGCGTTTCTCAACCCGCGCGAGAAGCTCACGCCGACTGACGACGATGTTGAGCTCTTTAGCCTGGTGACGGTAGACTAGCCGTTACCCTTAGTTACTGGAAAGGAAGCTACATGCGCACAGCAATCACGCACAAAAACATGGCACGCTGCGCTGCTACGGCAACCCTCGCTTGTGTTTTGGGCTTGGGCCTCGCGGCTCCTGCCTACGCCGATACCGCATCCGACCTTGCCGCTGCTCGTACGAAACTCGAGCAGATCGGTACCCAAACCCAGCAGATTTACGATGAGCTCGCCACGCAGACGCAGGCGCTCGATCAGACTGCCGGAGAGATCACGCAAAAGCAGCAGGAGATTGCCGATGGTCAGGCCAAGCTCTCGACCTATGTCGCCGGCGAGTACAAGACCGGCGGTCTGAGCCTGCTTCAGGTTTTGACGGGTGTCGATGATCTGAGCGATATGCTCAACCGCCTGTTCTACTACGGCAAGGTGTCCGACAAGCAGGCCAAGACCATCCAAGAGGTAAAGGAGCTTAAGCAGCAGCTCACCGATAAGCAGGCCGAGCAGGAGAAGAACGTCGCCACCACGCAAAAGAAGGTCGACGAGCTTAACGCCCAGCAGGCTGAAGCCCAGAACGTCGTAAATTCCCTGGATTCGCAGCTGCAGGCCGAGCTTGCCGCCGAGGCCGAGGCCAATGCCGCGCTGCAGGCCGGCATCAACGCCAGCACCGCCGAGAAGGCCACGGTGAGCAACGAGACTGCCGGTACGACCGAGAACACCAACAACGGTGGCCAGACCAGCAATAACAACCAGGGCGGCAACACTCCGGCTCCTACGCCGACACCCGCTCCGACGCCGCAGCCCTCCACGCCTGCTCCGGCTCCGACGCCTTCTGCTCCGAGCCAGTCCGTCGATGGCGGTTCTGTTGTCTCGCGTGCATACAGCAAGCTTGGTTGCGCTTATTCCTGGGGCGGAATTGGCCCGAACAGCTTCGACTGCTCTGGTTTTGTTAGCTATTGCCTCACTGGTCGCTATTGCCGCCTCGGCACCACGGGTACCTTTATGGGCTGGACGCGTGTGTCCGATCCGCAGCCCGGTGACGTTGTGGTCAACTCGTACCACACCGGCATTTACATCGGTGGTGGTCAGATGATTCATGCTTCCGACTACAACACGGGTGTTATCATCAGCTCCGTTGCCGCCGGCATGAACAACAACTATATCTTCGTGCGTTACTAAGTCATCTTACACAGCGTGTGAATGTGGACCTCGTGGCTTTAAGTCGCGAGGTCCATTCTTTTTTTCTCTAATCTTGTACGGCTATCTAGTATTCAAAACTAGATAGCCGTACATTCAGTCTGCAAGATGGCTATAATTGTTGAGGAACAATTAGAAAGGACCCTCTATGAGCTGGGCACTTATCTCCGATTCAAGCTGCAACCTCCGCGATTGGCAACCGACCGCGCCCCATACCACCTTTGCATTTGCGCCCCTCAAAATTCGAGTGGGGGAGCGTGAATTCATCGATGACCTTTCGCTCGATGTTCATGAGCTCAACTGCGCTGTTCAGGCGGAGACGAACGCTTCTTCGAGCGCTTGTCCCAGCGTAGGGGAGTGGGCCGAGCTCTTCAAATTGGCAGACAAGACCATCTGCATGCCAATCTCTGAGGGCGTGTCGGGCAGCTACAACGCGGCAGCCACGGCTCGCGATATGGTTCTTGCCGAGGAGCCCGACCGGCAGATTCATCTAGTCAATTCGCGCGCAGCTGGCGGCAAAATGGACCTCATTTTCTTGCTGTTCGACCGCTATCTTGCAAGCAATCCGGACCTCTCATTCGAGGACGCTTGCGCATACTTCGATAGCCTCGAGCAAAACAGCAAGATCCTCTTTAGCCTGTGTAATTACGAGAACCTCGCCAAAGCCGGACGTATCCCTAAGGCAGCCGGCGTCATTGCCAACAAGCTCAATATTCGCATTTTGGGCACGGCGAGCGAGGCCGGTAAAATCGAGCTCGTCGGGCACACGCGTGGCGAAAAGAAGATGCTCAACAAGATCATCGACACCATGGAAGCCGAAGGTTTTACGGGCGGCGAGGTCGTTATCGACCATGTCGAGAATGAGGCAGGCGCCCAAGCACTTGCCAGCCGAATTGTGGAGCGCTGGTCAGGCTCCAAGACTATCATCATGCCCTGTAACGGGCTAGATTCATACTATGCCGAAATGCATGGGCTCATTATCGGCTACGGCATGGGCGTGGCTTCGGGCCAATAAAGTCCAACCAAGCAAAATTACGGGCGGGACAAAGTGACAGCTGGCTCTTTGTCCCGCCCGTTTTATACGTCGGCTAGCTATTAAACCCATTAAACTTTAGATAGCTCATCAGGTACGCCTTCGAAACGAAGGATGAAACCGCACTGCGCACAAGCAGCGACTCACGCGTTACCTGATGCGCCGTATCGGGAACCGGCGTCTGCTCGACGGAAAACGCCGAACGAATCGATGCCTCGAGCTGATCGACCACATAATCGAAGGCCGTCGGGGCATCGTAGCTCAAACGCTGAATGTTAAAGAGTGCCTGCACCGCAGCAATGGGTAACACCTGCTTAAAGAGGCAGATAGCGATCAGGCGGGCAATCTGCTCGCGGCCATATTGCTTTTTGACCGGAGCAGGCACCAGGCCGACCTTCACGTAGTTATTGATCATCGATGGCGTAATGACAGGGTGCTCAACGCAAATGGACAGCGGCTCCATCCACAGCGCAACATACTCAATGACCTGGTCGCGGTAGAGCGTCACATTGGGCAACTGGTTATAGCGCGGCAGACTCAACGTATTGAGTTTACGCACGATATCAGACTGAATGAATGCATCGGGCAGCACCGTGGGCTGAATATCCTCGGGCTTAATGCTGACCGACGAATCGGACATCGGAATAACGTATTTAGCGTGGTTCATAAGAGGCCTCCGTTCGTTTTCTATATTGTATTCTAGGTTATCTAGTTTTGCATACCACATAGCCGCTAAGAAAATTGGCGAGACAGTGCATTGATGCATCGTCCCGCCATTTAGTAAATTGATAACAACCTTACATAAGATATATTATCGTACTTATCCGCGAAGAAACGCGTATGCGCTGGTTGCTGCTATGGCTCCGTCCGAAACGGCGGTCACAACCTGGCGTAAACGCTTGGAGCGGATATCGCCGGCTGCGAATAAGCCGGGCGTACGAGTGGCCATCGAATCGTCGGTGACAATGCCGCCGTCGGGAGCCAGGTCGACTAGATGCTCAACAAGCTCGGTATGTGGCTGCGTCCCCGTAAAAACAAAGATGCCAAACGAGCCGGGCTCAAATGACTCGGTATGAGTCTCGCCGGATGCATTGTCCTTAAAGGTAATCGTCGTTGGCATGGCTTCGCCCGATAGCTCCACAATACTAGTTTGGTACCTAACTGTAATATTGTCCTTTGCGAGTACTTTCTGAACAACACCATCGGGCGCACGGAACTGGTCGCGGCGCAGCACGATGGTCACACTGCTGGCAATGTCGGACAGGAACAGAGCCTCTTCGCATGCCGAATTGCCACCACCGATTACAAAAACCTGCTTGCCGCGGAAAAACATGCCGTCACATGTTGCGCAATATGAAACGCCACGACCGCGATACGTATCCTCGCCTGCGAAACCTGCCGGACGCGGCGTGGCACCCATGCAAGCGATAACGCTCGAGGCCAGCGTATCGCCCATATCGTGATGCACCGTAAACAACGCTGCATCGGCATCGTAATCGATACCCGTAACCATGCTCCATGTAACCTGTGCTCCCAGGCCCTCTGCATGCTGCTGAAAACGCTCGCCGAGTTCGGCGCCACTCAGGAGCGGGAAACCCGGATAGTTCTCGACCTCATTGGTTGTGGCGATCTGCCCTCCCGACATGCCCTGCTCAATCACGGTCGTCGTCAGGTTGGCACGCGCAGCATAAATGGCGGCAGCATAGCCCGCGGGGCCGCCACCGATAATCGCAACATCGATCGGCTTATCGGTAGTCATGAAGCGTCCTTTCGTCGAAACGTTGTCGTTCTTTGCGCTCATACCCAAATTTACGTGAACGTGACACTCATGCACTACAATGATAAATCCGTATTACAAAGCTGAAGGGGAGTTATCGATGGACCAGGCGCAGACGAGTGACGACGCTCCCCTGCTCACGCACAGCACTCCCCAATCGGAGCAAACCACGCTCCTGGCTCAACAAAAACCTCTCGTGACCATCGTGCACGCCTCCGTTGGCTCGGGCCACAAGGCCGCCGCAAATGCGATTGCGCAGGCATTCGACCTCATCCGCGGCACCAATGGCATCCCCGAGGATATTGAGATTGAAGTGCTCGATATCCTTGATTTTGGACGTATTAAATTCGACGGCAATAAGACCGCGGCTTCTTTTACGGGAGCCACACGCCCCATTTACGACCTGACCTGGCGATATACACTTACGGGACATCTTCTCTGGGGTGGCGGAACGGCATGGTCGCGAATTATGTTCCCCGCCTTCAACGAATATATTCGTAGCCGCAGGCCCATAGCCGTGGTTGCAACGCACATCACGGCAGCCAATGTTGCCGTGGGCGCCCGCGTAATTACGGGTATCGATTATCCGGTCATCTGCGTACCGACCGACTACGAAGTCGAGGGATGGTGGCCCCACAAGGACACCGATTTATTCTGTGTTGCCAACGAATTTATGGCCGAAACGCTGCGTCCGCGCAAGGTGCTCGAAACAAAGATTCGCATTACCGGCATTCCCATTCGCGCCGGATTCGACACGGATTACGATCGCGAGGAAGAGCTAGCTAAGTTCAACCTCCCCACCGACAAGACCGTCGTGCTGGTAATGGCCGGTGCCAGCTTGCCTCAACCGTACGTTCGCTTTCGCGCGGAGATGGACCGCACCCTCCCCTTCCTACGCAGCTTCGAAGACATGCACTTTGTCTTTTTGCCGGGCAAGGATAAGGAATACGCCGCCCGCCTCAAGACGCTCTTCGATGCCATGAAGCTCGAAAACATCACAGTTCTGGACTACGTGAACGACATGGCGGCCCTCATGCACGGCTGCGACCTGGCAATTCTCAAATCGGGCGGACTCACCGTCACCGAGTGCCTATGCGCACATCTGCCGATGATCCTGCTGGGCAAATCATACGGCCAGGAAAAGGCCAACACCACGATGCTCACCGGCATGGGCGCCAGCATGCACGTCACCACGGCACGAGAACTCATCGTTACCCTACGTCACTTGCACGACCATCCCGAATCACTCAAAGCGCTACTCATCAACGGCGAAGTACTACGCCGCCCCCACGCAGCCGAAGACATAGCCATCGCAACCATGGAACTCGTAGGCAAACCCCAAAAGCGCAAACGAGCCTTCTGCCGCTTCTACTGGGGCGGAAAACCCGCGCATATCAGGTAGTGATTTACTGTCCGCTGACCGGCCCGACCCGCCTATATATCATCCCATGCTCAAACATTCTCGCTGCGCTGCGAAACTGCGCGTGGGACGATATATAGGCGGGTCGGGCCGGTCAGCTGCGTTTACGCACCACCAGCTGCGCCGGATCCCCCTATTAGAAGCTGCAAAGGCAAACCAAAGTAACCAAATGCAGTTAGCCGGTGCGACAAAGGGACTGTTCCTTTGTCGCACCGGCATATCAAAAAGATTGATTATTGCTTTCAAGCGAGTAACCGCCCGCCCGGGGCTTACCTATATCGTTCCACGCGCAGTTTCGCAGCGAGCGAAGCGACGCGAGAATGTTTGAGCATGGAATGATATAGGTAAGCCCCGGGCGGGAGGGATACGAGCGCCCTAGGCGATGCCGCTGGAGCCGAAGCCTCCTTTGCCTCGGTCGGTTTCGTCTAGTTCGTCTACCTCTATGAGGTTGACCGTGGGGACTTCTTGGATGACGAGTTGGGCTATGCGGTCGCCTTTGTTGATTTGGATGTCGTTGGTGGGATCCAGGTTGATGAGGATAACCTTGAGTTCCCCTCGGTAGTGGGCGTCGATGAGGCCCGGCGTATTGACTATAGACAGGCCCTGCTTGATGGCCAAGCCGCTGCGGGGCTGGACGAAGCCGGCGTAGCCATCGGGCAGGGCGATGGCCAGCCCCGTAGAGACCAGACGGCGTTCGAGGGGCTTCAGGACGCAGTCCTCGTTGGAGCGCAAATCCAAGCCGGCATCAGTGGGATGGGCGTATTTGGGAAGCTCGACGGTGGGATCGAGACGCTTTATGTTGACGGTAATGTTGGACATGGAATCACCTTAGCTTGTCGAGCTCTTGCAGAAACTCATCGACGTCTTTGAAATCGCGGTAGACCGAGGCAAAGCGGATGTACGCCACCTTGTCGATCTTGGCCAAGCGCTTGAGCACCATGTCACCCAACTCATGGGACGTGACGGCCGTCAGTGTGCGAGAGCGCAGCTCGACCTCGATGTCGTCGATAATCTCATTGAGCTTCTTAGTGTCGATATCGCGCTTGATGGTGGCGCGCATCAAGCCGACAAGAAGCTTATTGCGATCGAACCGCTGCTTAGTTCCATCTGACTTAATGACCTCGATAGGGTCCTCGCATCGCTCAAACGTTGTAAAGCGGTAGTTACACGAGCAACATTCGCGACGGCGCTTAATGGTGTTATTTGACTCCTGCATACGGGAATCAACGACGCGGGTATGTGCCTTGCCGCATTTGGGACAGCGCATGGTACCTCCTCTTAAACGATAACAAGGGTACCATGCGCAGCGCGATAATGATTACGAACGATCAGGAACCTTAAGATGCGCACCGGCGGCGAGCGAACCATGCTCCAGATGATTGACGCTACGGATCATGTCGGAAGTCTCTTGCGTGGAAAGGCCTTCGATTGGATATTCTTCGGCAAGCGACCAAAGAGAATCGCCAGACTGAACGCGAATGGTCTCGTAGGTAATGTTGGAAACGGACTCGGCATACGCGGCGTGACGAGCGCTAAAGACCGACATAGCGAGGACAAAGAAGAGCGTAAGCGCAACGGCGACGGCGACAATCGTCGGAACCCTCAGGGCAACGCGGGCCGGCGCGACTACAGCCTGCTGATTGAGCGCAGGCTTTACGGTCAAAGGCTGAAAGCCGGAGCGGCCACCCTGAACAACCGTAAAAGTGGGTTCTGCAGGCGTCTCGAGCTTAAGGGCGAGGTTTCCCTGGACCATATTCGTTACGTTCATCATGTTCTCCTCTCGCGTGTTTTGCTGAGAACAGTTTTATCAAGCCGCGCGGACAAAAATGTCTAGCGCGAGAACGAATGTTCGGTTATTATTATCTTCGAACAGTTGTTCCTGTCAAGCAAAATTCGAACATTTGTTTGACATGGGTAGAGAGGATGCCCTGATGGCTCGCAAAATTACCAAGCGTCAGCAGCAAATTTACGACTTCATCAAGGAATATCAGCAGGAGAAGGGTTATCCGCCCAGCGTGCGCGAGATGGCTTCTGCCGTGGGCCTTTCCTCCCCCAGCACCGTGCACGCCCATCTCTCTGCCCTGGAGGCGCGCGGGCTACTCAAGCGCGATGCCACCAAACCGCGCGCCCTGGAACTCTTTAACGAGGATGGTTCCTCTGTCTCAATTTCCAAATCTGACGAGCCCACCGCACCTCGCGGAACGGTCTCGCTACCGCTCGTTGGTCGCGTCGCGGCTGGGATTCCCATTCTGGCAGAGCAGAATATCGAAGACACGTTTACTATCCCGACCGAAATCGCCACTGATCAGGGTTCCTTTATCCTTGAGGTGCATGGGAGCTCAATGATCAATGTCGGCATCTTCAATGGCGATTACATCATCGTCCGTGAACAAAAGAGTGCCATGAACGGCGAAATTGTCGTGGCCATGATTGATGGTTCGGCGACCGTCAAGACGTTCTACAAGGAGCAGGGGCGTGTGCGCTTGCAGCCCGAGAACGACACCATGGAACCTATCTATGCAACGAATCCCGTTATCCTGGGCAAAGTCGTCGGCTTGATGCGCCGGTTCTCGTAATGCAAAAACGCATAACCATCTTTGATACCGTCCGCGGGTTTACGATGATTTCTATGGCAGGTTTTCACACTTGCTATGATCTCGCCTACCTGTACGGCTGGGATATGCCTTGGTTTACCCAGACTGTCTTTCAAGACGTCTGGCGCGCCAGCATCAGCTGGGTATTTTGTTTATCGCGGGTTGGATGTGCACGCTCTCACGCAACAATGCCAAACGAGCGGCTAAGTACGCTGCCGCAGCTTTGGTCGTCTGGATCGCAACAACTCTCGTATCGGTCGACGATTCAGTGAACTTTGGCATCATTTATTGCATGGCGGTGTGCACCGCGGTGGTTGCGTTCACCCGTCCGTTACTCCAAAAATTACCGGGCTCATGGGGCATCGCAGCGTGCCTTGTTCTTTTTGCCCTAACCTGGGGCATTCCAAAGGCGGTCTACCCACTCCCCTACCTGGCATGGCTTGGATTCCCAGGCCCGGGTTTTGTTTCGGGAGATTACTATCCGCTCATACCGTTTGTCTTTATGTACCTTACCGGCTTTTTTGCTGCCCAGGCAGCACAAGCATCAAGTCTCGAAGCGCCAGCATGGGCATACGCCAATCCTATCCCGGCGCTCGCAGTCCTGGGTCGGCATGCCTTACCGTTCTACCTGCTCCATCAGCCAGTCATTCTAGGCGTGCTAGAAATCGTTTATTCCGTACGATAGCGCTCGAGCCGCGGTGCAATACGAGCCGGCAACTTCGCCACAATGCGAACGCCGTCCTCGAGATATTCCTCATGCAGAAGGGTTCCCTGCTCATGCACCAACGTGATGAGAGCGCCCTCGCGATACGGGATATCAGCGGAGAGCAACACATCGGTGGCAGCTGCCTCGCGAGCAATCCGGTCGACGAGATCGTCGAGCCCCTCGCCCGTTTGGGCCGAGAACAGAACGGCCTCCGGATAGCGACGACGGAAACTCAATCGATCGACGCTATCGAGAAGATCGATTTTATTGAATACGGTCAGCGTTAAACGCTCTCCGGCGCCGATCTCATCAAGCACGCGGTCGACAGCCTCCAGCTGCCGCTCATAGTCCTCGTCAGACGCATCTACGACTTTGAGAATTAGATCGGCACCCAAAACCTCGGACAGCGTCGATTTAAAGGCATCGACCAGACCATGGGGCAGCTTTTGAATAAAGCCGACGGTATCGGTAATCGTCATGCCGCGACCGCCGGGCAGACGATACGAACGCGTCGTCGGGTCGAGCGTAGCAAACAGCTTGTCCTGCGAAAGTACCGTAGAGCCGGTCAGACGATTGAGTAACGTCGATTTACCGGCATTGGTATAACCGGCTAACGCGACGCGAAACGCCGGGGACTCAATGCGACTCTTGGATTGAACATCGCGACGCTGTTCAACCTGCTTGAGCTCACGACGAAGCGCAGCGATCTTATTACGAATGAGGCGACGGTCGACCTCGAGCTGACTTTCGCCCTGACCAAAACGTGAGCCGATGCCGCCGCGCGTCTGCTCCTTAGCGAGATGGCTCCACATGCCACGCAGGCGAGGCAACAAATATTGAAGCTGTGCCAGCTGTACCTGCAGGCGTCCCTCACGCGTCTGAGCATGCAGGCCAAAGATATCCAGGATCAGTGCAGTACGATCGATAATCTTTACCGGCTCGCCCACGGCTTTCTCCAAATAGGATTGCTGCGAGGGGGTCAGGTCGTCGTCAAAAATAACGACATCGGCATCCATGCGATGCACCAGGCCGCACAGCTCTTCAACCTTACCGGAACCGATAAACGATTTAGGATACGGCTTTACCAAACGCTGCGACAAGCGTGCCACGCACTGGGCACCAGCTGTGTGGGCAAGACGCTCCAGCTCATCAAGCGAGCGATCGAGCGGCCATGCATTGTCGCGCCACTCAACACCAACTAAAATGGCACGCTCGGGCTCGGGTGCCGTGGGAACAAGGGGGAAACGGGGCATTAGGCAGCCTCAATACGATGCAGGATATCCTCAACGACCTCATCGATCGTACATTCATCCATATCAAACCACACGATACGGTCATCGCGCTTAAACCACGAAAGCTGACGCTTGGCATAACGACGCGAACGCATCTTAATGAGTTCGCGAGCCTCATCCATGCTCATCACGCCATTGAAAGCATCAATGATCTCTTTATAGCCAATTGCCTGCATCGACGTCAGGGCATCTCCCAGCCCCTGGCCCATAAGACCGCGGACCTCATCGACAAGACCCTGCTCAAACATCAGATCGACGCGCTGGTTAATGCGCTCGTAGAGCACCTCGCGATTACGCGTCAGACCAAACCATAGGGCATGATAATGCTCGTGCGGAACACTAAACTGCGACTTTTGCTGCGCATAGGAGACGCCATCATCATGCATCTCGAGCGCACGAATCACACGGCGCACGTTATGGGGATGAATAACAGCAGCCGATTCTGGATCGCACTCGGCAAGCAAGGCATGCAGTTCTTCCTCGCCAATACGCTCGGCAAGCTCCTGATAGCCCGCACGACGATCGTCCTCAAGTTCACCCGAGGGAAAGTCCATCTCATCGAGGGCGGCCTTGAGATACAGCCCCGTACCTCCGCAAAAAACCGGCAGGCAACCCGAACCAAGGAGACGTTCAACATGCGCGCGAGCGTCGGCCTGATAAAGCGCAGCAGAATATGCCACACCCGGCTCTACAATGTCGACGAGACGCAGCGGCGCCGTGCACTCATCGGGCACCATCTTTGCGGTACCGATGTCCATGCCGCGATAGATTTGCATCGCATCGCACGACAGCACTTCGGACGAAAGACGGGCTGCCAAACGGTCGGCAACATCACTCTTACCAACCGCCGTCGGACCGACGATCGCAACGGCGGAAAGACCTGCCCCGGGAGAAACCATTAGCGCGGCTCGCCCACAACGGAGCCGGACAAATACCAGGTCTTGGCAACGTCAACGTCAACATCAACGATCTTACCAACAAGCTGATCGATGCTGTAACCCTCGGGGATAGGCGCATGCACGGTCTGATTCTTGGGACTCTTGCCCAGCAGGACCGCGTCGTTCTTTTTACTCGTTCCCTCAATGAGCGCCGGAACCACAGTATGAAGCTCACCCTGGTTATACTCGTGTGCCGTGGTCTCGATAACCTTAACCAGACGGTTGAAACGCTCGAGAATAACCTCATGCGGCGTAGGATCGTCAATCTCGGCGGCCGGGGTACCGGCGCGCTTGGAATAGATGAAGGTATAGGCCTGAGCATAGCGGACCGTCTCGGCAAGTGAGAGCGTCTGCTCAAAGTCTTCTTCAGTCTCACCCGGGAAGCCAACGATAATGTCGGTCGAGAGCGCGATATCGGGCATGCGGTTGCGAATGCGATCGACAAGGCCCAGATAGTCCTCGCGTGTATAACGGCGATTCATCTCTTTGAGGATCCGCGTCGAACCTGACTGGACGGCCAAGTGCAGCTGCGGCATAACGGCAGGCGTCTCGGCCATGGCGTCGATGGTCTCGGGCAACAGATCCTTGGGATGCGAAGACGTAAAGAAGATGCGCTCCACGCCCGTATCGCCCACGGCACGCAGCAGATCGGCAAAACGCGGCTTGCCAAACAGATCGCGACCATATGAGTTAACGTTTTGGCCCAGCAGCGTAATCTCACGCACGCCCTGGCGCACCAAACCGGTCACCTCGTCGACAATCTCCTCGAAGGGGCGGCTCTTTTCGCGACCGCGCACGTACGGCACGATGCAATAGGTGCAGAAATTATTGCAGCCCGTCATGATGGGCACCCAGGCGTGATACTGAGTCTCGCGATGCCACGGCATGCTCATGGCATCCGTATCCTCATGCTCATTGGTGCGGATATGACGCTTACCATCAAGGAACGCCTCGGCAATGAGCTCGGCCACATGTGCAATGGAATGCGTGCCAAAGATGACATTGACGTTATCGACGTTGGTGAGCAGGCCCTCGCCATCGCGCTGCGCGATGCAACCGCCAACGGCAACAACGCGCTTGCCCGAAGGCGAAGGCGGCAGGCTTTTGCAGGAATTGCACTGACCGTACAGGCGGGTATCGGCGGCCTCGCGCACGCAGCACGTCATGAAGACAACGATATCGGCATGCGCGGGATCGAGCGCCATGAGGCAGCCATACGAATCAAGCAGACCGCTCACACGCTCGGAGTCGTGCTGATTCATCTGGCAGCCAAAGGTGCGGATAAAGTAGGTTTTACCGGCAAGAATATCGCGTACGGAACGCTGGTCCATGTGCATAAGTCCTAACGATGGGGAGCGAAACAAGGCAAGCAGAAGCTATGCCACAGGCTTAACATCATCCATGACGACGTTATCCATAGCAGCTCGATTGATCTGGTGAACGTAAATAGAAAGGCGGATGGCCGTGCGCGACTCCCCGTTAATGAGGATGTCGGAGAACACGGGCGCGCAGGAAATATCAAAACCGGTTGGAATCAAAAAACCGCGCGCGATAGCAACGGCCTTAATGGCCTGGTTGACGGCACCGGCGCCGACACACTGGATGTTGACGGGCACACCATCCTTGACCATGCCGGCGATGGCGCCGGCAACGGACGCGGGCGATGATTTGCTTGATACCTTCAGGCAATCCATGAAGAAACTCCTGCATTTAAAAGTACGTTTTAACTGCAATAACTGTATCGTACCGAGTGGACTCGGTAAAGGCACTATTCCTCTTTGGCAAGATCAAAGGTCACGGTGATTCGATCACGCGAAACACGGATCTTTGGGTCGCCGCAAAGGTTGAGATAGTACCGGGCGGCAAGGTCATTAAAGTCGCGCTCCACAGCGCGCGAAAACTGTGCCATGTCATCCTTGGCAATACGTAGCCCGCGACGATCCTTCGCGAGATCGACAGGAGCCGGCGCATGCGAGGACGAATCACGCTCGTGCAGCAGACGCGCGGTCACACCGCGAACGGGCTTAATCTGCCCTGCCAAAATGCGATGGGCCGTGCGCTCGGACATCTCAAGACCCAAACCCGAACAAATACGGATAAAGTCCTCGGCATCAGAAGCAAGGCCTAAACGATCGACAACTGGAAGCTCGCTCTCGTCATCAATGAACAGGAGACGAGACGTATCGAGCCGACTTGACGCTTGAGCATAAAGGGTCGCGGCAATCTCAGACGGAGAACCGAGATAGACATCGCAACCACGCAACTCCTCGAGCGCAAACTCACAAGCAGCGCGAA
Source organism: uncultured Collinsella sp. (assembly GCA_902497075.1). Lineage (GTDB taxonomy): Bacteria > Actinomycetota > Coriobacteriia > Coriobacteriales > Coriobacteriaceae > Collinsella. The sequence goes on from CABVDG010000003.1 coordinate 102,707, forward strand.
TAATATTATGTGGACCGCGAGCGCAGACATAACGTCCGTCCTCATCCTTGACGGCCTGGGGCCAGCTGGACTGATCGGCACGCTCACTGAGGCGGTCGACCGCAACGCTCACCTTGAAGGCTGAACCAAGATCGACGCCGGACGTGACCACACGGGCCTCGTCGGTGTTCTGCTTAATCGAAAACAATGCCATGCCACGACCGTGAACGCCCCAACGGTCCATCTTCATGCTCTCGAGCTTGGAGGTAACGCGGGCATCAAAGATTCGCTCTTGCATATCCTGCGGAACGCCAGAACCGTTATCCAGAAAGACAAGCGTGCGGACGCCATCTTCCTTGGTCGTGGCGAGATAGACCTTGTCGGCGCCGCCATCGCGAGCATTACGGAGCATTTCGATGACGATGTCCTCGACATGCTGAATGTCGTGCTTAGCCTGGCGCCGCTCGGCCTCCGAAACGCGGAGGCGGACATACCCCTCGCCAAGGTTCTCCTCGACGCGAAGGTTGCCCTCCCCCGACATCGACGCGATAAATGAGATGAGCTCGTTCGCGTCGCTCATGTTATTTAGCGATATCGACAGCGCGGCTCTCGCGAATCACGACGACGCGCACCTGACCGGGATACTCCATCTCTTCCTCGATCTGATGGGCGATATCGTGAGCCAGAACCGTGGACTGGGCATCGGAAATCTTGTCCGGCTGGACCATGACGTGGACCTCGCGACCGGCCTGCATGGCATAGGTACGTTCGACGCCGTCATGGGAGTTGGCGATCTCCTCGAGCTTCTCAAGACGCTTGATGTAGTTCTCGGCAGACTCGCGACGGGCACCGGGGCGAGAGGCAGAGACAGCATCGGCGGCCTGCACCAGGACATCGAGCACCGTGTTGGGGTCGACATCGGCATGGTGAGCCTCAATAGCGTGGACGATAACGGGCTTCTCGCCATAACGGCGGGCAAGCTCGGCGCCGATGACGGCATGCGGGCCCTCGACGTCGTGGTCGATTGCCTTGCCCAGGTCGTGCAGCAGGCCGGCGCGCTTGGCGGTCACAACGTCCAGGCCAAGCTCGGAAGCCATCACGCCGCACAGATCAGAGACCTCGAGGGAATGCTGAAGCACGTTCTGACCAAACGAGGTACGGTAGCGCAGGGCACCAAGGGTCTTGACGATCTCGGGGTGCAGATCGTGGATGCCGGTATCGAAGGCAGCCTGCTCGCCAGCCTCGCGCACGCGCTGCTGAACCAGGTCGGCGGCCTTGTGATACATCTCCTCGATACGGGCAGGGTGAATGCGGCCGTCGGCGATGAGGTTCTCGAGGGCGACACGGGCGGTCTCACGACGGACCGGGTCGAAGCTCGAAAGAACGACGGTCTCGGGCGTGTCGTCGATCACGAGGTTGACGCCGGAAACCTGCTCGAAGGTCCGGATGTTGCGACCCTCGCGACCGATGATACGGCCCTTGAGGTCATCAGAGGGAATGTGCACGGAGGTAACGGTGACCTCGGCAGTGTGATCGGCAGCGCAGCGCTGAATCGCCAGAGACAGAATCTCCTGGGCGGTCTTGTGACACTCGGCGCGAACCTGCTGTTCGGACTCGCGAATGATCGTGGCGGCCTCGTGGGTGACCTCGCCGCGAACCTTATCGAGGAGCTCCTTGTGGGCGTCCTCGCGGGTAAGGTCGGCGATACGCTCGAGCTCGGAGGTCTGCTTTGCGCAGAGCTCCTCGAGCTCACGGGAGCGCTTCTCGACCTGACCGGCCTGGCTGGACAGCTGATGCTCGCGCTTGTCGAGAGCGTCGTTGCGGCGATCGAGGGATTCCTCGCGCTGCATCACGCGGTTCTCGAGCGTACGAATCTCGTTCTTACGCTGCTTGTCCTCGGCCTCAGCGGCCTGCTTGTTCTTGATGATCTCCTCTTTAGCCTCGAGCAGAGCCTCTTTTTTGAGGGTCTCGGCCTGACGCTTAGCATCACCGATCAGGGACTCAGCCTGTGCGTGTGCCGACTGGATTTTTTCGTCGGCCTCGTGAAGACTACCCTGCTTGGCGGTGCGCATGTAGGCAATGGCGGCGATGGCACCCAAAACGATGCCAACGAGCGCTGCGATGATAGGCATGCTCACTCCTTTTTATGGATTCGTTACACAACAAAGCGAACCGTCCTTACGAACGGCTCGCGACATTTGAGTAATATGGGCGCAGCTTATGCGGGTCGGATACAGATAAACATATAAACAAACTCATCACAGATGAGCACATATCACAAAGCAAATGACAGTGTTTATCGTACGTTGAACCACAACAACTGTCAAATAAATGGCCCCAGCACGGCGGCTAAAACGCGGTGAACGGCAGGGCCACAAAACGCATACGCCTAAACCGCACATTCCTCACGTTCGGCATCGAGACGTGCCTTAACGGCATCGGCGGCGATGTGATACGAGAAGCCCTTGCCCATCAAAAACCGAACCAGTTTTTCGAATCCGCGCGTCTCTGGAACACGCCGCTTGGCGAGCAGGGCTGACGCACGCGCCAAATCGTCTTCGACGGCAAAATAATCCTCGGGATAACCGGGAATGTCATCGAGCACGACATGACGGCGCTTGAGCTCGGTCTCGATTTTACGCTGTCCCCAACCGCGCCGCTTGCGTTCCTCGATAAAGTACGAGCAAAAGCGGTTCTCGTCTAAAAAGCGATACTCGGTGGCGCGCTCGACGGCGAAATCGATCGCGGGCTGGCGAAAGCCGTAGCGAGCCAGCTTGTCACGGACCTCACCCGTCGCATGGTCGCGTCGCGATAGCATCTCGGTCACCATGGTAAGTGCACATTTACGCTCGATGAGCTGCACCGCTTCACGAAAGTTATCCCAATCACAGGGAAGATCGGGGCGATTTTTGACATACAGGCGCGCGACCCGCACGGGAATCCAAATGGACCGCTCAAAACCGCCCTCAAGCTCACAATCGATATGTGCGCAAGGCTTTTTGGACGCATACCCGCTCGAGAACGAGGAGGCCGCCTTCTTATCGGGAAAGACGACCGTGGCCTCAGTCACCGTATACGACATGAGCGTAACCGCTACTCGTCGTCATCATCGAGCATGGCGGAACCATCGATGGCATAAAGCTCGTCAAACTCCTCAGGCGCAGGCTGATCGGTCAGCTCGACCTCGGACGGAGCATCGTCATCAAACTCAAGCCCGCAGGCAAGGCGGACCTTATGCTCAATCTCGTCGGCGCAATCGGGGTGTTCGCGCAGGAACGCCTTGGCGGCCTCGCGACCGTTGCCGAGCTTGTCCTCGCCATAGGCAAACCAGGAGCCCATCTTCTTGCAAATGCCGCACTCGACAGCCATGTCCAGAATCGAGCCCTCCTTAGAGATGCCCGTACCGTACATAATGTCGAACTCAGCAGAACGGAACGGAGCTGCCACCTTGTTCTTAACGACCTTGGCGCGCACGCGGTTACCGATAACCTCATCCTTAAGCTTAATGCTGTCGATGCGGCGAATGTCGATACGCACCGAAGAGAAGAACTTAAGGGCGCGGCCGCCCGTCGTGGTCTCGGGGTTGCCGAACATGACGCCGATCTTCTCTCGCAGCTGGTTAATGAAGATGCATGTCGTGTTGGACTTGGACAGCGAGCCGGCGAGCTTGCGGAGCGCCTGACTCATCAGACGAGCTTGCAATCCGACCGTGGTATCGCCGATCTCTCCCTCGATCTCGGCACGCGGGGTCAGCGCGGCAACGGAGTCGACGACGATGGCATCGATGGCGCCGGAACGCACGAGCATGTCAACAATCTCGAGCGCCTGCTCACCCGTATCAGGCTGGGAAATCAGTACCTCGTCGATATCCACGCCAATGCGCGCGGCATACGTGGGATCGAGCGCGTGCTCGGCATCGATAAATGCCACCACGCCACCCATTGCCTGGGCCTCGGCCAGGATCTCGAGCGAAAGCGTCGTCTTACCGGAGGACTCAGGACCGTAAATCTCGACGATACGGCCGCGCGGCACACCGCCGATACCCAGAGCGGCATCGAGTGCCAGAGCGCCCGTGGGGATGGCCTCAACCTCAAGCTCGGGGCCGCCGTCACCATACCTCATGATGGAGCCTTGACCGAACTTCTTCTCGATCTCGGCCTTGGTGGTGGCGATCATCTCTTCGCGCTCTTTACCCGTCGTGGGTGCATGAACGGTACGTACGGGACCTGAATTCTTGGCCATGAATAGCCCTCCTCTTAACAACCTGCATCGATAATAAACGAACGGCTGTTCGTGGTCAACCGTTCAGGCCAATCATATGCAGGCAGTCTTTCCAAAACCCAACCAAACGCCGACCAAATACTGACCAAATGCTTGACCACATAGGGCCAAATATAAGCAAGGAAGGCGAAAATAAACCTATGACCAGCAAAAACGCTGAATTTGTCAGAGGTCCCTATCTCCACAATTAAGGGGCCCTAAGGCCCCTTAAAACACGTCTATTCCATAGAGTTGAGCACAAGGGCAATGCGTCCCAATGCCTCCGCGACCGCATGGGCACGAACACACGAACGGTCGCCCTCATAGTGGCAGCGCACAGAGTCCACGACCGGCACTTCCCCATCAGTCGCGCGATACGCCCAGCCAATATAGAAAGTGCCAGCCGGATCGTCCTCAGTGCCGCCGCCGGGGCCGGCATAACCCGTTGCGCTCACAGCAATATCGCTCTGATACAGCTCCAGCGAACCCGCCGCCATCTCGCGCGCGGTCTGATGCGACACCGCGGTATAGCGGTCGAGCGTCTCCTGTTCAACACCCAAAACGCGATGCTTTATCTCATCGCAGTAGGTCACCGCACCGCCACGCAGCACCGCCGAGGCGCCCGGGATATCGGCAATCGTCGAGGAGATCATGCCTGCTGTCAGCGACTCAGCCGTCGAAACCGTCACGCCCCGAGCGCTCGCGCGCTCGACAATATCGCGCGCCAGCTCCTCGTTATGTGCGGAAATCTGCTCAAAAGAGTCCGTCATACCCACTAGGACCTAGACCGAAAAGACGATCTTGCGGCAGTTCCAGAAGTACTGGGCGCCCGAGATAACGGTCAGGACAACGGCAACGGCGTACAGGAAACGCGACACCGAGTAGATGCCGAGCGTCAGCGCCAGCGGGCCAAGGTGCAAGCCGGCCATCGCAAAGACGCACAGGTAACCGCAAATGGAGACCATCGTGGTCGCCGTCTTGTACTTGCCGAGCTTATCGGCCGCAACGACAACGCCGGCGGCACTCGCAACCATGCGCAGGGCGCTTACCAGCAGCTCGCGGAACAAGATGATGAACACGGACCAAACCGACACGGCACCAAAGTCCAAGAATAGCAGCAGGGCCGAGAATACGAGCAGCTTGTCGGCGATGGGGTCCAAGAATTTACCGAAGTCGGTAATCTCGTTGCGCGAGCGCGCCAGGTAGCCGTCAACCTTATCGGTGCACGACAGGATGACGTACAGAATGAAGGCAGCGGCGGCGAGCGGGCCGTCGAAGGTGCTCCAATCTGTACCGGCAAAACTCGTGTGAGAAAGCGCCGACACAATCATGAACACCGGGATAAAGACGATGCGAACGCACGTCACGATGTTGGCGGGCGTCCAAACACTCGTCAGTTCCTTATTGCTCTCGTTAGCCACGACGCTCTCCTACTCCACAACATGGCCGATAAGCTCATAGCAGAAGCTATCGGTAAACTCGACCGTCAGAATATCGCCCACAGATGCCTCGCTGGCATCCAGATGCACCGCGCCATCGGAATCAGGCGCCTGGAACCAGGCATGTCCGATCAGCTCGGCGCCGTCCTCGGTCTCTTCGATACCGTCGACAATCACCTGGGCGCGCTCGCCCACATGGGCGGCAGTTGCAGCAAAACCGAGCGACTCGGCCAGGTCCATGGCCTCCTGGGCGCGCTCGAGCTTGACCTCTTCGTCGACCTGGCCCTCCATCTTGGCGGCCAGGCTGCCCTCCTCCTGCGAGTAGGCAAAGACGCTCGTGTAGTCAAAGCCGACGGTGTCCATAAAGTCGATAAGGTCGCGGAACTCGTCGTCGGTCTCGGTCGGGAAGCCGACCATGGCCGTGGAACGGATCACGATGCCGGGGATGCGCTCACGCAGATCGCGGAACAGTTCCTCGAGCTCCTGGCGCGAACCGGAGCGACGCATGGCCTTAAGGATGCGCGCGTCGCAGTGCTGCACGGGGATATCGATATAAGGCAGCACCTCGGGCGTATCGCGAATCGTCTCGATAAGCTCGTCGGTCATGCCCTCGGGCTGCAGGTAGAGAACACGGACCCAGACGTTCTGCGGACGCACGGCCTCGGCTACGGCGCGCAGCAGCTGCGCCAGATTGCGCGGCGAGCCCTCGGCGACGTCACCATCCGCAAAGTCGGTGCCCCAAATACCCGTGTCCTGGCCGATCAGCACAATCTCGCGCACACCGCCGGCAACCAGGTCGCGTACCTCGGAGATAATGCTCTCGGCATTGCGCGAATGATAGCGACCGCGAATATAGGGGATCATGCAGAAGCTGCAGAAGCGGTTGCAGCCATCGGAGATCTTGACGTAGGCGACAGCGCCCTCGACGGTGCGCTTGACTTGCGGAATATAGGCAGCGATCTCACGCTCGACACCCAACACGCCATCGATGACCGCCACGATGCCGTCCTCCTCGTCGGCCTTCACAAAGGCAGCGACCTCGGGCAGCTCATCGGGCAGGTCGTCGCCATAGCGCGACGGCACACAGCCGCACATGACGATGGGACAAGAACGAACGCCGTCCTGAACCTCGTTGGCGAGCTCGAGCGTGGTCTCGATGCTCTCGGACGTTGCGGAGGCGAGGAACGAGCATGTATTGACGATGGCGATATCGGCATCCTGTGGGTCGAATGCCTCCTCGTAGCCCGCGGCGGTCAAAAGAGAACGCATGCGGTCGGTGTCAACCTCGTTCTTAGCGCACCCGAGGGTGATGTAGAGCACGGAGCCCAACGGTGTATCCATGTTGGAGAGCAGTCCTTTCGAATGATATTAGCGGTAGTTGGTGAACTGCAGCGGCTGGCCGTAGTCCTGGTTGCGCAGGAATTGGATCACGGTCTGCAACGCGTCCTTCGAAGCAGAGGAAACACGCAGCTTCTCGGCCTCGATGGTCACCTTGACCTTGAGCTTTTGGTCCTTGATGTCCTTATTGATCTTCTTGGCGGTCGCCTGGTCGATACCCTCGACGATATGGCCGAGCACGCGCACGGTGCCGCCCGATGCCGCCTGCGGAGCATCCCACGAGACAGCCTTGAGGTCGATGCCGCGCTTGATGAGCTTGGAGCTCAGGACATCGATGATCTGCTTGGAGACAAAGTCGGCCGGGGCGTTGATCGTAAAGAGCTTGTCGCCCTTCGAAAGCTCGATCGTGGCGCCGGAATCCTTCAGGTCATAGCGCTGGGAAATCTCGCGCGTGGTCTGCTGGAAGGCGTTGTCGACCTCTTGCATGTTGACCTCGGACACGACGTCGAAGCTGGAATCTTTAGCCATGATGTTTCCTTTCGCGTACGAGCGGCTTAGTAGCTATCGTACGAATAGTCAGTAGAATCGGTGGGCGTCTGGCCATCAGTTGCGGTATCGGCGCCATCCGTGGACTGGGCATCGGTGCCGTCGGTGGTGTCGGTACCATCGGTGGTGTCGGCACCATCAGAACTTTCACCATTCTCGGAATCAGTCGTCTCCTTCTTGGGAACGGTGATCGTCACGCGCGCCACGCCCGAGGTCTTGGTATCGTAACGGACCTTTTCGCCGTTCTTGGTAACGGTGACATCGGAAGGCTTAGACGTGGTGATCTCGATCGAGGACTCGGGCGTGTACTCCTGCTCAAAGGGGCCAGTCGCCTGGGCGCCATAGACCGACTTGCCGTCGACCTTGACCTCAATCCACGCGGTCTTGCCCTTGGCAACGGAGATCTTGACCTTCGTTACCTCGTTCTCTTCCTTTTTAGCCGTCGTCTTGGAGGCGTCCGAATCGGTCGACTCATCCGTCGCCTCATCGGTGTCCTCATCCTCGTCGACCGTTTCGGTCTTCTTAGAAGACTTCTTGGTCGTCGTCTTGGTAGCAGTGGGCGTCTCGGGCGTGGTCTCGGGCGTCGAAGATGCGCAGCCGCGCAGAAGTACCACGATGAGCACGATCAGCAGCAACGCCACGGCACCGATACCGGCGTAGACGATACGCGGATCGAGCCCGTTGTTTTGAGGAGCACGGGAACCGCCGCGTCCACGACCGGAACTGCTGCGGCCGCCTCCCTGAGGCATACGGCCACGATTGCTATCGGAACGGCCGCGATAGCCACCCTGGCCCTGAAGGCTGCGCTGACCAGAGCGGGGCGCAAGTTCACCGCGGCCTTGATAGCCACGCTGGCCCGCACGCGGAGCCGAAGAGCGCTGGCCATACGGCTGTGGTTGAGAGCGAAGACGCGGCGTCACCTGCGTGGTATCGGCGTCCGCATAGCCACTGCGAGAGCGTCCGGTGGAGATACCACGGTGACCGCGATCGGAATAGCCGCCGTCGCCGTAGCCGGCACGAGGGTCACGCGCCACGCCGCGGGCAGCGGGAAGCGCACGGTCCTCGGGCATCGGCGTACTGCGGAACCGGTCACGCTGCGAGCGAATCTCCTCGCCCGAACCCGTCTCGGTAATATAACCGGCCTGCTGAGGACGCTGTCCATAGCGGGTCGAACGACCGCCCTGAACCATCAGGAAGCGTCCGTTATCGACAGAGGAACGCGAATTGACATAGCCGGCGGCGTCCTGAAAACGACCGCCCTGCTGCGACGTCTCGCGCTCGTATGCCATCAGCTCGTCAAAGTAGGCATTGACGACCTCGCGTGGATTGAGGCCCAAAAAGCGAGCATAGCTCGAAATCATGCCCTGCGCATAGCCGCGCGGCGGCATCGAAGCAAAGTTACCGGTCTCGAAAAACTCGATGATCTGCGGCCTGATTTTGATGGTGTTGGCGACCTGCTGAATGGAAAGGCCCATTCGGCGACGCTGCTCGAGCAGCATGTCACCAAAGCGTGCAGCCATCAGAATCCTCCAAACTCACGATCTTCACGTGCCATCTCGGCGTCGACAGATTCCAGCGCGGCAAGCCCCTCCTCGTCCAACAGGACCTCGCGCGGCTTGGAACCGTCGGGCGGGCCGACGACACCCTTTTCTTCCAGCATGTCCATAATACGCCCGGCACGCGCATAGCCAACCTTCAGACGACGTTGCAGGCCAGATGTGGAGCCAAACTGCGATTCCACCACAATATGGGCGGCTTCCCAAATGAGTGGATCATCGTCTTGCGGCTCGGCTACTCCGGTGCGGACAATGCCTCCGCCACCCGCCATGGACATGGAAGCGGGCGCCACGGCAGACAGGATCTCCTCGTGGTAGTCTGGCTCACTCTGCGACTTGACGAACTCGACAATCTCGTTGATCTCATCATCCGAGACAAAGCAGCCCTGGATACGGCGGGGCTTGCCCCAGTCGACCTTGGAGAACAGCATGTCGCCCAAACCGGTGAGCTTCTCGGCACCCATCTGGTCGATGATGACGCGCGAGTCGATGCCCGTGGCGACGTTAAAGGCGATGCGGTTGGTGATGTTGGCCTTGATAAGGCCCGTCACCACGTTGGAGCTGGGGCGCTGCGTGGCAACGATAAGGTGAATACCGGCGGCACGGCCCAGCTGTGCAATACGCACGATCGAGGCCTCGACATCCTTACCGGCGACCATCATCAGGTCAGAGAGCTCGTCAATGATAATGACAAGGTAGGGCATCTTTTGCGGCGGATTGTCGTAATGCTCAAACTCGCCAGCAGCCTGCTTTTCGTTGTAGGTCGAGATCTTACGCACGTTGAGACGCTCGAAGACCTTCAGGCGACGCTCCATCTCGGACACAGCCCATTGCAGAGCGCTCGCGGCCTGCTTGGGCTCGGTCACCACGGGCACATAGAGATGCGGCAGACCGTTATAGCCCGCAAGCTCGACGCGCTTGGGGTCGACCATGATCAGGCGAACGTCCTCGGGAAGGGCGCGCATGAGCAAGGTCGTGATGATGGAATTGATCATCACCGACTTACCAGAACCGGTCGTACCGGCAATCAACAGGTGAGGCATCTTGGCGAGGTCGGCGACAACCGGCGTGCCCTCGGCGTCGCGGCCGATGGCGAGCTCGAGCGGACCGCCCTTCACATAGGGCAGCACGTCGCCCAGATTGACGTTCTGGCGCTTGCGGTTGGGAATCTCGATGCCCACGAGCGAGGTGCCGGGGATCGGGGCAAATATACGCACCGACTGGGCAGCGAGCGAAAGCGCGATATCGTCCTCGAGGCTCGAGATTTTGCTCACACGCTCGCCCTCGCCGGGCTGCAGCTTAAAGGTCGTCACCGTGGGGCCGGCGATCCAGCCGACCACGCGGGCACTGCGGCCAAACTCAAGCAAGGTGGATTGCAGTGACTCAGCGGTCTGCTCCAGCTCCTTGTCCGAAGACGCAGCGGAAGCCGACTGCGGGTTGGCATGCAGGATTTCGAGCGGCGGAAGCTTGAGGCCGTCCTCCTCTTCGCCCTCGTTATCTGCGGCGCCGCCGTCCGCTCCCCCATCACGAGCCGCAGCCGATTCGACAGCACTCGTGGCAGGCGCATCGGCAACCTTGGGATGCTTTAAGAAGTCGGGAATCTGAGGTGCGGCCGAAACAGGGTTCACGGCAAACGGCGGCTCGGACTCGTCAACCTTGTCCGGATCGTCCTCCATCGAAAGCTGTCCAGTGACCTGCCCGCGCTTGGCGTGGCGACGCGGCAGCAAGGTTGTCTTGGCGGTCTCGAGCGGAGCCTCGTCGTCCTCGTCGTCACCCTCGGTGAGCTCAATCTCGCTATCGGACCAAGACGGGTCGGGCTCGCTTGTGTTGAGCTTGGGCGCAGCCTTGCCCTTCTTGGCATGGCGGCGCGGCAGCAGCGTGGTCTTGGCGCGCTCGGCTTCAACCGACTCGGATACGTCGACAAATGGGTCATCGTCCTCGTCGTCATCGTCCAAAACCGGGTCCACATCGTTGCCCATGACCGTGGTCACGGCAGCATCGGAGCCCTTTTGACGAAGAATGCTCAGGTGCGGACGGGCAACGCCGGGCACCGACAGGGCTTCGTCGTCACCCCACGGGCTGGCGTTGACATCGGCACGACGGCGTTCAGCAAAATCTGCCGCACGATCGCGGGCAGAGCGCAGCACACCGCCCACCGAAAAGCCAATGATGACAAAACCAACGACGGCCAGACCCAACAGGACCACCATCGCGACAGGCTTACCCAGGGCATTCTGCAGCGCACTCGCAATAAACGCACCAATGTAGCCACCCGACACGGAAAGGTTCTGCGGCGTAAACATAAGGTCGCACGAATCGCTCGTGCCCGGCACCATCAGCGAAAGAATGGAGACGACGGCGATAAAGACCACGGCACCGCCCGCAACAGAGCGCACGTTGAGCGGCGAGTCCTCACCCAAAAAGAGCGTGGCGGCAAACAGCAAGATGACGATCGGCAGCACGTAGGCGCCCAGGCCAAAGCCCAGGTGATAGAACCCGGCAACAGCAGCCGTCACGGGCGCTGTTGCCGGTGAGATCACGGCAATGAAGGAAGCGATCGCCAAAACGGCAATGACCACGCCGGCGATATCGCGATTGGCCGAAGGCTCGACCAAGGGCTCAAAATCGTCGAAGTCTGCCTCATGGCCCTTATTGGCACGCAGATGGGAACCGGCACCCTTAGCAGATGCCGGTTGGTTATTGGCCTTATTGCCTTTGGCGTTTTGTGCAGATCCGCGCGCCAAACTAAACCTCCATGACGACCGGGATGATCATCGGACGGGTGCGCGTACGGCTCCAGATAAAGTTAGAGAGCGAATCGCGCACGGCCTTGCGAATGGCATCGGAACCGCTGCTGGTAAAGCTGAACTTGCCCTTCTCGATCGTCTTCATAATGGACGCGGAGGCATCCTCGGAGAACTGGTCGTCGATGGCAAACGAGACGCCGCGGCCCGAGAACTCGATGGCCTCGATCTTCTTGTGTTTGAGGGAGACGATGGCAACGGCCGTGACCATACCGTCGTTGGCGAGCTTCTGGCGATCGCGAAGGACGATGGGGTCGGTATCGCCGATACGCAGGCCGTCGACGTAGACGACACCGGACTCGACGGGCGTACCGCGCTTGACGATACCACCGCGCATCTCGAGCGTGTCGCCGTTATCGAGGATAAAGATATGATCGTCCTTGATGCCCATCTTGCGGGCCAGCTGGGCATGGGCGCGCAGATGCACGGCCTCACCGTGAACCGGCATAAAGTACGTGGGCTTGGCCATGGCCATCAGGAGCTTGAGCTCCTCCTGGCTACCGTGACCCGAGACGTGGACGAGAGCGCGGTTCTTATCCCACACGTCGCAGCCGAGCTTGGCCAGGCTGTTGACGACCTGCTGGACGGCTTTCTCATTGCCGGGAACAGGAGTTGCCGAGAGGATAACGGTATCGCCCTCGTGGATGGAGAGCGTCTTGTGCTCGCCATTGGCCATGCGGGACAGGGCCGACAGCGGCTCGCCCTGCGAACCAGTACACATGACGACGATCTTGTCGTCAGGCAGGTTATCAATATCGAAGGCATCGATGATATCGGCATCATCGATGTTGAGATAACCGAGCTCGCGCGCCACGCGAGTGTTCGTGAGCATGGAGCGACCGGTCACAACGACCTTACGGCCGCACTTGCGGGCGGCATCGCAGATCTGCTGCAAACGATGGATGTGGCTCGAGAACGATGCGACAAACACGCGACCCGGGGCGTTCTTGATGGCGTGCAGCAGGTTGGGACCAACCTCGGCCTCGGACTTGGTAAAGCCGGGAACCGTGGCATTGGTGGAGTCGGAAAGCAGCAGGTCGATGCCCTGCTTGGCAAAGCGGCTGATAGCGGCATAGTCGGGCGTGACGCCATCGATGGGCGTCTGGTCGAGCTTAAAGTCGCCGGTGTGCATAACGGTGCCCTGATTGGTGCGGATGAACACGCCCAGAGCGCCGGGGATGGAGTGCGTCATCGAGAAGAAGTCGAGCGAGATGCCGCCGAGGTTGACATGGCTGCCGCCCTTGACCTCGCGGAACTTGGGCGCGCGAATGCGGAACTCGGAGAGCTTGCCCTCGATAAAACCGAGCGTCAGCTTGCTCGAGAAGATGGGCACCTTATTGTTGAGGTCCTGCAGCAGATACGGAAGCGAACCGGTGTGGTCCTCGTGGCCGTGGGTGACGACGATACCGCGGAGCTTCTCCTCATTCTCTAGAACATAGGTGTAGTCGGGAAGCACCAGGTCGATACCGGGCTGGGAGTCGTCTGGGAACATAAGACCGGCGTCGACGAGCACCATGTCGTCGCCGCACTCGAAGACCGTCATGTTCTTGCCGATGCCGTCAAGACCGCCGAGCGGGATGATCTTCAAGGGAGATGATTTTTTAGCTGCCATAGGTTAGTGTGGTTTCCTTTCTTCGAAACGGGTCTGGAACAACCGACGGGGCGCTTCTGGCAAACCGACCGCCGGGAACGTACTAACATGCATCACAGAGTCGATGCAATAACCACAGTATGATACCCATTTGCACAACAACAGACCACCCATGCATCAAAGCCCCATCTGAACTGGTCTATCCCGCCGGTTTCCCGTGGGGCGGGCGCTGATGAAGTTTCCTGCTCTACAGTCCTGCTCACGACGGAGGCCACATTAAGTGGCCTCCTGTTCGTGCGGAACTCGCGATAAACTTCATCAGTGCCCGCCCCACGGGAAACCGGCCAAAAAGGGACAGGTTTATTTTGGTCGGTTTTATCTGGGAAGATGCTGCTGCGCCTATCTACAGATCTGAAATCTGACTACTGAAGAGACTGTCTAACTAAATAGCGAGCGGCACTAACCAGCCCTTTTGCTTGCGCCCGGGAGGGACGTATATGAAGTTTATCGCGAGTTCCGCACGCAAAGGAAAGCACTTAATGTGCTTTCCGTCTTGCGCAGGACTGTAGAGCAGGAAACTTCATATGCGGCCCTCCCGGGCGCAAGCAAAAGGGCGACCCCACAGTGGAGTCGCCCTTGTTGAGCTGCTTATGTGTAGCTGTTACTCGGCGTCGTGGTGACGGCGGGGCTTGCGGCCTCCGTTGTCGCCGGGACGGCGCGGACGGTCGCTGCGCTCGGAGCGCTCGCGACGCGGACGCTCACGGCGCTGGAAGTGCTCGCCGTCGCCCTCGGAGGAACCCTCGGCGCGAGCCGGGGCCTCGGGCTTGTCAAGACGATCGAGCGAGATCTTGCCGCGATCGTCGACCTCGATGACGACGACCTTGACCTCGTCGCCGACGTTGAGGACGTCCTCGACCTTCTCCACGCGGCCCTTGGCGACGCGGGAGATGTGCAGCAGGCCGTCCTTACCAGGCAGCAGGTTGACGAAGGCGCCGAAGGGCTGGATGGAGACCACACGACCGGTGTACTCCTCGCCCGGCTCGGGAACCTTGATGATGAGCTTGATACGCTCGACAGCCTGATCGACGGACTCGCCGGTGCCGCCGACAAAGACGGTGCCGTCCTCCTGGATGTCGACCGAAGCGCCGGTCTCGTCCTGGATGCCACGGATGACCTTACCGCCGGAACCGATGACGTCGCGAATCTTGTCGGTCGGAACCTGGATGGAGACGATACGCGGAGCGGTGCTGCGCGTGGTGTGGCGCGGCTCGGGGATCACATCGAGCATCTTCTGCAGGATGTACGCACGACCCTCCTTGGCCTGCTGCAGGGCGCGGGCCAGGATGTCGAAGGTGAGGCCGGTGGCCTTGTTGTCCATCTGCAGAGCGGTAATGCCCTCGGTGGTGCCGGTGACCTTAAAGTCCATGTCGCCCAGGAAGTCCTCGAGACCCTGGATGTCGGACAGGACCACGGTCTTGCCCTCCTCCTGGATCAGGCCCATGGCGATACCGGAGACCGGGCGCTTAATGGGCACGCCGCCGTCCATAAGGGCGAGCGTGGAGCCGCAGGTCGAAGCCATCGAAGAGGAGCCGTTGGACTCCATGACCTCGGAGACGACGCGAATGGCGTAGGGGAACTCGTTCTCGTCGGGGAGCACCGGAAGCAGAGCGCGCTCGGCCAGGTTGCCGTGGCCGATCTCGCGACGCTTGGGGCTGCCCATGCGCCCGGTCTCGCCGGTGCAGAACGGCGGGAAGTTGTAGTGGTGCATGTAGCGCTTGCCCTCGGTGGGCTCGATGGTATCCAGACGCTGGCCCTCGTTGAGCATACCGAGCGACAGGACGGAAAGCACCTGGGTCTGGCCACGCTGGAACAGACCGGAGCCGTGAACGAGCGGCAGGTATTTATCCTTCACCATGATGGGACGGATCTCATCGGCGGCACGGCCGTCGACGCGCTCGCCGGTCTCGACGACCATGGTGCGCATAGCCTTCTTCTCGAGCTTCTTGAGCGCCACGGGGATCTCGCGCTCCCAAGCGGCCTGCTCCTCCTCGGTGAACTCGGCACGGATGGACTCCTTCAGAGCCTCGACCTTGCCGATACGGGAGAGCTTGTCGGCGTCGCGAAGGGCGGCTGCCATCTCGTCGTAGTGGGCGAAGATGCGCTCCTGGACCTCCTCGACGGGCTGGTCGAGCGGGTACTCCTTCTTGACGATGGCGCCGTTGACCTGCTCCCACTCGGCGACAAACTCGTCCTGAGCCTGGCAGAAGGCAGCAAGGGCCTCCTGGCCAAACTTCATGGCGGCGAGCATGTCGTCCTCGGAGATCTCCTCGGCGCCGGCCTCGACCATCGAGATGAAGTCGGCGGAGCCACCCAGCTCCAGATCCAGATCGGAGTTCTCGCGCTCCTCATAGGTGGGGTTGACGATAAACTCGCCGGTCTCCACGTTACGGCCGATGCGCACGCAGGCAAGCGGGCCCTCAAAGGGCACGCCGCCGAGCGTCATGGCCAGGGAAGCACCCATGACGTTGATGACGTCAAAGGGGTTGACCTGGTCGGCGACGAGCGAGGTGGCGACGATGTGCACCTCGTTGCGGAAGCCGTCCGGGAAGCTCGGACGAATCGGGCGGTCGATCATACGGGCCGTGAGCGTGGCCTTCTCGCTGGGACGGCCCTCACGCTTGAGGTAGCCACCCGGGATGCGGCCGGCGGCGTACATCTTCTCGTTGAAGTCGACGGTCAGCGGGAAGAAGTCGTAGTTCTTACGCTCCTTGGAGACGACCACGGTGTCGAGCATCGTGGTGTCGCCCTGCTTGACCAGGCAGGCGCCGGTGGCCTGCTTGGCAAGCTCGCCCGACTCAAAAGTGTAGGTCTTGCCGTACAGCTCAAAGGTCTTGGATACGAGTGTCATTGTTCTCCTTTACCCCGCAGGCCCCTTGCCTGCAGGCTTCTCATGTGACGCGGGCCCCCTGCCCTCGCCACGCTTCAGAGCGTGATTGTTCACGCCCTTACACAAAAAGAGCGCCCCGCTGCGCAGGACGCTCCTTGCATGTACAAATCCTTACTGGATGTTGTCGCGGATGCCCAGAGCCTTGATGAGCTCACGATACTCGACGATGTCGTTCTTCTTGATGTAGGAGAGAAGACGACGACGACGGCCGACGAGCATGAGCAGACCACGACGAGTGTGGAAGTCCTTCTGGTGGGACTTCATGTGCTCGGTCAGCTCCTTGATGCGCTCGGTCAGGATGGCGACCTGAACCTTGGGGTTGCCGGTATCGACCGGGGTGTTACCGAACTGGGCAGTCAGCTCCGCCTTGCGCTCTTTGGAAACAGTCATTGTTTCACCTTTCGTTTTACGTCGCCCACGGGCGACTCGATTCGCCTCGGACTGGGAAGCCGCCGGTGGAGCGAGCAACCAAGGTCGAGGTACCAACAGGTCGGTATGTTACCACAAGCAGCCCGCGCCTGCGCATCATCACCGACCCAACATGAATTCCATCGCACGGAGGCGCTGATCGGTGTGCGTAGCAGCCCAAACATGCGAAAGCCCCAGCAAAAAGGCTGCGGTATGGGGGTCGACCCTCTCGGCCATAAGAGCATCAAAGGTCATGGACATGAGGGCGCGCAGCCACGCGACCTCACCGGTCGACACCAGCTCGGCACCCGGAACGCTCGACGCGCACGACCCGCACATGAGACCGCCCGCCTGGGGCGAAAAATACGACAGCATGGGGTCTCCGCACAGCACGCAGGCCGAAAAATCGGGTCGATAGCCAACGTGTGACAGCAGCTTAAAGACATATGCCGCCACAAGTAGATCCATATGCGCCGCGTCGAGCCCGCTGCCCACCAGGGCAAGCGCTCGCTGCGTTATGGCAAAGGTAAACGGATCCTCGGCGTCCTCGAACGAGCACACGCGCGCGACCTCGGCGATCGCGCTTGCGGCGCATGTCATCTCGTAATCGGGCGCGGCGCCGAGCGGCGCCTCCATAAGCTCGGCCTGGGAAACCACGTCGAGCGACCGTCCATGCGCAAGCAGCAGATCAACGGTACAGAACATCTCGCAGCGCGCAGCCAGGCGTCCACCGGGTTTGCGGGCGCCCTTTGCCACGGCACGAACCTGCCGACCCCGCTCGTCAAGCATCGTCAGGATCAGGTCCGTCTCTTTGAGCTTCGTCTTATCGAGCACGAGCACTTTCGTGCGATATGTACGAGAACCTGCCATTCGCGCCGCGTGTCCCTAATCCTCGGCGTTATAGCCAAAGCGGCGAATCTGGGCCTCGTCGTCACGCCAGCCGGCCTTGACCTTCACGTCCAGCTCCAAAAAGACCTGGGTGCCAAAGATGCGCTCAAGGTCGCGACGGGCGTCGATGCCGATATGTTTGATCATCTCGCCGCCCTTGCCGATGATGATGCCCTTTTGGCCCTCGCGCTCGACGTAAATGGTGGCGTGCACGCGCAGCACCTTCTTGGTCTGCTCAAGCGCATCGCAAATCACGCCCACGGAGTGCGGGATCTCATCACGGGTGCGGCGCAAGACCTTCTCGCGCACAAACTCGGCAACGAGCGTCTCATCGGAAGCGTCGGTACCCATGTCCTCGGGGAACCAACGCGGACCCTCGGGCAAAAAGTGCGCAACGGTCTCGATGA
This sequence comes from uncultured Collinsella sp., assembly GCA_902497075.1. Lineage (GTDB taxonomy): Bacteria > Actinomycetota > Coriobacteriia > Coriobacteriales > Coriobacteriaceae > Collinsella. The sequence continues at coordinate 120,870 of CABVDG010000003.1, forward strand.
AGGCATCGACGTTAAAGTTCTTGACCGACGACGTCACGATCTCGTCGTCATATTCAATAAGCTCGTGGGCGGCCTTAAGCTGCTCCATGACCTGTGCGGGGTCGGCTTCATCGGCCTTGGTGAGCACCAGGACCTTCTTGGAACGGGCATTCTTGACACGCTCGGCAACCCAGGCGTCTCCCCTGCCGATCGGTTTGGTGGCATCAATCAAAAACGCGACAACATCGACATCGTTCAGCTCGAACAGCGCGCTCTTGTTCAGCTCGGACCCTAGACCGTCCTTGGGCTTGTGGATACCCGGGGTATCGACAAAGACCAGCTGGTAGCCGGGGCGGTTGACGACGGCGCGCATGCGGCGGCGGGTCGTCTGGGCCACCGGCGAGGTGATGGCGACCTTTTTGCCATAGCAGGCGTTGAGCAGCGTTGACTTACCGGCGTTGGGGCGGCCGACCAAGGCCACGAAGCCACTGCGGAAACCGGGCTCAACGTCGCCAAAGCCCGCGAGGCTGTCGTCCTCATCGCACAGGGCGTCGAGCTCCTCGTCGCTCATGCCCTCAAACGGGTCGAACTCCTCGACTTCCTCATAGGCCTCGGTCGCCTTAGCATCCGGGGACTCGTCGTCCAAAATTTCATCGATAGGCTGCATATTGTCGGACATGGGAATCCCTTTCTAAATAAAGCCGAGCGCGTGGGCAAATACCAGCAAGCCCACAATCGCGGCGGTGATTGAAAGTACGTATACCGAGGCGGCGGCGATGTCCTTGGCGCGTTTTGCCAGCGGATGGAGCTCCTGGGTCGCCAGATCGACAATGGCCTCCATGGCGGTATTGCACAGCTCGCCGTGAATCACCAGGCCGCAGCAGATGATAATCGTGGCCCACTCGGCAATGTCGAGCCCCACGATGCAGCCGGCAATGACGGTGCACACGCCCACTACGAGCATGACCTTAATGTTGCGCTCGGTCTTGACGGCGGTGACGAAGCCCTCCATGGCGTAGGAGAACGACTTTAAAAAGGACGGATGGTCCTTGTTCGATCCGGGAATCATAAACGGCTCCTAGTCGTGGGCATGATTGGTGATGGGGCCGACGTGAACGAGTTTGGGATCCTCGCCGCGCTCGAGCGCCAGATCGCGCAGGATAGCGTCCTCGCGGGCCTCCATGACCTCGGCCTCGTCGTCCTCGATATGGTCATACCCCAGCAGGTGCAGCATGCCGTGTACGAGCATCAGGCGGCACTCGTCGGCAGGGCTATTGCCAAAGCCGGGGGCCTGACGGGCAATGACCTGCGGGGCCAAGATGATATCGCCGAGCTCGAGCGTCTCGTCGGCGGGAATATCCTCGTCAAAGGCCGAGTCGCATTCAAACGAGAGCACATCGGTGGTGCGGTCGATGCCACGCCACTCGTGGTTGAGCTCGTGCATCTCGTCCTCGTCGACATACGAAAGGGAAATCTCGACTTCACGTTCAACGCCCTCGGCGGCAAGCACAACCTCGCAGATGTGCTCCACTTCCTGCGCGTCGAGCAGCGTATCGAGCTCGGCATCGTTGCTGATCAATACACTCAACGGGACTCCTTTCGGTCGCGCGAGCGCTGCTCACGCACGTCATCATAAGCATCGTATGCCTCGACGATACGACCCACCAGGGCATGGCGCACCACATCGGCGCGCTCCAGGTGTGCAAACGCCACATCGTCGACACGGCCCAAAATCTGCTCGGCATCCGCCAAGCCACCACGACGACCCACCAGGTCGCGCTGGCTAAGGTCGCCGGTAATCACGAACTTGGAGTTGAATCCAAGGCGTGTCAGGAACATCTTCATCTGCTCGGGCGTGGTATTTTGCGCCTCGTCGAGCACCACGAAAGCATCGCTCAGCGTACGACCGCGCATATAGGCAAGCGGGGCAATCTCGATCACGCCGCGCTCCATAAGCTCATCGGTGCGCTCGCGATCCATCATGTCAAAAAGGGCGTCGTAGAGCGGACGCATGTACGGATCGATCTTTTCCTCGAGGGTGCCAGGCAAAAAGCCCAGGTTCTCCCCTGCTTCGACAACCGGACGCGTCAAGATCAAACGGCCCACCTCATGGCGCTTGAGCGCGGCAACGGCGAGCGCCATGGCCAGATAGGTCTTACCGGTGCCGGCAGGACCCAAGCCAAAGGTGATGGTATGCGAGCGAATGGCATCCACATAGCGCTTTTGCCCAAGCGTCTTGGGACGAATGACACGACCGCGGTATGAAAGCAGCACGTCATCGCGAAGCGATGTGGCCTCATGCTCGCCGTCGCGCAAGACGGCCAGGCAACGCGAGACATCGTCGGCAGACAGGGTACGACCGGCCGCCGCCTCGCGAAAAGCGTGTTCAAAAAAACGCGCCACGAGTTCGACCTCATCCGGGTCACCGCTCACGGAGATGCTATCGCCACGGGCGACCACGTGAGCGCGAACCAAGCTCTCGAGCGCACGAAGGACGCCGTCGCCGGCGCCCAAAACACGCGAGGGATCAACTCCCTCGGGAACGGTAAGTCTAATCTTCGAGGCTTCCATGGACCTCCCTGCGCGCATGGACCAAGCCGGAATCATCGACTCCGATGATAGCAACATCGAGCAGGCACGGGGCTGTAAGTCCACAGGTATCGTCAAGACGGGCATGATGGAACGAACCGAGCGTTAAATTATCACCGTACTCAAGCACGGCACGCTCGACAGTGCCCACGCGACGACGAGCATCGGCAATAGCGAGCTCCTGCGCCGCGTCTCGCATACGGCGGCTGCGCTCGGCCATAACCTCGGGCGGCACCTGGTCGGGCATGTCGGCAGCAAGGGTACCGGGACGCTTGCTGTAGCGGAACACGTGCATACGCGAGAACCCCACGCGGCGGCACAGCGCCAGCGACTCCTCGAACTCCTCGTCCGTCTCGCCGGGAAAACCGACGATGACGTCGCACGAAAGAGACGCCTGGGGCAAGTTGGCGCGAATCATGCGCACCGTGTCCTCAAAGGCCTCGGCACTATAGGGACGACCCATGCGATGCAGCGTCGCCGTACAGCCGGACTGCACGGGCAGGTGCAAAAACGGGGCAATACGCTGCGGATAGCACGCCATGACCTTAAGCAGGCGCTCAGAGATATCCATGGGCTCGACCGAGGAAATGCGCACATGCGCAATAGTCGTGCGCTCCATGATGATCTCGAGCAGCTCATCGATTTCGACATGCTCGTCGGTCGCGCTCTTGCCATCGTAGGCACCCAGGTTCACACCGGTCAGCACTACCTCGGGCACGCCGGCCTCCTGGGCCTCGCGAACTTGCTCAAGCACGGACTCGACGGGCACGGAGCGCTCGGGGCCGCGCGCCTTCCACACAATGCAATAGGTGCAGCGATGGTTGCAGCCGTCCTGGATCTTCACGCCCAGGCGAGAGCGACCGAGCGCATCGACCACCTCGCCATCGCTGCAGGCGGGAACGCTATCGGACTCAACGCCCAGCACCTCGCAGACACGTTCGGCGACATCGATCTTGGACGGCTCGGCGATCACGCGATCCGAAAGCTCCAACAGCTCCTCGGGATGCAAATTGACCACGCAACCGGTCACGAGCACATAGGGCTCATTTGGATGGGTCAGCGCATGACGGACGGCCTTACGGGTCTTGGCCTCGGCCTCGCCCGTAACGGCACAGGTGTTAATGACGATCAAATCGGCATCCTGGGGCTCCACAATAGCAAAGCCCAGGCGCATAAGATCGGCAGTGATACGGTCAGACTCAACCCGGTTGACACGGCAGCCGAGGTTGACGACGGAAATATGGGGTGCGAGCACGCGGGCTCCTTAATCGAGGATATCGTCGAGGGCACTCTTGATACGGTCGGTCACCGACTTCTTACCGGAAGCGACGTCATCGCCCATCTCATCGGCAAAAGCACGGAGCAGCTCGCGTTGCTTATTGGAAAGATTGGTGGGAACGACCACGCGCAGTTGCACGATCAGGCGGCCACGCGAACCGCCACCGCCAATGCGCGGCATGCCGTAATTATTGACGCTCACGGTGTCGCCGTACTGGGCGCCGGCGGGAACCGTCACCTTAACGACCTCGTCGGGCATAATGCCCTCGACCTCGATCTCGCAGCCGAGCGCAGCCTGCGCAATCGAGATATCGCTCACCAGGTACAGGTCGTCACCGTTGCGCTTAAAGCGCTCATGGTCGGCAACGCGCACGTTGACAATCAGGTCGCCCGAAGGCTCACCGCGAAGGCCGGCCTCGCCAAAGCCGCTCACACGCAGCTGGCGACCGGTCGAAACGCCGGCGGGAATATCGATGTCGATCTTTTCGTGCGAAGGCGTGCGGCCCTGACCGTCGCAGGTCTCGCAGGGATGATCGATAACCGTGCCCTCGCCATGGCAGTCGGGGCAAGGCGAGGAAGACTGAACCTGGCCCAAAAACGATCGCTGAACCGTCGTGACGTAGCCCGTACCGTGGCAGCGACTGCACTGCTTTTCCTGTGCACCCTCGGACCTACCGGTACCGTTGCAGTCCTCGCAAGGAGCAAGGCGATCATAGCTGATCGTCTTTTTGCAACCGAGCGCCGCCTCCTCGAGCGTCACCGAAAGCGAGATGGCCATGTCGCGTCCGCGACGACGCTCACGACGGCTGCGGGCACCACCACCGGCGCCACCGCCAAAAAACGACGAGAACAAGTCGTCCATGCCCATGCCACCAAAGATATCGTTGATATCGACGTAGCCCGAACCACCAGGGCCGTCGGCAGTGCCGTAACGGTCGTAGTTAGCACGCTTCTGCTCATCGGAAAGAACGGAATAGGCCTCGTTGAGCTCCTTGAACTTGGCCTCGGCCTCGGGATCGTCCGAAACATCCGGATGTACGGTACGGGCCTTCTTTAGAAACGCACGCTTAATCGTCCGCGCGTCGGCATCCCTGTCGACGCCAAGCACCTCGTAGTAATCCCTATTTTCCGACACGACCGAATCCTTCCGACTTTCATTATTGTCACAGTGCGTCCTATACCCAAGCTGGGCCGACCGCAAACAGAGGGTTTGATGTTATTGCATTTGGTACGGCGAAAGCATGGCCCGTTGCGAGCAACTTGCGAACCAAACCGACACGAGCGCGAACATGAAGCCGTTGGCAAAACCGTTGGCAAACTGCATCGCGCCGCGCTTCCACCACAGCAGGCTGCGATGAAGCACACCGTCCGAAAGCACCATGAACATGCCCATGGTAAACGGAATAAAGCACATCACGGCGAAGGCCGAGAACACGCCCGAGATGGCCGACAGCACCAAAAATGGCGCCACGATGCCCATCAGGTAAAAACCGGTACGGGCCTTGCCTTCCAGGCGCTCGGCCTCAACATGGGCGCGGCCGACAAGATCGCCACCCGAGGCACCGTTGGTGCCGGCGTGACCCATACCGCTAATGCGGACCTCATCGCCATCGTGCGTGCCGGCAGGAAACTCAATCGTCTGCTCGGAGGTTACGCGAGTACGACCGCTGCCACCGCAATCAGGGCAGGGATCGGCCACGACTTTACCGGAACCGCCGCACTCGGGACAGACCGACTGGAACGTGCCCGCACCAAACAGGAAGGACAGGTCGACGTCGATGTGGCCGCGGCCACCGCAGCTCGGGCAGGTATGTGCATGCTCGGACGAAACGGAGCCCGAGCCGCCGCAGTGACCACAGGTATCGAAGCGCGTGTAGCGGACGGTCTTGCGGGCACCGCCCTTGGCCTCCTTGGCGTCGAGTTTGATATCGACGACCACGTTGGCGCCGTTCTCGGGATTGTAGGCAGCCTGGCCGCGACGCTGCTGGCCCCAGGCGCCACCAAAGGGAAAGCCGCCCTCAAAGGGATTGCCATAGCCCGTGCTGCCGGCGTAGCCGCCACCATAGGGCGAAGCCGTAGGAGCACCGGCAAAGGGATTGCCAGAACGCATGGCGTCGTAGCGCGCACGTTTTTGCTCATCCGAAAGCACGGCGTAGGCCTCGGAAACCTCTTTAAACTTTTCCTCGGCATCCGGCTCTTTATTGACGTCCGGATGGAGCTTACGGGCCTTTTGCTGGAAGGCCTTTTGAATATCACGCGAGGTGGCGTCCTTGGAGACACCCAGAATCTCGTAGTAATCTTTTTCGTTCATCGTCGCCATGCGCGGCAACCTCCTGCTCACAGCAGCGTATATATTCCGGTAATTCTACCCGAGCGGCCTAAGCTAGATCCCAAAACAGCTCGAACAGAACATTTCCATCGAGCCAGCCCAGATGGGTCGGCGCCAGACGAGCTCGAACATGGCCCGCGACGACATCTGCCGTAGTGAAGGGTCCCTCATGACCCCAGAGCGTCTCGGGCACCCAAGTGGCAAGATCCAATTCGAGCGCGCGATCGCAGGCAGCTGCCAGCTCGCCCGTTGGGATGACGCAAGCTGCACGAGCCAACAGGTCGGACGCAACACCGCGCGTCATGCGACAAGCGAGCATCAAGTCTTCGGCGACAGCCTCGCGCTGCGACAGATATTCGGCCTCGAACGCCGTCGCGTCATCGTCACGTTGCACCAGACGCACGCGGTACGCATCGCCTCGAGAAGACACGCCGGGGAACAAACCTGCAAGACGGTCGAAATCCTCGTCGTCGAGCATGCCCGCGGCAGAACGACCCAGGCCCAGGTAGCCCCGTCCGGTCCAGTAGGCAATGTTATGGGCGCACTCATGGCCGTCGAGCGCGTAGCTCGCCACCTCATACGGGTGATAGCCGGCGGCACCCAGGAGCTCGCGTGCCACATCCATGCAGTCGGCCTGAAAATCCTCATCAGGCTCGAGCGACTCGTCACGGCACGCCATGCGATAGAGCGGCGTGCCCTCCTCGAGCGTGAGCGGGTAGACCGACACATGATGAGGCGCCGCCGCCAACACGCCATCGAGCGTGCGCCGCCAACTCGCCGCCGTCTGCCCGGGAAGGCCGCACATAAGGTCGCACGACACATCGAGGCCAGCGTCCTTTACCGTCGCGATAGCCGCAAGTGCCCGATTAGCATCGTGAATGCGGCCAATAGCAACCAGCTCGGTATTGTCGAGGGTTTGCACGCCCAGAGAGATGCGCGTGACACCCGCCTCGGCAAGCGCGGTGGCGAGCTCGACGGTCAGCGACTCAGGATTGGCTTCGCAAGTAAATTCAACGGGCTTGCACCACATGGAGATACGACGGGCAAGTTTCACCAGGCGCTCCCCAGCCAGCGACGGCGTGCCGCCGCCAATATAGACCGTGCGGACCTGCGCAAGCGCCCCGGCGTCGCCAAAGGAATCGAGGCGCGCATACAGCTGCTCAAAATAGGAATCGAGCGCGGCATCCAAATCACACGCAGCAAAGCTGCACGAGTCAAAGTCGCAATAGCGGCATTTTTGAGCGCAAAACGGCACGTGCACGTACAGCGCAGTAACGGCCACCCTTAGGCCTCCAGCGGATGAGAGGGCACCGATTCACCGGCGGCAAGCGCGGCCTCGCAGGCCACCACATCGCGCTCGATATCATCGACCAGCGCCATAAACTCCTCGTACGTAGAGCAACGCACCACCTGAGCGCGCCAGGCGGCGGCATGGGGCATGCCCTTTAAGTACCAGCTTGCGTACGTGCGAGCACGCGACATGAGCGGCAGAAGCTCGTGCGTCAACGTCAGGTGCTCGCGCAGAGCCTCCAGGCGCTCGACCGAGGAGCGAGAAGGAACCGGCGTGCCATCGAGTGCAAGGGCTCGGGCATCGCCGAACACCCACGGATTGCCGTAGATGCCGCGCGCGATAAACACCGCGCTGGCACCCGAGCCGTGCAGATGCTCAGCAGCGTCCTCGGCCGAGAACACATCGCCCGAACCAATCACGGGAATCTCGACAGCGTCGGCAACCTCATCGACGACCGACCAATCGGCCTGGCCCGTGTAGAGCTGCGTGGCGCAACGACCATGCACGGCGACTGCGGCAGCCCCTGCGCCCTCAAGCATCTGGGCAAACGTTGCGGCGTTGCGATCCTCGGCATAAAAACCCTTGCGGATCTTCACGGTCACGGGAACATGCGCCGCGCCCACCGCTGCCTCGACGATTCTTTCGGCCAGGTCGGGCGTGCGCATAAGCGCCGAGCCCTCGCCCTTGGTAACGACCTTGCGAGCCGGACAGGCCATGTTGATATCAATCAATGACAGGCGATCGCCAACGCGCTCCTCGACGGCGGCAACGGCGCTCGCAAACTGCTCGGGCTTGGAGCCAAAGAGTTGCACGCAAATCTGCTGCTCCTCGTCGGCCGGTAGCACCAGGCGCCAGGTCTTGTTGCTGGCATAGGCAAGGCCCGCCACGCTCACCATCTCGCTGTAGGCAAGGTTGGCACCGCGGCGGCGGCACATGATGCGGTAGGCAGGGTCGGTCACGCCCGCCATGGGAGCCATAAGGAACGGCTGCTCGGCATAAGCACCCAGCAGCCGCTTACTGTAATCAGAAAGCGCCATGGACCTACTCGTCCACCTTGAGGATCGCCATAAAGGCCTCCTGCGGAACCTCGACCGATCCGATGGCTTTCATGCGCTTCTTGCCCTCTTTCTGCTTCTCGAGCAGCTTGCGCTTACGCGAGATATCGCCGCCGTAGCACTTGGCAAGAACGTCCTTGCGACGCGCCTTGACGGTGGAACGGGCGATGATCTTGTTGCCGATAGCACCCTGGATGGGCACCTCGAACAGCTGACGCGGGATGATCTCCTTGAGCTTGTCGCACAGGCCACGGGCCAGGCCATATGCCTTGTCCTTATGGACGATAAACGAAAGCGCGTCCACCTCGTCGCCCGAAAGCAAAATATCGAGCTTCACGAGCTCGGAGGGACGGTACTCGTTGAACTCGTAGTCGAGCGAGGCATAGCCCTTGGTGCGGCTCTTGAGCTGATCGAAGAAGTCCAAGATGAGCTCGGCGAGCGGCATATCGAAGCGCATCTCGACCGATTTGCTCGTCAGGTGGATCATGTCGGTTGTGACGCCGCGGTGCTCGATGGCGAGCTGCATGACGGCACCCGTGTACTCAGGCGGGCAGATGATCTTTGCCTTGAGGTAGGGTTCCTCGATACGATCGATGCGCGTGGCCTCGGGAAGGTCCTGCGGACTGCGGACATCGATCATTTCGCCGTCGGTCTTGTAGACGTGATAGTCAACCGAGGGACTCGTGGCAATGAGGTCCAGGTTGAACTCGCGCTCCAGGCGTTCCTTGACGACTTCCATGTGCAGCAGGCCCAGGAAGCCCACGCGGAAGCCAAAGCCGAGCGCCACCGAGGTCTCGGGCTCCCACACCAACGACGGGTCGTTGACGTGCAGTTTATCGAGCGCGTCACGCAGGTTCTCGTAGTCCTTGTTGTCGATCGGGAACAGGCCCGTATAGACCATGGGCTTGGCCTCGCGATAACCGGGAAGCGGCTCGGGGCAGGGGTTCGACGCCCACGTAAGGGTATCGCCCACGCGAACGGCCTCGGGATCCTTCAAGCCCGTGACCACATATCCGACCTCGCCGACCGTCAGCGCGTCGACCGGGGTCTCGGCAGGACGCTTGACGCCCACGCCGTCGACCAAAAAGTCGCCCTTGGCTTGCATCATAAGCAGGGTATCGCCCTTTTTGATGGAACCATCGAAGACGCGCACCGTAGCCACCACACCGCGATACTCGTCAAAGTACGAATCCAAAATGAGCGCTTTGAGCGGAGCGTTTGCATCGCCCTTAGGCGGCGAAATCAAAAAGACAATGGACTCCAGCAGATCGTGAATGCCCTCGCCGGTCTTGCCCGAGACGCACACAGCATCATCGGCAGGGATCGCCAGGTCATCCTCGATCTCGGTCTTAACCTCATCGGGATGGGCCGAGGGCAGGTCGATCTTGTTGATGGCCGGCACAATGTCCAGATTGGCGTTCATGGCGAGCGTCGCGTTGGAAACGGTCTGCGCCTCGACGCCCTGCGTGGCGTCGACAACGAGTACCGCGCCCTCACAGGCTGCCAGCGAGCGCGAGACCTCATAGGTAAAGTCCACGTGGCCCGGCGTATCGATCAGATTGAACTGATACGTCTCACCATCGTCGGCGTCATAGGAAACGCGGACGGCATTGGACTTGATCGTAATGCCGCGCTCGCGCTCGATATCCATGGTGTCGAGCAGCTGCGACTCCATGTCGCGTTCGTCGACGGTATGGGTGAGCTCGAGGATGCGGTCGCTGATCGTGGACTTGCCATGGTCGATGTGCGCAACGATCGAGAAGTTGCGGATGTGGGAAATGTCAATTGAAGTATTCATGCGGACTATCTTACCCGAGCGGTACAAAAAATGGAGCCTGTTCCATAAAACAGGCTCCATTTATGCGCGTAAACTGTGTGGTGTGAAATTTACAACTTAGGCGTTGATGCTGTTCACGAGCTTGGCAAGACCGGACTTGCGGTTGGAAGCCTGGTTCTTGTGGATAACATGCTTGGCGGCAGCCATGTCGAGACGCTTGGTGACGGTCTTGAGGGCAGCCTGGGCCTTCTCGGCGTCGCCCTCGGCGACGGCGGACTGGACGTGCTTGGTCAGCGTCTTGAGCTCGGACTTGACAGCCTTGTTACGCATGCGAGCTGCCTCATTGGTGCGGATACGCTTCTTCTGAGACTTGATGTTTGCCACTTCTGGAGTTCCTTTCGAGTTCCTTGCAAAAAATGTATGACACCTCTGAGACACGGTGAGGTCATGCAAGCGCCTACTATAGCACGCTCCCCCTCAAAGGGATAGAACGAATTTGTCAAATAGGCAGGTATCATCACGATTTTCTCAAGATGTTCGTAATCCAGAGCAAAAGCGCCGTCTGAGAATCGGCCGAACCCTTGAGCGCGAGCTCCACATCAACGGCAGCGTCGAGCGCTGCGACGAGCTCGGTCATCGAAAAACGACGCGCCCAGGTAAGGTGATTCTTGACCTGCCAGGACTGGAGCTTGAGCGTTGCGGCCAGCTCGCGACCCTGCCCACGCGCGTCGAGCGCCTTGGCGACGATAAGCTCGCGAATGCGACCGCACAGCAATGTGTAAGTCCACACGTAGCTCTTGGAGGGCAGGAGCTTAAAGAGCTCGAGCGAACGCCGCATATCGCGAGCCGAGACGGCGTTGAGGAAGTCCCAGGGTTGGACCTCGGCCGTACGTACAATCCAGCGCTCAACATCGGCAAGTTCAATCTGGGGCGACTCGACCATCTGGGCAAGCTTAGCCAAGTCGTTATCGAGCATGCGCGTGTTTTCGCCCGAACGCGAGACGAGCTCCTCGGCGGCCGCCGTCGAAATCGACTTACCGCGCAGCGTCGCCATCTGCTGAACACGGCGCGGCAGTTCCCAGCGCTTGGTACCCGAGCAATCGACGATAGCCTTCTTGTCGATCTTGGCGATTGCCTTATACAGGCGCGTATTCTTGGCAAGTGAGTCGGCGATGATGAGGCAGACCGTTGTTGGGCTGGGACTCGCCAGATACCCAACGAGCGGCTCCGAGACCGCCTTGGCGAGCTTTGAGCAGCCATCGAGGATTACCAGACGAAACTCGCTGCCCATCGGAAAGGTGTTAAGCGATCCGATAATGGACTCGATATCGGGGTCCTTGGTCATGTCTCGCTCGTCGAGGTTGAACTCGACCATACCCGATTTTTCCAGACGCGCTTTCATACGCGAGACGGCGTGGTCGCGCTTAACTCCGTCGGTACCGACGATCAGATATGCCGGAAGCAAACCGGTTTCGGACATTGCGCTCCCCTCCCGCAGGCCTTCGTATTCGTTCCGTGCCATTCTAGCCCAGGGGCCCACCACACGCCAACGACGTCGTCACGGTCGCTGGCATCGCATCGCAAAGCCATTCGCAGTCGGTGTGACGGTAATGTCGCCGTGTTCGATGGTACACGCGAACACACCACCCGCTTCCTTAACGGCATCGATGCAGGCATCGGACGGATGGCCGTATCGATTCCCCTCACCGGCGCTTGCGAGGGAAAGCTCGGGCTTCAGGACGTCCAGCAACTCGCCATCGACTGAAACCTTGGAGCCGTGATGCCCAAGTTTAAGGACATCGATATCCCCCACCTCCTGCACGAATTCCCGCTCTTGGTCGAGCTCGGCATCACCGGTGAGGAGTATGCGCAGGCCCTTGCCTTCCTGAACATAAGAGAGCAGCAGGACAAGCGAGTCCTCATTTCCCTCGCCATCCACGAACTCGAATGGCCACATCACGCGAGCGCAAAATGAGCCGATGTCGACCGTATCCCCACGGCGCACCTGCCGATACTCCACGCCAGGTCGGTTCAATACCTCGGCAGGAGCATCCTCCAGCGCATCCGCCGCCACGGCAATCGTTCCGACCGAAAACTGTTCGAGCACGGCAGGCAAACCACCCCAGTGGTCCTCATCCCAATGCGTCACAAAGACGGCATCGATATGGTGCACGTTATTGCGAACCAACGCCGCAACCACACGCTCGTCGAGCCCGCAGTCGACGAGAGCTACTGCGCCGCCTTGGCGGATAAGAATCGCATCGGCCTGGCCCACATCGAGCACCGTCACCGAAGGCGGAGCGAATCGATCCCAATAGACGTACGGAATCGCAGCCAAGAGCATCAGGCATGCAAGCCCCACCGCCATAGGACGTGCACGGGGACGCGGCCACCAGACCAGCAGAACCGCCAGAAAACACGGCACTAGGTAAATCCACATGCTATCGGGCGGCACGCTCACGTATGCACCCGGCACGGCGGCAAACAGCTGCTCGAAGAACAGCGCGCAACGGGCGGCAATCATGGGCACAACGAGCGCCCAAGTCCGCAACGGTCCCACGAGCGAAAAGGGAGCCAGCGCGATCGACACAGCGAGCAGAACGCTCACCACCGGACCGATGACCGCATTTGCCAACGGAGCAATGAGCGAGAATGTACCGAAGGCAGGAATGGTAATGGGAAGTGTCGCCAGTTGCGAGCACAGCGTGACGGAAAGCACGCTGGCAACGCCCGATGGCACACCTAGCTCACCCAACACGTAGGTCGCATAGGGACAAAAACACAGAATGGCTAAGACGCTGGCGCATGAAAGCTGAAAGCCCATCTCGAACAGCACCGTCGGCCGCAGTAGCACAAAGATGGACATGGTTACGAAGAGTGCCGAAAGGCCGTGCCGACGACGCCCCGCGCCGTTTACGACAAGCGTCACGAACACCATGCAGCACGCGCGCACGGCCGAGGGAGACGCGCCCGTAAAGGCAGCGTAGCCCACAAGCGTTATCGCCAATATCGCCCGCTGAAGACCACGTGAGCACCGAGTCTTTTGCAATACACCCTCGATTAAAAACCCCACGATAGCCAAATGGCTGCCCGAGACTGCGATAAGATGCGCCGTTCCCGTCACCGAAAACCAGTCGCCCGCCGGCTGGGCGCGCAGCTCGGCCGAACGACCGCAGACGACACCGGCTATGAGCGCACGCGCCGGGTCGGTCGCAGGCGCGATGGATGCAAGCAGCCCATTTCGCAGCCGAAGCAGCGGCACCGGAGAGCCCTCATCGACCGACACGACTCGAACGGCTTTAACCTTGCGCACCTCGCCTCGGAGCACGCGCGATCGTCCATATGCATCGTTCTCAAAACGTGAAACGCGACCGATAACACGCACGTGCGCCCCGACCTTGAGCTCACGATCACACGATAGGCGAACCGTTGCCAAGTTCTTACCGTCCGCGCTTGCCTCGCAGGTATAGGAATACACGTCGTCGTTTATGGATGGATCACCCTGCACGACAAACTCGAGGCCGCTTGCCGCTCGACCGTCGAGCGCCTTCGAGGCGCTGAGCGCACCCACAGCCCACCACGCCGAGACGACCGCTCCCGCCACGAGACCGACGGACGCGGCATACAGCCACCGCTTCAAAGGGGCAAGCCGCGCACAAGAGTGAGCCAGCACAACGAAAACCGCTGCCGCAACGGGAATGGCCCATAGCGGCCCGACCGCCGTCGCCCGCTCCCTCAGCAGCACATCAGCGGCTATGCTGAGCACCAAGGCGCAGCTCACGCACATGCCGGCACACAGGGCCATCGTCCACGGAATCAGGGGCCGCGGAGGCATCACGTGCTCTCGCTCGGTCGTACTCATACGCAGATGCAATCTTTGATTTTGGCAAGCTTCTTCTCGCCGATTCCCGACACGCGCATCAGATCGTCAACCGAAGCAAAAGCACCGTTCTTTGTCCGCTCATCGATAATCGACTGTGCCATTGAGGGACCGATTCCCGAGAGCGTCTGCAGCTCTGCCGAGCTTGCCGTATTAATGTTTACTAGGCCTGTTGCGCCACCGACGCCTGATGATGCGGAAGTCCCACCATCAACACCGGCTTCCGCAATGGACACCTGCTGCTCCCCTACCGTTGGAACGTGAATTTTTTGTCCATCAGTGACCTTGGATGCACGATTAAGCCCCGTAACGTCTGCTTCGGGCGCCAGCCCGCCGGCGGCATCAATCGCCTGAGCCACTCGCGCGCCGTCCTTGAGACGATATACACCGGGCGACACAACGGCGCCATCAACATCGACATAAACCTCTGCCGCGGCAGAAGCCTTCGGTGAAGAGCCTTCGGATGTCTTTCCGCTCGAAGCATCGCCGGATCCCGGCTCCACTAACGTGCCCGAACCATCAGTGCGCTCAAACGACACACCGCCGGCACCGCCGCCAAGGTTCGCCATCGCCAGTCCACTCGCCATCGCAATGACGACCAGTATCGCCATCACCACTGCCTTATGACCGAGCAGTTTGCCCGCCAAGCGGTCCATCTTTTTGACCCGTTCGTGTTGTTCGCGCTGCGCCATAGCAAAACCTCCCAACACCATCGTGTCAGGAAAGGAGCTCCACAACAGCCACGCCCCAAAACCGGTTTTTGCGGTCAAACCAAAAGCTGACCAAAACCTTGCGAAATAATGTCCATTTATTCAGGCACACGTCGACAAATGAACACTTAGCCGCAAAATGCCCAGATAGCAAAAGGCCGACGATGCAGGCGCATCGTCGGTCTATGCACATATTTACTCGTGATCTTGGTAAATCTCACGCGGAGCAAGCTCAGAATGTTTGCGTTTTAAGGTCTTAGGGGCCTTGTACGTGTTGCTCTCGAAGTCGATGTACTCGGTCTGCTTGAGCAGACGCTCAATCATCTCCTCGTGATCAAACAGTTCCCAGGCCTCATGCACGGCATCGAGTTTAGCGTGCGTCTCGGGACGGCGTGGCATAAACAGCGTGCAGCAGTCGGGAGCGGCCTCAGTCGAGATATCGAACGTACCGATCTCCTCGGCGCGTGCGATGATCTCCTGTTTGTCCGAACCGATGAGAGGACGGAACACGGGAATCTTCACGGCTTCGTTGACGGCCATGATGTTCTCAAGCGTTTGGGAGGCAACCTGCCCAAGCGATTCGCCCGTAACGATGGCCCTGGCACCCTCGATGTGTGCAATGCGCTCAGCAACCGAATACATAATGCGGCGATACATGATCACGCGCAGGTTGCTGGGACAGGTGACCGAAATCTCACGCTGGCAGTCGCCAAACGGCACCACGTACAGGCGGCCGATCTGGACACCCGGCTCAAGCGCACGGATGATGTCCTGCACCAGGTATTCACTCGTGTCGGGCGTCTGCGGACGACCGGAGAAATGCACCGGCACGCACACCGCGCCGCGACGCGCGAGCATCCAGGTCGCCACCGGAGAATCGATACCCGACGACAGAAGCGTCACGACCTTGCCGGCAGAACCCACCGGAAGGCCGCCAACGCCGCGCTCGGAGCGCGCATACACGTAGACACTACCCTGAACCACCAGAACGTGCACCATCGCGTCGGGGTCGTGCATCTGGACCTTTTTATCGGGAAACGCCTCACACAGCACCTCGCCAACCTGTCGATTGATATCGATCGAGGTGAGCTCATAGTCAGTATTGGAGCGCTTGGCGTGCACCTTAAACGAATCGAAGGAACCAAACTCGCGCAGCGCCTTCACAGCGGCGGCGCAGTACTCCTGCGGGTCGCGGTTGGTGTGATACGCCAAAGACACACGGGCAACGCCGGGGACGGTGCGGATGACACGCGCCGCCTCGTCGGCCTGATGCTCGTTAAAGGTCACGAGGATATAACCGGAAATTCGAGACACGGCGTTCACGGAAAAGGCGGCCAAGGCCGCCTTGATGTTATCCATGAGGATATGCTCAAAATGTGCGCGGTTCTTGCCCTTCAGCCCAACCTCGTGATAGTGGACTAGGCAGACGCGAGCCGCCATTTAGGCTTCAGCAACCTTGTGGCCGAGCGCCTTCTCGTAACGGGCCTCGTCGTAAGAGATGTCGCCGTCGACAATCTCGTCCATAGCCATCGAGATGGTATCGGCACCGGAAAGCCCGATGGTGATGTCATCGACATCCTGAACGGCAAGCACGCGGTTGTGCTGGCCACGCAGCATGCTATTGATGTCGCAGGCGCGCTTGGAGGCAAGCGAAGCGAGCAGGAAGCGGTTGTGATCGGTCTTCTCCAGAAGATCGTCAATGCAAGGCTTTACAACGGACACGGACCTCAGATCCTTTCATGCATATCGAGAACGCGAACGAGCTCATCGGTCGCGCGGTCGAGATCGTCATTCACCACGACGTCGTCGTAGCGGTCGGCAAGGGCAAGCTCATCGGCGGCGTTTGCCATACGCAGCTCAATCGTCTCGGGCGTCTCGGTACCGCGACCGACTAGACGCTCGCGGAGCACCTCAAGCGAAGGCGGCTTGATAAAGATCAGCACGGCCTCGGGGAAACGCTCCTTCACCTGCAGGGCGCCCTGGACATCGATCTCCAAAATCAGAGACGAGCCCGAGGCGAGCTTGGATGTGACCTCGCTCACCAACGTGCCGTAGCAGTTACCGTGGACCTCGGCCCACTCAACAAACTCACCGTTTGCCACGCGGCGGTCGAACTCCTCGCGCGTCAGAAAAAAGTAGTTGACGCCGTCGACCTCACCTTTGCGTGGTGCTCGCGTGGTAGCCGAAACCGTCAGACCCAGGTTCGAGCGGCGCTCGCGCACACGAGTGACGAGCGTACCCTTGCCTGCGCCTGACGGTCCAGAAATCACAAAGAGCTTGGAATCCTGAGCGCTCACTTATTTGGTCAGCTGCTCGAGGAGCTGCTCGCGCTGACGGACACCGAGGCCCTGGACGCGACGAGTAGCGGAGATACCGAGCTCCTCCATGATCTTGGCGGCCTTGGCCTTGCCATAACCGGGGAGAGACTCGATGAGGGTGGAAACCTTCATGCGGGAAGCGATGGGGTCATCGGAGTTGAGCACGGACTCGAGGGACTTCTCGCCCTTCTTGATCTGCTCGCGAAGCTCAGCGCGGGCGTGACGTGCGGCAGCAGCCTTCTCAAGAGCCTGCTTGCGCTGCTCGTCGGTAAGCTGAGGGAGTGCCATTCGTACCTCCAAATAGTTGGGTTATATCTGATTCAATAATTGGCATTTTAGCACGTAGAACGCACAAAAAGCCTAATCGCGGCTCCATAGGTTAGACGATACCCGCAAAAAGTGCAATATACTGCGCCCAAAGTTAAGCCCCTGACCTGCGATTCCACACAAAGGATGGGAAAGTTTACGCAGGCACAGGGGCTATTTTGTGCTAATGAGACCCAAAAGTGGTAACTTAGGGGAATCTTTTACGCGACGTTTTCGACCAGCTCGGCGACGATGGCGTCAAAGGCGGCAACCGGATCGTCGGCACCGGTGATGGGACGGCCCACCACAATGTGGCTTGCGCCACGCTCGATAGCCTGGGAAGGCGTCGCCACGCGGGACTGGTCACCAAGGGCGGCACCCACCGGACGCACACCCGGAGTCACGATCAGGGCATCAGGACCCAGCAGCTCACGCATGTCGTGAGCCTCCATCGGTGAGCACACGATGCCATCGATGCCATTGGCCTGAGCAAGCTTTGCCAAGCGGGCGGCCTCCTCGGCCACGGGAGACTCGACGCCGATCTCGCTCAAGGCATCCTGATTCATGCTCGTGAGCACGGTGATGGCGACGAGCTTGGCGCGGTCCTCACGCGCCTCCTCGGCACCCTCGCGGCAGGCAGCGAGCATAGCACCCGAGCCCAGGCCGTGGACCGAAAGCAGGTCGGCACCGGCAAGCGAGGCCGAGCGGGCAGCGCCGCGCACCTGATGCGGAATGTCATGGAACTTAAGGTCGAGGAAGACCTTAAAGCCAAGGTCCTTAAAGGTCTTGACGATCTGGGGACCCTCAGCGTAATAGAGCGTCATGCCGACCTTGAGCCAGGCGGCATGGCCCGAAAGCTCGTGGGCGAGCTCGAGCGCGCGCTCACGGTCGCAGTCGAGGGCGACGATAACACGGTCGCGGGCATCATTCTCTAGCATTCGAAAGCACCCACCAGCTCGTTGATGTCCTTTACGCCCTGGGACTCGGCCCAGGCCTCGAGCTCATGCGCGATCTTAAGCGAAGCGCACGGATCGACGAAGTTGGCCATGCCGACCGACACGCAGGTGGCGCCGGCCAGGATAAACTCAGCCGCATCCTCGCCAGTCATGACACCGCCGACACCGTTGATGGGGATATCGACGGCCTGGGCAACCTCCCAGACCATGCGCACGGCGATGTGGTGGCACAGCGGGCCCGAAAGGCCGCCCTTGGGCTTGGCCACGCGGGACTTGCGGGTATGGACGTCGATGGCCATGCCTTGGATGGAGTTAATGACCGAAAGGCCGTCGGCTCCCGCGGCCTCGAGGGCCTTGGCGATCTCGGCGACGTTGACCGGCGCCATCTTCACGAACAGCGGCTTATCGGTCACCTTACGGCAGGCGGCCATGACGGAAGAGGCGCCCTCGGGCGTGGAGCCCATGGCGGCACCGCCGGCGGCGATATTAGGGCAGCTCACGTTGATCTCGTAGCCGGCAGCCCAGGGGCACAGCTCGACATACATCTCGAGTGCGCGGACAAACTCGTCAACGGAGTGACCGGCAACCTGACAGATGACCTGGCAGCCGTCCTTGGACAGCTGTTCGAGCCACGGACCGGACTCGCGGGCAAAGGCGGCCACGCCGGGGTTCTGAAGACCCACGGAGTTGATCATACCGCCGGGAATCTCGGCCATGCGGGGCGCGGGATTGCCGGGCCAGGGCTCGGCAGCGCAACCCTTGGTGGTGATGGCGCCCAGCTGGGAAACATCAAAGAAGTTCTGGAACTGCCAACCGTAGCCAAAGGTACCGGCTGCGGTGTTAATGGGGTTCTGCATCTTGACGCCGCCGAAATCGACGGCCATGTTCACGGTACCCACTAGAAGACCACCACCTTGGAAGCATCGAACACGGGGCCGCACATACAAGCACCCTTCATACCGTCGACCGTCTCGACATTGCAGGTGTTGCAGGCGCCAAAGCCACAGCTCATCATGCGCTCGAGCGACACCTCGCAGTACACACCGGCCTCGGCGGCAGCGGCGGCGACCTTCTTCATCATGACGGCGGGGCCGCAGCTGGCGACGTAGTCGTAGCCGCCCTCTCCAAGCAGCTCGGCTGCCGGATCGGTGCAAAAACCGTGCGTGCCGAGCGAACCGTCGTCGGTGCACACGTTAACCGTGGCGCCCAGCGCACGGAACTCATCGACACCCACGGCCTTGGAAGCGGTGCCAAAGCCCAGGCACACGTCCACATCAACACCCTGCTCGGCAAGCATGCCGGCAAGACACAGCACAGGCGGAACGCCGATGCCACCGGCGACGAGCAGTGCCTTCCTGGTGCCCTCGGGTACCATCCAGCCACGGCCACCGGGGCCCAACAGGTTAGAGGTGGAGCCAGGGCCCATCTTGGACAAACGGCGGGTATCGTCGCCCACGACGGCGTACCACAGCTCGACGGTGCCGGCCTCGGCGTCGGCGCGGTAGAAACTCAAGGGCACACGAAGCAGAGAAGACGCATCGCCGGGGACGGCGATGTTCACAAACTGACCGGGCTTGAGCGCACTTGCAAGCTTGGGGGCCGAGATAACGAGCGAGAAGATGCCGTCGGCGATCTCCCGGTTCGAGACGACCTCGAAGTCGTGCATGCGTGCAGTGGAAGGTGTGGGCATAGACGCTCCAATCCCCCATGCGGTTGCATGGTCTAAACGAACAGAAAGCGCGGCACCGCAAGGGCGCCGCGCACAAAAGCGATAAGGCTATGCTAGCAGATGCAGCCGTCGGCGAGCGTCTGCTTGCCACCGACAAATACATCGGTGGCACGACCGGTGAGCGTGCGGCCGGCAAAACCGGAGTTCTCGGCGCGCGACTCGTAACCGTCCTCGCCAACCGTCCAGGTTGCGGAGGGGTCGAACACGGTCAGGTCGGCGACAGAGCCCGCCTTGACCTGAACCTGATCGAGGCCCAGAATCTCACGCGGCTTGATGGCCATGAGCTCGACCATGCGGCTCACGCTCATCTTGCCCGTGTTGACCAGCTCAGTGAGCACGAGCGACAGCGAAGTCTCGAGGCCAATCATTCCAAAGGGCGCGAGCTCGAACTCGCGGGCCTTCTCCCACGGGGTGTGGGGAGCGTGGTCGGTAACGATAGCGTCGACGGTACCGTCGATGACACCCTGACGGATGGCCTCGGCATCCTCGTCGGTGCGCAGCGGCGGATTGACCTTGAGCGAGGTGTTGTAGGTCTCGTCCAGGTCGTTCTCGGTCAGGAACATGTGGTGCGGGGTGGCCTCGCAGGTAACCTGAACGCCAGCGGCCTTACCGGCGCGCACGATCTCCAAGCCATGGGCGGTGGAGATGTGCTGGATGTGCAGCTTGGCACCGGTCAGCTTGGCGATCTCGATGTCGCGAGCAATCTGGAGCTCCTCGCCGGCAGCCGGCCAGCCCTCGAGGGCCAGACGAGTCGAGACCTTGCCCTCGTTGATCTGGCCGTGGCCGACCAAATCCTCGTCCTGGCAATGGCTCATAAACACCTTGCCGAACATCTTGCCGTAGTCCATGCAGCGACGGAGCATGCCCGCGCCCTGCACGCCGCGACCGTCGTCGGTAAAGGCGACAGCGCCGTGGGCAACCATATCGCCCATCTCGGACATGGCCTCGCCCTTAAGACCGCGGGTCATGGCGCCCGACGGATAGACGCGGCAGTGACCAACCTCGGCAGCGCGGGACTTGACGAACTCCACGACGGTGCCGTTATCGGTGACGGGATCGGTGTTGGGCATGGCGCACACGCCGGTAAAGCCGCCCTTGGCAGCAGCGCGGGTGCCGCTCTCGATGTCCTCTTTGACCTCGTAGCCAGGCTCGCGAAGGTGAACGTGCATATCCACCAGGCCGGGGACGAGGTACTTGCCGGAAAGGTCGCGGACCTCGGCTCCCTCGACGGCGAGATTCTCGCCGACCTCGGCGATCTTATCGCCGTCAATCAGGACGTCAACGACACCGTCAAGCTCGACGGACGGGTCGACGACGTGGGCATTCTTAAGAAGCAAGGCCATTATCGGCACCTCCAAGCAGCAGATACAGGATAGCCATACGCACGCAGATACCGGCGTAGACCTGCTCCAGGATGACGGAGCGTTGCGGGTGGTCGGCCATATAGGAGTCGAACTCGACGCCGCGGTTGATGGGGCCCGGGTGGCAGATGATCGCATCGGGCTTCATGAGCTTCTCGCGGTCCTTGGTCAGACCGAAGAGCTTGTGGTACTCGCGAATCGTGGGGAACGGGGCACCCTCGAGGCGCTCCTGCTGCACGCGCAGCATGTAGACGACGTCCAGCTCGGGCAGGACGGAATCGAGGTCGCTCGTCACGTGGTCGCAGCCCAGAACCTCGGGCGCCGGCGGCAGCAGCGTGCCGGGGGCGACGGCGTAGGTCTCGCAGCCCATAATCTTAAGGGCGGGAATCAGCGAGCCGCAGACACGGGAGTGGGCGATGTCGCCGACGACGGCGACCTTCAGACCGTGGAAGTCACCCTTGTGCTCCCAGATGGTGTACAGGTCGAGCAGGGCCTGCGTGGGGTGGTTATGCTTGCCGTCGCCGGCGCAGATGACGCTCGCGGGCGAGTTCTGCGTGACGATGTAGGGCGCGCCGGCGTGCTTGTCGCGCACGACGATGCAGTCGATCTTATAGGCGTTGAGGGTCTCGACGGTATCGACGAGGCTCTCGCCCTTGACCGTGGAGGTCGAGGAGCCGCCAAAGTTGAGGCTGTCGGCCGAAAGACGCTTCTCGGCAAGCTCGAAGGAGCTGCGGGTGCGCGTCGAGGGCTCGTTGAACATGTTAACGATGGTCTTACCCTTGAGCGTGGGGACCTTCTTGATCGCACGCTCGTTGACCTCGGAGAACGCCTTGGCGGTCTCGAGGATGAGCTTGATGTCCTCTTCGGAGTACTCGGTAATGTCAATCAGGTGCTTATGGTTGAACGCCACGGTACTACTCACCTCCCAGCGGCGCGGAGCCCACGTGGGAACCCGGCGCGACGTCGTTAATCTCGACAGCGGTGCGGCCGTCTACTTCCTTCATATATAGGTGCACGTTCTCCTCATGCGACGAGGGAACGTTCTTGCCGACAAAGTCCGGCGAGATGGGGAGCTCGCGGTGGCCGCGGTCAACAAGGACTGCCAGCTCAATGCGGCTCGGACGGCCCAGGTCCATAACGGCGTCCAGAGCGGCGCGAATGGTACGGCCCGTATACAGGATATCGTCCACCAAAACGACGCGCTTGCCGTCGACGCTAAAGGGAATGTTGGTGGCGTGGATCGCGGGAGCGAAATTGGTGGCGTAGTCATCGCGGTAGAAGCTGATGTCGAGGCTACCGAGCGGAACGTCGACGCCCTCGATCTCCTTGATCTCCTCGGCGAGCTTCTTTGCCAGAAGGTCGCCGCGCGTGACGATGCCGACCAGAGCGAGGTCTTCACAGCCCTCGTTGCGCTCGAGAATCTCGTGCGCAATGCGGGTCATCGCTCGATTGACGGCGGTCTCGTCCATGATGACCGCCTTGGGGGAAGTCGTGCCCATCGATCTCCTTCCTCACATGTCTTGACTGCTGACACAGTCAAAAAAATAGATGCCCGACCGCTTAAAGCGGACCAGACACCCACAGGAAAGGCTGCTCTTTGACAGCTATGTAATTCCATGTGGGTATCTCGTACCCCTTTAATGGTCAAAGGATAGTGTAGCCAACCTCAAGCTTAATTGCGAGCATAAATACAGAGCAATCCGTAAACGGAGCCCAATGCTCCATAAACCTATATATATTTGTGGGACGAGCTTGAAAACACACGCACGAGCTGGCATAATCCCCTCTGCTGCACGCAAATCGGATCTACGTCCAGGGCCGTAGCGTGGGCACTATCGCCAAAAGAGGAATATCTCTGTGTAGATTGCGCACAGGGAGCGACTTCTGTGCTATAGTTCAGGCTTGTTTGTTAACGCGACATGTTCGTTTGTCGCCCAAGGAGGGTCAGTTATGTCCAAAGTTTGCGAAGTTTGCGGTAAGCACCCCGTTGCCGGTCGCTCAATCAGCCACTCTCACCGCGTCACCAACCGTAAGTTCCGCCCCAACATCCAGCGCGTTTACGTCGTCGTCGATGGTCACCGTCGCAAGATGAACGTTTGCTCCACCTGCCTCAAGTCCGGCAAGGTTGCGCGCTCCTAAATAAGGTCTTACCAACAAGTACCTCGGACTCTCCGGGTCAAAGACCTCGCGTTCATATAGAACTTACCAAAGGCGTCCTCCCCCACGGAGGGCGCCTTTTTGCACTCATTGGGGACGCACTCATTGGGGACAGACTTACATGAGTGCTTTCATGCATTGGGAACAGAGGTAACGCATGCCGGCAGCGGTTCGGCCCCTGCCTCACGCCGCCTCGTTCCAGCCTGCGGTGGCCTTGGTTACGCTTGTGGCGCCGATACCGGTGATACGGGCAATTTGCTTGACCGTGAGATGCGCCCGCCTGAGCCTCAGCAGATACGCATCACGTTCGGGGTGAGGCAGGGCCTTGAGCAGCGCAGGATCAATGCTCGGCAGGGCCTCGCGTGCGACGGTAAGGGCATCCTCGTCGGGAATCCGTCGACGCGGAAGAATCTCAACTGACCAGATCCGCCCGGCAACTTCCTTAAGATGCTCGCAATAGCGACGAGACCCCCCGACAATATCGAGCATAGGGGCCGCATCGCAGATGTCAAAGGGATCGTAGCCCAGCTGGTATGCCCTAAAGCTTGACCAGCGGTATGCTTCAAGTGAGTCGATCGCCCCTTTCACAGGATTGAGATGGATATAATCGAGTAGCTGCACCGCCTGTGTGTCAGACTCAACCGCAACACGCGAATAGCGATTGTCAAACAGGTGGCCCGTTCTCCCCGTTTTCCCGTTGAAATATTTAGCGTACGCCGTCAGAGCACACTGCATCGCCCTTGAAAGGTTGTCATATGGGTCATCAACCATCAAATGGAAGTGATTGTCCATAAGGCACCAAGCCAACACCGCCACTTTATGGCGTGCAAACCTGTCCGAGATATCCGATAAGAAACGATAGCGGTCGGAGTCATCTTCAAAAATAATCTGTTTGGAATTGCCGCGGTCATAGACGTGGTAATAGCCGGTGAGCGAAACGGCGCGGGCGCATCGGGGCATAATCTCTCCTTTCAAAACTGTACAGGCAACACCTAAAAGGAGAGAAGCAACGCGAAATGCTGAGCCTGTGACCTATTTATATACAATGAACGACAAAAACATGCCCAAAACGACAAAATGACAAATCGATGTCTGTCCCAAATGAGTGAAAGCACTCATATAAGTCTGTCCCCAATGAGTGTGTCCCCAATGAGTGGGGCGATGCGGCAAACGGAAAGTTAAAAGTTATAGTTGAAGCGTTTCAGTTTATTGAAGCGTTTTAGTATGCCTTTTACGGGAATCTTACCGTTTACCGAATTATTTCTTGCTATCATGCAAGACGTAGGGTAAATCTCCGATCGCAAGGAGACACAAATGGTGAAAAAGTCACCGGAAAACACTACTCCCGCAATTGTGGACAACGTAGAGGCGCTTGAGGCTAAGCTCGCTCAGATGCGAGAGGCCCAGGCGCTTTTTGCTACGTACACGCAGGAGCAGGTCGACAAGATCTTCTATGAGGCCGCCATGGCCGCCAACAAGGCTCGTATCCCGTTGGCGAAGATGGCCATCGAGGAGACCGGCCGCGGCGTTCTTGAGGACAAGGTCATCAAGAACCACTACGCCGCAGAGTACATCTACAACGCTTACAAGAACACCAAGACCTGTGGTGTCCTGGAGCGCGACGAGGCCTACGGCATCACCAAGATCGCCGAGCCCATCGGCATCGTGGGCGCCGTCATCCCGACGACCAACCCCACCTCCACTGCGATCTTCAAGACGCTGATCAGCCTGAAGACCCGCAACGCCATCATCATCTCCCCGCACCCGGCTGCCGCCAAGTGCACCATCGCCGCCGCTAAGCTCGTGCTTGACGCCGCCGTCAAGGCCGGTGCCCCCGAGGGCATCATCGGCTGGGTCGATGTCCCCTCCATCGAGCTGACCAACATGGTCATGCGCGACGTCGACATCATCCTCGCCACCGGTGGCCCGGGCATGGTCAAGGCCGCCTACTCCTCGGGCAAGCCCGCCCTGGGCGTTGGCGCCGGTAACACCCCGGTCGTCATCGACGACACCGCCGACGTGCTGCTCGCCGTCAACTCCATCATCCACTCCAAGACCTTCGACAACGGCATGATCTGCGCTTCCGAGCAGTCCGTGACCGTCATCGACACCATCTATGACCAGGTTAAGGCCGAGTTCCAGAAGCGCGGCTGCTACTTCGTCAAGCAGGGTGCCGAGATGGAGGCTCTGCGTGCCGCCATGTTCAAGAACGGCGCTCTCGACCACCGCATCCCCGGCATGGCTGCCGCCAAGATCGCCGAGCTCGCAGGCATCGAGGTTCCCGCCAAGACCAAGATCCTGATCGCCGAGGTCACCTCCACCGACCCCGCCAAGGAGGAGTTCTCCCACGAGAAGCTCTCCCCGGTCCTGGCCATGTACCACGCCAAGGACTTCCAGGAGGCAGTCGACAAGGCCGAGCACCTGGTGCTCGCCGGTGGCCCGGGCCACACCGCCTCTCTGTACGTGCACCCCGCCCAGGCCGAGAAGATCAGCCTGTTCGAGCACGTCATGAAGGCCTGCCGTATCGTCATCAACACCCCGTCCTCGCACGGCGGCATCGGTGACCTGTACAACTTTGGCATGAAGCCGTCTCTGACCCTGGGCTGCGGCTCCTGGGGCGGCAACTCCGTCTCCGAGAACGTTGGGGTGAAGCACTTGATCAACGTTAAGACTGTGGCCGAGCGCCGTGAGAACATGCTGTGGTTCCGCGCTCCCGAGAAGGTCTACTTCAAGAAGGGTTCCACGCCCGTCGCCCTCGACGAGCTCGGTACCGTCATGGGCAAGAAGCGCGCCTTCATCGTCACCGACCAGTTCCTCTTCAAGAATGGCAACACCCGCGCCATCGAGGCCAAGCTCGACGAGATGGGCATCGCCCACGACTGCTTCTACGACGTCGAGCCCGATCCGTCGCTGCAGTGCGCACGTCGCGGCGCCAAGCAGATGGCTCTCTTTGAGCCTGACGTGATCATCGCCGTCGGCGGTGGCTCCGCTATGGACGCCGGCAAGATCATGTGGATGATGTACGAGCACCCCGAGTGCAAGTTTGAGGACATGGCCATGGACTTCATGGACATCCGCAAGCGTATCTTCACTTTCCCCGAGATGGGCAAGAAGGCCTACTTCGTCGCCGTCCCGACCTCTTCGGGTACCGGCTCCGAGTGCACGCCGTTCGCCATCATCACCGACAAGGAGACCGGCATCAAGTGGCCGCTCGCCGACTACGCGCTGCTCCCCAACATGGCTATCGTCGACGCCGACAACTGCATGACCGCCCCGCGCGGCCTGACCGCTGCCTCCGGCATCGACGTCATGACCCACGCCATCGAGTCCTATGTCTCCATCATGGCTTCCGACTACACCAAGGGCCTCTCCGAGCGCGCTGCTAAGCTCGTCTTCGAGAACCTGCCCTCCAGCTTCACGAACGGCGCCAAGGACCCGCATGCCCGCGAGGAGATGCACAACGCCTCCTGCATGGCCGGTATGGCCTTCGCCAACGCCTTCCTGGGCCTCAACCACTCCATGGCTCACAAGCTCGGCGCCTTCCATCACCTGCCCCACGGCCTCGCCAACGCCGTCATCCTGACCCGCGTTATGCGCTACAACGCCGCCGAGGCTCCCGTCAAGATGGGTACCTTCTCCCAGTATCCTTACCCCAACGCGCTGCACAACTACGCCGAGATGGCCAAGTACTGCGGCATCGAGGGCAAGGACGACAAGGAGGTCTTCGAGAACTTCATCACGAAGCTCGAGGAGCTCAAGGACTTCATCGGCGTCAAGAAGACCATCGCCGACTACGGTGTTGACGAGCAGTACTTCCTCGACACCCTCGACGAGATGACCGAGCAGGCATTCAACGACCAGTGCACCGGCGCCAACCCGCGCTACCCGCTCATGAGCGAGATCAAGGAGCTCTACCTGGACGCCTACTACGGCCGCGAGCCTCAGGACTACGCCGTCTGCTAGTTTTAGCACGGTTTTTAACGGCGGGGGTGCACGGGTGCTTCACACACCCCCGCCGTCGCTTCTATCGCATCGTTGAAAGGATGCAACCATGCTGCTACCCGATTCCAAGACCGAGCTCGTCCGCCGTGGCAACAAGGTCGTTTACGACCTGGGCGACAAGATCGTCAAGGTCTTTAACGAGACCAAGCCTGTCTCCGACGTGTTCAACGAGGCTTTGAATCTTGCCCGCATCAATGAGTGCGGCATCCGCAGCCCCAAGGCTCTCGAGGTTTCCCAGCTCGAGAACGCCAACGGCTGGGCGCTCGTGACCGAGAAGGTTCCGGGCACCACCCTTGCCGAGAAGATGACTGCCGAGCCCCAGCGCTTTGGTGAGTATCTCGAGATGTTCGTCGACCTCCAGATCGAGATCCACGGCTACACCTCCCCGCTGCTCAACCGTCAGCGCGACAAGTTCGCCCGCATGATCGACAGCCTTGATCAGCTCAATGCCACCACGCGCTACAACCTTCAGGAGCGTCTGGACGGCATGACCAAGGAGTTCAAGGTCTGCCACGGCGACTTCAACCCCTCCAACGTCATCGTCGGCGACGACGGCCAGCTCTATGTGTGCGACTGGGCACACGCCACCCAGGGCTCCCCTGCTGCCGACGTTGCCACCACCTACCTGCTCTTCGCCCTCAACAGCAAGGATCAGGCTGAGGCCTACCTGGAGCTCTACTGCGACCGCGCCGACATGCCCATGCAGGTCGTGCGTCAGTGGACGAGCATCGTCGCCGCTTCCGAGCTCGCTCGTAAGCGCAACGTGAACGATGAGTTCCTGAAGAACTGGATCGACGTCGTCGATTATCAGTAATATCTGAGCGATTTATTTCGCATCGGAGGCACAAGAAAACCCCGCAGCTCATATGGGCTGTGGGGTTTTCCTTTACCCATCGAGTTTATTCACGCAACAAAATAGACTGCTCCGCATCTCTTCCTAAGAGAGATACGGAGCAGTCCCGCAATTACATCTAATAGCAGAAACGTCGATTAACGGCGGGCCGCCTTAACAAGCTCGGCAACCTTGGCGACGACCTCGTCAATCGCCACGTCCTCGCGCTCGCCCGTGGCACGGTCCTTGAGCTCAACGGTGCCATTCTTAAGGCCACGCTTGCCAAGCACCACCTGATACGGGAATCCCATAAGGTCGTTATCGGCAAACTTAAAGCCGGGACGCTCGTCGCGGTCGTCGACGACGACCTCGATACCCTCGGCGCACAAGCCCTCGACGATTTGGTCGCAGACGGTTGCGCACTCCTCCTTCTTGGGATCGAGCGGAATCACAGCGACCTCGTACGGGGCAACGGAAACCGGCCAGACGATACCGTGCTCGTCGTTGTGCTGCTCCACGACGGCAGCAAGCGAGCGGGACACGCCCACGCCGTAGCAACCCATGATAAGCGGCTTCTCCTTGCCGTCCTCGTCCATAAAGGTGGCGCCCATGGCCTCGGAATACTTGGTACCCAGCTGGAAGACCTGCGAGACCTCGATGCCGCGGGCAGCAGAGAGCGGCTTGCCGCAGTGCGGGCAGGGATCGCTGGCAACGACGGTGACCAGATCTGCCCACTCATCGACGGTAAAGTCGCGCTCGGGGCAGGCACCGGTAAAGTGATAATCGACCTCGTTGGCACCGCAGGCCCACTGCTTGGACTCGCGCAGGCTCTCGTCGCACACCAGACGGATGCCCTCGGGCAAGTTAACCGGTCCGATAAAGCCCTTGTGCAGACCGTAGGTCTGGAGCTCCTCGTCCGTCATCATGCGATAGCCCTTGCCAAAGACATGCTCGGCCTTGCAATCGTTGAGCTCGTGGTCACCCGGGACAATGGCCACGACGGGCTTGCCCTCGGCGTCGATGAGTGCCAGAGACTTGCGCGTACCGTTCTCGGGGAAGCCAAAGAACTTGGCAACGGCCTCAATGGTGCCCATGCCCGGAGTCTCGACCTTGGTAAGCGTACCGTCGCCGGGGCCCTCGGTCACGACGACCTTGGTGCTTGCAGCCTCATCATCGGCGGCAAAACCGCAGTCATCGCAATAGACGAGAGAAGCCTCGCCGGCGTCGGCCAAAGCCATGTACTCGACGGAGGTATCGCCACCGATCTCGCCGGAGTCGGCAACGACGGGCAAGGCCTTGATGTAGCAACGCTCGCAAATGTTAGCGTAGGCCTGCTTCATCTTGTCATACTCCTCCTGCAAGCTCTCCTGCGTGGCGGAGAAGCTGTAGGCATCCTTCATGATGAACTCGCGACCGCGCATCAGGCCAAAACGGGGACGGAACTCGTCGCGGAACTTATCCTGGATGTGATAGAGGTTCACTGGCAGCTGCTTATAGGAGCGCAGCTCGTTGCGCACCAGGGCCGTGACGGTCTCCTCGTGCGTGGGGCCCAGCACGAACTCGCGACCATGACGGTCGTCAAAGCGCACAAGCTCCTTGCCATAGGCATCGATACGGCCGGACTCACGCCACAACTCGGCATCGACCATGATAGGCATCATAAGCTCCTGGGCACCGGCGGCATCCATTTCGTCGCGCACGATGTTCTCGATCTTGCGGATCGAGCGCCATGCGAGCGGCAGGTAGGAATACAGACCGGCGGCCTCCTTACGGATCATGCCGGCACGGAGCAGCAGGCGGTGGCTGGCGAGCTCAGCGTCCGCCGGATCCTCTTTAAGCGTCGGCGCATAGAGCTTAGACATATACATTGCTCGGGTCATTTATTTCTCCTCAATAAGCTTGTCGACCTCTGCCATAAGCGAGTCGACAATTTGGTCCTCAGCTACTTTACCAATGATCTGGCCATGCGAAAAGAGCAAGGCCTGACCACGTCCGCAAGCAACGCCTAGGTCGGCATCAGAAGCCTCACCGGGGCCATTAACGGCACATCCCATGACGGCAATCGAAAGCGGCGCGGAATAGTTCTTAAGCCGCTCGGTGACCTCCTCGGCGATGGGAATGAGGTTAACCTGGCAGCGGGCGCACGTGGGGCACGAGACAATCTCGGGACCACGGCGACGCAGGCCCAGCGACTGTAGAATTCCCCAGGCGACCGGCGGCTCCTCAACCGGATCGGCCGTGAGCGACACACGCATGGTGTCGCCGATGCCTTCGGAAAGCAAGATACCCAAGCCTACAGAGCTCTTGATGGTGCCCTGAAGCTTGGTCCCCGCCTCCGTCACGCCCAGGTGAAGCGGAACGTGGGGAATCTCACGTGACAGGGCTCGATAGGTATCGAGCGTCGTTTGCACGCTATGGGCCTTGGCCGAAAGCACAATGTTCGTAAAGCCGCGATCCTCAAAGTGCTTGACGAAGCGCTCGCTCGACATCACGAGCTTTTCGGGCTGCGTGAGGTCGTCGCGCTCGGCAATATCTTGCTCAAGCGAGCCCGCGTTCACGCCAATGCGAATCGCACAGCCCGAGGCACCCGCAGCATCGATCACCGCGTCAACCTTGGCCCAATCGCCGATATTGCCGGGATTGATGCGCAGCTTGGCGGCACCGGCCTCAACGGCACCAATGGCGAGCTTATGGTTAAAGTGGATATCGGCGACAATCGGCACCGGAGACTCGGCACAGATGGTGCGGAAGCCCTCAAGCGCGGCCTCGGAGGGCACGCTCACGCGCACGATATCGCAGCCAGCCTGCGCCAACGCGCACACTTGCGCAAGCGTTGCCTGGGCATCAGCGGTATCGGTGCAGGTCATAGATTGGACCACCACCGGCGCGCCGCCACCGATCTGCACGCCGCCCACATGCACGGGGCGCGTCAGCTCGCGAGGCAAAGGATGGGATAAAGACAATCCAAACACTCCCCTACAGAATAAATCGAAGGATGTCGGAACGAAGCATATAGACAAACAGCAGCGCAAAGAGCGCGATGCCCACATAGCTCACAATCGTCTGGACCTTGAGCGGAAGCTCGCGGCCCGCAATCTTCTGAATGATCTCGATGACTAGCTTGCCGCCATCGAGTGGAGGGATGGGCAGCAGGTTCATAAAGCCAAGCGAGAATGAAATGAGGGCGGCAAACGAAAGGAACGTGGCAGGGCCGGCAGCAGCAGCCTGTGAGGACATAACGCTAATACCCACGATCGAAGAGGACTGATCGAGAATCTCCATCGTATGCTGCGGCTGGAGCAGGCGCATCACGCCCTCCGCTGTCTGCACAACATAGGAGAACGACAGGCGAGCCGACGTGATGGGGTCTAAACGGACCACCTGCGTAGAGGCATACACACCTAGGCGATCGTCCTCTTTGAGCGCAACCGTGGTCGAATGCTGCTTGCCGTCACGCTCGTACTCAATGGCGATATCGTCCTTACCGGCAGCCTTGCCGATGGCATCGTAAACGTCCATCCAGGTAGAGCACGATACTCCGTCGACCGAAAGAATCGCGTCGCCGCCCTCGATTCCCGCCGAGGCGGCAATCGAGCCTTCGTCAACCTGGCCAATCACATTGGTATCCACCGGCACGGTGACACCTGCGATGGAATAGATGCTCATAAGGAGCAAAAAACCCGTCAGGATATTGACGATAATGCCCGCAAGCAGCATAAAGGCACGCTTGACAAAGCCCTGACCCAAATAGGTGTGCGAGCGCTCGCGCGCAAGGAATTCGGCCTCGTCGCACGGCAGTTCCCATACATCGCCCTCGGCAGTCGCATGCCCGCGATCGAACCGACGGCCGTCAAAGGTGGTATAACCCGCCGCGTCACGCGGCAGAGTCTGGTACTTGGTGGGATAGTAGCTGGGCGAAGGCTTTTCCCCTTCTTCATACCAGGGAGCGATAGAGCCCCAGCCCAACAGCAAAGCACAGGCCTCGAGCACATCCTCCTCGGACAGCTCGAGCTCGACGGCAAGATCGGCCACCGTCACCCGGCCGTGGCGATAGATGGCCGCGAGCACGCGATCGGCACACGAGACGTCGGTCGGATCCATGCCGCAAATGGCAGCATAGCCACCCAGCAGCAGCGGCGTCACGCCAAACTTGGTTCCAATGCGACGCGATGTGTGATGGATATCAAAGCGGCACGGCAGGCCCAAGAAGAACTCAGTCACCCGGACGCCGCAGGCACGCGCCGCCAAAAAGTGGCCGCCCTCGTGCAAAAACACGAGGACGGAAAGCATCAACAGGCCCCAAAAGACCGATGAGAGAACGCTCAGAACAGTATCCATAAAACGAAAAAGCAATCCTTATGGGTTAGGAACGGGTTGCGGCGAGCACCTGCGCAGCTTTTTCACGCGCCCACGAATCGATGTCGCGAAGCTGCTCAAACGAATCAATCGCCTGCATATCGTGGGCATCCATGCAGGATTCCACAATGCGATCGATATCGGTAAAGCTGCAGCCATCGTGCAGGAAGGCATCGACGGCGACCTCGTTGGCGGCATTGAGCACGCACGGCATGGTGCCACCCGTCTTGCCGGCGCGTTCGGCCAGTGCCAGACAGCGGAAGGTATCCATGTCGGCAGCATCAAACGTGAGCTGCCCCAGCTCGCGGAAATCGATACGAGGCGCCGGGGTATCCCAACGCTCGGGATACGAGAACGCGAACTGGATGGGAATACGCATGTCGGATGCACCGAGATGCGCCATCACGGAGCCGTCGGCGAACTCGACCATAGAGTGAATCTTGGACTGACGCTGCACGACCACGTTAATGAAATCGAGGTCGCAGTTAAACAGATGCATGGCCTCAATGCGCTCCAGGCCCTTGTTCATGAGGGTGGCGGAGTCAATGGTGATCTTGGCACCCATGGCCCACGTGGGATGCGCGAGGGCATCGGCACGCGTCACGCGATCGAGCTCGTCGCGCGTGCGGCCAAAGAACGGACCGCCCGAGCATGTGAGCCAAATGCAGTGGGCCTCGCGCGGGTTCTCCCCCAGATAGCACTGGTAGATGGCGGAATGCTCAGAGTCGACCGGAATAAGCTGGCCCGGTTGTGCCAACGGCATAAGCAAGTCGCCACCGACGACGAGGGACTCCTTGTTGGCAAGGGCAAGGCGCTTATTCGAGGTCAAGGCCGCATGGCTCGCCTCGAGACCGGCGGCGCCCACAATAGCGACGAGCACGCAGTCGACATCGTCGCGACGCGCGAGCTCGCAAACCGCCTGCGCGCCAACGCCGAGCTTCGTTCCCTCGGGCAACTCCTGCAGCACGGCGTCATCGCCATGAGCGGCATCGGCCACGGCAACCGCCGGAACCGAGAACTCACGGGCAGCGGCAACGAGCTCAGAGGTACTGGAGTTAACGGACAGCGCCGTCACCTGCAGGCGATCGGCATGCTGGCGGCACACATCGAGCGCCTGGGTGCCGATAGAGCCTGTACAGCCCAGGATGGCAACGCGGAGACGTCCATCGGAGCCATACGTCGTCTGGAAAGACATTACAGCACGCCTCCGATCATCAGCAACAGCTGCGCGGTGATACAGCCGAAGATAAGCGAATCGCTACGATCGAGCATGCCGCCGTGGCCCGGGATAAGGTTGCCGGAATCCTTGACGCCCACACCGCGCTTGATGCGCGACTCGATAAGGTCGCCGATAACGCCCAGAATGGACACAACCACGCCGCACAGCAGCGCATAGGGCAGGCTGAGCTTGTAGAAGTGCGTCGCCCACAGGATGAGCCAAATCAAAACCGAGCCCAGGATGCCGCCGACAAACCCCTCCCAGCTCTTTTTGGGAGAAATCTTGGGAACCATCTTGTGCTTGCCGATACGGCTGCCCACGATGTAGGCAAACGAATCGGAGACCCAAAGGGACGCGCAAACGCCCACTGAAAGCAGGGCACCGGCAAAACCGGGCACGGCATCGCGCAGCAGCACGATAGCCGACAGCATAAAGCCAGTGTAGATGGGACCCATGAGCGTCACTGCCACATCAGAGATGCGGGTACGCGGCGACCAGACATACCAAATGCCCACAGCGAGCATCAGGGCAAAAAGCAGGGCATTCAGCAACATCGAATCGCCCAACGCCGACAGCGGAAAGAGTACGGCGGCAGCGATACCCATGCGCTCGTTAGCCATCTTGCCATCGAGCCTTGTCATACGGAAAAACTCATAGCAGCACAGACCGCTCATGACAGAAACAAAGATGGCCGTGGGCACGATACCCAAAACCAGGCACAGGATAAAGACAACGGCGTAGACGATACCGGCGGCGGCACGGGTAATAAAGCCCGCCAGCCACGAACCGGTGCCGCTCTTCGCTGCAGGCGCTCCCGCAGTGGCAGCTTTGCGCGCAGGCGTCTTGGGAGCAGATGCCTTGGGACGATCGGACACGATTAAGCCTCCTCGGTCTTGCTCAGTCCACCAAACCTACGGTCACGGCCCTGATAGGCCAAAATGGCGTCGACAAGGCCCCAACGATCAAAGTCGGGCCAATAGGTATCGGTGACGTAGAACTCGGAATAAGCCACCTGCCACAGCAGATAGTTCGAAAGGCGCAGCTCACCAGAGGTGCGAATCACAAGCTCAGGATCGGGAAGGCCGGCAGTATAGAGGTGGGAAGCCACCATGTCGTCATCAATTGCGGCAGGATCGATCTTACCGGCGGCAGCGTCGAGTGCAATCTGACGGACAGCGCGGGTAATCTCGGCACGCGCGCCGTAGTTGACGGCAAGCGCCAGCGTCATACCGGTGTGATCGGCGCACTCGGCAAGACCGCGTTCAAAAACGTCGCGGGTCTTCTTGGGCAGCGCGGAAATGTCGCCCAAAAAGACAACGCGCACGTTTTCGCGCTTCAGAAGAGGCAGCTCGTCGATAAAAGTCTTGGCAAACAGATGCATCAAGACGTTGACCTCTTGCTGCGGACGGTTCCAGTTTTCGGTAGAAAACGCATAGGCAGAAAGCACGTCGACGCCCAGGCGCACGCAGGCGGTAATGATCTCGCGCAGCGAGAGGATACCTGCCTTATGACCCTCGGTGCGTGCAAGACCGCGCGACGTGGCCCAACGACCGTTGCCGTCCATGATGCACGAGATATGGTGCGGAATGTTATTGAGGTCAAGGTCGGAAAAACCGACGCCCGCAGGGGCGTCGGCAAAGTACTCGACCAGTTTATGCTCGTCGTATTGCACCTTAGATCTCCATGACCTCGGCTTCTTTTTCCTTCAGAAGCTCCTCGACCTTGGCGACATACTCATCGGTGTGCTTCTGGACCTTGGCCTGCTCGCGACGGACATCGTCCTCGGTGAGCTCCTCATCGCGCTCGAGCTTATTGTTGAAGTCGCGACGGATGTTACGGATAGACACCTTGGCCTGCTCGGCGTACTCGCGGCACTCCTTGACGAGTTCGCGACGGCGCTCCTCAGTGGGCGCCGGGAACGGCAGACGAACGACGGTGCCATCAGAGTTGGGGGTAATGCCCAGATCGGAAGCGCCGATGGCCTTGACGATAGCGTTGATGAGCGCCTTGTCCCACGGCTCGATGAGCAGCATGTGAGCCTCGGGGGTCTTGACGGCGGCAACCTGCGTGACCGGCGTGGGGACACCGTAATAATCAACGGTGATGTCGGACAGAATGTTGGCGTTGGCGCGACCGGTACGGACCTTGGAGAAGTTATGCTTGAGGGACTCGAGCGACTTGTCCATATGGGCGGTGATGTTCTCTGCCATGCTTAATCCTCCTGATAGACGAGCGTGCCGACGGGCTCACCCGAAAGCGCGCGCTTGACGGTGTCCTCGCCATCGATGTTGAGGACCAAAATCGGCATACGGTTATCCTGGCACAGTGCCGTAGCCGTGGAATCCATAACCTGCAGGCCGCGGACGAGAACCTCGTGATAGGTAATCTTGTCAAAACGGACGGCATCGGCGCACTTGACGGGATCCTTGTCGTAGATGCCGTCGACCTTGGTGGCTTTAATCAGAATCTCGGCGCCGATCTCGCACGCACGAAGAGCCGCGGCGGTGTCGGTCGTAAAGTACGGATTGCCCGAACCGGCAGCGAAGATGACGACGTTGCCCTTGGACAGATGGTTGATAGCGCGGCGACGAATATAGGGCTCGCAGATCTCGTTCATCTGGATAGCGCTCATCACGCGGCAGGGAACGTCGTTATGCTCGAAGGCATCCTGCAGGGCGAGCGCGTTCATAACGGTTGCAAGCATGCCCATGTAGTCGGCCTGAGCACGCTCCATGCCACCGGCAGCGCCGGCCATGCCGCGGAAAATATTGCCGCCGCCGACAACGACGCCGACCTCATGGCCAACGGCGAGCAGCTCCTTGACCTGCTTGGCAAGATGGTCGGTAACCTTGGGGTCGATGCCATATTGGCCGTCGCCCATCAGTGCTTCGCCGGAAAGCTTAAGAAGCACGCGTTTATATCGGATGTCGGACAAAGCGATCCTCCTTTAATTAGACTCTCAATATGATAACAAAGGCTTAACGGGGAGCCATGAAAAAGCAGGCTGTGAGTAAAACCCACAGCCTGCTCATTACCAGCTACAAGAGCTTATTTACTCGCCACGGACCAGACGGTCGAAGGCAACGACGGTAATGGTGTCGCCAAGCTCCTTGGAGACCTGCTCAGCGTACTTCTTGATGGTGAGGGAGCTGTCCTTGATGAACTCCTGCTCGGTGAGCACGGACTGCTTGTAGAACTTCTCCAGACGGCCGACAGCCATCTTCTCCTGGATAGCCTCGGGCTTGCCGGACTCGGCAGCCTGAGCCATGTAGATCTGCTTCTCGTGCTCGACGGTCTCGGCCGGAACCTGATCGCGGGTAGCGCAGATCGGGGCGACAGCGGCAACCTGAAGGGCAACGTCGTGAGCGAAGGCCTTGAAGGACTCAGCCTGAGCGGTCTCGGCCTTCTCGAAAGCAAACTCGACGAGGACGCCGATCTTACCACCCATGTGGATGTAAGAAGCGAGCGCGCCGTTCTCGGCCTTGCGGGCAGCGAAGCGGGAGATCTTCATGTTCTCGCCCATGATGTGAATCATCTCGGTGAGCTCGGAGGAAACGGTCTCCTCGCCCATCGGCTTCTCGAGCAGAGCGTCGACGTCAGCAGGCTCGGTGGTGGCGACAACCTCGGCGACCTTGGAAGCAAAGCCGGTGAACTTGGCGTTGGAGCCAACGAAGTCGGTCTCGCAGGAGAGCTCGAGCAGAGCGCCGGTCTTGCCATCCTCGGAGACGAACGCGGCGACAGCGCCCTCGTTGGTCTCACGGCCAGCCTTCTTGGCAGCCTTGGCAAGGCCGTTCTTACGAAGAACGTCGACAGCGGCGTCCATGTCGCCGTCAGCCTCGACGAGAGCCTTCTTGCACTCCATCATCGGGGAGTCGGTCATCTCGCGGAGCTGCTTGACCATAGCGGCGGTAATCTGGGCCATTGTGGTTCCTTTCAAAGAGATGAAAAAGAATTAACTAAGACTGATTTACTCGGCCTTGGGCTCAGCGGCCATCTCGGCCTCGGAGACCTGCTCCTTGCCGGAGCCAGCGAGGCAGGCGTCAGCCATGAGCTCGCACATAAGGGTGACAGCGGAGATAGCGTCATCGTTGCAGGGGATGCCGTACTCGACCTCGTCGGGATCGGAGTTGGTGTCGATCAGAGCGACGACGGGGATGTTCAGGCGCTGAGCCTCCTTGATGGCGTTCTCCTCGCGCTTGGTGTCGATGACGAAGAGAGCCTGGGGCAGACCCTTCATGTCGCGGGCGCCACCGAGGTTGGTCTGGAGCTTGGTGAGCTCCTTGCCGAGCACAGCCTGCTCCTTCTTGGGCAGAACAGCCATGCGGCCGTCCTCGACCATGGCCTCGAGCTCCTCCATGCGGTTGATGCGGGAGCGGATGGTGACGAAGTTGGTCAGCATACCGCCGAGCCAACGCTGGTTGATGTAAGGCATGTTGGCGCGCTCAGCAGCGTTCTTGACGGCCTCCTGAGCCTGCTTCTTGGTGCCGACGAACAGCACGTTGCCACCCTTGGCGACGTTCTTGACGAAGGTGTAGGCCTGATCGGCGTCGAGGATGGTCTGCTTGAGGTCAAGGATATAGATGCCGTTGCGCTCACCGAAGATGAACGGCTTCATCTTGGGGTTCCAGCGGCGGGTCTGGTGACCGAAGTGGCAGCCGGCCTCGAGCAGGGTGCGGATATTAATCTTGGTAGCCATGTTAAACCTCCTGTGGTTTGCCTCCGCGCGGGGTCATCCTCCAAAACCAACCCGGACATGTGCTACCAAAGCCCGGGCACCACGGTATGGAGTAGCCGCGCGTGCGTGATAAAAACATGTTGCCGTGAAGCAACCCGATGAATGATAGCAGGAATGCTTCTTCCTGCCAACCCGCAATCAAAACCACACACCTCGATGCGGCGCGGGACGTCCCAGCCACTATTCGCCGCGGGGATGGGCTTGAGCCACGGCACGTTTGAACCGATCGGGTGTGAGATGCGTGTAAATCTGCGTCGTGGACAGGCTCGCATGGCCCAGCAGCTCTTGAACCGAGCGCAGGTCCGCACCGCCCTCGAGCAAGTCGGTCGCAAAGGTATGGCGCATCGCATGCGGGGCGATGTCGGCCGGAATGCCGGCGAGCGTCGCCAGCGTATGGAACCGCCGCCTGAGCATGGCGGCACTCATGCGATTGCCGCGCGCCGATATAAGCAGCGGATGCGGCCCGGTAGCGGGGTCACGACGCTTTGCCTGAGCGAGCAACTCCGGCCTCCCCTCCTCAATATAGAGACGCGTCGCCTCGAGCGCACGACGATACAGAGGGACGATACGTTCTTTGCTCCCCTTGCCCCACAGGCGCAGCGTGCGTTCGGACCACGCAATGGACTCCACATTGAGTGCTGCGAGCTCAGAGATACGGGCGCCCGAGGCATAGAGCAGCTCGAGCATCGCCGCATCGCGCAGTCCCGCGGGAGTTGAGGTATCAGGCATCTTGAGCAGCGCCTCCACCTGTTGGGTCGTCAGCACACCGGGTAGATCGCGCGGGAGCTTGGGCGAGGAAATTGCCGAGACCACATCGCCCTCCACGACCCCCTCGGCAGCCATCCATCGATAGAGCGATCGGATAGCCGACAGATGCGCCGCAAGCGTTCGGGGAGCCACCTGCTCACGCGAAAGCTCGGCAAGATAGCGACGAATGGTGCGCACGTCGGCAGCGAAGGCATCGATATCCTCGCGCTCGCACCAGGCAGCAAAGCGCTCCAGCCTCGAGCCATAGGCCGTCACCGTGTTGGGAGAAAGTCCCTCGACACGTGCGATATAGGCGATAAACGAGTCGACGGCATCGTACAGGTCAAAGGCTATGACCGGTCGCCTCCAAACAGATCGGGGCGAGTGGCCAGATAGGCATCAAGAGCCTCGAGCGCACGGTCCGCATACGCCTGGTAGCGGTCGCGCTTGCTGCGACGCTTACCGTCCTCGAGCGGCGGCACCAGGCCAAAGTTGACATGCATGGGCTGGTAGCCCACGGTGGCAGGATCGGTCGCATAGCCCACGAGCGCGCCCAGGGCGCCCACGCGGGGCAACTCGACGCCCGCGGCGCCGATAGCCTCGGCATAGGTGTTGAGCGCCGCGAGCAGACCGGTCGCCACGGCTTCCATGTACCCCTCGGTGCCGGTGATCTGACCGGCCAGGCGCACGCCGGTACCAGGCACGGCAAAGGTGCCATCGAGCACGTGCGGGGCGTCGACAAAGGTATTACGGTGCATGACACCGTAGCGGAAGAACTCAGCGTTCTCCAGGCCCGGCACCATATGGAAGACGCGCTTCTGCTCGCCAAAGGTCAAGTTGGTCTGGAAGCCCACCAGGTTATAGGCGGTCTTCTCCTTGTTCTCGGCACGCAGCTGAATCGCCGCCCAGGGACGACGACCAGTTCGCGGGTCGGTGAGGCCGACGGGCTTCATGGCGCCAAAGCGAATGGCGTCCTTGCCGGTGCGCGCAACTTCCTCGGCAGGCTGGCAGGCCTGGAACAGATCGCCGCCCTCAAAGTCCTTGAGCACCACGCGGTCGGCCGTGGTAAGCGCCTCGATAAAGGCCTCGTACTCCTCCTTGTTGAGCGGAGCGTTGAGATAGTCGCCGCTCCCCTGCTCCTCGTAGCGCGACTGCGAGAACAGCACGTCCATATCGAGCGTGGAGGCATCGACGATCGGCGCCGCGGCATCGAAGAACGCAAGGGCGTCGCCACCGACGAGCTTCATGACCTCTTCGCTCAGCGCCGGCGAGCACAAGGGGCCGGCGGCAATGACCACGTGGCCCTCGGGAATCTGTGTGACCTCGCCGTGCACGACCTCGATATTGGGACGGGCGGCAACCTCGGCCTCGACAAGCTCGGAAAACTTGACGCGGTCGACCGCCAGGGCACCGCCGGCGGGAACAGCCGCGCGATGGGCGCAACCGAGTAGGACTGAACCCATGCGCTCAAGCTCGGCCTTCAGCAAACCAGCCGCGGAATCCGGACGGGTCGACTTAAACGAATTGGAGCAGACGAGCTCTGCCAAGTGATCGGTATGGTGAGCCGGGGAGCTAACCTGGGGGCGCATCTCGCACAGCTTTACGGCAAAACCGCGGTCTGCCAGCTGGATCGCGCATTCCGAACCCGCCAGACCGCCACCGATAACCGTCACCTGATCGAACTGCATCTGCAAACACCTTTCTAATTGACATGTTTTCCATTGTGACCGAAGGGTGTCTGGGCGTGAAGGGCAAACTTGGAGGGCGCATACCTTCCATCCATCATGCGCTCGATAAGACCCTCGAGCTCAAGCGAACCCAGGAGCTTAAGTACGCCGACAGCATCGAGCGAGACGAGCGCCGCAATGTCGTCGACCTTGAGCGGAGAGGCGATGAGCGCATGCATCACGGTCTGCTGTGTTGGATCCAGGTCGGCAATGCCGGGAGCATCGGGGCGCGAGTAGCGCAGGGTGCCGTAGATGCGTGAGATAGCCATCTCGATAGATTCCTCGTCGATGATGCAGCAAGCACCGTTCGCAATGAGGTAATTCGTGCCACGCGACTCGGGCGATAGGATCGACCCCGGCACGACAAGAAGTTCGCGCCCCAAATCCATAGCAGCCTCGGCTGTAGAAAACGTCCCGGAAGGCATACCCGCCTCGGAAACAAAGAGGGCTTGCGACAGGGCCGCGATCACGCGATTGCGGCGCGGAAAGGCAAACTTGCGCGGACCCATGCCCCACGGAGAGATCGACACGACCGCGCCACCCGTATCGAGCGTGCGCATAATAAGCCCCGCGCTCGAACGCGGGTAGACCACGTCGGCGCCCGTCCCCAGCACCACGACGTGTTTGCCGCCGGCGTTGACCGCAGCCCAACCCGAGGCCTGGTCACAACCGACCGCGCCGCCCGAAACTACCGTCACTCCCGCCTCGACCGCCACCTTTGCCGCAAGCTCTGCCACGGCAAGACCATACGGCGAGGCCTTGCGCGCGCCGATGATGGAGAGCGCGGGTGTCGAAAGCACCTCGGGGTTGCCGCGCACATAAAGCGTCTGGGGTACATCAGAAAGCTCCAAAACGGTCCCGGGATACAACGCATCACCTGGATGCAGCTCGTAGGTCCCCTCGGCTATCATTGGTCCCTCCTTCCCTGGTACATCGCCGCCTCGAGCACATGGTCCTGCGTCACCTGCTCGCTCTCGGCGACGTCAGCGATTGTACGCGCGATGCGCACCAGGCGCACGATGCCGCGGCCCGTGAGATGCGTGCGCTTCGACAGGCCGAGCACACACTTCTCCGCCGCATCATCGAGCTCAAAGGTCGAAACGACGCCGTCAATGGACCGTGTCTCCTCATCCCCGGCCTCGGCATCAGCATCGTCCATACGGGATTCGCGCCAAGCGCGAAAAGCGCGACCGCGCACAACGTAGTCACGTAACTCAGCTGACGACATACCCTCCGCGCCCTCGATAATCACCTGAGGGTCGGGACGGGTCACATCGATCATCATGTCGATACGGTCGGCCAAAGGACCGCGCAGTTTAGACCGATAGCGCTCGACCATCGCCGCCGAGCAGCGACACGGTACCTCACGATCGCCCAAAAAGCCGCAGGGGCAGGGATTGCTCGCAGCCAGCAGCTGAAAGCGCGACGGGAAGGTAAAAGCCCCGTCGACGCGCACGATCCTCACATAGCCGCGTTCGATGGGCTGACGCAGCGTCTGCAGCACACCCGTGGGAAACTCAGCAAGCTCGTCCAAAAAGAGCACGCCGCCATGAGCAAGGCTGATCTCACCCGGGTGCACCGGGCGCCCACCGCCGATAAGACCTGCGGTCGAAATACTGTGATGGGGACTGCGGAAGGGCCGGTGCCCCGCCAACAAGCCATCAATGTTCTCACCCAAAACCGAATGGATGCACAGCGCCTCCTGTTGATCCTCAACGGAAAGCTCGGGCAGGATGCCGGTCATACGACGCGCGAGCATCGTCTTGCCCGATCCCGGGGACCCGATCATAAGCAAACCGAGCTCACCCGCTGCCGCCAGTGCCATGCCGCGCTTGGCGACCTCCTGCCCCAGTACGTCGGCATAGTCGAGTTCGGGCTCAAAGGTCGCCTCGAGCACTTCAGAATCCAAGTAGTGCCGCGCGGCATCGCCCATGCCATGGGCAAGCTGAGACAAATGATCGATAAATCCGCAATCAACGCCCGCAAGCGGCACATGCTGATCGGACCTGCCGGCGATAAAGGACAGCCCCATATCACGCGCCAATAACTGAAACGCCACCTCGCCCTTGACGGGAAGCACCGTACCGTCCAAGCCGAGCTCGCCGGCGATAAGGCAGCGATCGAGGTTGTCACGGGGAATCTGCCCATCGGCCGCCAGAACCGCGATGGCGATGGGCAGATCAAAGCCGCTACCGGTCTTGCGAATATCGCCGGGCGCTAGGTTGACCGTAATGCCCGAGCGTGGGATCTCGAACCCGGCGGAGCGCATCGCGCAGCGAATACGACCGCGTGACTCCATCACCTCCATACTCGGAATGCCGAGCATTTGGATGCCCGGAACACCACCGGCAAGCGAGACCTCGAC
Organism: uncultured Collinsella sp.; assembly: GCA_902497075.1. Lineage (GTDB taxonomy): Bacteria > Actinomycetota > Coriobacteriia > Coriobacteriales > Coriobacteriaceae > Collinsella. Next base: position 164,568 of record CABVDG010000003.1, read on the forward strand.
CGTGACGTGAATCGCCTCGACGCCACGGATGCAGGCCGCGTGAACGGCAAACGTCTCGAACGCCATCACGACACCTGCCAATCGAACGCGTTGTACTGATGCTCGATCTCAGCGATATGCCCGCCACGAATGGTGACACCCACGGCATCGAAGCGAATCGCCTTGAGCGGATAATGCTCCATGAGATAGCAACTTGCGATGCGGCGGTAGCGGCGTTGCTTTTGAGCGTCCACGGCCTCCTCGGGAAAGACCCGCGTGCTGCAATCCAGTGCAACGCGTCTGGTCTTGACCTCGGCCATCACCACGACATCGTCGAGCTCATCGAGCAGCACCAGATCGGCCTCGCCCTCGGTGCAACGATAACCCTGCTCCAGCAAGGTGTAGCCGCGCTCGTTAAAGTAGTCGATGGTGATCAGCTCGCCCAGCATGCCCAGCTCGCGGGGACTGAGTCCCTTGATAAACTCGGGCGTCATCGTCCCGCAGTCGAGCTCGCCGTTTTCCCAACGCTCCTTGAGCTGCTGCGTCTTGCTCTTTTTGCTTGCGGCACTCATGGGGTCTCCTTTCCCGCACGCTGCATTGCCCCGATGATGAGGGCACCTTTCATGCGGGTAAGTACCGGAAGCAAACCAAAAGCTGACCAAATGCCGTCAAAAAACGGGCCGTACGCAGCAATGGTGTTGCATACGGCCCGCTACCAGCAGGTTTATAAAACCCCTGAGGTCCCTGTCTCCACAATTGACCTAGAAAAGGCGCTCAGTCTGCAGAAAGTTTCCGCAAAAGCTCACGCGGTGCAGTGGACAAAGTCCATGTTTGCGAATGGCCTCGATGTGCTCGGGGCTTGCGTAGCCTTTCGATTCGGCCAAATGGTACTCGGGATACTCGGCATCGTACTCGACCATCATCTCATCACGCGTGACCTTGGCCATGATGGACGCCGCGGCGATACAGGCGATCTTGGCATCGCCCTTCACCACGTCGCGCTCGTTGGGAACGGCGCCCAAGGGGTTACCGTCCATAAGCACGCAATCGGGCTCGAGCCCCGTATCGGCCACGGCGCCCGCGACAGCGGCTCGAATGGCGCGGGCCATGCCCATCTCATCGATATCCTTAGGCGCGATATGGCAAAAACCAATTGCCGTCGCCACCTCGGCAATCTTCACTGAGAGCAACTCGCGGCGCGCCGGCGTGAGCTTTTTGGAATCGTTGATGCCCCAGACGCGCGGCTCCATAGGAAGGCAGACGGCGCATACCGTCAAAGGACCGGCCACCGATCCGCGACCCACCTCGTCGACACCAACGACTACCCCATCGCCGCCAAGCTCATGCATAAGCTCGTACATGTCATTGACGCGCTCGCGCTCGGCAAGTTCCTTGGCATGGCGCTTAAGAGCACGCTCGCAAGCCTTGATCACCTGCTGGCGCGGGTCCTCGCGATAATGCTCCACGAGGGCGGGGATCTCCTCAAACGTAGCGCTCGCCAACTCACCGGCAACCTGCGATGCCGAAACCGAGCTCGTCATATTGGCCATACCAGGCCCTCCTTGCATGCAAATCAGATAAAAAGAAGGGCCACCCGAAGGTGACCCTTGTGTCCAAACGAGTGGACAGACGCTGCGATCTTCTTAGCGCTTCTCGGGGATGCGAGCAGCCTTGCCCACCTTGTCGCGGAGGTAGTACAGCTTGGCGCGACGGACGCGACCATGACGAACGACCTCGAGCTTGGCGATCTTGGGGCTGTGAAGCGGGAAGGTACGCTCAACACCGACACCGAAGGACATCTTGCGGACGGTGAAGGTCTCGCGGGCACCGGCGCCGGCCATGCGGATGACGTCGCCCTGGAAGACCTGAATGCGCTCGCGGTCGCCTTCCTTAATGCGGTAGTGAACCTTGACGTTGTCGGCGACGCGAACCTGAGGAATGTCCTCGCGGATCTGCTGACGCTCGATTGCGCGGATGTAATCCATGTGCAATTCCTTACTCTTCTAGAGGTGCCGTACCACCTTGGCCGGCACGTAGTTGAACAAACGTATTCGAGTATACACGCGCGGGTTTCTGCTGCAAGAACATTTTTTCACGCAGACAAAAAGACAAAACCCGCACATGATAACCGCCCGTCTCACGAATGAGACGGGCGGCATGAAGGGGGCTACGCTAGGCGTCTAAACCCAAAACGTTAGGCGGAACGCTTGGCCTCGAGCTTGGCCTGAGCGGCAGCCAGGCGCGCGAGGGGCACGCGATAGGGCGAGCAGGACACGTAGTCCACGTCGGCCACGTTAAACAGGCCCTTGATGGACTTGGGGTCGCCGCCGTGCTCGCCGCACACGCCAAAGTGCATGTCGGGATTGGTGGCGCGGCCCTTCTCGACGGCCAAGCGCACGAGCTCCAGCACCGCCGCGTCGATGGTCTCGAAGGGGTTGTCTTTCAGAATCTTTTTATGCATGTACAGCGGGATGAACTTGGCCTCGGCGTCATCGCGCGAGAAGCCAAAGGTCGTCTGGGTGAGGTCGTTGGTGCCAAAGCAGAAGAAGTCGGCATGATGGGCGATCTCGTCAGCGACCATGCAGGCACGCGGCAGCTCGAGCATCGTGCCCACGGGAATATTGAGCTCGACGCCTTCCTCGGCGGAAACCTCGGCGATCACGCGCTCGATAACCTCGCGGGTCTGGACATGCTCGACCGTGATGGAAACGAGCGGAACCATGATCTCGGGGCGCGGGTCGACACCCTCCTTGATAAGGCGGGCAGCGGCCGTGGCGACGGCGCGAACCTGCATGAGCGGCAGATCGCCAAAGACGACGGACAGGCGCACGCCGCGCAAGCCCAGCATGGGGTTGGACTCGACCATGCCGTCAATGCGACGCAGGCGGGCGCGCAGGGCAGCGAGCTCCTCCTCGGGAGCGCCGGCGGCCTCCTTCTTGGTGATGGCGACCTCGAGCTCGCGAGGATTATCCAGGAACTCATGAAGCGGCGGATCGAGCAGGCGGACGACCACATCGCGACCGGACATGGTCTTGAACATCGCCAGGAAGTCCTCGGTCTGAACCTTGAGCAGGTCGGCCAGGGCCTGCTGCTTCACGGCCTCATCGTCAGACAGGATAAAGCTCTGGATGATGTTCTTGCGATCGCCCAGGAACATGTGCTCGGTGCGGCACAGACCGATGGCCTCGGCGCCAAACTCGAGCGCGAGTGCAGCATCCTCGGGGTTGTCGGCGTTAACGCGCACGTGGTTGGCGTGGCCGCAGGTCTCGTCCAAACGGATCTCATCAGCCCAAGACAGGATGGTGTCCAGGTCGCCGGTGAGCTCTGCAGAGACCAAGTCGACCGCGCCGTCGACGACGATACCCTGGGTGCCGTCGATGGAGATGACATCGCCCTCGCGCAGCACGCGGTCGCTGCCCTCGATGCGCACGACCTTCTCTGCCGCGTCAATGTGGAAGCGCTCAACGCCGCAAACGCAGGGCGTACCCATGCCGCGGGCGATAACGGCGGCATGGCTCGTCTTGCCACCGTGGCTGGTCAGGATGCCCTCGGCGGCGACCATGCCCTTCAGGTCGTCGGGGTTGGTCTCCCAGCGGACCAGAATGACCTTGTGGCCCTCGTTGGCGCGCGCGACGGCGTCATCACTCGAGAACACGACCTCGCCCACGGCGGCACCAGGGCTGGCGTTAAGGCCGCTGGCCAGGGCCTCGTACTTCTTGGAGGCGTCGAACTGCGGGTGCAGGAGCTGGTCGAGCTGCGCGGGATCGATGCGGCTCACAGCCTCCTCGCGGGTGATGAGGCCCTCCTCGACCATCTCGATGGCGATGCGCAGGGCGGCGGTGGCGGTGCGCTTGCCCACGCGGGTCTGGAGCATCCAGAGCTTGCCCTGCTCGATGGTAAACTCGATATCGCACATATCGCGGTAATGATCCTCGAGCGTCAGGAACACGCGCTCGAGCTCCTCGCCTGCGGACTCGAGGCCCGAGGTGGTCTTGAGGTCGGCGATGGGCTCGGTGTTTCGGATGCCGGCGACGACGTCCTCGCCCTGGGCATTCACCAAAAAGTCGCCATAGAACTCCTTGGTGCCGTCGGCCGGGTTGCGCGTAAAGGCGACGCCGGTCGCAGAGGTCTCGCCCTTGTTGCCAAAGGCCATGGCCTGGACGTTGACGGCGGTGCCGAGCTCGTCGGAAATGCCGTGCTGCTTGCGGTAGATGCAGGCGCGCTCGTTCATCCAGCTGCCAAAGACGGCCTGGATGGCAAGGCGCAGCTGGAGCTCCGGATCGTGCGGGAAAACGGGCTTACCGTCGGCGACCTCGAGCTCGGGATACAGGGTCGCCTCGACGTTCTCGGAGAAGATGCCCTTAAAGGTCTCGACGAGCTCCTGCAGGTCCTCGGCCGAAAGCTCGGAATCGACACGAACGCCGGCGACCAGGCGGGCCTGGGTCAGGGCGTTCTCGAATAGGTCGGCGTCGACGCCCATGACGACGTTGGAGAACATCTGGATAAAGCGACGGTAGCTGTCCCAGGCAAAACGCGGGTTTTGTGTCTGGGCGATAAGGCCCTGAACGGAGTCGTCGTTGAGGCCCAGGTTGAGAACCGTGTCCATCATGCCGGGCATGGAGAACGGAGCGCCCGAGCGAACCGACACGAGCAGCGGATCGGAGGCGTCGCCGAGCTTCTTGCCGCAACGGGCCTCGAGGTCCGCCTCGGCGGCAACGATCTCATCGAGTGCGCCTTCGGGCCAGACGTTGCCGGCACCGGAGTACTCGACACAGGTCTGGCAGGTAATGGTAAAGCCACCGGGAACCGGCAGACCGATGCGGCTCATCTCGGCAAGGTTTGCGCCTTTGCCGCCAAGCACGAAGTTCATGGATTTGTCGCCCTCAGTGACACAGGTGCCCTGGGCGTCGGTTCCAAAACGGTAAACCCTCTTGCAATCGCTCACGATACTTCCCCTTCCATGCGCTTACGCGCACGACCGTGGTAACGAATCGACCCGCCGGATGCAGGCCGTGAGGGAACTATACGGCGGGTTTTGGGCAGGCTTGAGCAGAGGGTGCGCGGTTTGGTAAACGTGCTAAAACAGGCGGTAAACGGTAGGTAAAGGTGGTTACCTTATGAAGATACCACTACAAGGAAAGTGCAGGTCGGATGCGATGTTATTGCTAAATCGCTTTACCATTTATCAGCATTATTTCCAAGTATTCTCTTTGGTTAGCTAAAAGAGCCCCATTACAGTTTGAGTCGTCCGAAAGGGCGGCTCTTTTCCGTTGCACGGTTATA
>CABVDG010000004.1:0-162538 GCA_902497075.1 uncultured Collinsella sp.
TCCATTGGAACACGAGGAGGCGCCAGGTTAAACTGAAGGGACTGACCCCGGAGGAGTTCCGGAGACAGTCCCTTGCGGCGTAGTTCTTATTTAAGCCGTCCAAGTTTTGGGGTGCAGTTCATTCCATCGGGCGCGTTTCCTATTCGGGCCAAATAAATTGTGTGCGGCCGGCCTCGCCGCCATCGATCAGCAGGCTCTGCCCGGTCATAAACCGGTTGGTCACGCCCACAAAGTAGATCCACTCGGCGATCTCTTGGGCGGTGGCCCAGCGTTTAAGCGGCGTGAGCTCCATAATCTGGTTCCACAGGTGTTCGTCTTCCATCACGCAACGGTTGAGCGGCGTGATAACGCCGCCCGGGTCCACACTGTTGGCGATGGCCTGCGGTGCCAGGCGGTTTGCAAGGTTCTTGGTGTAGGCGATAACGCCGCCCTTGCTGGCAGCATAGGCGGGAAACTCCGATCCCGTATGTCCGCTCGCCGACCCCACATTGACCACGGATTTGATAGCCAGTGTCGGCTTGGCGGCAAGCCCCTCCCCCACAAAGGCGTAGTGCTCGGTCACGTTGATGGTGCCACGCAGGTTGGCAGCAATATCGTCGGCCGAATCCTGCGTACCGGCAACGTTCACGATTACCTGGGGTTCAAGATCGCCTGGAAACGAGTCCGGCTCGCGTACATCAACGATCAGATGGCGGTAGCGCTCGTGTTCGATCGCCGCCGGCAGCAGATCAAAGCCCACGACCTCGTGGCCCTCGTCCAAAAAGCGCTGCACGCACGCGGCTCCGATACCGCCCGAAGCGCCCGTGATCAAAACCCGCATACTTGCTCCTTAGGCGGTTGCGTGGCGCTCGAGGTACTCGGCGCCCACATTCTCACGCTCCCAGCCACGCACGACCTTGTAGCCCACGGGGCTCAGGAAGACCTCGCACAGCAGCTCGGCAACAGCGCCGGTCAGCGAGCACATAAGGACCTGTACCCACGTCCAGCCAAAGAACGTGTGGCTCACCACAATGGCAAAGACCAGGTTGTCGATAAACTGGCCAACACCCGTGGACACATAGGAGCGGAAGGCGAAGCTCGCAAAATTATTCTTTTTGAGCATGCGGCCGAGCGACTGGTTGAGCGTGGAGTTAACCACGGCAGAGACGAGCATTGCCAGCGAAGAGCCTAGCACCACGTACCAGGTGCCACCGATGGTAGCGTTAAGGGCAGTGTTAACCTCGATCATGCCCGTGTCGTAGTAGGCGCCCCACATACCGGGCGTGAGCGAGCATGCCCAAAAGCACAGGCTCACGGCCAGGTTGACCAGCAGCGCGAGGATAGAGATTTTGATGGATGCCTTGGCGCCAAAGCGTTTGCAGATCATGTCCTGGCACAAAAACGAAACCCAGCTCACCACAAAGCCGCAATCGAGTGCCAGATACGGCAGGCTGATGAGCTCTTTGTTGGCCAGCAGGTTCATCATGATGACACTCACGAAAAACAGCGAAACCGTTGCCGCGGGAATGCTCCGCAACAGGACCTTGTAGTCCTCCATGACCTTCTTGATCATTATGTACTCCTTTGGTTTTAGGTTTAACGAGCAGGATATCGGACCCGAACTGCTCGGACGCCCCGGTCTTGAGACGACGGTGGGTATGATAGCCGCTCACACGGCATCAGGCAAGCAAACGGCGCGGCAGCCCCGCAGGGCCACCGCGCCGATGCGTTAAAACGCTACGTTGCCAAACTCCGACAGGATAAGATCGGGGTTGTGATCGGTTGCCCAATCCACGTTCCACGGGCTCGTGAACAGCAGCAGCTTACCGCCGCGCATGTCCTCGACGCGCAGCGTGTCGCGCGTGAGCGAAAGGCCCGGGATATCGATGGTATCGGGGTCGTTCTGGATCCAGCGGATGTCCGTATAGGGCAGCGGCTGGCGACGAACCTCGACACGGTACTCGGCCTTGAGGCGGCGCTCGAGTACCTCAAACTGCAGCACGCCGACCACGCCCACGATGACGCTCTCCATGCCGGCACCAAGCTCGCGGAAGATCTGGATGGCACCCTCCTGGGCAAGCTCCTCCATACCCTTGACGAACTGTTTGCGCTTGAGCGTATCGACCTGCGTAATGCGAGCAAACATCTCGGGGGCAAACGTCGGGATCTGCGGATACTGCACGTGGCGCTTGCCGGAGCACACGGTGTCGCCGATGCTAAAGATACCCGGATCGAACAGGCCCACGATATCGCCCGCGTACGCCTCGTCCACGATGGCGCGGTCATCGGCCATCATCGACGTGCCCGTAGCAAGCTTAAGCTTGCGGTTGCCCTGCACGTGGAAGGCGTCCATGCCGCGCTCGAACTTGCCCGAGCAAATTCGCACAAAGGCGATGCGGTCACGGTGGTTCTTGTCCATATTGGCCTGGATCTTAAACACAAAGCCGCTAAAGTCGTCGCGGCAGGGATCGACCGGCTCGCTGGTGAGCGTATCGGCGTAGGCGCGCGGCGTCGGGGCCAGGCGAAGGAACTCCTTGAGGAAGGGCTCCACGCCAAAGTTGGTGAGCGCCGAGCCAAAGAACGCCGGGCTCAGCTTGCCGCAGGCCACGGCATCCAGGTCGAGCTCGTCGCCGGCGCCATCGAGCAGCTCGATGTCATCCATCAGGTTCTTATGGTTCTCCTCGCCGATAAGCTCATCCATGGCGGGGTCGCCCAACTCTGCCTCGACCTCGGCGACCTTCTTGGTGGCGTTGGCGTGACCGTCGCCCTCAAAGGCAATGACGCGACGGGTCTGACGGTCGAACACGCCGCGGAAGTTGCGGCCGCTGCCGATCGGCCAGTTCATGGGATACGTATTGATACCCAGAACGTTCTCGATCTCTTCCATGAGCTCAAACGGGTCGCGAGCCTCGTGGTCGAGCTTGTTCACAAAGGTGAAGATGGGAATATGGCGCAGCGTACAGACCTTAAAGAGCTTTTTGGTCTGGGCCTCGACGCCCTTAGCGCCGTCGATGACCATGACCGCAGCGTCGGCGGCCATAAGGGTACGGTAGGTATCCTCCGAGAAGTCCTGGTGGCCGGGGGTATCGAGGATATTGACGCAGGCGCCGTTATAGGTGAACTGCAGCACCGAGGAGGTAACGGAGATACCGCGCTCCTTCTCGATGTCCATCCAGTCCGAGACGGCATGCTTGGCCGAGCTCTTGCCCTTGACCGAGCCGGCAGTCTGGATGCTGCCGGTATAGAGCAGCAGCTTCTCGGTAAGCGTGGTCTTACCGGCGTCCGGGTGGCTGATGATCGCGAATGTGCGGCGCGACGAGATTTCATCCGACAGGCTTGCCATGCGGATCCTTTCTTGCATTGAGTGCATTACGTCGTTGTAACCGCACTATTGTAGCCGCGAAATCCCGCTCTAGGGCGCCTATCAGGACAAATTCATCAGTTGGGGCCTGGGTAGCCGGCCCAATCCGAATTTGCCTCTTGCGTAACTGTACATAGTGTATATATACTGTGCTTACCGGTTATATACACGTGTAGCCCATCAGCTAAGGAGCCGCTGTGGACATCATCCTATCCAATTCGAGCGACAAGCCCATCTACGAGCAAATAGCCTCGCAAGTCAAAGCTCAGATCCTTTCGGGCGCGCTCGCTGCGGGAGCCAAACTCCCCAGCATCCGTGCACTCGCGAGCGATCTTGGCGTGAGTGTCATCACCACCAAGCGCGCCTACGCCGACCTGGAGCAACTCGGCTTTATCTGCACCGTGCAGGGCAAGGGCTGTTTTGTCGCCGAGGGCAACCAGGAGCTCTTGCGCGAAAACCAGCTCTGCCATATCGAAGAGCTGCTTGCGAAAGCGGCGAACCAAGCCGAAGCCTTGGGCGTCACGCGCGACAAGCTGCACGAGATGCTCGACCTCGTAGCCCCCGAAACCATGCAGTAGCCATCTGCAAGAAAGGCTATACCATGCAAAAGTTGCTAGAACTCAAAGGCGTATCGCGCCGCGTGAGCGACCGTTTTTCGTTGCGCGACGTCACGCTTGCTGTGGAGCCCGGCCAAATTGTCGGCTTTGTGGGAGCAAACGGTGCCGGCAAGACAACGACGATTCGAGCCGCACTCGGGCTTATAAAGCTCGATGCCGGCGAGGTACACCTGTTTGGGCAGCGCTATGGCGCCGACACGCCCGATGAATCGCAAAGCCATCTGCGCTCCCGCGTCGGTCTTGTCCTGGACACATGCCCCTTCCCCTCCACGCTCAAGGTGGGCCAGATCGAGAGGCTCGTAGGCCCGGCATACCCCACGTGGAGCTGCGAAACGTTCGCCGGATTCATCGACCGATTTGGCCTCGATCCCAAGACGAAGGTCAAGGACCTCTCCCGCGGCATGGGCATGAAGCTGCAGCTCGCCTGTGCGCTCAGCCACAATGCCAAGCTGCTCGTTTTGGACGAAGCCACCGCGGGCCTCGATCCCATGGCGCGCGAGGAACTGCTCGACGAGTTGCTTGCCTTTGTCGCCGACGGCCAGCACAGCGTGCTGCTCTCGAGCCACATTACATCCGACCTCGATCGCACTGCCGACCGCGTCATCTGCATCGATAACGGCTCGATTGTGTTTGACCTGCCGCGCGAGGACATTACCGACCGAGCCGGCATCGCCCACTGCACCCAAGCACAGGCCGCAGAGCTTATGGCTTGCGTCGAAGGTGCCCGCGCCGCCCACCACGCCTATAGCGTGGACGTGCTCGTACCCAACCGTCGCGAGGCGCTCGAGGCCTTCCCCGAGATTCCCTGCGACCGGGCAACCATTGATGACTATCTTCGCCTCATACTGAAAGGGGCTTCGAAATGAAACGCGCCTTTATGTCTGAGCTCGCCATCGTCCGCACGCTTGTCCCGAGCATCGCGGGCGTCGGCCTGTTCATCTTCGTCGTACTGACCCTCGCCAACGCATCGGATGGCGATGCCAGTATGAGCGCCGGCGCCTGCGCGGTCAGTGCCATGTCGCCCATCGTGGTCATGAACTCGCTGGCCGGCTACGACAATCAAAACGGATGGGAGCGCTATCGGGCAACGCTGCCCCTCTCGCGCAAAGACATCATCTGCGCACGTTACCTCTGCATTGTTGCCTTCTCGGCCATCATGGCGTGTGCGACCGTGCTTTTGAGCACCATCACTCTTCCGTTCTTCGATCACACGGGCATGCCCTCGACGGGACAGATCGTCTTTGAGACCACAATAGCCTCCGCCGCATCGATGCTCATCTCCCTCATGATGGTGTTTCTGGCACAGCCGCTGTTCTTTCGATTTGGACACATGGAGGCGCTGCGCCTTTCCGTCGGCCTGTTTGCCCTGCTCGGATGCCTTGCCATGGCCACGCTGAGCTCCTCCAACCCCATCAGCAACTGGCTCATGTCGATTGCTGGGGCGAATCCCAATCCTGCCGTCCTCGGCTGCCTGTGCGCAGGAATTGCCGTACTGGCCCTCGCGCTATGTGCAATCAGCTGCACCGTCAGCACCAAGGTCTATCGAGCACGCGATTTGTAGCCACACGAAACTTGACCCACGTAGGCCACAATCGGTCGCAATCGCCCATCCGCAAATCCATGACAAACGGCATGTCCCCGGCGTGCGCCACCGTACTACTTGCGCAGCGGCTTGGGCAGCGGAATGCCGGCGGCGATGGCTGCAGCGATAATCATGCAGACAATGCCCTTGAGCGGGAAACACATGAGCAGCAGGCCCACGACCATGACCGGCTGGCGCATAACGGCACCCATCGTCGATGCCGTGCAGACGGCGACACAAAAGACCGGATCGGCGCCAGTGAGGATGGCAAGGCCATAGCCCAGGCTCACACCCGAGAAGATAACCGGGAAGAAGTGGCCGCCGCGCCAACCAAGGTTGATGAGGGCGGGCGTCAGCATGGCCTTAACAAGACCGGTCGCGATAAGCACGCCAGCGGGAATGGTCAGATAGGTTTCCATGAGCACATCGGCCTGGGTCTCGCCGGCAAACATGGTGTAGGGCAGGACCGTGCCACAGATGGCGAGCGCCAGGCCGGCCAGCATGGCCTTGACGACCGGGCGCTCCCCTATTGCATGGGACAGTGCCTCGCTCGCATGCTCAGAGACAAAGTACAGCCAACCGCATACGGTACCGACCAACGCCAGCGGAATGAGCCAGACAAGTTCCAGGTTACCCACCTGGGCGGCCTCGAACCTGGGCATGCCCATGCCGCCGCCCATAAGCTGGCCGAGCAGCAGATAGGTGCCCAGACCGCCGGCAATCGCGATGCCGTAGACCACGGTCTTTTGCGCCTTGGGCAGCTTGATGGTGATCTCATCGGACGCGGAGTCCTCGCCAGCGCCCTGGCCGTCGGCGCTACCGGCGAGCGGCGCCACAAAGCCAAACACGGGCGCGGTAAAGAGCGCCGTCAGGGCAGCCTGGGTGCCCAGCAGCGTGAGCTCCCTAAACTCGGCGCCAAAGCGACGCATGCGGTCGCCGACCCAGCTGCACAGACCCGCGATAACTCCGGTCAGGCCGGCCTCCGGTCCAATACTTCCGCCAAACAGCAGCGGCAGCAATGCCGCAAGCGAAAGCTTGCCGAGGTTGTCGTACGGGTAGCGACCGTCTTGTTTAACCTTGGCCATCACCTGGTTGAGGTCATCGGTCTTGGTGCCCGTAATCTTTTCGTACAGACCGATCAGCAGGCCGCCCAGCAAGCAGACAAAAAACGGGTACGGCAGAAAACCGAACGGGCCGCTCGCGAGCTCAGGCGAAGCGACGCCCAGCGCGTGCGGAATCTCGGTCCATAGATAGTCGACACCGTGCTCCATCGCAAAAAAGAACAGCCAGACCGCGGCGCCTGCGAACGCACCGGTCACGGCAACGCTAACTAAAAACAGCGCACGGTTTTTGGGTTTTGCAAGACTATCCATCGGGACCTCCCGTGGTCAAATTCGGCAAAGATACGTTTTATTGTAGAGCGAGCGTTACCCGAACGAGCCAACCGTCTGCGCCGCAAACGGCACCATTGGGAGTCATAGTGGGGCAGGCTCAAGACTTATCCGTTGATAATCGAGGCAATCTCGCGCAAATCGTCGGCAAAGTAGATGCCGTACTGGCGCCTCGGGCTCGAAAGCCCTTTATCAATCATGTGCTCGAGCAACGCCTTAAGATCGTTGTAGTAGCCCCCAAGGTTGTACAGAATGCACGGCGCATCGAGATGCCCCAACGACACGGCGGACATGACCTCGGCAATCTCCTCGAGCGTACCCGTCCCACCGGGAAAGGCGATGAACGCGTCACCGAGCTCAATCATCTTGGCCTTGCGTTCGGCCATGTCACTCGTCACGATGAGGTCGTCGATACCGTCATGTTGAAACTCGGCCTCGATAAAAAAGCTCGGTTCAACACCCGTCACGTGTCCACCTGCCTCGAGTACGCTATCGGCGAGCGCACCCATCAGACCCGACTTGGACCCGCCGTATACCAACGCGTGTCCGTTAGCGCCAATCCAGTCGCCCAGCTCCTGCACCGCGGGCAGAAACGCCGGGTCATTGCCGACGCTGGCACCCAGGTATACCGTGATATTCATATTCAGTCCCCCTCGTCGTGACGCGCGGCGCCCGTTCTAGCGTTGGCGTCGGCGATATTCGCGCACACGGCGCGATACGTCGGCAAGCTCGTCACGATCGAGCTCTTCCAAATACTCCAGATCATCCATAAAGCGCGCCATGGTGTCCTTTTGGCGCATCTTGATGAGCGTGTTGCAGTAGTTCACCGCCACGCCCGTGAGCATGGCGATGTAGAAGATGCTGATGACGCTCAAAACGACGGTGATAGCGCGGGCAACCGGCGTCTCGGCCGGGATATCACCGAAGCCGATCGTCGATACGGTCTCAAAGCTAAACCAGAGGCCGTCGCCAAACGTAAGGGTCGTGGGCTCGGACAGCCAGACGGCCGTCGAGCACAGCAGATAGAAGACGAGAAACAGGCCCGTGATGCGCGCAAAGCCAGCCTGGCGCAACACGTCGGCAAGCGTCCTCAACTTGTTCATCGCGACCCCTTTTCCCAGACGCCCAATCACATTCGCTCGGTATTGTCCCACGCCTCCCCCGCAAACGGAACTAGTCATTGGGGACGTTCTTAAACGACTAGTCAGTTAAGAACGTCCCCAATGACTACCTAACCGTTTAGCGGTGCGGCGGCTGAATGGGCAGGCTGAGCTGGTATCCTTATGCGAAACTGTCTCAACTCGATAGGATTTCATGTGAAACCTTCCGCCGTCCTTCGCTTGGCTCTATATCGCACCCTGGCCGTCGCGCTTGCCGCGCTCGCCATACTGAGCGCCGTCATGCCCGCCCCCGCCTTTGCCGCCGACTCCGACCAGCAGGTCAAGACGGTCCGCGTTGGCTGGCTCGTCAACAACAAAGGCTTCCAGGAAGGCATGCCGGGCGAGCGACTCTCGGGGTGGGGCTACGAGTACCTCCAGACCCTCTCGTATTACACAAAGGGCTGGCAATACGAATACGTTAGCGGCACCTTCTCCGAGCTTATGGACATGCTCGAAGCAGGCGAAATCGACCTCATGCCCAACATCTCGTATTCGGCAGAACGCGAGCAGAAGCTGCTCTTTTCCTCGAACCCCGAGGGCACCGAGCGCTACTACATCTACGCCAGGCCCGACCGCGACGATCTGGCCAAGGGTGACCCCCAGGCGCTCCAAGGCCTCACCATCGGCTGCAACTCTGGCGTTATGCAAACTATCGTCGGCCAGCAGTGGCTCGCCGACGAAGGCGTCACCTGCACCTATAAAGAAATCGACACCGGCAGCGCCCTCTTTGAGGCGCTTGCAGACGGCGAGGTCGACGCCGTCATCATGAACGATACCATTTCGTCGCCCGATGCGTCACCCATGTTCTACGTAGGCTCGAGCGACTACTATTTTGCCGTTCCCAAAAGCCGCCCCGATCTGATGAACGACATCAACGCCGCCATGACGGCCATCGCCCGCGATAACCCGCGCTATAACGAGGAAGTCAAATCGAGTTACTCGACCCAAAACAGTGGCTCGTCATCGCTCACCGGCCCCGAGACCACCTGGCTCAAAGCAAACGGCAATACCATCACGCTCGGCTATCTTAAAAACCAACTTCCCTACTGCACGCAAAATGACGACGGCGAGATGGAAGGATCGCTCGCCTCGCTTGCAACGACGTTGCACGACAAGTTTGGTATTACGGTCAAAACAATCGCACTCTCGAACAACAGGCAAATGATCAAAGCCCTTTCCAACGGAACCATCGATGTCGCCCTGCCATTGTTTCGCGACTACTGGCTCGCCGAGCAGACAGGAGTCATCCAGTCAAACTCGATGGGAACGGTTTCGCTGACCGCCATTCACAGTGGCAAAAACCTGAACAGCGACCTTAAGAACATCGCTTGTACAAAGAGCACAATCGTTAACCGTTTTGAGCTCGAAAGTCTCTTCCCGAACGCAACAGTAACCGAGTACTCGAATGACGGCGAGGTGCTCAAAGCCCTCAATGAGGGGAAGGCACGTTGCATCATTGTCCCCAGCACGCGCCTGGAAACTCTCCGCGACACCTACGACATCGAGGATTTCGAAACACAGGAACTCACCAACACGGCGCAGCTATCGTGTTTAATTTCGCGCGGCAAGCCCGAGCTGCTGGGAATCATCAATAAGGGCATCGTCAATGCAGGTGAATCGCTCTCTGCAAACAGCTATTTCCCCACATCGTACTCGGCGCAAGAATCGGACACGTTCCAGTTTTTCTATCGTAACCGCACCGCCATTGCGACTGTTATCATCTGCATCTTGCTCACCAGCATCGCCATCCTTGTCTGGTCGCTTTACCGCGCACAGGAGGAACGGCAGAAAGCTGATGCCGCCAACGCCGCCAAAACCGCTTTCCTCACGCGCATGAGCCACGACATCCGCACGCCGCTCAACGGCATCCTAGGCCTTATCGAAATTGAGGAATTGAGAGAAGGCGACATGCAGGTCGCCCGCGAAAGCCGCGCCAAGGCGCGCGTTGCCGCCAATCACCTGCTGTCACTGATTAACGACATCCTCGAGATGGGCAGGATCGAGGAGTGCAAAGTGACGCTCGAGCACGAATCATTCAACCTTAAAGAGCTGTGCGACAATGCGCTCGTACTGTGCAAGCTCCGCGCATCGGACCGCGGCATAACCATGCTCGACACCAGCGAGCCCTACGCTGTCGACCAATATATGATCGGCAGCCCCACCCATATTCGGCAGATCCTTGTCAACCTGCTCGACAACAGCATCAAGTACAACAAGCACGGAGGCACCGTCACGTTCTCATCGACCATCAAACCGGTCGACGACGAGCACGCCGTGTTTTGCTTTAGCGTCTCGGATACCGGCATTGGTATGACGCCCGAGTTTTTGACGCACATTTACGAGCCGTTTGCCCAGGAAGGCGACGATGCGCGCAGCAAGTTCCAAGGAACCGGCATTGGCATGTCTATCGTCAAATCGCTCATCGATATGATGGGCGGCACGATTGAGATTTCGAGTGAGGTTGGCGCGGGAAGCACGTTCAACGTCCAGATACCGCTCGATATCGACAAGAACCCTCAGGCAAAAGAACGTGCGTCCAAGCAGGCATACAGTTGCTCGCTTGCCGGCATGAACGTTCTTTTGGCAGAAGACAACGAGCTCAATGCCGAAATTGCCCAGGCTCTACTCGAAAGCGAAGGCATCGTCGTAACGCGCGCCGCCGACGGCAACAAAGCAGTCGACCTATACGTTAGTCGTCCCGCCGGCAGCTTCGATGCGATCCTGATGGACATCATGATGCCGGGCATGGATGGCTACGAGGCAACCCGCGCGATTCGTCTGAGCGAAAAGGCCGATGCAGCCGACATCCCCATCATCGCGCTCACTGCCAACGCCTTCAACGAGGACGCCAAGGCGGCACACGATGCCGGTATGAACGCCCATCTTCCCAAACCGCTCGACTTTAACAAGCTCAAAAACATACTCGCCTGTATCAAGAAAAAAGGGGCTGTTTCGCTATAGTTTGTGCTCAACCACTATGCGCAGTAGAAAGGAAGCCAACGATGTTTAGGCCCTTACGTCGAAAGAAACGCGCCATCACCGACGAGGAAGCGCGCGAACTGCTCGCTACCTGCAAGCGCGGCGTCTTTGCCGTCAACGGCGATGATGGCTACCCCTATGCCATTCCCGTCAACTACTTCTTTGACGCCGAGCACGACAAGATTTATTTCCATGGCGCCAAGGCCGGCCACAAGGTCGATTCGCTCAGGCATGACGATAAAGTCTGCTTTACCGTTTACGGCAACGAGTGGTACAAGGACGGCGACTGGGCTCCTTACGTCATGAGCACCGTGGTCTTTGGCCGTTGCCGCCTGGTAGATGAAGCGCCTGAGTTTATCGAGGACAAAGTCCGTCAGCTCGCGCTTAAGTACTACCCTTCTGCCGAAGAAGTCGAGGAAGAAATCGCCAAAGACATCAAGGGCGTCCAACTCTACGAGATTTCGATTGAGCATCTTTGCGGCAAGCAGATTCACGAAAAGTAGCGAATGCGAAAAACGCGCTCGCTACCCTCTGCGCCCCATGTGCCCACGCATTTTGACGGCGTGGGCACATGGGGCAGCACTCGAATCGAGCGCCCCCTATACCCCAAAAACGTAGCGGTCCAGGCGCTCACACGCCTCCTTTACCCGCGAAAGCGGCAGTGCCAGATTCACGCGGATGTGACAGGGCCCGTGGAACGGACGGCCATCCTGATACCCCACGCCCACGCGCGCCCCCTCGTCAAGCAGCCACTGAATATCGCGGCCATGCTCGCGACACCACTCGGTGCAGTCCAGAAACACCATGTACGTGCCCTGCGGACGCGAATAGGACACGCCCTCAAAATGCTCGTCAACGTAATTACAAAAGTAGTCAACGTTGGCATCGATGACCTCATTGAGCTCATCGAGCCACTCGTAGCCTTGCGGCTGGTAGGCACCGATAAGCGCATGCATGGAGAGGACGTTCATCTCGTTGTAGTGAGTCTTGTTGGACACGGCGCACACGCGGTCGCGCAGCGTCTCGTTATAGATGATGTGGTAGCTGCCGACCAGGCCCGCCAGGTTAAACGTCTTGCTGGGCGCATAGAGGGCAACCGTGCGCATGCGGGCATCCTCGCTCACCGACTGCGTCGGGATATGCTTGTGACCCGGCAGGATGATATCGGACCAAATCTCATCCGAGATCACCACGCAATCGTGCTGGCGATAGATATCCATGGCGCGCTCGATCTCGTCGCGCTCCCATACGCGGCCGCAGGGATTGTGCGGCGAGCAGAACACGGCGGCATGGATGTGGTTTTGGGCGAGCTTGCGCTCCATGTCCTCAAAATCCATGCGCCACACGCCCTGATCGTCGAGCTTAAGCGGGCTGTGGACAATGCGATAGCCCGCGGCCTCGATGGACTTGGTAAAGCCGATGTAGGTGGGACTGTGGACCAGCACCGCATCGCCCGGCTGGACATATGCGCGCAACGTCGACACGACACCGCCCAGCACACCGTTTTCGTAGCCGATGTGCTCAGGTGCCAGGTCCTCGACGCCATTACGGCGGGTCTGCCATTCGATGATGCGGTCGAAGTACTCGTCGCGCGGATTGAAATAGCCAAACATGGGATGCTGGGCGCGCTGAATGATGTGCTCCTGGACCGTGGGCACCGTGGCAAAGTTCATATCCGCCACCCACATGGGGATGCGGTCGAAGCCCTCGTCGGGTGCACTCGGAGCCATACCGGGGATCTCGCCCCAGGAGTCAACGGCGATGGCGTCCATGCCGTGGCAGTCGATAAGCGAAGTAAAGTCGTATTTCATGCTGAGCTCCCGTGCAAAGCGGATTGTTTCGGTAGGCGTTATTGTCCACCAGCGTGGGCGGTTTTGACATGGGGTTTGGCGCTTAATTTGACGGGTGCGGACGAATGGCTGGTTAGTCTTGCGCGTCGTTGATAGCGGTTACCGTCAGCCTTGTTCCGTCGACCGTAAACGATATGTCGAGCCCGGCGTAGGCCAAGTGGTAAACGCGGTTGGGCTCGTGCTTGCTACCCGCACGGCGCGGATCTTGGCGAAGGACCTCGACCAAGCCGGGGAGCTTTGCAGGCGGGACCATATCTTTCAGCGCTTGTGGGAACTCAACATCGAGCTCTTGCCACGGCGCGTCCTCAATCCAGCCGCCCGTCGCATCCGGGTGACAGTCCGCAAACGGAATGTAAGGCTTAATGTCGTAGATGGGCGTACCGTCGCGCAGGTCGGCCCCCAGCACATGGATGATGGGACCATCGTCGGTGAGCTCGACACGATCAAGCTTGACGCAGGTGAGCCCGATGGGATTAGGGCGAAACGGACTGCGCGTGGCAAACACGCCCACGCGTTCGGCTCCACCCAGACGCGGTGGGCGCACGGTTTTCGACCATTTTGCGTTGGTGCCGGACCTGTCCTGCGTTTTGGCATCGGCGGCTATGTCCTTAGCCGTGCCGCCGGGCGTTCCGTTTTCGAAGCACCATAGCAGCCATAGGTGAGAGAAGGAGTCCAGACCCTCAACTGCAGCGTTGGAGGCAAATTCCGGCTCAAAGACGATGCGTCCCTGCAGATGGGGCGCCAAAAAGCTGTTGCGTGGGATGCCGAACTTCTGCGGCAGGTCGGTATGTATGTGTGCAATAGGTTCCATGCCGGTCATTGTACGGCATGGAGGCGTGGGGTGTTGCGCGCAATTCTTCGCCGCGGTCCCCGTCGTGCAACCAACGGTTGCTTGGAAGGGTGCCGGCCGCCGCGTATGCTTAAAGCAACAAACAGCAGAAAGGAGCCGTCATGGCCTTTGCAGAAAAGCTCATCGCCATCCGCCGCGACAACAATCTCACCCAAGAGCAACTCGCCGCCAAGCTCTTCGTCACACGCCAAGCCGTCAGCCGTTGGGAACGCGGCGAAGTCACGCCGGGCATCGACATGATGAAGCTCATTGCCGCCATAACCGGAGAACCGCTGTCCCACCTGCTCGAAATGCCCGAGCACTATTGCCAGAGCTGCGGCATGATACTCACGCCCGACGACTGCGGCACCGATGCTCACGGCGCAACGACCGACCATTACTGCAAGTGGTGCTACGACCACGGCAAGTACACCTACGAGACCACGATGGAGGCAATGATCGAGGACTGCGCTCCGCGCCTGGCACAAAACACCGGTATGTCGCTCGACGAAGCCGTCTCGCTCATGGGCGCCGTGCTGCCGCAATTGGAGCGCTGGCGCACCGTGCAGGAAAACGAGGAGCGCTACGGTGCCGAGGCGCGGGCGCGCTATGGCGACGAGGCCGTCGATGCAGCAAACGAGGCACTGCTGGACATGGACCCCGAGACATGGAACGACATGAAGGAACTTGAACGCGCTATTCTGGGCCAGCTCTCGATCGCCATGGGCGACGGCGAACCGGATGGAAGCGAGGCGCGCAAGCTTGTCGCAATGCACCGTCGATGGATTGGCCTTAACTGGGGACACGAACCCCAAGACGAAGCATACCTGGGCCTCGCCCACGGCTATCTTGCCGATCAGCGCTTTGTTGACTACTACGACAAGCCCTGCGGCACCGGAGCTACGGCGTTTCTGGTACAGGCCATCGAGTCGTCGCTGGCCCGCGCATAGATTGCGGCGGCTTTGGGTATTTCAATCAAAACCGCAACCGATTGGAGACACCATGGCTACTGATCATGAACTCGCGCTCTACGTTATGACTGGCTGCCCGTATTGCATAAAGGTCAAGCGCTTTTTGGCCGATAACGGCGTGACCATCCCTGAGCGCAACATCTCGATCGACTCCGATGCCGAGCAGACGCTCATCGCCGTCGGCGGAAAACGCCAGGTTCCTTGCTTATTCATTGACGGAAAGCCGCTCTACGAATCGAGCGACATCATCGCGTGGGCACAGGAGAACCTGCTCTAGCACTCATTGGGGACGCACTTAAATGAGTAGTTTCACTCATTGGGGACGTACTTAAATGAGTAGGTAGGAATTCAGTTTCTCAGTTTATAGAACATACGTTTGCTTATATGCTATACTCGCCTCAAGGCATGAGGCTGGTCGAGAGCTCCCGCGGAGGTCCCCAATGACACGCTGGAGCGAGCTCGGTAAGTAAGATCGGTGGTTACCGCACTCGTCCATCTCAGACAGGCTGCGCTCCTGTTCGCCGTCGCCATCAAAGAACGGCACTCACAATCAAACGTTTCCGTTATCCGTGAGTCACACAGGAGTGCATTGTTATGGCTAAAAAGATCCCCACCTTTACGTCCGACACCGTTTCAAGCGCCCGCTCAGATATCAGCAGAATCGTTGAAGCCAAGAGTCTCAATCAAAAGGGCATCGATCATGAGACTTCGCTTGAGGGGGCATTGCTCATCGGGCGCCGTCTCGAACAAGAGACTGCCGGATATCCCGTTACCAATCTCAAAGGACTGCTCTCCCCCGTCGGCGCTCATCTACACAAGCACTATGGCCCCCGCCTAGGACAATCCTATCTCACACGCTGCATTAAGCTCGCTCGCGCTGTTCCCAAAGGCGCTCCTTTTCGATCAGAGCTTGACCTAACTCACTATGAGTCGCTCGCTCGCGTCGCAAACGAGCACCTGCGCCTAGAGCTCATGAACGTCGCGGCCGACAACAGGTGGTCCTCATCGCACATCGCGCTTCACGCCAGATACCAGAGTCCGCAAGATGCTCCCAGCAACAGGGAATTCCGCGAGCTCGAATCGAACCAAGAAGTTTGGCGCTTTGCCCGCGCTTATACGGATGCCTGCGGAATCATTTCGCTCGAGAAGTTTGTTGAACTCTACAATTCATACGCTCCCAAACCAGTCTCGATATTCGAAGTAAATGAAACCGTTTGGAAAATCAAAGATGAATCGGGACGCATCGACAACCCCTGTATGTTATCCAAGGACGGAGAGCTATACCTCATAGCGCCAGAACTAGACGACACGATCGAAGATAACCCTTATTACTACGACGACTACGGATATTCTTATCGAAGATACGAACGCCATAGCGAGTACACCAAGGAAATGCGTTCACTGCGCGAACGACGTGTTCAGGGCAGAAAGACGGCTATATTCGCTGGCCATAAGCAGCATTCGATTAAACTGCTCGATTATGAGGACGTCGTTTGCGGATATGCCAGTTACACACGGGCAGTTGAATATCTCAAACTGTATATCTTGAAAGATTCCAAACTGAGCGCCGCAAGCCTTCACGCAAGAGAGGACGAGTTTGATTTCATCATGGCAAAGCTCTTGCGCTCTATTGGTCTCAATGGCATGCCGACAGCACAACAAACAATCGAAGATGCCGAATTTTTATTGATCGTCGTACGACCCGATTTTTACGAACAAGCGAAGATAATCAAGGTCTCCAAGCTCCTCACAATAGTCTATGAAGACGCTCCCCTCTGGGAGTTCAACGGACGCTCACATTCCGAGCTGAAAAGTGAAAAAGCGCTGGAACCTCCGATGACGACCATACATCGAAAAGTTCAATCAAAACAGGCTGCTTAGCAGTATTAATTGCTTGCATTTTTGTCTACAAAACTGTATACAAAAAGAGAGGCCCTTATGGAGCTCATTGCGATCCACCCCCATGCCCTCAAACACGGGCTGACGGAGACGGATATTAGATGCGCCTGGAACTCCGCTTTCGCATGGTTCAGGCGTGATCTTGAAAATGGAGGCATCGATTACGTTCTCGTTGGACTTGATAGAAGAAGTCGTCTCATGGAGCTCGTCGCTCGATGTTGCCCCGATCGAGATGGTTACATCATTTACCACGCCCTTGTCCCTCCTACGCGCAAGGTGCTCAGAGAAATCGGGATCGATCGATAGGAGGCGCTATGGACGCTAAGCAGCTCGAGAAGATGATGGGGTTTGCTCCCGGAGAGCTGGAAAAGGCCTCGGAGGCATACGAAAAAGATGAGTGGCCAAAGGGTCGCACCATCAAGTTGGGAAGGCCGCCGATCTCCGATGAGCCAAGCGTTGTTTTGTCGGCACGTGTGGGTGAATCGGTTCTTGAAGCGTTTGACGCAAAGGCGAAGCGTCATGGACAAACACGCACGGAGCGACTCAGAGAGCTCATTACGCTCGATGCAATGATTGCCTAGTCCCCCGCCGAACCCAAACGTGTACGTCAGCATCCAAAGTCGACATTTTTCGACATCTTCGGATGCTGGCGTACAGCTTTTTGCAACATAGTCGTTGGGGGCGTTCTTCAACAACACAGCCGTTGGGAACGTTCTTGAATGACTAGCCGTTTAAGAACGTCCCCAACGACTAATTGGGGACGTACTTAAATGAGTAGTCGTTAAAGAACGTCCCCAACGGCTACCCGATGACACGGCGATCCTATTCCTCGATCTCTTTCCAGCACTGAGGATCGGCTTCGTACATATCGCCTGTGTAACCATACGCCACAGCGGGGCAGCCTCGGCACCAGCCGAAAAGCCCGCATTTGGAGCACTTCTTGAACTTTTTAAAGTCGCGCTTTGCCTCCATCTGCGGCGAAAAGAACAGCTCCTCGAGCGTGTTCTCGGCAACGTTGCCCACCTTGCTCTCCATGCGGCGACATGCATAGACGTCGCCCGTAGGCAGCACCGTCATATGGCCCGTACCGCAATGGCAGCCGTCATAGATCATGCCAGGCTTGGCGCTCATGGGGATGGTGAATTTGCCCTGCTCCCACAAAAGAAGCGTCCACAGGTGCTCTTTGAGCTGGAAGAACGTTTTGCAGCCCGCAGCCTGGTGAAACTCCATACGCTCTTGCGCGGCCAGCAGCACGTCGCGATATTCCAGCGGCTCCAGATGGAACTCATCACGCTTTTGGCCCGAGGTGGGGCAGTATCGTCCAAAAGCGAACACGTCGACTTCGAGGCTTGCCACAAGGTCAATGAGCTGCGGCAGCTCGGCGGCATTCATACTCGAAACCGTGTTCATAACGGCAACCCAGATACCCGCGCGCTTAAGGCACCCAATCGCACGCAAGGTCTCGACAAACGAGCCGGGCTTACGGAAGTAATCGTGCGTTTTCTCGAGTCCATCGAGCGAGAGCTGGCATTTGCGGCATCCCAACTCTTTCATGCGGGCGCAGACCTCGTCGGTCAGATGGAACGGATTGCCCATCACGCACCACATAAAACCCCGCTCGTGCAAAAGCTTGGCAAGGCGCCAAAAATCGGGATGGAGTATGGGGTCACCGCCCGTAACGTAAAAGTACGGCTGACGACCGATGCGTTCGCAGAGGGCCTGGGCCTGATCGACGACCTCGACCATCTGCTCCCACGGCATGCGCTTAAAACCAGCGCAGGCACCGTTGGCGAAGATATAGCAATGTTTGCAACGCTGATCGCATTCATCCGTAATATGCCACTGGAAGGCAAACGCGGGCTTTTGCATCGTGGGACTCCCTTGGTCGATGTTCAAATTGATGACGATATTGGGCTACAGGCGCTCAACGGCGCCGACGGGGCAATTCTCTTCACAGGCGCCACAGTGCAAGCAGTGCTCAGGCTCTATGCGATACGAGTCACCCGGCTCGATGCACTTCTGCGGACAGTGCTCAAGACAGGTACCGCAACCGATACACGCATCGGAATCAATACGAAAACCCTTAACAGGCGCGGACGCCATGTCCTCGTCTAGGGTAAAGACAGCGCGCTCAATAGGACGAACCCCCAGGTTAAAGTAGTCGAGCACGATGTTTTCGACCTTAAAGATAATGTTGATATCACGCGTATCACCGGGATAAACGTTGGCAAGATACGGCTGCTCGGCATAAATAACGTCACGCCAGTAAACTTGCTCGGAATCCAAGGCGGGAGTGGCAACGCCGGACATGCGGATCATTTCGTTAAACCGCGTGTGGACGAGCGTTTGGACGCGCCCATCGGCCATAAGCTGGCGGGCCATCTCCTTGCCGCGCGCCGTGAGGAAGTAGATGGCGCGGGACTCGTAATGTACAGCGCTCACGCAGCGAATTTGCGGCGCGCCATTTTCGTCCACAGTTGCCAGCGAGAGCGTCCCGGCAAGCTGCATCTTTTTGAGGCAAGTCTGAGCATCCATTACGAGTCCCTTTCTAGCGATTGCTTACTGAGCGTCCGCAGCGCCGCAAGCGGTACCACAGGCCGGAGCAGCCTTGGGATCGGCGGAGCCGCAGGCGGGCGCGGGATCGGAGGTACCGCAAGAAGCGAAGGCGGCAACGTTCTCGAGATTCTCGGACATGGCAATTCCTTTCGATTGGGGGCGGCTGGGCGAAGCCGCCCGGACGTAGACGCTTTTGCGCCTAAGCACATCATGCGAGGAATGCACCCCACCCAAAAGAAGGCACTAATCTATTAGCCAGTTACCAAAAAGTAAGTTGTAGCCGCGGGTGCCAGCAGCTGCGATAATGCAAGCAACCTACCCGATTGCGAGGTTACCATGCTCACCAAAGAAGAACTGCCTCCCTGCCCCGTCGCTACGTGTTTTCAGCTCTTTGGCAACAAGTGGAAAATCTATATCATCCAGCAGCTCATTGAGCAGCCCCTGGGCTTCAACGCGCTACATCGCTCTATTCCCGGCATCAGTCAAAAGGTGCTCTCGTCAAACCTAAAGGAAATGGATGCCGCGGGACTTATCACGCGCACCGTCATTCCCGAAACGCCCATCCGTACCGAATACGCGCTGAGCGAGCTGGGTCAAAGCCTTATGCCCATCATCGATTCTCTTGTGGAATGGGGCACCGACTACCAGCAGCTTGTGCGAAGCTCCTAGCAGCTACGGGCTTTTGCAAATTGAGCGCCGTGGGGCATACCGCTCCACGGCGCTTACCTTTTTGTGCCTTCTTTTGAAGAAGCGGTCCGGGTTGCACACTGCTGTCAAACACGCCCAACTCAATTGGACAGGAGGTCAGCCATGAATCAAGCCGAGCGTCGTATTCGGCTTATCAATGCATTGCTCAACGAGCGAGCGGACGGACGCGGCATTGCCGTTCCCGCCGGAGCCGGCGAGCAGCGTGATTTACTCAGGGCCCTTATGAACGTGCGGTCGCCCGAAGCGCTCGCGACAGAGGTGCTCAACGTCCAGGATGCCTACCTGCAGCAGCGGCTTGTTGAGCGCGGTGGAGCGACCGACGCCAGCACGCTCCCCTACCGCAATCGCATTGCCGTCTGGCGTGGCGACATCACGCTGCTTAAGGCCGACGCCATCGTCAACGCCGCCAACAGCCAAATGCTCGGCTGCTTTGTGCCGGGACACCGCTGCATCGACAATGCCATCCACACATACGCCGGCATGCAGCTGCGCCTAATATGCGCCGTCCTCATGTGCAAACAAGGACACGAGGAACCGACCGCACGCGTTAAGGTCACGCCAGCGTTTAACCTGCCGAGCAGCCATATCTTCCACACCGTCGGTCCCATCGTGCCCAGCCATAAGCCTGGCCCGCGCGAGGAATTACTGCTACGCCGTTGCTACACCAGCTGCCTGGAAGAAGCGACACGTCGAAAGCTCGACACGCTTGCCTTCTGCTGCATTTCGACGGGCGTCTTTGGCTATCCCCAACAAGCCGCCGCGCGCGTTGCCATCGATGCCGTTCGTCATCATCTAGACCATAACGACCCCAACCTTAAGGTGATCTTCAATGTTTTTCTCGCGTCTGACGAGTCAATCTACCGCGACCTTCTCCAAGCAGATCGCTAAGCTCCGAGCCGCACTCGATGCATCCGACGCCGTGATAATCGGCGCCGGCGCGGGTCTTTCCACCGCGGCTGGCTACGCCTACGCGGGAGAGCGCTTCGAGAAACTTTTTGGCGACTTCGCCGCACGCTACGGCTTTACTGACATGTACTCCGGCGGGTTCTACCCCTATGACTCGCTCGAGGAATACTGGGCGTTTTGGAGCCGCTATATCAAGTGCAACCGATATGACCCCATACCCAAGCCGACCTATGGGCAGCTTTTGGGCCTGCTGCGCGACCGAGATTACTTTGTGCTGACCACAAACGTAGACCATTGCTTCCAACGCGCCGGTTTCGATAAAAAGCGACTCTTTTACACGCAGGGCGACTATGGTCTATTCCAGTGCAGTAAGCCCTGCTGTCAGGAAACTTGGGACAACGAAGAGCTCGTACATTACATGGCCGCCGCCCAAGAAGACCTGCGCATTCCGTCTGCGCTAGTGCCTCGTTGTCCCCATTGTGGCTCTCCGCTCACGATGAACCTGCGCGCCGACGATACGTTTGTGCAGGATAAGGGCTGGTATGCCGCAGCCGACCGTTACCAAGATTTCCTGCGCCGCCACAACAATATGCGCATCCTGTTCTTGGAGCTTGGCGTAGGCAGCAACACGCCCGTCATCATCAAGTACCCGTTTTGGCAGATGACCGCCAAAAACGAGCGCGCAACGTACGCATGCGTCAATTTTGGCGAGGCAGTCGCTCCGGCAGAAATCGCCGATCGCAGCATTCTAATCGACGCCGACGCAGAGCGCGTATTGGATGCACTTGCCGTCCAAGCCGTCAGATAGCAAAGGCGATGCTGTCTCACATAGCCGTTGGGGACGTTCTTGAATGACTAGCCGTTTAAGAACGTCCCCAACGGCTACATTTAGCCGTGAAAGCGGGCTATGAGCGCAAGTGGCTGTTCGCGAAAGACGCGCTCGACGGCGGCGCGGTATTCGTCGACCTTTTTGGTCTTGCGCACGATCTTGTGGACGGTGGCGGGATCGGCGAAGGCGCATTTGGCGTAGAACCACCACTCCTTCATGCGAAAAACCGCGTTGCCGCCAATCTCGTCCGCATAGGCCGCAAACAGTGTGTCGTGGAAGCGCTGCAGCTCAGCTGCCGTAGCAGCAGGGCCGCCGGCAACCATGCGAGCCAGCGCGGGGTTCGCAAGCAGGCCGCGTCCCAACATTACGTGGCGCGTTCCGGGATAGGCCTCCACCAGCGCATCCATGTCCTCAAGATCAAAGATGTCGCCGTTGTAGGCCACCGGGAACGGCGCCCGCTCCAGCGTCTCGCCGTAAAACTCTTTGCGCGGCGAACCCGCATAGCGGTCCTTTTGCACGCGCGGGTGCACGATCAGCTCCGCCAGCGGCATGCGGCAATAGAGGTCGAGCACGCGCTCGTACTCCTCGTCGTTCTCCAGTCCCAGCCTGGTCTTGACCGAGACGGGCAATGGCGAGCGCTCGCACACGTCGCTCAAGAACACCTCGAGCTCATCCAAGTTGCGCAGAAAGCCCGAACCCTTCCCCTTGGCGACAACCGTGCCCGAGGGGCAGCCAAGGTTGAGATTGACCTCGCGGTAACCCATGTCGGCGAGCACCTGCGCCGCCCACACAAACTCGTCCGCGTTTTTGGACATCAGCTGAGGCACCACGTTAAGCCCCTGGTTATTGGCGGGATCGACCTCTTTAAACGCCTTGCCGCCAAAGCGGTTGCCCACCCGTGGCGGAGGCAAAAACGGCGTGTAATAACAATCGAGCGCACCGAAACACTCCGCATGCACGCAACGGAACACATGCCCGGTAATCCCCTCCATAGGGGCCAGCGATAAATACATCGACATCCATTCTCACATCAATGTGACAAAGGGACTGTCCCTTTGTCACATTTGCAAATCATCATTCGGCTGTTTATTTTGGCACACATACGTATCGGGCGGCATCATCGCGTGGGCACAGGAGCAGCCGCTCTAAACCAGGGCTGTCGTGGCACTTTTGCCGTATGACCTGCGCTCACCGATGGCGGGATTCTCTATACTGAGTCACATATGACGGCATCGCGCCACAACGACCGCCACGACACCAAGGACCAGCCATGGCAGCACTCTCCGAACAAGAACGTAAGCGCATCCAGCGATACTGCATCTGCCCCAAGGTTGCCGGAGCGGCGCTTGCCATGGCATTCGTGCTGCCCTTATCGATCATTCCCTTCGAAATGATCGACGACATCGTCTTCCATCACGAAGGCTTTCAAGAGACGGGCATGATGACCGCCTTGGTGCTCACCGCCATCGAGCTCGTCATATTCTGCTATTGCGCTCTCGCCCCGCGCTTTGGCATGCGTGGCAAGCAATGGAAGGAAATGCAGTACCGGCTCGCCGTCGAGCAGAACGAGAAAGACCGCTCGGCACAAATCGCAGGCGTTGTTGGCACACAGGCCGCCGCACACCTGCTCAAGAACAGCGACAACGAGGCTGCACGCAACCTGGGCGGCGCGGCAGAAGTCGCCGCTGCTGTAGGCGCCGTCGCCACCGCAGCAGACGTGCTTGCCGAAAGCTTTGCCAACGCGAAGGCCATGGCAGAGGCCTGTGGCGTACCTATCCCCCATGCAAAAAAGTGGATCGTCGCGCTTGTGGCGCTGCCCCTCGCAATCGTGTGCGGCGCCTATATCCCACAGCTGGCGCAGGGAAACATCGAGATGCAAGAAAACGCCGCGGCCGCGGCCGAGCAGATCGCCATCGCTCGCAAGGCGCTCGAGCCCTCATGCGAGTACGTGTCCGCCGATGACCCCTACGAGCGATATCAAGACTACGGCTATCACGTCCGCGGCTATCTGCACGACGGCGACTCCGATGCCCAGAAGACCTATACGTACCTGGATTTTGACAACAAGGGGACGCTCGCGGAAGTGAGCTACGCGGCAGAAGTCGACCCCGGCGCGAGCCTCGAGGACAACCTTACCCGTATCGAACTCGACCTTGACGAGCTTTCCTCTGCCGTCCAAACCATAGACGTCAAGACCACAAGCCCCGAGCTCCTAGCAGCGCAGAAGCTCCCCGAAGAGTTTAGGCAGGCTTTTTTGAACGGCTCGCTCTACGAGAGAATCTCTATCAGGACGAGTGACGACCCCATTAAAGCGTATTACTCGTTTGATACGGATCCTAAGGACGAGTTTGACGAGTACACCCATCCAACCATCCGCATTACGCTGATGAGCAAAACGAACTAGGTGTAGGGAGATGAATGTGACAAAGGACTGTCCCTTTGTCACATTATTCGGAGCGCAGGGCTTCTACGGGGTCTTTTTTGGATGCGCTGCGAGCAGGCAGCAGGCCGGCAACGACCGTTAGCAACACCGAAATCGCGATGAGCACCAGCGCATCCTGCACGGGCAGGCTCATCAGATTGGGCACCTGTTTGGCAGCAAGCGCCCAGGCATTAACCGGAAAGCTCACGAGCACCACGACGACAATGGCGAAGACGCCAGCAATGAGGCCTTCGATGAAAGTCTCGGCATTGAATACGTTGGCCACGTTGCGCTTTGACGCGCCGATCGCGCGCAGGATGCCAATCTCCTTTTTGCGCTCCAGTACGCTGATGTAGGTGATGATGCCGATCATGATGGAGCTCACGACCAGGCTGATGCTCACGAATGCGATGAGCACCAAGCTGATGGTGTTCACGATGTCGGTCACCGAACCCATGATGATACCCATGTAGTCGGTGTACGAGATTGCCTGTTCATCGTGGCCGGCAGCTTTGACCTGCTTGTTGTACGCATCGATGTGATCGAGCACGCGCTCCTTGGCCTCAAAGTCGCGCGGGAAAATCTTAACCGAGATGGGGTCTGCCTCATCCGCATAGCCCAGCGTGGTCAGATTGTTATCGTAGGTGAGCTTCGACGCCTTGGCATAGCTCATCATGAGCGAACTCAGGTCCTCGGCGTCCATGTTGAAGTGGATAGCATGAGCAAAGGCACTCGCATCCACGTGCATGGCGCTCGCCAGGTTGGCAAAACTCGAAGACATCTGCGTCGCCATCTGGTCCATGAGCCCTGCCGCGCCCGCCTTGAGCTGGGACGATACCGTCGACGCTATCTGCTCGCTGATTGCCTTCATCACCTGATCCATAGCCTGCTGCAGATACGGAGCCAGTTGCTTTTGCACATAGTCGGTCATCGCCTGCCGCAGGTGCTCGGCCAGGGCATCGCCGCCGAGCGCTTTGAGCTGGGCCAGGATTTGCTGAGCTGCCGTATCGTTCTCAAGATACGTCGAGAACGCGGCGGCAAGCTTTGACGCGTCCTTAAGATCATCGGGTGTCAGCTCCTTAAACTGATCAGACCGCAAAAAGCCCTCAAACAGCTGGTTGGCTAGTGTTCCCACCTGCTTCATTTGCTCGGGCGCAAGTTCCAGACCGTCAAAGATACCCGAAAAATCTGGGGTCGGTGCTTTGGCCATGATGTCACTAAAGTCGATGTCCTTCCCAACGCCCGAAAGGTCGATATCCAACCCGGACAAGTCAAGACCCGACAGGTCCATACCGCCGGCGACACCCGAGAGCGCGGAGGTATCAAACGAGAACGCGCTCCTGAGCGCCGCCTCGTCCACACTGAACATGCTGCCCAGATCCACTCCTTGTTTGGCCTCGCCTTGCAGTTCGTCGAAGGTTTTGCCCGTAAAGACATCCGTCTCGGGATGAGCAAGTTGCTCTTTTACGATCTGCGAATTGGCGGCGCGCTCCATAAGCTGGCGAGTCAGCGCGTGCGTATAGGCAATACCCGGGGACAACGCGCTCGCGTTGGCCGTCTCGTTCGGTCGCACCACGCCCACAATACGCACGTCAATACCGTCGGCAACCTTGGCCGTCATAAAGTCGGCGTCGCCAGATATGTCAGTCCACATGCCGGTCTCTTCGTTTTTGCGATACGCATCGGCCGGCGACAGCACCTTAAACGTCGTGGACAGCGCATCGTCGTAGGTAAAGTCGGTACCGGTCTCGGGCGCTTCGACGCCACCGTCAGCCGTCATAGCGCTGTTAACCAGGTCGTTGAGCTCATTGATATCCAGCGCACCGATGCTGTAGAGCGTATAGTCGCCCACCGTGCCACGACTCGAAAGCACCATCACGGCTTCGTTGGCAGACGTGGGCCAATGACCGGCGACGACATCGTACTGGCTGTCGAGCAGGCTCTGGTCGTCAATCATCTCGTTAAAGACCGAGGTTCCCATGGATTCCATGCTCACCGTCGCCGCCGAACTCGCGCCTCCGCTCATGGCCTCGGTCATGGCGTTGGGCACCAGCCGGACAGGCTTCTCATCGCCCTTGCCGGCACGATAGACAACCGGCGATACACCGTAGCCGTACTGAATGGCGTTGACCTCTTCATCGATGCCGTCGCCACCGGCATCGAGCCATGCCTTAAAGCTCGTCATGTCGTTGGACTTAACGCTCGCAAACATATCCTTTACGGCCGTGACCACAGGAATCTTATCGGTTCCCTTAGCCTTGCCGCCGGCACTGTCGTCGGACGAATCCACGTTTTCAGGCGAGTCATCATCCGCAGCCCCCTGCCCGCCCATCATGGACGACAGGTCGTAATCCTGCTTGGAAATGGTGAGCGGGTAGCTCGAGAGCGTATCCTCCTCGACCTTTTTGATGTAGCCGTTTACGCCATTGGACAGCGCCAGAATCGCCGCGATACCGATAATGCCAATCGAGCCCGCAAAGGCAGTCATGGCCGTACGGCCCTTCTTGGTCATGAGATTTCGAGCAGAAAGCCCCAGCGCCGTCACAAAACTCATCGAGGTTTTGCGCGTAGGCTTAGCCTCGCGACGCGCGGCCTTGGCAACATCAAAAGGGTCGGAATCGTCGGTAATCTTGCCGTCCGCCAGGTTGACGATGCGCGTAGCGTATTGGTACGCCAGCTCGGGATTGTGCGTGACCATGATGACCAGACGGTCGCGCGCAACGTCTTTGAGCAAATCCATGACCTGCACGGACGTTGTGGAATCCAAGGCGCCGGTCGGCTCGTCTGCCAACACGATCTCGGGATCGTTGATCAGAGCGCGGGCGATGGCCACGCGCTGCATCTGTCCACCCGAAAGCTGGCTCGGGCGCTTGTTCACGTGCTCGCCCAGGCCGACTTTCTCCAACGCCTCGCGCGCACGCTGGCGGCGCTCGGCATGCCCCACACCCGTGAGCGTGAGCGCCAGCTCCACGTTTTCCAAAATGGTCTGATGCGGAATGAGGTTATAGCTTTGGAACACAAAGCCGATGCGGTTATTGCGGTAGGCATCCCAATCGCGATCGTGAAAAGCCTTGGTCGAAATACCGTCGATCAGCAGGTCGCCCGAGTCAAAGTGGTCGAGTCCGCCGATAACGTTGAGCATCGTAGTTTTACCCGAGCCCGAGGGACCCAGAATGGCCACGAACTCGTTATCGCGAAAAGACAGGCTTACGTTGTCGAGCGCCACCTGCGTAAACGACTGCGTGACGTACCTTTTGCAAATTCCTTTGAGCTCCAGCATGGACGGCAACCTCTCCTGCGCAGGCACCCTGCCCGCTCTCCCCCGCCGTTCGTATTCGACGCGTTTGTCCTACTCTATCCCCGTTTTCTGCCGGTACCAGTGAGAAATGTAACGAACCGCCCCAAATAACGAACGGGACGGCACGCCATGTGGCGCACCATCCCGCACATAACATCGACGATGTGACAAAGGGAATGTCCCTTTGTCACATTCGGACTTACTGCTCGCTCTTAGCAAGCGCCTGATCGATCAGCTTGTTGAGCGCCTCTCGCTGCTCGGCGGAGTTGATGCCGCCCATGATTGGCTCTCCCACGATGTTGCCGTTCTGGTCGATCACGTAGGTGGTCGGGAACGAGTACAAGTTGGAGGTGAACTTGCCGGCCTCGCTATCCGACTTGAACCAGATGTTCTTGTACGTCACGCCCTTCTTGGAAAGTACGTCCTTGGCGTCTGCCACCTCGTCTTTGTTGCCATCGAGCGTAAAGGAATTGACGCCCACGACCTGGCTGCCCTTCTCGGCAAGCTCCTTGTTGAGCTTCTCCAGATCGCCCAGCTCGCCCACGCACGGCTTGCAAGTAGTGAACCAGAAGTTCATGACGGTGACCTTGTTCTTAGAGAACAGCTCGTCACTGTTCACGTCGTTGCCATCCAGGTCCTTGCCCGTAAAGCTGGGGAACTTCGTCGCCTCGCTCGAAGCATTGGCACCAGCCGTCATGCCAGCGGTCGAAGCGTCGACGCTCTCGCCTGCACTCGGCGTGCTTCCACAGCCGGGGAACTCCTTCTCCAGGCTCTCGAGCTTGTCCTCGATCTCCTTGATCTGCTGTGCACCGACCTTGAGTGTCTTAAGCTCATCCGCCGTGAACTCATCCTTGGCGCCGTCGATGGTCTTGAGCAGGAAATCGCCGTAATTGCTGCCGTCCTCAATCATTGCCGAGTCTTTATTTGCCGCATTGAATACCTTTTCCCACAGCGCGTTATCACTCGAAAAGATCTCGTTCTCCTTCTGCATGAGCTTCGCATACAGCTCGGCGGCCTCGTCGGCATTGGCCGGCTTCTGCGCAGTGAGTTCTGCGATCTTAGGATCGGAGCTCGCAGATTCGCTCACATTGCCACCGGGCGCCGAACATGCCACAAGGCACAAGGCCAATACCGGCACCATAAACAGGGCCGCAATCTTAGAAAGCTTCATAGTCATTCCTCCGTTTTGTCGAAGCTTGTTTACTTTTTATCGGCGGTCAAGGGAAGTTTTTCCGCCGACACATCCAGGCCATAGCGATAGCTGATGGCATCGACAGGACAGGCCCCGATGCACTTTCCGCACCGGATGCATTCGGCATGATTGGGCGCGCGGACCACATCAACGTCCATCTGACAAACCTTTGAGCACTTGCCGCACGAGACGCATTTGCACGCGTCAACCTGAATCCCCAGCAAGGACACCCTATTCATGAGCGCATAGAATGCGCCGAGTGGACAAATCCATTTGCAGAAGGGGCGGTAGAACAAAACGCTCAGCACTACCACGGCAATGAGAACGGCAAGTTTCCAAGTAAAGAGATGTCCCAACGCAGATCGAATGCCGGCATTGGCAATGGCCAGCGGAATGGCGCCCTCGAGCACACCCTGCGGACAGATGTACTTACAAAAGAACGGGTCGCCCATGCCCACGTCGTTAACCACCAAGACGGGCAGCAGCACCACGGCAAACAGCAGCACAACGTACTTGATGTACGTGAGCGGCTTGAGCTTTTTCGTGGAGAACTTTTTGCCGGGAATCTTATGAAGCAGCTCCTGCAGCCAGCCAAACGGGCACAGAAAGCCGCATACAAAGCGTCCCAGCAGCACGCCGAGCAAAATGAGCGTACCGGTAACATAGTAAGAAAAGTTGAACTTGGATGAACCTACCACCGACTGGAACGACCCGATGGGGCACGCACCCGATGCCGCGGGGCACGAATAGCAATTAAGCCCAGGTACGCAGACTGTTTTTCCCGCGCCCTGATAGATGCCGCCTTTGGCAAAGTTTGGCAGGTGAATATTGGTGACCAGCGTCGCCGCCGCCTGAATGAATCCGCGAAATCGGGCCAAAACATGCGACGCAGTGTTTTCTCTTTTATCCAATTCCGATACACTCCAAGCACAGCCTAATCGCTTTGGCCAGCACGGCATCCGCCTCGCCACGCATAACACCAAAGCACACCATGGTAATTCCGACGATCAACAAAGCGACCTGTACCACGGGTTTTACCGCTTTGAACAACACGACCACTCCTTTCGTTACGCGACCATTGGACCATATCGGCTATAAAATCCGTGTTAAGCGCGATATGGAATGTGCAAGGAGACTGTTATGCGTATTTTGATCGTCGAAGACGAGCGAGCACTGTGCGATGCAATCGCGCGCAGCTTGCGAAACTTGGCGTACAGCGTCGACTGCTGTCACGATGGACAGGAGGCGCTCGACCTGCTGGGCGTCGAAGTCTTTGACCTCGTGGTGCTCGACCTCAATCTCCCCCGTATCGACGGCATGACCGTGCTCAGGGAACTTAGGAAAACCGACTGCGAGACCAAGGTACTGATTCTGTCCGCACGTGGCGAAGTATCCGATAAAGTCGCCGGACTCGATGCCGGCGCCAACGATTACCTTACCAAGCCGTTTCATCTGGACGAACTTGCGGCAAGGATCCGCAGCCTTACCCTCAGGCGCTTCGCACAAAGCGACATAGTATTAACCTGCGGAAAGCTCAACTTTGACACCAAGGCGCGCATCGCTTCCGTGGACAGCGAGGCTTTATCTCTTACGCGCAAGGAAACGGGAATCTTGGAATACCTGATGCTTAATCAGGGACGTCCGGTAAGTCAAGAGGAGCTTATCGAGCACGTTTGGGATAGCAGCGTGAACAGCTTTAGCAACGCAACCCGCGTTCATATCTCGTCGCTCCGCAAAAAGCTACGCAGCGCTTTGGGATACGACCCGATTCGCAATCGGATTGGAGAGGGCTACGTTATGGAGGATGGAGAATGAAAGGGCTTTCTCTGCAATGGCGCATAACGATTATGACGGCACTGCTCACGTGTGCGGCATGCGTGCTGACGAACTGCCTGGTCGGCTATACGGGCATGCGCTACATGGATGCCATCGGCAGCGACATCTCGGCCTTTAACGCAACCGGCGAAGATTCGCTCCAGGCGTTCGACCCAACGAAAGCAGCCCTCGATGACAAGGTCACGATCGTCGTAAACGACGCACAAGAGTCTTTTGGCACGACAGCCTGGTACATCACGGCTGGAGTCACACTCCTTGGCGGCGCGCTGGCATACTTTGTGAGCGGCCGTGCACTCAAACCGCTACGGGCTTTTGCAGCTCAGGTTGAGCGTGTGCAACCTGACAACCTAAGCGAAATCAGACTCAATGAAGATGTGCCCACCGAGCTACAACGATGCAGCGCCTCTTTCAACGACATGATCGCTCGTCTTGGCGAAGGGTTCTCTGCACAGCGTCAGTTTACCGGCAACGCCGCACACGAGCTGCGCACCCCACTCGCCCTTATGCAAGCACAGATTGAACTATTCATTTCCGAGCGCTCCGGTTTGCAACCCGAAACAGCCGAGCTGCTCGGCCTGCTACAAGAACAAACCGAGCGCATGTCGCGGATGACCAAGGTGTTGCTCGAGATGAGTGAGCTGCGCAGCGTTCCTTGCGAGGACGATGTGGAACTTGGTCCCTTGTCCGAAGAGGTCCTCACCGACCTTGCGCCACTTGCCGAAAATAAGGGCATAGCCCTCAATTGTGCTGGAGACGCTTTAGTAATCGGGAGCGACACGCTCCTCTATCGGCTGGTGTTTAACCTGGTCGAAAATGCCATCCATTACAGCCGCCCCGGCTCGACTGTCAACGTCTCCATCTGCGACAACGACAGCCACGTGTTCCTGCGAGTCGAGGACCAGGGCCCGGGAATACCCAAGCAGTACCGAGAGAGCATCTTCCAGCCGTTCTTTCGCCTGGATAAATCCCGCAGCAGGGCATACGGCGGCGCAGGACTCGGGCTAGCGCTCGTTTGGGAGATTGCAGCGCTTCACGGTGGCGCCGTAGAGGTCGAAGAAAGTTCCGAGGACGGGACCACTATGCTCGCAAGCCTTCCAAAACGATCCGCAGCATTAACCGAACAGTAAAACGAAAGGGGTCCCGCACACGTTTGCGCGGGACCCCTCTCCGTCAATGCAATTCGCCCAAAAGAGTAGAAGTTTACTCCCACTCGACCGTGCCGACAGGCTTAGGCGTGAGGTCGTAGCACACGCGGCAGATACCGGGGACCTCCCTTTATACGTTCGGCACAATCGTAGGCGATACCCACAAATTCCAGTCCCGAGCAACAAGAGTACAATTGCTGCTAGTGTTGCCAGCTGTTGGGAGATGGAAGATGGACTGCGATGGCTACCCATGCGTTCCCATGCCGTTGATGTGCACCGCCTTTGTGCCGGGGCAGATTGACGCTGCGGTTGCAGGCATTTCCGACCCCGATTCACGCGCCATCGCCACGGCAGAAGCGCTGTACTTTCGCGGACAGGCCGCACTCGCCGCCAAGACAGCACGCCCCTATCTTGACGCCACCGACCCCGCACTGCGCTATTCCTCATGCTTTATCTGCGGATATGCCAGTCTGTCGCTCAACCGTATCGCCGATGCCCGCCGTTGCCTTGCTGGCATCCTCGATACGCCGGCCGACGAGGAATCACCCGCCGTCCACGCCACGCATATCCTGTTCGCCTCGGCCGCGAGCGTCCTGCTGCACTTGCCTTCCCCGTATTCCGCCGAAGAGTTTTATCCGCTTGCGGCGCATCTGCCCGAAGGCCTGCGCCTGTTCGCCAGCTACGTGATGGCGCATGCCCTGTACCTGCGCGGCGAATATGGCCGCAGTCTGGGCATGGCGGAAAACGCCCTGATCATGAAACAGGGAAGCTATCCCATCTCGGAACTGTTCCTGCACCTGGCAGCTTCCATGGCCTGCATGAGTCTCAAAGACGTCGACGCCGCAAGAACGCATTTCGGAGCTGCTTGGAACATTGCGCGTCCCGACGGCCTTATCGAGCTCATCGGCGAGCACCACGGCCTTTTGCAGGGGCTCATCGAGGCATGCCTAAAAACGCAATACCCTGACGACTTCGCACGCATCATCGAGATCACGTACCGCTTCAGCTACGGCTGGCGGCGCATCCACAACCCCGATTCGGGCGAGGACGTTGCCGACGATTTAACGACCACAGAGTTCACCATGGCCATGCTCGCCTGCCGCGGATGGACCAACGCCGAAATCGCACGCCATATGGGAGTATCGCCGGGCACCGTCAAAAACCGCCTATCCGGCGTATACGCAAAGCTTGGCATCGGCACACGCGCCGAGCTGGTCGCGCACATGTTGCGTTAGCGACCGGGCTGCCAAGCGCATCGAACGCGTTCCGGAACCCGGCGCTTCGCTCGATCAATTTGGACATTTTGACCCTTGAACGGCACTACCGCCACGAAGCGTCTTCTCGCAAAATTGGATTATTTCCACCGATATTTGCGGGATGGGAGCCCAAGATGCTTGATCGCCGTTCGTTACTTGTTGCTGGAGCGTCCTCGCTGGCGAGCATTATGTTGCCTCGCGTGCCGGGAAGCGAAAATGCCTTCCTGCTGCCGCTCGCGCCCACCGCGGCCTATGCCGACGAAGAAGATCCCTTCAAGGTGCTCGTTCTCTCGCGCACCATGTTTGGTGTGGTCGTGGTCGACGTCGCCAACAAGAATACGCCCATCGCAGGTGCCCAGGTCACGCTCACATCGCGCTATGCCGTAGGCAAGCAGCTCACCGCCACGACCGATGACGAAGGCACGGCCATCTTTGAGGTCGCCCCTCTTTCGGAAGACTACGTGGACGAGGCAACGCTTCTCGACGCGTACGACTTTAACGGCGGCATCTCCATTAGCATGGCGGGCTACCGCGATGTCGAGATTCCCCTTGCGCGTATCCAGGGCGGCACCGCCATAACCACGCCCACGCGTCCGCTTTCCGACGGCGAGCCGTACTTCCGCCAGCTCACATTCGACGAATGGGACATCCAGTACGCCGACGCCACGTTTATGGCAATGCCAGCGGACGAAGCAGCAAACGACCAGCCCGACACGCACGCTTTTACCGTGCAGGCTCATCTGCCGCAGGGCGGGCAGGCAACATTGCATATCAATAAAGTGATGCCCGCTGCGGGCAGCTCAACCGAAACCGTCACGCAGATTGGTCAGATCAAGGCCAGCGCATCGGGCGCGGATAATCTGGCGACGTTCACACTCGAAGACAAGTTCCTCGATGCAGCGTCGAGCCTTCTGGAAGAAGGATGCAAGCTGCGCTTTGTCCTCGACTACCAGGGCAAAACTTACACGCTCTCCTCCCCCATGGCCGTTGTTACCGCGCCGGCGGCAAAGGCGGAATCCGGATCGACCACTATCGTCCCCACCACTATGGACCAAGAGATCACTCCGTTTGATTTCCCCGCATCGTTTCCCGGCATCGGTGGTAATAAGTTCACGTGCTGGATGCCCACATTTCCGATCCTCTTCGATTTCTCGTTTGCTGGATACGTGCTGTTTGGTGGAGGATACAAACCAGCCAGCTATATGAACGATTCGGGCAACCCTGATCCGGAATACTGGAAGAAATCGCCGCGCGAGTCGGGCGCCAAGCAGGCAAACCGCTACCTCGACGAGATGGAGGGGAAGTGGAATCAGTACAAGAGTATGAGTGCCGGTTCGGGCACCGATCCAAGAAACACCAAGCTCCTTCGCCACCATTGCACGCCGCTGTTCACGATGGATATCGCCACACAGCTGTACGGCTCGCTTGCCTACGATTGGGTGGGCAAAACCTGGGGTAACAACAACGACCCCGCATACGGCAATATTAAGGCCCTCTTCCAGGTAAGAACCGACCTCAATTGGACCGAGCAGTTTACCCTAGGACCGGTGCCATTTTTCCTAAACGTCAACCCTTGGGTGCTGGCGAAGCTGGCGCTCGCTGTGGGTGCCCACACGCACGGCAGCGGCGCGGCGTTTTTCAAGAACATTTCGCTCGACTATTCCAACACGTCGGGCTCGTTCACCATCCAGATCGGGCTTGCCGTCACCTTTGGAGCCGGCGTTGCAGGCGTCGCTTCGTCTGCCGTGCGCGGTGCCGCATCCCTCACGCTGTTCATTGGGTACGAGAAGGCAGATGGACACCAGCTTCCGCGGCTGCGCGTAGGTGCAGACGTCGATGTCGATGTGATACTCCAGTTCGTAATGTTCAAGTGGACCACCAAGGCTTGGTCGGGGTCGTGGCCCACACTCATCGATTCGTGGAATATGTCGGTGAACAATGGCGACCAGTATGTGCTCCAACGCTCTGAGCTGGCATTGGGTGGAGATACGCCTTATACGCTGGATGCCTGCTTCGGCTCGGCCGGCAACGCCGAGGCAGGTGGTGTGCCGCAGTTTATCGCATCGGCCACCATCGTCACCAACGCCGAGCTGCTCGCACGCGCCGAGGTTAAGGCCACTGCCGTAAACGCCGCGCCTGTCGTGCGCGATTGGGATCAAGCGGTCACGCGCATTGAGCTCGAGACGAACGCGGAGAGCGACGACACGGGACAGGTCGAACATTTCGTCCACGCGCTGATGGAGAACGACGAAAATGCCGCGCCGATGTATGAGTACACCTACATCGGTCAGTCAACGAACGCCGTTGCGGACCCGAACGCCAATTCTGCCGGCGTGTCGGAGGACGAGCGTGGCGGCATAAAACCCTCGAGCGACAACGTGCTGTTTTCCGGCGTGCTCAGCGAAGCCCACATGAAGCTAACGATGATTGCCGGCGTAGAATGCCTGTTCCGTATCGCCTCGGTGCGCTACGGCGACAATGGCCGCTCGCGCCTGGTGGTGCACACAAAGGCAAACGGCACGTGGTCCGCTCCCACGCCCGTGGACTTTCCCCTTGGGTTTGGCGAGGGCGACGTGGAGCGCGACGGCATATTCGATTACGACTTCGACGTGGTGGAATATACGGACGGAAGAGGAAACCAGGACGCCTACGTGCTGCTGGTCTCGGGCGAGCGCCCCGCCGGCGACAACACCCTTTTCGATACGGCGAGCACATCCGGCATACTGTCCGTTGTGCGCCTGCGCATAAGCAACGACGGAGTTCGCGTGATATCGCACACGTCGTGGCGCAGCATCTCGCGCGGCCGCCTTCAGGAGGATGGCTACCATTGCCTGCAGTGCCCGCGCATCACGGTAGGCAAGACGCTGGTCGACGGACGCCTGTCGGGTGCCTACCTCCACCGCCGCGGAACCACCGCAGAGAAGGCGCTCGGCAGCGAGGCCGAGGTTGCGCTGGAATGCTTTACCCTGTGGTCGGATGATTTGGGCGACAGCCTGACGTTCCGCCAAGTTCTTCGCTTTCCGCAGGCACCGTCGAGTATCGAGCTGAGCGAGCCCGAGAATATCAACGGCAAAATGGTGGTGCCCGTTGCGTACGAGACCGCAGACGGTTGCGGCTGCGCATCGTACGCCGTGATCGGCCAGTCCATTGCGGGCTGGGGCGTTATGCCACCAGACGCCACGGTGCCCCATGCGGTGCCGTGGCCACAACATTCGGGCTTTTTGGCCACCGTCAACGAGCAGCTGCAGCATATTACTTGGACGCGAGGCGCATCGGCATTTGCAACGCAGCCCGTGGGTGCCGCAGGCTGTGGCCCGGCATCGTTTAGCGTAAGCAACAACGGCGGGTGCGCGCTCTATGTAGAGAACACCGATGGCAAGGTGGGGCAAACCTACGACGAAGAAGGCAACCCGGTAGCAGTGATGGGCAAGCACTTCCGCATCTTCGCCAGCACCTTGGCAGGCGATCTGTTCACGGAGCCGTTCGTGATGTGCGAGCTGGACCATCCCATCGATCAGATAACGACATTTTTGACGTCGGGAGGCATGCTCTCCGCGCTCGCCACGCACATTGTGAGCGCGGAGAAGAGCGAGGCAGAGCTGCACGGCATCGAAGTGCCTCTGGTGGCGTGTGCCACTCCGACGGGCGCGGTCGCTACCTCGGGCGCGGTGGTACCCGGAGCAGCAGGCGAATCCTTCATGGTCACGGTGCGAAACGACGGCAACACTTTGCTGACCGCCGGCACGATCGATCTGTACCGAGAGGGCTCCAGCCAGCCGTTCTCCAGCGCATCCATCGGATTCGGAGCGAACGCACGCATGGCTTCGATCTACGACCCAGAGCTTGCCGAAGACGCTTCGGCCAACGACATGGCACACGTGAAGTACGCGCTCGAGACGCTGGGCACACGTTTTGCAACGCACCCGCTGGTAGCCGACAACGGCAACGCCGTGCTGGCACCGGGTTGCACAGCACAGTTCCGCATGAGCTTTGCCATCCCGGAGAGCTGGGGCGACGAAGTGGGCAAACGCGTAACGTTGTATGCGAAGGCACGTAATCTGGTGGCACTCGATCCCGTAACGCTCGAGGAAATTCGACCGGGCGCAAACTCGACGCTGGGCGCCGTACTGCACGAGCTTTATGTGCCCGACGCGGCATGCGAACGCTCAGAAGTGCAGGTCGGCGTATGCGACAGCGCGGATACGACAGGACTTCACGACGCCCCGATGACAGCAGACGGCGATGGTGGCTCGAGTGGAGGTGGCTCCGACGGAAGCAGCTCCGGTGGCGGCAGTAGCTCTGGCAGCGGCAAGGATCACGGCAATAACAAGCGCTCCAGAAAAGCGGGCGCGCTCGCCGGCACGGGCGACAGCAACGTCCCCCTAACCGCAGCCGCAGCAGCACTCGCTGCAGCTGGTGCCGGCCTTGTCGCCTACAGCGCCCGCCGCACGGCGCTCGAAAAAGACACCGCCAATGAGGTCAATTCGGATAGGCCTCGCTAGCTCCTAGTTACTTTTGTGAGAGACGCCGACTCGGCTCATCGAGCGTCAAAAAGGGCTGGCCCCGATAACTCGGAGCCAGCCCTGAGTCGCCTGGCGTAAGAATCGCGGCGTTACTTGAGCTTCAGCGCCTCCATCATGGGCACGGCGGCATCCCAGTCGATCTTCCAGCCAATCGACACGCGGACGGTCTCGCCCGTCGCGGGAGCCGTCGCAAACAGTGTATGGCCGTTGTCGGGACCGGTAAAGCGCAGCCACGTTATGCCGTTGTACTCGACCTGGTCGGTTGTCGTTTCCTTGCCTTCATAGATCTGCTCCAGGCTTGCAACTTCCTCCTCCGGCGAGCGCGGGAAGATGCTGATGTTCAGGCGTCCTCCAGTCTCGTCGTGGAAGAAGTTTGCCTTTTCGTGCTCTTCGTTGGACGAATCCAGCGTGTACCCATCGGCGGCCTCGATACTGTACGATGCGCAAGCGATGCCGGTCATATTGGCCGCGTCACCAGAATCGGCCACGCCGCCGGCCGCCTTGAACTCCTTGGTCTCGCATCCCGTGGTGTCAAAGTGCATGGCCTCATGATTCTTGGCGGGGGCGTAAGCGTCTACGAACTCGACAGTGATGGGCCCGTAGTACGCCGTCTTGGGGGCCCAGAAATACACGTACTCAACGGTCTCGCCCGGGCCGATATCTGGCCTCTTGGAAAGATCGATGCCCTCGTGAAGCTCATCGGGAGCCTCGCTTGCAACGTAGTCGAGCACGGCCGCCTTGCCGGAAGTAAACAACGGGTCGCCTGCCTCAAGATCGCCCTGGGCAGCATGCACGTTAAAGGAACTGAACGTCCTGTTCTTTGTGTTGTTGTTGGTAATCTTGATGTGCAGGTAAAAGCCGTCCTGCTTCTTGGCATCACCGCGATAGAACGTACCGTGAGCCACCGACTCATAGGTAATGCCTGCCACCTCGACCGTCTGCGACTCATAGGCCTTGGGCTTCTCGGCCTTCTCCTGCACAGGTGCGCTCCCGCCCGAGCCACTCGGCGCATTACCGCCGCAGCCGGCCGCCGTACATGCCAGCACGGCCGAAAGCGTCACGGTGGGAATTCCTAACAGCAGCTTCTTCGTCATGGGCTTCATCATCCTCACCGCTCCTTTCGGCTTGCAGCTCATCCGTTGCCCGAGTCCCAAGTCGACCCCGTGGCATCGGCTTCCACTATGAGCGTATGACGAAACACGACGCCGGCGAAGTGACCCACGGCCCAAATAACGACCCGCCAGCGTTCCTTATGGGCCAAAGGGACTCGCACACGCACGCCCGTGGCCCATAAAACGAGACGCTTGTCCCAATGTTCGATTCGGGACAACAATCCGCACGACACGTTTT
Source organism: uncultured Collinsella sp. (assembly GCA_902497075.1). Taxonomy (GTDB): domain Bacteria; phylum Actinomycetota; class Coriobacteriia; order Coriobacteriales; family Coriobacteriaceae; genus Collinsella. The sequence goes on from CABVDG010000004.1 coordinate 38,640, forward strand.
ACCCGTTAATCCGAACGATTGTTCGATGGATTTCGTGTTGGGTGGAATCGCCCAAGGGCTGGGCTATGCTACCTTGACTATCTATATGACTTAAACGCAGCAAAGGAGTATCGAGAGAGCGAGCATGGCAAAAAACACCGCAAACTATGGTAACGACAGTATTCGTCAGCTCAAGGACGAGGAGCGCGTACGCCTGCGCCCCGCCGTCATCTTTGGCTCGGACGGACTCGACGGTTGCGCGCATGCCGCCTTCGAGATCCTGTCCAACGCCGTTGACGAGGCGCGCCAGGGCTACGGCAAGCTCATCACCCTTACCGCCTTTCGCGATGGCTCCATCCAGGTAGAGGACAACGGCCGCGGCTGCCCGCTCGACTGGAACCCCTCCGAGAAGCGCTTTAACTGGGAGCTCGTCTTTTGCGAGCTCTACGCCGGCGGCAAGTATAACAACAACCAGGGCGGCGACTACGACTTCTCGCTCGGCACCAACGGCCTGGGCTCCTGCGCGACCCAGTACGCCTCCGAGTACATGGACGTCACCGTCTGGCGTGACGGTAACAAGTACTCCTTACACTTTAAGAAGGGCAAGGTCGTCGGCGCCAAAAAGAAGGCGCTCGAGATTGAGCCCAGCGACGAGGACCGCACCGGCACCACCATCAAGTGGCGCCCCGATCTTGAGGTCTTCACCTCCATCAGCATCCCCCACGATTGGTATCGCGAGACCATGCGCCGCCAGGCCGTGGTCAACGCCAACGTTACCTTCCGCCTGCGCATCGAGGGCGACGATGGCGAGTTTTCCGAAGAGGACTTTTGCTACCCCAAGGGCATCGAGGACTATGTGCTCGAGAAGGTCGGTGCCGACTACCTCACCGAGCCCTTCTTTATCGAGGCCGACCGCCGCGGTCGCGACCGCGAGGACCTGCCCGACTACAACGTCAAGATTACCGCGTGCATGTGCTTCTCGCGCACCTTCATGATGCAGGAGTACTACCACAACTCGTCATGGCTCGAGAACGGCGGTTCGCCCGAAAAGGCCGCCCGTAGTGCTCTGACCAGCGCCATCGATGCCTACATCAAGCAACAGGGCAAGTACAACAAAAACGAGAGCGGCATTAAGTGGCAGGACGTCCAGGACTGTCTGGTGCTGGTGACCAACTGCTTCTCCACCCAGACGTCCTACGAGAACCAGACCAAGAAGGCCATCAATAACCGCTTTATCCAGCAGGCCATGACGGCATTCTTTAAGGAGCGCCTCTCGACCTATCTGATCGAGAACAAAGACGCTGCCAACAAGATCATGGAGCAGGTGCTCATCAACAAGCGCTCGCGCGAGAATGCCGAGAAAACGCGCCAGAGCATCAAAACCAACCTGCAGCAAAAGACCGATATGGCCAACCGCGTGCAAAAGTTCATCGATTGCCGCTCCAAGGACAAGGACCGTCGCGAGATCTACATCGTAGAGGGCGACTCGGCAGCAGGCGCCATTCGCACGTCGCGCGATGCCGAGTTCCAGGGCGTTATGCCCGTCCGCGGTAAGATCCTCAACTGCCTAAAGGAAGATTATCCGCGCATCTTTAAGTCCGACATCATCATGGACCTCATGCGCGTGCTGGGCTGCGGTGTGGAAATCAAAGACAAGCGCATCAAGAACCTCGGTGCCTTTGACCTGGACAACCTCAACTGGAACAAGGTCATCATCTGTACGGACGCCGACGTCGACGGTTATCACATTCGCACGCTCGTGCTCACCATGCTCTATCGCCTAGTGCCCACGCTTATCGACGAGGGCTACGTGTATATCGCCGAGTCGCCGCTCTACGAGATCAACTGCAAAGAGAAGACCTACTTTGCCTACACCGAGCTCGAGAAGAACGGCATCCTCAAGGAGATTGGCGACCAGAAGTGCTCGATCAACCGCTCCAAGGGTCTTGGTGAGAACGATCCGGACATGATGTGGCTCACCACCATGAACCCCGAGACGCGCCGCCTGATCAAGGTAGAGCCCGAGGACGTCACCAAGATGGAGACCATGTTCAACCTGTTGCTGGGCAACGACGAGGCGGGCCGCAAGCGCCATATCTCCGAGCACGGCAAGGAATACCTGGACCAGCTGGACCTGCAATAGCAGTACATCGATAACGACGGCCCATAAGAAGTTCAAGAGGAAATCGTGGCAAAGAAGAAGACGAAGAACCAGCCAAAGAAAAAGCAGGTTAACGCCGATAACGTCATCGGCCTGCACTCCGAGGTCACCGACCAGCCGATCACGCAGACGCTCGAGGTCAACTACATGCCCTACGCTATGAGCGTCAACGTTTCGCGTGCGTTCCCCGAGATCGACGGCTTTAAGCCCTCGCACCGCAAGCTGCTCTACACCATGTACAAGATGGGTCTGCTCAAGGGCGAGCGCCAGAAGAGCGCCAACATCGTGGGCCAGACCATGAAGCTCAACCCGCACGGCGACGCCGCGATCTACGAGACGATGGTGCGTCTGGCAACCGGCAATGAGGCGCTGCTCGCGCCGTTCGTTGAGTCGAAGGGCAACTTTGGCAAATACTATTCGGGCGACCTGAGCTACGCCGCCTCGCGTTATACCGAGGCCAAGCTCTCCCCCATCAGCGCCGAGATCTTCAAGGACATCGACAAGGACCCGGTCGACTTCGTCGACAGCTACGACGGCGCCATGAAGGAGCCGCGCCTGCTGCCCACCACGTTCCCCAATATCCTCGTCTCGGCCAACAAGGGCATCGGCGTCGCCATGGCATCCGATATCTGCGGTTTCAACCTCAACGAGGTCTGTACCGCCACAATGCATTACCTGCAGGATCCCGACTGCGATCTGCTCGAGTACATGCCCATGCCCGACTTCTCGACCGGCGGCGAAATTATCTACCGCCCTGAGGAGATGGAAAAGATTATCGAGACCGGCCTTGGCAGCTTCCAGATCCGCTCCCGCTGGCGCTGGATTCCCGAAGAGCGCATCATCGAGGTCTACGAGATCCCCTACACCACCAAAACCGATGTCATCATCGAGCGCATCGTCAAGCTCTCCAAAGAGGGCAAGGTCAAGGAGATTGCCGACATCCGCGACGAGACCGACCTCTCGGGTCTGCGCATCGCCATCGACCTTAAGCGCGGTGTCGACCCCGACAAGCTCATGGCGAAGCTCTATCGCTCGACCACGCTGCAGGATTCGTTCTCGTGCAACTTTAACGTGCTGGTCGACGGCTATCCCCGCGTTATGGGCGTGCGCCAGATCCTGCACGAGTGGGTCAAGTGGCGTATTGAGTCCACGCGTCGCCGCATTAACTTTGACCTGGGCAAAAAGTCCGAGCGTCTGCACCTGCTGCACGGCCTCGAGGCAATTCTGCTCGACATCGACAAGGCCATCGCCATCATCCGCGGCACTAAGCTCGAGGCCGAGGTCGTGCCCAACCTTATGAAGGGTTTCGACATCGACGAGACCCAGGCCGAGTTTGTTGCCGAGCTCAAGCTCCGCAACATCAACGAAGAGTACATTCTCAACCGCACCAAGGACATCGCCAAGCTCGAGGGCGAGATTGCCGAGCTTGAGGAGATCCTCTCCAGCGAAGAGAACATCAAGAAGGTCATCAGCGACGAGCTGGCAGCGGTCAACAAGAAGTACGTGATGCCGCGCCGCACGGGCAGGATTGAGCCCCATGAGGTCATCGAGGTAAGCTTGGAGCCCGAGGTCGAGGAGTACCCGGTCACCATCATGCTCTCGCGCGACGGCTACCTTAAGAAGATGACGGACCGCGTGCTCAAGAAGGCGACCACGCTCAAGTACAAGGACGGCGACAAACCCTTTATCGAGTTCCCGTCCTCCAACACCCACGAGCTGCTGGTCTTTACCAACAAGAGCCAGGTGTACAAGTGCAAGGTTGCAGCGTTTGAGGACACCAAGTCGGCCCAGCTGGGCTCGTACCTGCCGACCGATCTTGAGATGGAACCCGACGAGAGCGTCATCTGGGTCATCGACCCCGAGGACTACAAGGCCGACGTGCTGTTCGTCTTTGAGAACGGGCGCGTGGTGCGCGTCGCGCTTTCTGGATACGTCACCAAGACCAACCGCAAGCGCCTGAAGAACGCAATCTACGGCGGCAGCAAGCTGCTGTATGCGCAGGTGCTCAAGGAAGACCGCGACCTCGCGCTGGTCTCGAGCGACTACCGCCTGATGAACTTCAACACGTCGCTGCTCAAGACCAAGACGACCACCAACACGCAGGGCGTCCAGGCTTTCACGGCCAAGAAGGGCCGCTCGGTCACCACCGTCGGCACGACCGAGGACATCCTCGGCGCCGGCGTCTCGGCCGAAAAGTTCACCGCGCAGAGCCTCCCCTCAGCCGGTGCCCTCATGAAGGAAAACGACATGCCGAGTTTGTTTGACTAAAACAACGGTGGCCAAACCGTCATGGTTTTACAAAGCAGCGGGGCCCGGAGCGCAGCAACATCGCGCTCCGGGCCCCGCTCGTTGCAACGTATATCATATGCCCCACACGGGAATCGCTTGGACATCCTTGGTAATAAGGTATGGATCCGGGGTTTGACAGACAACGTGTCCAAACCCAATTTCATAGCCGGTCAGGCCCTCGAGACAGGAAAAATTCTTTACTGCATCTTTGCCCACCGTGGCTGACATCTTCACCTCGACGGGATGGAGAATATGGCCCTCTTGAATGAGCAAATCAATTTCGCGCTTCTTTTGGTCTCGATAGAACCATACGTCGCGAAGGCTCTTCCCCGCGTTCATAAAGCTCTTCAAAATTTCCGAGACAACGAACGTCTCAAATATATGCCCCGCCGCGGCCCCGTTGCGCAATTGCTCCGGCGTTATCCACCTCGTTAGATGACAAACAAGACCTGTATCCATAAAGAATATCTTAGGGGTCTTGGTCAGGCGCTTATCGACATTAGGCCAAAAGGGCTCGACAATCCGAACGATGTTCGACGCCTGCAAAACCGAGAGCCAAGCCTTCACCGTCTTACGGTCGACGTCAACGGTGTTTCCAATATCGGTGGCATTTAACAGTTGCCCCGTTCTCGCTGCGCACGCGACCATAAAGCTGTAGAACTTCGCCTCATCCTTCACGTTTACAAGATCGCGAACATCGCGTTCGAGATATGCGGCAACGTAGTCGGAATAATAGGAGTCCCAATCGATATTTGGGTCTTGCAGTTCGGGCATCGAACCCCTATGGATGATGTTCCAAATATTTCCCAAAGACATCTTAGAGGCCAAGGAAACCTTTTTGGGGATATACGGACGAGGGCCCTGGGAACCACCAACAAGCTCTCGCAAGCTTAAAGAGGGCATCTCCAGAATTCTAATCCTCCCCGCCAAAGATTCGCTCACCCCTTTCATGAGGTGATATGTCTGGGATCCCGTGAGGACGATTCGGCCCTTCTCCTCTGATTGATCGACAACCCACTTCACCGGAGAAAAAAGCTCAGGCACGCGCTGAATCTCATCAATGATGATCGGCAAATCATGAGACTCGAAAAACAGGGCGGCATCCTCTTTTGCAAGAAGATAATCCCGCGGGTTCTCCATCGAAACATAGTCGAATCGGTCGCCTAGATGTTGCTTGAGAACCGTCGTCTTCCCAACTTGGCGCGCTCCGGTCACCAGGGCAACTTTTCCCTGTCCCAGCATCGAATCTATCGTCTGTTCAATTTCGCGCTCGATGTACATAGAATCGCCTCCCATTATGGAGCCTATTATCTCGTACAAACGTTAATTGGTCAAAATCGGGAGCGCTACTCCCGATTTTCACTCACAATCTTCTGCCCGATTCTGGCCCCAGCGGGGTCTCGGAGATAGCCAAACGCATGGGCGTCGCCAGCAACTACGCAAGCCAATACAAACGCCGCCTCCTGGAAGACGGCGTTATCGGGGAACGTGGACGTGGCCTCGTCGGCTTCGACATCCCCGCGTTCAGGGAATTCTTGAGCGAGAAGGCGTTTTAGCACACCGGAATTGTCCGCTGGGGCATCGACGCATGGCAATCAGCATTCCTCTTGATAAGGACAGCAAGCATTTCCACCAACACCGATCGCCATGCGTTCTTCTTACCCTTAGGCGAGCTTGCGGGCGAGCTCTCGCACCTCTTCCAGCTTGGGCGAGAAGGCCATGCTGTCGCGCTCGGTCATACCGCTGATGTTGACAATGCCCTGGTCCTCCCACTTGCAGTATGCGCAGGTTGACTTGTACATGGTGATCGCCGCGTCATAGACACCCTCGCTGTGACTATCGAGCAAAAGGGCCGTCTTGGTGAACGGGAATCCCGTGGCACCGAAGGCGTACAGGCGGTCGATGGCGGCTTTCTCCTACGCGGTCTCGGCAAACGCCTCGACCATGGTGTCGGTATTGGCGCCCTTGCGCGGGCTGCCGCTCAACACAACGATATTCATAGGATTCCCCCTCCTTCATGCCGCAGGCGCGCGGCACACATTTCGTTGTAACCAAAACGGATGGAGCTATTCAGTCGTCCGCAGACCACATCTCTTGTTCGTGCTCTCTAGACACAATCTCATTGCCTGACAACTCCTCAACTGTCTTGATTCTCTCTCCGAGAATTGAACAGCAAATCGTTGGCCGCAAAGTGTCGACTGTGGGAAAATTAACTAGAGCTTTCTCCTGCTCGCATGAGCGTTCGCGTGTATGAGCCTGGCCGAATCGGGCAGGCGCAATATAGATCCACGGAAACCGGCCTACGAACAAGGAGCGCCTTATGTATGGACAGCATGTTGCACCGCAAACCCATTACAAACGCACTGGCCTGTCTATCCGCAACGTCAAGCTTCATGCAGGCGCCAGAGTCGTTGCCTTCGGAGTAAGCATTCTTATGGCAGGGCAGCTTTTGCTACCCTGCGCAGCACTGGCGACCGAAATGCCCGAACCCGATGTCGCAACACCCATCACCTGCGACGAAGTCAACGCGGAAGGCAGCCTCACAGCAACCACCGTCGTCGATCATTACTACGATTTGGAGCTACCCCCTGCTTTTGAGTTGGTCCAGAACGAGGCTCTTATATACGATTTTCCCGACAAACCCGAGGACTTCATCTACGAGCTTAACGACACCGTCCATCTCTTCAAGATCGACACCGATACCGAAAGCCTTATAAAAACCGAGAACCCCAAAGAGGCCAGCGTCTCTATTGCCCTGACCATGATCGACAATCACGTTAGAGCAACCGTAGTCTTTACAGGCAGTTACGCCGACGACCAAATCCCTTACAGGCTGAACCTCAACAGCTCAACCTACCTTGGCACACACGTTGACCGTGACTTCGACAGCGGGCAGGGGATTATGCACGAAACGCGGCACGATTACTACATCCGTTACGTCTTCGACAGTGACGTGCACTTGTTTGCAACCGATACGAGCGGTTCCAAACCCGAACCGGAAACCAAGCCCGAGCCCACACCGCAGCCCAATGCAAAAAAGCCCACGGCAAATCCCGTTTCCACCAAGGCAGTAGCGGCGGTTAAACCAGCCGGGGCCACCCTACCCGCGACGGGCGACAACGGTGCGATGGCAGCCGCCCTGAGTGTTGCAGGTGCTGTAGTTGCGGCAGTTGGCATTTCTGCAACAAGGCGTCGCAACCGCTAGCCAGCATTTCGTACCCCGCAGACAAAGCTCTATCCCCGCTCCGATGAGCTTTACTCACCGAGAAGTTTCTTCCCCACGGAAATGAGCTTTTTCCAACGGTCGCCTTCAGGCCATCAACGCCCTGCGAAACCGACGAAACAGACTGTGCCGAACCGCCATCGAGCTCTGCCCCATCGCAAACAGCGTCGACGGCGTCTTCTGGCAACATTTTTGGTCGCCATAGCTCCGATTCGGCAGGGCCCTGTCTCCGCTCGATCTCGAGCAAGACTTGTATGGAGTCCACAGTCAAGATCAACTACGGAAATCGTGACGAGTCGATACCGCCCGCATGCCCCCTTCGGAATAGGCGCTGAGCAGCTCCTGGGCGTGGGCGAACTCGGGCCCTCGCCTCCAACCGAGCAGGCGGTTGACCGCGAGATTTCCCTGAACGCTGTGGACAAAGAGCAGATAAGCGTCCTCGCGCGAAAGCCCGGTCTTCTCCATAATCGAGGGAACCATCTGCTCTGTTCCGCGCTCGATGACGCGCTGCGCCACGCGGGCGTACGCGTCGTCATCCGAGTAGAGCAGATAATAGTCATCGTTTGCCGGTGCCCGCTGGCAAAGGGCCCCCGACTCCGCCCCCTCGAGCGGAGGTGCCGCCGCCAGAGCCTCATCGATAAGCACATCAAGCAGCGCAAACTTATCCTCGTAATGCAGATAGAACGTACCGCGGTTGATATCCGCGCGGCGGCAGATATCCGCCACCGTCATCTTTGCGAAGCCGACCTCGGCCAGCAGCGCAAAGAACGCCTCCCGTATGACTGAAAGCGTATAGCGTCGGCGACGATCGATCTTCCCCGCTTCCATGGCTCCTCCAATTGCAACGCTCAACAATGCCCGGCAGACGTTTGTTTATCGACGGCGCCTCAAAGCTGTTCATTGCTCTCACGCAAATCAACATTGATACTTTTTATAGACACCTGTTCATTGTAGCCGAAAGAGAGCTTTGCATGACTTTTTACGAGAAACTCGTCGTCGAACTCACCAACCGGTCGTTTTCCCATCAGGCAGCCTACCGCGGCGGTGGCACGCCCTACGACCTCAGTGACCGCGAGCCTAAACCCTACGACCGGCAGATCGAGGACTTTGCCCGCATGATCGATGAGACCGATTGCGTGCTTGTGGGCGGTGCCTCCGGTCTCTCCGCGGCGGGCGGCGGCGACTTCTACTACGAGGACAACGCGACCTATCGCAGGCATTTCGGCAAGTTCGCCGAGCGCTATGGCTTCAAGGGGGCCTTCGAGGGGTCGTTCTATCGCTGGCCCACCGCCGAGGCACGCTGGGGCTATCTTGCCACCTTCCTCGACACCACGCTCAACGCCCCGCTGCGCCAGCCCTACAAGGACCTCGACGCCATCCTTGCTAAGAAGGACTTCTTTGTGCTCACCACCAACCAGGACACGCAGTTCGTAAAGATCTACCCTTGGGAGAAGGTGGCGGAGATCCAGGGCGACCACCGCTTCTTCCAATGCTCCCGCTGCTGCACCGATGACGTATGGGATGCAACCGAGCCCGTCTCCCGCATGATCGAGGCCATGGGAGACGACCTAGAGGTTCCAACAGAGCTCGTGCCGCGCTGCCCGCACTGCGGGGCCGAAGCGTTCCCCTGGGTTCGCGGCTACGGCAACTTTTTGCAGGGCGAACTCTACGAGGAGCAGTACCGCAAGGCGTCCGACTGGCTTGACGCGCACGCGCATCAGAAGATTCTTTTCCTCGAGCTGGGCGTGGGTCGCATCACGCCTGCGTTTATCCAGGAGCCGTTCTGGGCTCTCACGGCGCAGTTGCCGCAGGCGAGCTACATCGCCGTGAACAACAAGACACGCTTTCTGCCCCGTGCGATCGAGGGCCGAGGCATGGCGATCCGCGCCGACATCGCCGACGTGCTCGCCGACGTGCGCAAGACGCTGGGAAGGTAGCGCATGGAAACAGTAAAGGCCGCTCGCATCGGTCGGGCACTTGCCGAGGCGGATCTGATCGTCATCGGCGCCAGCAACGGGCTCGACATGGCGGAGGGGCTCAACCTCTTCCGCGCCGATGATCATTTTTGGGAGGCGTACGGGGACCTCGACCAAGCCGACGTCATCAGCTGCATACTGCAGGGGCTCGCCTCCCCAGATGCAAACGTACGACGTCGATGGGCCGAGCGATTCCATCAAAAGGAGTATCTCGAATATGAGCCCAGCCCGCTCATGAACACGCTGCGGCGTCTTACGGAGCATGCGGACTCTTTCGTGATCACCTGCAATATCGACGGGCATTTTGCTCGCGCAGGGTTCGACGAGAACCGCGTGCTCGAGACGGAGGGGAGCACGCGCACGTCGATCGACGAGCTGCGTCTCACTCATCCAGACGCCATCGCCGTGGCCCAGCTCGAAGAGCTTGCGCGCCTTGTGCGAGCCCATCGCAACGACAGGGTTGCTATCCTCGAGCTTGGCGTGGGACTGCGCAACGGCGTCATAAAACGTATGCTTGCTCAAATCGCAAACGCCTGCAAGCACGCCACCTATATCGCGTTCAACTACAGCCAGGCCATGGCGCCCGACGCTTCATGTGAGACCATTCTCGTTGATGGCGATATGGCACCGGCTTTTGAGGAGGTCGCCCAATGCCGTCTCTAGAAAGAGCAGCAGATAAGCTTCGAAGCCTTATTGCCGATGCCGACACCATCGTCGTCGGCATCGGCTCGGGCATGTCGAGCGCCGCAGGGTTCAACCATTACAACCACGCGGGCATGGCGCGCGCCGGAATGGATGACTGGCAGCGGGCATTTGGCTTTAAGAGCCTATTCGACGGCTTCTACCACCTCTACCCCAGTCTCGAGCAGCAATGGGCATACTACGCGCGATACATCGACTTCATGCTGCGCGAGCCGGCCTCACAGCCCTATCTCGACCTGCGATCCCTCATCGGCCACAAGGACTACTTCATACTGAGCACCAATGTGGACACCCAAGTCGAAAAGACGTTTCCCGCCGAGAGAGTCTGCAACTATCGGGGAAGCTTCGCACACCTTCAGTGCAAGCAGCCATGCTGCGACGAGCTCTTCGACGCAAGTCCCCATGTCGAGCGCATGCTCGCCGGCATGGCAGGGTTCGAGATCCGCAGCGAAGATATCCCCCGATGCCCGCACTGCGGCTGGCAGCTTACGCCGTGGGTGCGCGACGACACGTTTCTGCAAGGCGGAGCATGGCGCGAGAGCCTCGAACGATACGAACGCTTTGTGCGCGAGCGCAGCAGTGGCCGCGTGCTGTTGCTGGAGCTCGGCGTGGGCGAAATGACTCCTGGTATCATCACACTCCCGTTCTGGAGCATGACCGCAAAGCTGCCGGATGCGCACCTGTTGAGCGTCAACATCTCGAACGGCTCGGCTCCGCTGCAGCTCGGAAGCAAGGCAGAGGCGATTCAGGCCGATTTGGGCGCGCTGCTCTCGGCGGCACAGCAACGCGACGAGTAGCGCGGCGAGGCTTAAGCCTCTTTGTTAGTCGCTTTGAGGTATTCCTCGTCGTCCACAGGCTCCAGCCACTCGTTGGAGGCATCCTCGCCCGGAACCTCCAGCGCCAGTTGGGAGAACCAGCTGTCGGGCGCGGCGCCGTGCCAGTGCTTCACCCCCGGGGCGATGTTGACCACGTCGCCGGGGTGCAGCTCCTGTGCCGGCTTGCCCCACTCCTGGTAAAACCCTCGACCAGCCACGCAGACGAGAATCTGTCCGCCACCGCTTTTGGCGTGATGGATATGCCAGTTGTTGCGGCAGCCGGGTTCGAACGTCACGTTGAAGACGCCGACCTGCTCGGTGGAAAGGGGCGCGAGGTAGCTTTGGCCGATAAAGTACTTCGCGAACGCGTCGTTGGGGGCACCGATGGGGAAAACCATCTCGTTTTGGTGCTGAGCCTTTGCGTCGGTGGCATCGTCGTCCGCCCAGACCTCCTTCGCCATGCGGAAGGCAGCCCACGCCTTGGGCCAACCCGCATAAAACGCTGCATGCGTAAGGATCTCCGCTATCTCCGCCTTGGTCACGCCGTTGTTCTTTGCAGACGTCAGGTGATATTTGAACGAAGAGTCCGCCAGCCCCTGCGCCATTAGGGCCACCACCGTCACCACGCTGCGGTCGCGCAGGGAAAGCTCACTCTCTCGGCTCCATACCTCGCCGAACAGCACGTCGTCATTGAGCTGTGCGAATTTGGGAGCGAACTCCCCCAGGGCATCTCTGCCCGCCGTCTGCTTAATTGCCATGATCGATTTCCTCCTGTCGATGGTTTTGACACAAATCTGTTTCTGCACGGCCAGGCAACCCAGCTAGATTCCCATGCCCATTCGTCGCGCCTGCTCCAGAGCGGGATGCCCGGCGATTTCGCCCACGCCGTTCACGCCGCCGGCGAAAACCGTTCCAGCGAGCGTGCAGCGGGAGAAACAGTCAACCCATCCCTGCATCGCCTTTTTCGCCCCGTCGAAGGTCGAGCGCCCGTTCTCAGCCGCCGTCGCCAACAGATATGCCTCGGTGAATGCATAATCGGAGCCAAAAAGCGGGTTAGCGCGGTCCAGCATGGTTTTGAGCTGGCCACAGACGCTGTAGTAGTAAACGGGCGTTGCGAACACCAGGACATCAGCGTCGTGCATCTTGGCGGCAATTTCCACGGCATCGTCTTGGATGACGCAACGCCCCAACTTTAAGCAGGCAAGGCAGCCCCTGCAGAAGCCCATTTGCTTCTCGCGCAGACGCACGGTCTCAACGCTGTGACCTGCCTCCCGCGCGCCGTTGGCGAAAGCCTCCGCCAGCGTCTCGGAATTGCCATTCTTTCGTGGACTTGAAGAAACTATCAAAACCGTTTTGCCCATTACGGAACACCCCTTGCGCTCCCGATTTGCATTGACGAGAATGAAGGTAATACCTAAACCTGACTTTAAGTCAAGGAATGAACTCTAGATTCATTTGGAGGAGCCATGTACACAATCGGACAGGTGGCTGAGATGTTCGGTTTGCCCGCTTCAACGCTGCGATATTACGACAAGCAGGGATTGTTCCCGGGATTGGAGCGGGCGTCCGGCATTCGCCAATTCGGCGATAAGGAACTCGAGGCGCTTCGGGTCATCGAATGCCTCAAGAAGGCGGGGATGGAAATTAAGGACATCCAGCTGTTCATGGAATGGTGCGCAGAGGGCCCATCAACGTACCCTCAGCGCAAGGCCATGTTCGAGGAGCGGAAGGCCCACATGGAATCGGAGATCGCGAAGATGAACCGTGCGCTGGACATGCTGAAGTTCAAATGCTGGTACTACGAACAGCTGAATCAAGGCAACAACGAGGCTGAGTTGAAGGCGCTGATTCCGGACGGGTTGCCGGAAGAGATTAAAGAGGCCTACGAGAACGCCCACGCTCGATAGTGCCGCCCGATGCTCGGAGGGCTTCGACGAGGAGTCGTTTTCGGGTAGGAATGCAAGGAAAAGGCCCCCGAACCAGAGGGTTCGGAGGCCTTTATTCCCGTTATTTCGCTGGTGGCTTTGCTTTGCGGCGATGTCAAAACAGCATCAGGCGATACTCGGCAGTACTAAAACGCGAGTTCAGAACACAGTTCCCGCTATTCCCACTCGATGGTCGCGGGCGGCTTGGACGTGATGTCGTAGCACACGCGGTTGGCGCCGGGAACCTCGGCAACGATGCGGCCGGAGATGCGGGCCAGCACGTCGTAGGGCAGCTTGGCCCAGTCGGCGGTCATGGCGTCGCTGGACTCGACGGCGCGCAGGATGATCGGGCGCTGATAGGTGCGCTCGTCGCCCATAACGCCAACGGACTTAATGTCGGGCAGGACCGCGAAATACTGCCAGCAGCTGTGCTCGGAGTTGCGCTCGCCGGTCTGCTCAAACAGGCGCTGGTTGTAGGCATCGAGCTCCTCGCGCACGATGGCGTCGGCATTCTTGAGGATCTCGAGCTTCTCCTTGTCGACCGCGCCGATGATGCGGATGGCCAGACCCGGGCCCGGGAAAGGCTGGCGGAACACGATGTGACCCGGCAGGCCGAGCGCCAAACCAAGCGCGCGGACCTCGTCCTTAAAGAAGTGATCGAGCGGCTCAATAAGGTCGAAGTGCACGCCCTCGGGGAACGGGATCAGGTTGTGATGGCTCTTGATGGTGGCCGTCTTGCCGCCCGTCTTGCGAGCGCCGGACTCGATGATGTCGGGATAGATGGTGCCCTGAGCCAGGTACTTGACCGGCTTGCCATCGGTCTCGAGCTGCTGCGCCACGGCGAAGAACTCTTTCCAGAACTGCGTACCGATGATGCGGCGCTTCTCCTCGGGCTCGGTCACGCCGGCCAGAAGCTCGGCATAGCGGTCCTCGGCGTGGACGTGGATAAAGTCGACGTCAAACTGCTTGGTGAAGACCTCCTCCACCTGCTCGGGCTCGCCCTTGCGCAGCAGACCGTGGTTGATGAACACGCAGGTCATCTGCTTGCCCACGGCGCGGGCGCCCAGCGCAGCCACGACGGAGGAGTCGACGCCACCGGACAGGGCCAGAATCACGCGGTCGTCGCCGACCTTCTCGCGGAACTCGGCCGTCATGGTCTCGACCAGGTTGTCCATGCTCCAGTTGGGCTCCAGGCCGCAGATCTCAAACAAGAAGTTGCTCAGCAGCTGCTGACCGTACTCGGAGTGCTTGACCTCGGGGTGGAACTGCGTGGTGAAAATCTTGCGCTCGACGCACTCCATGGCGGCAACCGGGCACACGTCGGTGCTGGCGGTAACGGTAAAGCCCTCGGGCACCTCGGACACGGCGTCGCGGTGGCTCATCCACACGGTCTGCTCCATGGGCGTGGAGTTAAAGAGCTTGGCGCCGGCAGTGCGCGTAATAGTGGCGCGGCCGTACTCGCCCACCTCGGAGTGACCGACCTTGCCGCCGAGCGTCACGGCCGTGATCTGATGGCCGTAGCAGAAGCCCAGGACGGGAAGGCCCAGGTCAAAGATGGCGGGATCGATGGACGGAGCGTCCTCGGCGTACACGGAGGCCGGGCCGCCAGAAAGGATGAGCGCAGAGGCGTTCATCTCGCGAATCTCATCGGCCGAGATGTCGCAGGGGACAATCTCGGAATACACGTTGAGGTCGCGGACGCGACGGGCAATGAGCTGACCGTACTGCGCACCAAAGTCGAGTACGAGGACCTTTGCGGAAGCCTTTTGATCCATGGTTTCCCCTCCTGTTGGCGGGGAGCCGGTGCCCACCCGCGTGAATGAACGAAAATAACTTTCATAGTGTACACGTTATATGGGGTTTCTCGTCCCTCGCAGCCATCAGCGCACGGCAAACGCACGACCTGGGCCCTATTTGACGGCGATTGAAGTGTTACCAAACGTTACAGATGATGTAATACGTTTGAACATTGGACGCCCTGTGCCACAATACTGCCGAACGACTCCGCCTCTGCGGCGGCAAATACGATAGGAATACCAGCATGAAGCGCATCCTTCTCATCGCCACGGGCGGCACCATCGCATCGACCGAGGACGGCAACGGCCTCTCCCCCGCCCTGACCGGTGAGGAGCTCGCCCAGAGCGTCCCCGAGATCTCGGGCCTCTGCGAGCTCGACGTGGTGCAGCCGATGAACATCGACAGCACCAATATGCGCCCCAGTGACTGGATGCGTATCCGCGACGTCATCGTCGAGGGTTATGCCGACCACGACGGCTTCGTGATTCTGCACGGCACTGACACCATGAGCTACACCGCGGCGGCGCTTTCCTATCTGATTCAGGACAGCCCCAAGCCTATCGTACTCACCGGCTCGCAAAAGCCCATGGGCAATCCATTTACCGACGCCAAGCTCAACCTGTACCAGAGCCTGCTCTATGCGCTCGACGAACACTCGCACGACGTCTCGATCGTGTTTGGCGGCGTAGCCATTGCCGGCACGCGTGCCCGCAAGCAGCGCACCATGAGCTTTAACGCGTTCATTAGCGTCAACTATCCGCCCATTGCCTATATCCGCAACGACCGCATCGTTCGCAACGGACTCCACGGCACTCACCAGAACGAGAACCCGGTTCGTTTCTACGACAGCATCGACCCGCGCGTATTTGTACTCAAGCTTACGCCCGGCGTAAACCCGGGCATCCTCGACGCCCTTGCCGATAGCTACGACGCCGTGATTCTGGAGACCTTTGGCATTGGCGGTATCCCCGAGTTTGGTGAGTCGGACGAGTCGTTCCAAGAGGCAATTTTCCGCTGGGTCGATTCGGGCCGCACCGTCGTTATGACCACGCAGGTCCCCGAAGAGGGCCTCGATCTGGGCGTTTATGAGGTCGGCCGTGCTTACGCCGATCATCCGGGCATTCTGCGCGGCGACGATATGACAACCGAGACGCTCGTGGCCAAAACCATGTGGGCACTCGGCCAGTCACGCGATGCCGCCGAGATCCAGCGCCTGTTCTACAGCCAAGTCAACCACGACCGCATCCCGATGGCGTAATTCAGTTGTCGACGGGTATCCCCTATTCGATCCCCTCGAGAAGCTCTGACACCGTCATGCCGAGTGCGGGCGCGATCTTAAATAGAACCTTGAGCGTGAAATTTGCCGTTCCATCTTCGATTCGGTCGAGGTAGGGTCGGCTGATTCCTGTCGCCACACAAAAATCAACCTTGGAGATACCAAGGTCTCTGCGTGTCTCTTCGACCCGCCTGCCAAGAATCTGTTTCGCACGTTCGTCCATGCAGCCGAGTTTGAAATGGAGCCGAACATAAACGTAAACTATAGTTTACGTTTTGCCGAATACACAGGAGTTTTCTATGTCGGGTTCTTCGGTCCGCATGTACCGAGCCACGCTTCGCACAAACAGCGTACCGCCCAAGCTCGTCGTCGTTGAAGCCGAATGCCTTTCGCCCGATGAGCGCACAGCATTTGCATTGCTATCAAGTCGCGTCGCCGCCGTTCTGGCCCCTTGCCCGGCGCAAGGTGAACTTGCCATCCAATGCCAAACGCATAGCTGCTCGCTCAATCAGGCTGCCGTAATAGCAACCAGCCAACGCGGCCTGCCACTCCTTTTAGAAGCCGGTATCGCGCTCGCCCTTCGCGGCGCCGGATACGAAAACGAGGCCGCCGCCGATATGGTCTTTAAACCACGATCGAGCGGCGGCCTCGCAGCAGCCATCGAATATGCTTGCAGGCTCGTTGCCTAAAAGGACAAGCTAGAAACCAAAGCCAAAGCCCGTTCCGGTAATCGCCGAGTACATAAAGTAAACGTTGATCACGTTGAGGAACACACCCGTGATGCAACCATTGCGCAGGTAGCGCTCGCACACGATGCGCGCCATGGCGGCGGAGTCATCATTGTTTTTAGCTTGGCGTCCTGCCGTAAAGTACGTCGCCACGCCCAGCAGCAGGTTGAGCACCGGCAGTGCCAGCAGCTCGTAGCTCTTACCCCAGCGCGTCACCTCGCCGGCGGCATTGAACTTTGTTGCCACCTCGGGACCAATGTTGGGGATCACAAACGCTGCGACCACAAGCGGAAGCACCGCAAGCACCAGCAGCGCGATACCCATGTAGCCGGCTTTTTTGCCATATTTAAACATGTGCGTCGTCCTTACACGTTAAAGCGGAAGTGCACGACGTCGCCATCGGCCATGACATAGTCCTTGCCCTCAATACGCAGCTTGCCGGCGGCCTTGGCGCCCTGCTCACCGCCGAGCTCGATGTAGTCGTCATAGCCAATGACCTCGGCCTTAATAAAGCCACGCTCAAAGTCGGTGTGGATAACGCCGGCAGCCTGCGGGGCGGTCGCGCCCTGACGAACCGTCCAGGCCTTGACCTCCATCTCGCCGGCCGTAAAGAACGACTGCAGACCGAGCAGCTTATAGGCCGCCTGCGCGAGCACGTCCAGGCCGGGCTGCTCCAAGCCCAGGCTCTCCAGGTAGTCGGCGGCGTCCTCGGGATCGAGCTCGGAAAGCTCAGCCTCGATCTTGGCGCAGATGGGCAGCGGCTTAACACCATCGATGGGCGCCAGATCGTCGTTGAGCATATCCTCGTCCACGTTGGCCACATACAGGATGGGCTTCATAGTGAGCAGGAACAGGCCCTTGGCAGCAGCGCGCTCCTCGTCTGTCATCTCCATAGACGCAGCGCGCTTGCCCTCGTTGAGCCAGGCAAGCAGGCGCTTGGCGACCTCGAACTTGGGCATGAGCTCCTTGTCGCGCTTGGCCTCCTTCTCGAGCTTGGGCAGCTGCTTCTCAAGCGTGCCCATGTCGGCCAGGATGAGCTCGGTCATGATGGTGTCGGCATCACCGGCAGGATCGACGAACTCGCCGGTGCGGCCCACCTCACGCATGACGTTGGGGTCCTTAAAGTAGCGCACGACCTCGCAGATGGCGTCGGTCTCGCGAATGTTGGCCAGGAACTGGTTGCCCAGGCCCTCACCCTCGTTAGCGCCCTTCACCAGACCGGCGATGTCGACGAACTCGACCGTCGCCGGCACAATGCGGCCCGGGTTGACGATGTCGGCGAGCTTTTGCAAGCGGCTATCGGGCACATCGACGATACCGACGTTGGGGTCGATCGTGGCGAACGGGTAGTTGGCGGCAAGGCCGGTCTTTTTGGTAAGCGCGGTGAACAGCGTCGACTTGCCCACGTTAGGCAGGCCCACGATACCGATGGAAAGGGACACGACAGCTCCTTTTGGTACAAGTATTTCAAACTGCATAAGTATAGCGCCGCCACAGCATCCGGGCGAATCCGGACACCGCGGCGGCACGAATGAAGCAGAGATAGGGGTCGCTGACTAGTCCGCGAGCTTTTCCACCTGGTCGAGCATCTTGTCAAGCTTAGCCTTTGCCTCGGCCTTGACCTTCTCGGCCTCTTCGTGAGCCTTCGCCTTCTGGGCGGCCTTTTCCTCGGCTTCGGGATCGACGACGACCAGATTGGACGCGTCATGCTCAACCAACTTGAGCGCATGCTCGGGGCACACCTTGACGCAGGCACCGCAGCCCAAGCAATACGTAGACTCCAACGCAAAGCGACCGCTTCCCACCAAATCGCAGGCAAACGTGGGGCACACGTTGACGCACTCGCCGCACGACGTGCACTTGTCAAAATCGCACTCCGGCGTGCTCACCTGCATGTTCTGGGCAAGCTCGGGATGGTTTTGCAGCGTCGAGAGCACCAGCTGGCGCCCGTGCGTAAGCGTACGGCGACGCTTGGTCGTCGTGGTGCCGCACATGGTGTTGAGCGTGCGCTCGAGCTGCGTGATCTGGTGACGGTGGGCCTTCAACTTCTGCGTCACCGAGGCCAGTGCCGCCGTCGCCGGGTTGAGCTTAGTCACGGTTAGACCCGTGGTGCGGGCAATCTTATCCATGTACTCCTTGCGCTCGTACTCGCGGCGCTTATGGCATTTGAGGCTCTTGGGGTCGACCTCCAGGCCCATGCCCGTACCGGCCCACTCCTCAGCAGTGGCGATTGCCTCGCCCAGAATGTCCTCGCCACCGGTGTTGCGGCACTTATCGCACACGCCCAGCGGCAGGTACACGCTCACGTTGGGATAGTCGGCCAGCACCGAAAACCAAGTCTCGGCAGTAATATCGCCCACGCAGGCGACGACGACCTCGTTCTCGCGCGGCATGCGCTTGAGGGCGCGCGTGCAGGTGACGTAGGCGGTCTCGTGGCTCGTAGCTGCCGAGACAATGTCGTCATACAGGTTTTTAGGCGCCAGGCGCGGCGAGATGATCGCCTCGGTCGGGCAGGCAGCGGCGCACAGGCCGCACTTGCGACAGGAGTCGAGGATCTCAATGGCGTCTTCCTCGACCTCGATAGCGTTGACCGGGCACACGTCCATGCACGCGGTGCAGCCGCTCTTTTCGTTTTTGCAGGTCAGACACGGGATGGTGTTGCCGCGCGGGCGCTCCTTGTAGTCGGCAGGATTCCACTGCGGCGCCGACGGATCGAGTGCATCGGTCACGCCGCCAAGCGGGTTTTTAAGAAAGTCGAAACCCTTGCTGATCTCGATAATGTCATCAAACAGATCGTGTTCCTGCGCCATGCGCGGCCCCTCCCTGAGCAGTGCAAACAAGCAAGAGATAATGATACGCTATCGGCCCACGCCTCGGGCAAATTACACGCGGAGCGCCTTTGAAGCAAATAGCCCATGGCCTATCGCCGCCTCGATTGCACAAGGTCAATCAAGCGCCAAACTATGCCTCGCGCATGAGCTCGGCGAGCTTTTGCCTGGTCACCTTGGCCTGCTCGTTGGCCATATTGCGTTCGTTTCTAAAGGCCGCATCCGCAACGCTCATCAGGTCAGCATCGGAAATCCCGCCAAGGCCCAGCTCCGCGAGCGTCGTCGGCAGGCCGACGCGCTGGCAAAACTCGAGCACCTGATCAAGCTCGGGCGCACGCTCCAGGCGCAGCTGCACCACCAGGCCAAATGCCACGGCCTCGCCATGCATGGCCTTGCACTCGGGCAGAATCGTCAGACCGTTGGCGATGGCATGTGCCAACGCCAAGCCACCGCTCTCAAAGCCGACGCCCGAGAGCAGAATATTGCACTCGATCAGATGCTCAACCGCCGGCGATATACGGCCCTTTTTGAGATCGCGCTTGGCAGCGACGCCGCACTCCATAAGCGTGTCATAGCAGGCACGAGCCGCAACCAAGGCCAAGTGTCCCGGCGCGCCACCGTGCTCGTTGGCGCCGTGCGCCGCGGCGCACGAACGCGCCTCGAAGTACGTTGCCAGCGCATCGCCCATACCAGCGACCGTCATACGCAGCGGGGCTGACGCGACCACGTTGGTATCGACCACGACCAGGTCTGGATTCTTCTCGAGCATCAGGTAGCGGTCGAACGACCCATCCTCGTGATACAGCACCGAAATCGCGCTGCACGGACCGTCCATCGACGCCGCCGTGGGGCATACGCACAACGGCAACTCGGCATAAAACGCAACGGCCTTGGCGATATCGAGCATTTTGCCGCCGCCAATACCCACTACCATGTCGCAATACTCGGCCTGGGCTTCCTTAGCCATTTCGACAACGGCCTCTTCCGTACACGGACCGTCATAAATCTTAAAGAACGGCTCGCTTAGATCGTCGTCCAGAAATCCATCGACGATCTGCCTGCACAGCCGATCCTCGGTGCCCTGGTCAAACAAGACATAGGCAGCGCAGCCCAACCATGTCAAATACCTGCCTTGACGCGAAAGCTCCCCCGGCCCCTGAACATACCGGCCGGGACCGCCGTAAACCATAGGAAGCGCCATACGAGAATCCGCCCTTCATCAAACAACGATTGGTGCAAAGTAACCTGACCCCTTTGCACCATAGCAAAAAGGGGCAAAGCCATCTGCTGGCTTTGCCCCTTCCTTAGCTTGATTTACTCATCCATGAGATAGTAGTGACCCAGCGCGTCGGCACCCAGGATGGCGTTTGCAACCATCTCGGGCGTCACCTCAAACGGCATGTTGCACATGGTGTCATCGGGCGCGCAGGCGGCCTCGGCAACGACCATGGCCTGCTCGCGCGTAACCTCGGCAACGCCAAGCTCCTTCATCGTGACCGGCAGACCCAGCTCAATGCAGAAGCCCAAGACTTCCTCGAGCTTCTCGGTCGGGGCATCCTCGAGTACCAGCTGGACGATGGTGCCGAAGGCGACCTTCTCGCCGTGATACATGCTGTGGCACTCGGGCAGCATCGTCAGACCATTGTGGATGGCATGAGCAGCAGCAAGGCCCGAGCTCTCAAAGCCAATGCCCGA
The DNA here is from genome assembly GCA_902497075.1 of uncultured Collinsella sp. GTDB lineage: Bacteria > Actinomycetota > Coriobacteriia > Coriobacteriales > Coriobacteriaceae > Collinsella. The sequence continues at coordinate 60,034 of CABVDG010000004.1, forward strand.
AAGCAGCGTATTGGCCTCGATGATGTGCTCGACGGCAGGCGTGAGCGCACCCTTCTCCAGCGCGACCTTGGCCTTGACGCCATCGGCCATGAGCGTCTCGTAGCAGAGCTTGGCGAGCGCCAGGCCGGCCATTCCGCCCTTGCCGCCGGCGCAGGTGCCGCCGTCGGCATCGTGCGTTGCCTGAGCCTCGAAATAGGTTGCGAGCGCATCGCCCATACCGGAAACCGTCAGGCGCACCGGGCTCGCCGCGATAACCGTCGTATCCATCAGGACAATGTTGGGGTTTGCCTTAAGGAAGAGGTACTTGTCGAACTGGCCGTCGTCGGTGTAGAGAACCGAAAGTGCCGAGCACGGTGCATCGGTCGAAGCAATGGTGGGGCAAATGATAACCGGGGACTCCAGGTAATAGGCGACGGCCTTCGCGGTGTCGAGGATCTTGCCGCCACCGACGCCGACGATGATGTCGCAACCGTTGTCGCGGGCGAGCGCAACCAGGCGATCGACCTCGCCCTTGGAGCACTCGCCGTTAAAGTCCTCAAACAGCAGCTCGGCCTTGGCCTCGGCAAAGCCGCCCTCGATCTTGGCACCGACGCGCTTCTTGCCCGAAGGCGTCACGATGACGAGGGCCTTAGCGCCGAGCGGCTCGACATAGGAGCCGAGCTTGGCGAGCTCGTCCGGACCCTGGATGTACTTGCTGGGGCTATTGAAAATTGCAGCCATAACTATCCCATTCTCTAAAAAAGAAAGGGGCTCCGTACGGATACGTGCGGAGCCCCTCGTTACGATAACAAGAGTCGATTAGAAATCGATGTCGGTGTCGTAGTAGCAGGCCTTGAGAATCTTCTCGAAGTCGGCAGCCTTGGTCTCACGCGGGTTCTCGGGCGTGCAGGCGTCCTGCTCGGCGTTCGCGGCGATCTCGGGGAGCTTGGCGAGGAACTCCTCCTCGGAAACCATCTGCGGGTTCTCGGCGTCGACCTTCACGCCACCATTCGCGTAATCCTTGATGGACTGCGGAATGTTGAGCTGGTCGTTGAGATCGCGAATCTTCTGGACGAGCGCAGCGATGAGCTCCTCGTTGGTCTCGCCGGGAAGGTGCAGGATCTCCTTGGCCACGTAAGCGTAACGCTCAGCAGCACGCGGGTCCTTGGAGTTCCACTGGATTACCTTGCCCAGGTACATGGCGTTAGCGGCACCGTGGATGATGTGGCCGTTCTCGAAGGCAGCACCGGTCTTGTGAGCCATGGAGTGAACGATGCCGAGCAGGCCCGAGGAGAAGGCGATACCGGCGATGCACTGAGCCTCGTGCATGTGCTGACGGGCCTCATGGTCGCCAGCATAGGACTTGGGCAGCCACTCGACGATCTCGCGGATGCCGTGCAGGGCGTTGGCGTCGGTGAACATAGAAGCGCAGGTGGAAACGTAGGCCTCCATGCAGTGGGTCAGAGCATCCATGCCGGTGTGGGCGCACAGCTTGGCGGGCATGGTGTAGGTGAGCTCGGGGTCGACGATGGCGACATCAGGGGTGATGTTGAAGTCGGCCAGCGGGTACTTGATGCCCTTGGCGTAGTCGGTAATGACGGAGAACGCGGTGACCTCGGTAGCGGTGCCGGAGGTAGAGGAGATGGCGCAGAAATGAGCCTTCTGACGCAGCTCGGGGAAGCTGAACGGCTGGATGATGTTATCGAAGGACTCCTCGGGATACTCGTAGAAGACCCACATGGCCTTAGCGGCATCGATGGGCGAGCCGCCACCGATGGCGATAATCCAGTCGGGCTCGAACTCGCGCATGGCCTCGGCGCCCTTCATGACCGTCTCGATGGACGGGTCGGACTCGACGCCCTCGAACAGCTTGACCTCGAAACCGCCTTCCTTAAGGTCGTTCTCGACGTCCTGCAGGAACCCGCCGCGGCGCATAGAGCTGCCGCCAGAAACGATGATGGCCCTCTTGCCCTTGAGGTTCTTCACCTCGTGGCGAGCGCCCTCACCAAAGTACAGATCGCGAGGATTGGTAAAACGTCCCATACTGTGCCTCCTAAACAAGCCCCTCTTAGACTTGCGTATATAACGGAGCACCCGATTGGCTCCGTTAGGACCGTTTTGCGCGTTGCCGGCGATGACAATGCGCGATGTCTAAACGTCTCAACGCTCAGACAAACACTATTCTACCGTTCTGGTTGGTCAGTTATTCACCTAAAGCCGACAATGATGAAACGTTTTTTCTATCCCTGAAGACCCTTGTGGGGCATTCATACTCCCAAGCTGGGCAAACGTTTTATCAAGGTTGACCACATATCCCGGGCAGGACGGTGCTCCTCCAAAATGTGCCCCGTTCGCCGCCAAAAATCGACCGTTTGCGGCACCGTGATACCACTCGGTCGTCCAAGGTGCCGACATTTGTGCGACATCCGTCTTCGTGGTGCAAAGGTGCAAGTCCAAGTGCGGCACCCCCGGTGTGCCACATGCGGGTAAACTAGAACCTTATATAGAGACATTTGAACCCTAACCGCAGCAAAGGAGGCCCCATGGCATTCGATCCCATTCAAGAGGATTGCCATCGCCTCGTTCTTGAGGCCTTGCGCCGCGACAATATCCCGCTCACCGACGGTGCCGCCGTAGAGCGTCTGATGGAACAATTCACCCGCAACCCTGCACCGCTCATCGTGCACGACCGCGACCGCGCCGGGCACCTCATTGCCAAGGTGGTCGAGGCTGTCGACTACCGCATCCCCTTTATCCCCGACGACGCCCAGGCAGAGCAAGAAGAAGCCGCAGCCGAGAACATGCTCCGCGAGGCAGCCGCGCTCGATCCGGCCAACTGGGATGCCCAGCGCATGCTGACGGCGCTCACCGCCGAATCCAACGAGGAATACGTACAGTACCTGGTGTCCAAGTGCGATGAAGTCGAGCATGACCTGGCGCTCAAGATCGCCTCGGCTCAGGACCCCTACGAGCGCGAGGCCGCTGGCGACCTCACGCGCCGCCCCTATCTGCGCTGGCTTGCCGCCTTGGCATCGCGCGCCCTCATTAGCGGCCGCTATCGCATGTCGCTCGAAGCCGCAAATCGCAGCTTGGACTTTGCGCCCAACGACCCCGCTGGTGTCCGCCACACCGCGATGCTCGCCATGGCAAAACTCGAATACCCCGCCGAGGAGCTCAAGCGCTTTCGCTCCGCTCACTCCGTGCCGTACCTCGCGAATACCCCGCTGCGCCGCCGCCCCAAAGATGCGGAGCGTGACTTGGACCCATGGACGCTCATCGCGCTGATGAGCGCTGCTTGGCGCGAGCTGGACTACGAGGGCGCCGAGCACTACTTGCGCATCCTTGCGCGCTCGTGTCCGCACGCAGCCGAGGCGCTCTACTTCCAAACCGAGTTTCCCGATGGCGTCTATGCCCGCGTCAACGTGGGTGCAGGCTCCACCGACGAGCTTGTCCTTGCGCTGTCCGAGGCGACGCCGGTACTGCAGGAGGGCCTGGGCGCCCCCGACAACGCCAGCTTTGCCGCCTGGATCGCCACCAACGATATCGTGCGCTCCCAGATCGACGAGCGCATCCTGCGCGCGGCCGAGCAGGGGCTTCCATTTAAGGGAGGGGACCTCTAATGGATCCGAGCGTCTACATCCCCGCCTACCTGGAGCGCACCTATCTGGCGTCGCACCCCGAGCTCACCGATGCAGCACGCGAGCTTGTCCATAACGACATTAGCGCGAATCCTCAAAAGTATGCGCAGGCCGAGCATGCCCAGGCACTGCTGTCCTATGCCGGCGTTCATCGCCACCTGCTCGACGAGCTCCATCGCATCGAGGACATGGGCAGCGACGAGGAGTTTGAGCAGACGCGCAACCGCCTGTTCGACGACATGCGCGACGAGCTGCTCAAGATCGTCCGCGTCGATGCGCTGGCCGTCGACGCGCAGCTGCTCGCCATCATCCTGGCCGACACGCCCGTTGACGCCTGCCTGGGCGACCTGATGAAGCTCGAGGCGACCACGGCCGATTACCTGCAGCAAAGCGTGCCCGGGTTCGACATGGAAGCCCCGCACTACTGGGCCAATAATGTTTTGGCCGACGGTGTCACCGCAGCAGACCTTACCGTGAGCGAGCCGGCTCTTATCGGGTGGCTTCACACACTCGAGGCCATCTCGCAGCTGTGCATGGCGAGCGCCCGCTACCGCGCTGCTGCCAACTACGCCCGCCGCGTCCTTAAGGCAGAAGGCTATCCCACCCGAGCTGCCGGCACCGTGTTGCTCGCCCTCGCTCGCCTGGAAGACCAGGACGGCTTTTTCGCCCTAGCGCACCAGCTCGAGGAACAGGCGGGAGCCGATGCACTCGAGAACTCTCCTTGGTACCTGCTCGCCCGCACAATCCTATTGTTCAAAACGAACAAGATGCGTCCGGCGGTGCGTGCGCTGCGTGAGTTCGCTAACCGCTGCGAGGGCGGCGCGTTCTTCTTGCTGAATCCCATGTACCAGACACCGTACCTTCCCTGCCGGCCCGAGCCACGCGATCCCTGGGATCTTTCGCACCAGGCCGTTTGGGAAGCGGACGGCATTATCTCGGACACTCCAGACTTTGCCCCCTGGGCCAATGCCTGCGAAGACGTGTCGCAGCTTGCCCAGGAATTTGCGCGCCGCTACGGTTTTTAGTGACGCACTCGACCCGACCATATCGTTTACGTTAGGAACGGTTTCATGAATCTCCGCTCATCTCTTGCCTGCACCTCGAGCGATATCGCCCGCTGGGGGCTGCGCTCCGTCCTTAAGCGCCAGGGCGGCGTACTTCCCGGCCGCATCGCCATGAAGATCGACCCCGAGCTGCTAAGCGACCTCGCGAGCCTGGTCGACCGCAGCGTGGTGATCACCGGTACTAATGGCAAGACCACCACCTCCAACCTCATCGCCGACGCCGTTGCCGCCAGCGGCGCCACCGTGGTGTGCAACCGCGCTGGCAACAACATGGAGCCGGGCGTGGTGGGCGCGTTGCTCGAGGCCCGCGGCGGCCTTAAGCACACCAGCAGCGGCAAGCGCGTGGGCGTTTTTGAGTGCGACGAGCTCTACACGGTGCGCGTCCTGCCCAAGCTCAAACCGACGTACTTTGTGCTGCTCAACCTGTTCCGCGACCAGCTAGACCGCTACGGCGAGATCGACCATACCCAAGACGTCATCGCCCATGCGTTGGAGCTCTCTCCGACGACAACGCTCGTCTACAACGCCGACGATCCGCTGTGCGCCTCGATCGCCGCGCGCGTCCCCAACACGAGCATCGCCTTTGGCATCGACGGCGCCACGGGCACCGAGTCCGATCGCATTAGCGACTCGCGTTTTTGCTCGCAGTGCAACGCGCCGCTGGAGTATGACTACGTGCAATACGGCCAGCTCGGCGCCTACCATTGCCCCTCGTGCGGCTGGGCCCGCCCTGCGCTTGTCCGTCGCGTGACGGACGTTGAGCTTACCTGCGATGGCTACGGCTTTGACCTGACCTTTGGACCCGAGGCCAACGCGCCCGCCGTGCACATCGCCACGCGCTACAACGGCCTGTACATGGTCTATAACGTCGCCGCCGCCTTCTTTGCGGCGCACGAGCTGGGCGTGGACGCGGCGCACCTGCAGCCCACGCTTAATGCCTACGTGCCCGCCGGCGGACGCATGGGCCGCTGGGATATTGCCGGCCGCACCGTCGAGGCCAACCTGGCCAAGAATCCCGTGGGCTTCGATCGCCAGATCCAGTCCATTAAAACGGCAGGTGGCAGGCTCTGCGCCTTCTTCCTAAACGATAACGATGCCGACGGCCACGATGTCTCGTGGATCTACGATGTCGACTTCGAGCGCATCGCCGACACGCCGGGTCTTGTCGCCTTTGCCGGAGGCACGCGTGCGCACGACATGCAGGTACGCCTCAAGTACGCCGGCATCGATGCCGCGATTATCTCGGACGTCGCGCAGGCGATCGGCGCCGTGGCAGACGAGGCCGCCGATGACACCTTCTACGCCGTCGCCAACTACACGGCCTTCCCGCCGTTAGTCAAGGAGCTCGACGGGCTTAAAGACGACGATGCAAGCTCGATTGTCTCCCACGCCGTAACGCGCGCCGATGGTAGCGCTGTCCCCACCGATATTGCGCCGGTCGAGCTTTCGCGCCCCCTGCGCATCGTCTACCTGTATCCCGATGCGCTCAACCTCTACGCCGACGGCGGCAACGTTATCGCGCTCGAACGCCGCTGCGCCTGGCGCGGCATTCCCGTGCGTGTGGACGAAGTCCACATGGGCGAGACGCTCGACCTGACCGACGCCGACATCGTTATGATGGGCGGCGGCTCCGATCGCGACCAGCTGGCCGTGGCACACGAACTGCTCGCTCAAAAAGACAAGGTCGCGGCCTATGTTGAGGACGGCGGCACACTGCTTGCTATCTGTGGCGGCTATCAGCTGCTCGGCCGTTCGTACTATATGGGCGAAGATCGCATCGAGGGCCTGGGCGTCATTGCCGCCGAAACCGTACGCGGCTCCGACCGCCTGATCGGCAACGTCGCCGTCAAGACCGACCTGTCACCCGAGCCCTTTGTGGGATTCGAGAACCACGGCGGCCGCACCTTGCTCGATGCAGAGGCCACGCCGCTCGGAACGTCTGTCGTCACGGGCACCGGCAACAACGGCGACGATGGCTTTGAGGGCATCATCTACAAGGGTGTCATCGGCACGTACCTGCACGGGCCGGCGCTCCCCAAGAACCCCGAGCTCGCCGACTGGCTCATCACCCACGCCCTCGAGCGCCGCGGCGATGCGCAGGCCACAGCCCTGCTGCCGCTCAAACCCCTCGACGACACCTACGAGCGCGCCGCCCACGACGCCGCCATGAAGCTCCTCCCCTAGCACCCCACCACCACAAAGGGGACAGGTACCTTTGTGGTGGTTTTCCAGTTTGCCAACGATATACGCGCCGGCAAAAAAGTCTGCTATACTCTTTCCCGCTGTCCCCATCGTCTAGCGGCCAAGGACGCCACCCTTTCAAGGTGGATATCGCGGGTTCGAATCCCGCTGGGGGCACCACAGAATCTGAGAAGCCCGTTACCAATTCGGTGACGGGCTTTTTGCTACCCATACGCCGGGATTCGAACCCGACAGGGTGCGGAGCTGAGGAAACGCAAAACGTTTCCCAGCGCAGCACGCAAGGAGCGAAGCGACGCAGCGAAAGCGGGCGGCGCCAGCCGCACGCGGACATCCCGCTGGGGGCACCACAGAATCTGAGAAGCCCGTTACCAATTCGGTGACGGGCTTTTTTCTTCTCCAACGCCGGGATTCGAACCCCGAAGGCATAAAATCACACTGTCATCCAAGGGCCCGTGGACAAAAAATAGCAAATATGAGTACTGTTACCAATTTAGTAACAGCGATTTCATGCCCTCAGAAGGCGATTTGGACACAAGGCGTCCTACGGCGGAGGAATTGCAGGCATTTATCAGCTAAGTACTTGGACATATGTTGCGTAACACTGCATATTTTGCAAAAAGATAATGCTACAGGGCTTGTGACAGTACTCATATTTGACGTTTTTTGCCCACGACCCCTTATTGCGTGGGCGAATCAGTTGCAAAGCGGGATCCAAAGCGTCCTTCGCAAACAAATAGCCGGGGCCCGCGCGATGCGGACCCCGGCTCAATACCGTGACGATATGTCAGCTACGCTCTACACGTAGAACAGGATGTCGTCGTAGGTCGGGACCGGCCAGTAGTCGGCGGCCACGATCTCCTCCATGGCATCCACGGCGCCGCGCAGCGTATCCATAGCGGGAACGACCTCGTGCGCGTACACGTTGGCCTGCTCCTGGCCATCGAGAGCCTCGGCCTTCTGATGTACGGCGTCGAGCGCCTTGATGGAGTCGTTGATGGCGGTGATACCGTTGCAGAGCTTGTTGAGCGTGTTCTGCTCGCACTGCATGGCGGCCTCAGCACCGGCGGCACGAATAGTCTCAAGGCCCTTAGCGACCTTGGTGGCATAGGCGGTAATGACCGGACGATAGGTACGACGTGCCTCGCGAATCATCGTGGTAGCCTCGATGTTCATAAGCTTGTTGTACTTCTCGAGCTTGCAGTCGTAGCGGCACTGGGCCTCGGCACGGGTCAGGACGCCTGTCTCCTCAAAGAGCGCGATGGCCTTATCGGAAACGAAGGCGGGCAGAGCGTCGGCCGTGGTCTTGTTATTGGCAAGGCCGCGCTTCTCGGCCTCGATGGGCCACTCGTCGGAGTAACCGTCGCCGGAGAACAGGATGCGCTGGTGATCGGTCAGCACCTTCTTGCAGTACTCGAGCGCGGCGTCCTGGAACTTATCCTCAGGCGTACCCTCGAGTGCGTCGGCGAAAGACTTGAGCGACTTGGCCACGGCAGCATCGAGCACCAGGTTGGAGTCGGAGACGTTCTGCTCGGAGCCGCAGGCACGGAACTCGAACTTGTTGCCGGTGAAGGCAAACGGGGAGGTGCGGTTGCGGTCGGTGTTGTCCTGCATCAGCTTGGGCAGGGTATCGGCGCCTAGGTCAAGCACGCCGCGCGTGGCATGGACGGAAGCCTTGCCATCGATGATCTTCTCGACGACCTCGGTGAGCTGGTCGCCCAGGAAGATGGACATAATCGCCGGAGGAGCCTCGTTGGCGCCCAGACGATGATCGTTGCCGGCCGAGGCAACGGAGGCACGCAGGAGTTCCTGATAGTTATCGACGGCCTCGATCACCGCGGTGAGGAAGACGATGAACTGCAGGTTGTCGAGCGGGGTGTCGCCCGGGTCGAGCAGGTTCTCGGACTCGGTGCCAAGCGACCAGTTGTTGTGCTTGCCCGAACCGTTGATGCCCTCGAAGGGCTTCTCGTGCAGCAGGCAGACCAAGTCGTGACGGGAGGCGATGAGCTTCATCTTCTCCATCATGACCAGATTCTGGTCGATGGCCTCGTTGACCTCGCCGTAGACAGGGGCGAGCTCATGCTGGCAGGGAGCGACCTCGTTGTGCTTGGTCTTGGCAGGAATGCCAAGCGCCCACAGTTCATCGTCCAGGTCCTTCATATAGGACGAGACGGTGGGGCGGATAGCGCCAAAGTAGTGCTCCTCGAGCTCCTGGCCCTTGCAGGGAGCAGCACCAAAGAGGGTGCGCCCGGTGATGACCAGGTCCCTGCGCTTGCGGTAAGCGTCCTTCTTGATCAGGAAGTACTCCTGCTCATCGCCCACGGAAGGAACGACCTTCTTGGGGGTCTTACCAAACAGCGCCAAAACGCGCTTGGACTCACGCGAGAGCGCGGTCATGGAGCGCAGCAGCGGGGTCTTCTTGTCCAGGGCCTCGCCCGTGTAGGAGCAGAAAGCCGTGGGGATGCACAGGACATCGTCCTTAATGAATGCGGGGCTGGTGGGATCCCAAGCGGTGTAGCCACGGGCCTCGAAGGTGGCACGCAGGCCGCCGTTGGGGAAGCTGGAGGCGTCCGGCTCGCCCTGGATGAGGTTCTTGCCCGTAAACTTGGTAATGGCGGTGCCGTCGTGGTTGGGCTCGAGGAAGCTGTCGTGCTTCTCGGAAGTAATGCCCGAAAGCGGCTGGAACCAGTGCGCGTAGTGCGTCGCGCCCTTGGAGATGGCCCAGACCTTCATGGCGTGGGCAACGGCGTTGGCCACATCCAGGTCGAGCGGCTCACCGTCCTCGAGGGTTGCAGCAAGGCGCTTCCAAATGTCCTTGGGGAGGTAGTCCTTCATGACTTCCTCAGAGAACACCATGGTCCCGAAGCGGTCAGTAAGTTCGGCCATACGGAACTCCCTTCGTATCGGCACCGCGTGAGAAGCGGTGTTGATTACTAACGAACGAGTCATAGATTAGGCTCGTCGTGTTTCCGCAACATTACCGTTATGTTGCTGTCACGAAACCAATCAATGAGGTTACCGCATCGCGGCGGCGTTGCCGCCCTCAACAGCCAATCAACTGTATAAATTGCAGACCTCTCCCCATGGTTTAAGGGTAGTCAATTTGGGATGGGACTCTATTAACTGGTATTTCTCATCAGATACCAGTCTTTATAGCCCCATCCTAGATTGACCGCTCTGCTATAGGGAATGTCGATAGCGAGGCATCTTTGATTGGTATCCCCCAAATAGTGACTGAAACTCCACCGTGGCACAGTGGTGCTGTAGAATCCTTACAACACATCACCCTATCAAGTATTTAAAGGAGCACGATATGCGCGTCGACGAGCTTTTTAAGCAGGCGGCATCCCAGGGCACCGCACCCGTTTCGTTTGAGATGTTCCCGCCCAAGGGCGAGCTTACCCTCGACACGGCTCGCGAGGTGGCAGGCAATCTGTGCAAGCTTTCGCCGAGCTTTGTCTCGGTCACCTGCTCGGCCGGCGGCTCTGGCAACGGCGCCACCACCGCCCCCATCGCGCATATGATTTCGAGCGAATTCGACACGCCCTCGGTGGCGCACCTTACCTGCGTTGGCCGCACGCATGCCGACATCGCCGCCAAGATCGACGAATACCGCTCCGCCGGCGTAGAAAATGTGCTGGCCCTGCGCGGTGATCTGCCCGCTGGCGCGACCGAGGATGACAAGCCCGCCTCGGACTACGCCTACGCCCGCGAGCTCATCCCCGAGCTTGTCGACGCCGGCTTTTGTGTGGGCGCCGCGGCCTACCCCGAGGGTCACATTGCCTGTGAGGACCTCAACGCTTCGGTCGAATACCTCAAGCAAAAACAGGACGCCGGCGCGAGCTTCTTTGTGACGCAGCTCTTCTTTGACAACGAGTGCTTCTACCGCTTCCGCGAGCTTGCCGACAAGGCAGGCATCACCGTGCCCATTACCGCGGGCATCATGCCGTTTATGGGCAAGTCGCAGATCAGCCGCATGGTCTTTATGTGCGGCGCGTCGCTGCCCTCCCCCGTCATCAAGATTCTCGCCAAGTACGAGAACGACCCCGAGAGCCTGCAGGCAGCCGGTGTAGATTATGCCGCCCGTCAGCTTTGCGACCTTAAGGAGCACGGTGCCGCCGGTCTGCACCTGTACACTATGAATCGTCCTGCGATCGCCGCGACCATTATGGAGCGCCTAGGGTAATGGAAAAATCGCACATCGATACAACCGCTGTCGAAGTGCCAGCCGACCTTGCGTCGCCGGCGCTTTACCGTGTCGATGCTGCGCACCATCCCCGTGTCGACCGTGCCGAGATGCTGCGGTATCTGGGTTACGGCGGCCAGCAGATTGAGCCCGAGTTGTCGCAGCGTATTGAGCTTGTCGTTGAGCGTCTGGAACTGGACATTGAGCCCCGCGGCGTGCGGCGTGTGTTTACCGTCGATGCCACGGGCGTGGACGAGCAGGGAGAGCCCTGCATCCGCTTGGTTGGCACCAATGTTGAGCTGCGGGGTCGTGATATCTATCGCCACCTTAAGGACGCCCGCCTGGCGGCGCTCATGGCCTGCACCCTCGGGATGTCTGCTGAACGCCGTCTGCGCACCACGGGAGCCCAGCAGCCCCTGGAGGGAGCCGTGCTCGACGCCGCATGCTCTGCCTATGTAGAAGCCGCTGTCGAGCAGATGGACCAGCAGGTCAAGGCTGCGGCCGCCGCACACGGACTCGCCGGCAACTGGCGCTTCAGTCCCGGCTATGGCGACTGCCCACTTACGGCCCAGCGCTCGATCGTGAATGCGCTCAACGCCACGCGGCTCATCGGGCTTACCGTCACGCCGACCAGCCTGCTCATGCCCACCAAGAGCGTGACCGCGGTGATCGGTCTGTTTGACGGCGAGGTCCACGACGCCCAGAGCCGCCCCACCTGCAATATCTGCCGCATGCGTGAGCACTGCCGCTTCCGCGCCGCCCACACCACCTGCTATTCCAGCCATTAGGAGCCATCGATGTTTACTCCGCTTATCACTCATGATCTGGACGGTGCTGCGCTGGCGGCACCTGTCAATGCTGCGCGCTGCAACGGCGCCGCGTACAAGACGCGCACGATTGACGACCTTCGCATTAAGGACGATCGACTGCGCGCCGCCATCGAGGGCACGGGACACCTGCTGTTCGACGGCGGCATGGGCACCATGCTGCAGGCGGCCGGCATGAAGGCCGGAGCCCTGCCCGAGCTGCTCAACTTTGAGGAGCCCCAGGTCATCACCGACATCCAACGTCAGTACGTCGAGGCCGGGTGCGACGTGATCACCGCCAACACCTTTGGCGCCAACGCGCACAAGCTCGATGGCGCCGCCACCGTGGCAGATGTCTTTGCCGCCGCAGTCTCTTGCGCTCGCGCGGCCGGTGCCCACTACGTCGCCGGCGACATCGGCCCCATCGGCGCGCTGCTGCGCCCCCTGGGTACCCTGGGCTTCGACGAGGCCTACGACCTCTTTGCCGAGGAAGTGCGCGCCGGCGTCGCCGCGGGTGTGGACCTCTTTATTATCGAGACCATGACCGACCTGGCCGAGATCAAGGCGGCGGTCCTCGCCTGCCGCGAGAACTCCAACCTGCCCGTCTTTGCCACCATGACTTTTGAGGAAGACGGTCGCACCTTCCTGGGCACGAGTCCCGAGGTTGCCGCCATCACGCTCGATGCCATCGGCGCCGACGTTTTGGGCATCAACTGCAGCCAGGGACCGGCCGAGCTCCGAGGGCTCGCCGCTCGCATGCTCACCGTTACGGACAAGCCCATCATGGTGCAGGCCAACGCTGGACTGCCCCGCGTGGACGACGACGGCAACACCGTCTTTGATATCCAAGCCCCCGAATACGCCGAGGCCGTCGCCGGCATGATCGCCGACGGCGTGAGCGTCGTGGGCGGTTGCTGCGGTACCACGCCCACGCACATGGCAGCGCTGCGCACGCTTATCGATAACCACACGCCCAGTCCGCGCCACCGCAAGCCCAGCATGTCGGTCACAAGCGCCCAGACCGTGGTGGACCTCCCCTGCGACGGCCACAAGATTGCCGTCATCGGCGAGCGCATCAATCCCACCGGCAAAAAGCGCCTGCAGCAGGCCCTGCGCGACGGCGACCTGGACTACGTCGTAAGCCAGGGCATCAGCCAGCAAGAACAGGGCGCCGACATCTTGGACGTTAACGTGGGCCTGCCCGAGATCGACGAGGTCAAGATTATCCAGCAGGCGACCGAGCAGCTCCAAGGCTCCACGCTGTTGCCGCTGCAGATCGACTCCACCGATCCCGCCGCCGTCGAGGCCGCCGTACGCCGCTACGCCGGCAAGCCCATCATCAACTCGGTCAACGGCAAGCAACAGATCATGGATGAGATCTTTCCGTTGGTTGCCCACTACGGCACCAACGTCGTCGGCCTTACGCTCGACGAAGGCGGCATCCCCGATACCGCCGAGGCCCGCTTCGCCATCGCCGAGCGCATCGTGGCCGAGGCCGCCCGCTACGGCATCGGCCCGGACCGCATCCTCATCGACTGCCTGGTCATGACCGCCTCGACCAATCAACGCCAGGCCGAGCAGATTCTGCGCGCCATGTCCCTGTGCAAGGAGCGTCTGGGCGTCAAATGCGCGCTCGGCGTGTCGAACATCAGCTTTGGCCTGCCTGCCCGCCCGCTGCTGGGCTCGGTCTTTTTGGCCGCCGCTTTTGGCGCGGGCCTGGACGCCCCCATCATGAACCCGGGCTCCAAGCGCTTTATGGATACCGTCTACAGCTATCGCGTCCTGAGCGTTGAGGACGAGGGCTCGACCGGATACATCGAGCGCTATGCCGGTTGGACCGATCCGTATAAGATCGCCGCCAACCCGGCAGCAGCTCAGGCCGCATCGACCGACACCGTGCCCGCCGCTGGTGTCACCAGCACCGACGGCAACGACGACCCCATCCGCCACATGGTCGTCTCGGGCCGCAAGGGAGAGATCGCTGCCGAGACCGAGCGTCTGCTGGCAGACCACGACGCCATGGACCTCATCAACAATCACTTTATCCCCGCCCTCGACGAGGTGGGCGTCCTCTTTGACCAGGGCAAGTTCTTCTTGCCGCAGCTCATGGCCTCGGCCGAGGCCGCGCGTGTGGGCTTCGACACCATCAAGCGCCTGATGCCCGCCGGCGAGATTGCCGACAAGGGCAAGATCTGCGTGGCCACCGTCAAGGGCGACATCCACGATATCGGCAAGAATATCGTCAAAATGCTGCTCGACAACTACGGCTACACCGTCTTTGACCTGGGCCGCGACGTCGATCCACAGGAGGTGCTCAAGACCGTCAAGGAGCGCGATATCAAACTCGTCGGCCTCTCGGCGCTTATGACCACCACCGTCGTCGCCATGGAGGAGACCATCAAGCTGCTCCATGCCGAGGTGCCGGGCGTCAAGATCATCGTAGGCGGCGCCGTGCTCACCCCCGAATACGCCAAGCAGATCGGCGCGGACTACTACGCCAAGGATGCCGCCGAAAGCGCGCGCATCGCCGAAGAGGTCTTTGGGCAGTAACACAACGGAAACAACCGAGCACCAAAACGTGCCGCATGCGCCACTTGGCACGTGCGGCACGTTAGAATAGAAAAGACTATGCTCGTTTTGGCAGATAGGAGCGCAAGGATGGCGATCACGCCCGCAGAAATCGCGGAAACCCGCGGCATGGTTGAGGAACAGAACCTCGACATCAGGACCATCACCATGGGTGTTTCGCTCATGGGTTGCGGCGACGAGAACCTCGACCGCATGTGCACGAAGATCTACGACCACGTGACGCACACGGCTGAGCATCTGGTCGAGACCGCCGAGAACCTCGAGCGCGAGTACGGTATCCCCATCGTCAACAAGCGCGTTTCCGTCACCCCGGTGGCGCAGATCGCCGCGTGCTGCAAGGATGAGGACCTCACCCCCATCGCGCACGCCCTCGACCGCGCGGCCGAGACACTCGGCATCGATTACCTGGGCGGCTTCTCCGCACTCGTCCAGAAGGGCATCGGCGACGCCGATCGCCGCGTTATCCAGTCCATCCCCCAGGCGCTCGCCACCACGAGCCGCGTCTGCTCCAGCGTCAACGTCGCCAGCCTGCGCGCCGGTATCAACATGGATGCCGTGCTCATGGCCGCCCAGACCATCATCGATGCCGCTAAACTCACGGCCGACCAGGATTCCGTCGGCGCTTCCAAGTTTGTCTGCTTTGCCAACATGGTCGAGGACTCCCCGTTTATGGCGGGCGCCGTCCACGGCGGTGGCGAGGCCGACGCCGTCATCAACGTAGGCGTCTCGGGCCCCGGCGTTATGGCCGCAGCCCTGGAGACGCTGCCCGATTCCGCCTCGATGATGGAAGTCGCCGAAAAGATTAAGCAGACCGCCTTTAAGATCACCCGTGCCGGCGAGCTCATGAGCCGCGAGGCCGCCCATCGTCTGGGTGTCGAGAAGGGCATTGTCGACCTGTCGCTGGCTCCCACGCCTGCCATCGGCGACTCCGTCGCGCGCATCCTCGAGATCATCGGCGTGGGCACCTGCGGTGGCCCGGGCACGACCTGCGCGCTCGCCATGCTCAACGATGCCGTCAAGAAGGGCGGCGTCATGGCCAGCTCCAGCGTGGGCGGTCTTTCCGGCGCCTTTATCCCCGTGTCCGAGGACGCCGGCATGATCGCCGCCGTCGAGGCCGGTGCGCTTTCGCTCGAGAAGCTCGAGGCCATGACCTGCGTGTGCTCCGTTGGCCTGGACATGATCGCCATCCCCGGCGACACCCCGGTCGAGACCATCGCCGGCATCATCGCCGACGAGATGGCCATCGGCGTCATCAACAACAAGACCACGGCCGTCCGCGTGATCCCCGCCATCGGCAAGGGCGTGGGCGACTGCGTCGAGTACGGCGGCCTGTTTGGCCGTGCACCCATCATGCCGGTGAACCCCAACGCCGGCACCGTGCTTGCCCACCGCGGTGGACGCTTCCCGGCACCGCTGAACTCGCTGAAGAACTAGCTGAGGGGTTCGGGCGAGGAGCCCTGGGGAGGGCAAATATATAAGGTCGCCTGCTCGGACAGTCCTGACTCGCACGGAGAGCACATTAAGTGCTCTCCGGCTCGTGCGGAACTCGCGATCGACCTTATATATTTGCCCTCCCCAGGGCTCCCGCACAACGGGACCTCAGTTGGGTTCTATCCCGGTTGCAGTCGCTTCGCTCCTGCACCACTTGGCTGGTGCGGCGGTTTGGCGTTGGAACGGTTCTTTTTCTGATATATGCTGGTTGCGGCTCTTCTTTTGGGAGGAGTCGCTTTTTTGTTGCTAGGAGGTTGGCCCGTGGTTGATGGGGACGCTCGCTCTGAGCTTCTTTCTGCTGATTGGAATGGCGAATGGATGCGCCTGCAGGCTGGTCGGCGGCGGGCTGATGATTCTTTTGAGTGGGATAAAAGGGCCCGGCATTTTCGGCCGCTTGAGACTGCTCCGTATGCCCGAGACTTTATTAAGCTGTTGGCGTTAAAGCCTGGTGAATCCGTGCTTGATATGGGGTGTGGGGCTGGGTCGATTGCTATTCCGCTTGCTCAGGCTGGGCATCCTGTGATTGCTGCTGACTTTTCCCCTGCCATGTTGGGCACGCTTGATGCTGGTATTGAGTACTATGGGCTCGAGGATCGCATTACGCCGCTTGAGCTTGCTTGGGATGATGATTGGGATTTGGTTGGACCGGTCGCGAAAACGGTGGATGTTGCCTTTGCCAGTCGGTCGGTTACGACGACCAATCTAAAAGGTGCGCTTGCCAAGCTCGACCGCACGGCTCGCCGGCGTTGTGCCGTCACGATGGTCGCCAACTCCAGCCCGCGCTATGATCTGCACCTGATGAACGCCATTGGTGCCTCGGTTACCTGCAGTAATGGCTTTGTGTATGCTTTTAATATCCTCATTCAGATGGGTGCGTTGCCGCAGGTTACATACTTTGAATCGCCTCGTCGCGATACCTTCAATAGCCTTGAGGCAGGCGTGGCGGATTTTTCCCGTATGCTCGAGCATGGCAACGAGGATAAGATCGACTGCCTGCGCGACTACATCGCTCAACACATGATTGAGAACCCCCATGCCGGTGAGCCAGGCTCCAAGGGCGTGCCGCAGGGGCGCTATATGCTCGATCATGTCCGCAAGGTTCGCTGGGCGTTTATTGCATGGAAACCGGTCTCTGAATCCCGCTCGTAGCCCGTTCACAGCCCGAGCTGCCCATCACCTCGGCATCCGCATTCTTTGCGAACTGGGCAAACGCGCTCCACACCGCGCCGTTCCTGCGCTATCGTGGGACAGCTCACGTAGATTAAGGCCCCGTCGCGGGGCGCCCCATACATAGAAAGCGAGAACCCATGGCACTGACAGGAGCCCAGGTCAAGCAGCTTCGCAGCATGGCCCATCACCTCAACCCCGCCATCATCATCGGTAAGTCCGATGTCAACGAGGGCACCGTCGAGCAGACGGTCGCCTACCTGGAGAAGCACGAACTCGTTAAGTGCTCCGTGCTCGATGGCTCCAGTCTTTCCGCCCGCGAAGCCGCCGAAGAGCTCGCCGAGCGCTGCCACGCCGAGGTCGTCCAGGTCATCGGCCGCAAGTTCTCGCTGTATCGCGAGTCCTCGCGCAAGGATATCGAGAAGATCAAGCTCGTCTAAGAGCCAATGATCCGGCGAGCCAACACATAGCAAGCTTACGGGTGCCCAAGTACTTCGGGCGCCCGTTTTTTATCGCTCGACCAGCACGCGATTGAGCCGCCCCTCCACCAAGCGCTCGTATAGACGCCGCGTCTCGGGCTCGGGCACGCCATTGACCTGCTCCCTCAGGTGGTGCATATGCCCGCTGTACAGCTCGACGATATCGCGCCGCCGCCCCGCCGCACTGTAGACGCGCATGGCGCAGCGCACCATATCCTCACGCGCCGTTTCCTGCCGAAGCCCCGACTCCGCCAGCCAAATCGCCGACTGCAGGTCGTTTTCTTCTAGGGCGGCATTTGCTCCCTTAATCATGCAATCGATGTACTTTGACTGCATAATGCGTCGCATACGCAAAAAGTAGGTGGGGTTACAGCCATTGGGAACATACAGCGGTCCGGCATAAAGCTGCTCAATCTTAAGGCACAGCTCAACTAAATGGGGCCCGCGCGCACCCGTGCGATTTCCCAAAACCTCGCGGCTTATCTGGTCAAACAGCCGTACATCGGTCTTGACGTAGTCACCGTTGAGTCCGATGCATTCATTTTGGATGAGCACACACGACTTGCCATCCGGCGTCGGTCCCAAAGCCGACCGCAAGCGCGATATCGTCGAGTACAGGTTGTTGCGGGCGCTATTGAACTCGGCATGTGGCCACAGCTCCATGGCCAGCGTCTCACGATCGACGAGCGCATCCATGCCCAGCGCAAGCCGCTCGGCAAGTGTCGCCGCCTTCTTGCGGCGCCACATTTTGTCCGTGATGGGAAACCCGTCGCGCTCGGCGCGAAACGCCCCAAACATACGAATCTCGATATGGTCGATGGTATCAACGGCTTCAACCTCACCGGCCTGGAACAGGCGCTCGCCCTCCCCTTCCAAATCGTCGCGCAGCGAGTACCGCGACAGCTCGCGCACGGGAAGCTTCTTGCGAATCCTGGTCGCCGGCTCGCCCAGACAATGCATGGCAAGGCGCGCAAAGAGCCGATACGATGGTTCCAGAATCCCCGCGCGATTCATGGACATCCAGGCCGCGAGATCGCTATCTCGCCCCGCGCAAGCCAAATGCAGCGCCACCATCCAGGCTTCTGCACCACCAACCTGCGTCTGGCTTATATCGAGCAACTCCGCTTCCTCGCGTACCGAAACCATCGAGGTGTTACGCAGATACGCCGCGCGCTCCAGCAGCAATGCGTTATCGCGCATGTACGCAATCGACTCCTCGGCAAGTTTGAGCACTTGGACCGCACGGAACTTTGCATTAACCGGCCGTCCCTCTGCCAGCGACTGCCAGCCTTCTAGCAACAGGCCAAACAGCTGAATCTGGTTGTCGCGCATGCGCACGGCAAAACGATCGAGCTCGTTGAACGCCGCGTCGTCGGTTACTGGCAAGCCGGAGAGGAGCCGCCGTGCCGCCAACACCATGCGCACCCAGATAGCCATCGCCTTAAGCCCACGTACGTCGAGCGCCTCCCGCACCACCGTCATCTCCTCGTCGCGCTCGTCGGTTCCCGCAAACGACCCGTCAAAAAGCTCCACCAGCATGCTATCGGCCCGTATAACAATCCCCGCGATGTCGAGCTCGCAGTCGTAGGCCTTGCTCGTTTTGAGTTGCTGTAGAACGCCGCCGTCATCTCCCCGCTCGGTCAGGCAGCGCTTGACCTCGATATGCGCAGACAACATATCGAGTGCGGTATGGGATGTCTCGATTTCTGGCACGGCCAGGTTCGTAGGAAGCCCAAGCCCGTTGTCCCCATAGCAAACAGCCGTCAGTGTCTGGGCCACCCTCCATGAAACAGGGTCTATTTCGCAGGCCGCCCGTTCGCCCCCGCGCTCGATAACCGATGCCATATAGCGAGCGAGCTTTGTATTGGACACGCTGACCGCTGCCAGATATACGCCAAGCGCCTCGGCAGGCGTTGGCTCTGGAGCCGGATCGTCGGCATCGATCGTGCCCAGCGCTGCTCGGCAGATATCGTCCCCGTGCCCCGTCAGAGCCAGATCGACCCCATACTGCCCAGCAAGTTCAAGGACCGCTTCACGGTCCAAAAAGGCGTCCGCCAGGCCCATCGCCGCATCGCATCTACCCGCCTTAAGCAAAATCCGGGCCGCCCTCGGAACAAGTTCGGGGCGAACCTCGGCCACCAACTTACGCAAACGCAAGCGTCCGTTATCCTCCGTGCCCAGACACGTAAAACTCCGCTCGGCGGGATCCAAGCCAAAGATCGGGTAGTCGCGTACAAAGTAGGACTGGTCGACCATCGATAGCCTCACCCCGCAAGCCTCGAGTTCTGCGATATTGCCCTCGCCCATCAAAATCATGAGACATGCCACACAAAACAGCGCATTATTGTCGAGCGAAGCCAGATCGACAAGTGCCGCGCCATATACGTTGACAATCTCGTTTTCGAGCAGACCGGCTACGTCGCCTTGGCCATACAGACCCGTCTGCAATGCCGAGACGAGCTCGGGCACGCCCTGCGTGAGCTGATAAAAGTCGAGCGATGTGCTGATCGAAAACGCCGATGCCCACGCCGAATACTCATAGGCATGCACCTTGAGCATCTGCGCATTGATCTTAACCGAATCGCCCAGCCCATGAATCAGCTGACGGTTTGAAGGACGGCAGGAGATAAAGACCCCTACCCCCATGGCGCGCAGGCCGCGAATCCTGTCGATGAGGTCTTCGGTATCGTGCTGATCGAGGTTTGGCACATTATCAATCGCAATCAGGGAGTGCGGTTTATCTTTGAGTTCTTCGGTGACCACCTCGAGCTGCATAAACACCTCGCGCCCAGTGGCGCGATCGGCCTCGATAATCCGCACGGGGCCTCGCGTCGGGTCGCATTTAACCTCATGGGTGTACTGCAGCAGCACCGAGGTCTTCCCAAACCCGTCGGGCGCATAAAGAACCACGATGCCGGCCTTTCGGCCCTTGGCGATAAGCTCATTCATCAAGCGTTCGCGTCGCACCATATAGCCACCGCCCAGCGGCATCAGCTCGAGGTCGTCCATACTGCCCAAATCGTTTACCATGCCCGCTCCTCAACTCGACCGTATGGACACTGTAACCGCAAGACCATACAAGCCGCGCTATGAATAGAGCGACCTTGTGTTTTAGGTTGTCTTTTGGTACGCAAGCGGCAAGTTTTTGTACAGCGAGGGCCGATTCTTATTAATCCCCCGACTAATCGGTCTTTAAGCAGGTAAATGAGCTTGTCAGCTTGTCCCATCTAAGCGGCAGTGTAACGCAAATGAACAAGGTTCAGCCATGTCATTCAACTCGCCTAGCACCCGCTACCGTCTACGACCTTTTAGTGGCATTTTTGCATAGAATCTGGTATGGAATGAATCAAACTGTTGGACATCCGGCATTCGTCAAGCTTGCGGCAAGATTTTGGTCAAGCGGGCGGAAAGGGATAACAAAAAGGCCCCCGCAAAGCGGAGGCCTTAGGCAAGGCTATGTCGAGGTGCAGGATTCGCGCTACTCGCAGAGCGAAAGGGCGGCCTCGTCGGCAACGACAACGCAGTTGGTGTGCAGCTGCAGGATCGAAGCCGGGCACGCGGGCGTAACCGGACCATAGCACATGTCATGCACGGCCTGAGCCTTGGCCTCGCCGTTGGCGACGACCAGGATCATGCGGGCATACATGATGGTCTGGGTGCCCATGGTGTAGGCCTGACGGGGAACGTCGTCGATGCTGTCGAACAGGCGGCTGTTGGCCTGAATGGTGCTCTCGGTGAGGTCGACGCAGTGCGTGCCCTTGGAGAAGTGGTCATCGGGCTCGTTGAAGCCGATGTGGCCGTTGTTGCCAATGCCGAGCAGCTGCAGATCCGGGTAACCGGCGGCGGCGACGATCTTGTCGTACTCAGAGCAGGCAGCGGCGGCGTCGGGGTTGGAACCGTCGGGCACATGCGTGTTGTTCAGGTCGATGTTGATGTGATCGAAGAAGTTCTCACGCATAAAGTAGTGATAGCTCTGGGGATCGTCGTGCGAAAGGCCGCGATACTCGTCCAGGTTGTATGTGCTGACCTCGGCAAAGTCGACGTCGCCCTTCTCGTACCAAGCAGCGAGCTGCTTGTAGGCACCGATCGGGGTGGAGCCGGTGGCAAGGCCCAGCACACAGTCGGGCTTGAGGATAACCTGCGCCGAGATGATATTGGCGGCCTTGCGGCTCATATCCTCGTAGTCTTTAGCTTTAATGATCTTCATTACGCGTCCTTTCTCGTACAAGAGAGGCAAGGCTCCCCTTACAAGCACTTGCCCGCGGCCCGCGTCGGCCGCAACCAACGTGTGCGGCCACCAGGGCGAGGTCGCGTAATGTATGTGTCTCGTGTCTAGCCGCGTCGAGGCCCCTGCCCGTCCACGGTGACCCGAAGCCTTTTAGCTTCGGACAAATCCCATCTTGCCACGGAGGGCGTCCTCTTTCAAGGGCGCCCTCCGTAAACGTGTTTGAATTGTAGGCTAATGGCCACGTGCACTTGCTAGCGCTCGCGAGCAACGATGAGCTGGTCCATCTCTTCGACATGCACGCCAACGGAGCCCTTGATGCTCGAGAACTCAACAGAGTTGCACACCAAGATGGGAACCGTCACATCGTAGCCCTCGGCAGCAATTGCCTCGCGATCGAACTCAATGAGCACATCGCCCTTATGGACGATGTCACCCACTTGCGCATGTACAGTAAAGTGCTTGCCCTCAAGCTGAACAGTGTCCAAACCAACGTGGATGAGCACGTCCAAGCCATCGACCGTGTTAAGCGCAACAGCGTGTCCCGTGGGAAAAATGGCCTCGACCTTGGCATCAGCCGGTGCAATCACACGCGTGCCGGTAGGCTGAATCGCCACGCCCTGGCCCAAAAGGCCGGTGGCAAATGTCTGGTCGTTTACCTCGGAAAGCGGAATGACGTCGCCCGAGATGGGAGCATCCAGCGTAAGGACTCGACCACGCATACCAAAAGACCTTAGGACTTTAGTGAACATGCTCCCCCTCGGACATACCAATCGACCAAAATAGCCTTAACAGTTTACCACTTGGCACTCGTTTTTGACCATTAGGGAAGTTCGCGCTTGACAACCTCGACGATGTCGTCGACAACGCGCTGGGTCAGCTCGTGCGTCTCGGCCTCGGCCATAACGCGGACCAGCGGCTCGGTACCGCTCGGACGCACCAGAATGCGACCGCGGCCGTCAAGTTCCTTCTCGGCAGCAGCGACGGCATCCCAGATGGGCTGGCAATCGTCCAGACCAGCCTTGTTGTCGGAATGCACGTTGACGAGTACCTGCGGGTACTTCTTCATGATGCCGGCAAGATCGGTGAGGGTACGACCGGTGCGATTGAGCACGGCCAGCAGCTGCAGAGCCGTCACCAGGCCGTCACCGGTGGTGTTGTGCTCCAGGAAGATGATGTGGCCGGACTGTTCGCCGCCGATGACGGCGCCGTCCGCGAGCATGCGCTCCAGAACGTAGCGATCGCCCACGGCGGTCTGAACCATTTCGAAGCCCTGCTCCTTCATAGCAATGGAGAAGCCCAGGTTGCACATGACGGTCGAGACGATCTCGGAGTTGGCGAGCTTGCCGCGGGCAGCCAGGTCGGAGCCGCAGATGGCCAGGATGTAGTCACCGTCGATCTCATTGCCCTCGCTGTCCACGAACAGCACGCGATCGGCGTCGCCGTCGTGGGCCAGGCCGATATCGGCATGGGTGCGCAGCACGAGCTCGCGCAGGGGCTCAAGATGAGTGGAGCCGCACTCAACGTTAATGTCGGTGCCACAGTAATCGGTGTTGATGGCATGGACCGTGGCACCCAGGCGCTGCAGCGCGGCAGGCGTGGTCTGGCAAGAAGCGCCATGGCCGCAGTCGACGGCAACGACTAGGCCATCGAGCCTCAGGCCATCAAGCGTATCGATGGCGTGGTCGACATATGCCTTGCGGGCGTCCTTCATCTTGATGATGTGACCCACGCCGGCACCGGTCGGCAGCGTGTCGGCAGCCATGGCTTCCTCGGACATGACCCAGGCGCTGATCTCTTCCTCGACCGCATCGGGAAGCTTCATGCCCTTGCGGCTAAAGAACTTGATGCCGTTGAACTCCGGCGGATTATGCGAAGCAGAGATGACGATGCCGCCATCGAGCTCGTTCTGGACGGTGAGCAGCGCCACGGCGGGCGTGGGGATGACGCCGCAGCAGTGCGGACGGCCGCCCTCGGCCATGATGCCGGCGGTCAGAGCGCTCTCGAGCATGGTGCCCGAAAGACGCGTGTCGCGGCCGACACAGATATCCGGACCAAGGAACTTGGTCGCCGCGCGGCCCAGGCGAAACGCGAGGTCGCACGAGAGGTCGGCATTGGCGACGCCACGGACGCCGTCGGTACCGAAGATGTTCTGGGGCATAGGATCGCTCCTTCCCTAGCAGGCGATATGCAACCGCCCGCCCTAGTCGAAAAGAAAAGCGGGACCCGCCGAGCAATCGGCAGGCCCCGCTTGTACATTGTATCTCGTAAGGAGATAAAACCTTAGCGCTTGGAGAACTGGGGAGCGCGGCGGGCCTTCTTGAGGCCGTACTTCTTGCGCTCGACCACGCGAGCATCGCGCGTAAGGAAACCGGCCTTCTTGAGGTCAGCACGGTAATCGCCAGCGTTCAGAAGAGCGCGAGCGATGCCCAGGCGCAGAGCGCCGGACTGACCGGAGATGCCGCCGCCATCGCACAGAGCGATAACGTCGAACTGACCGGCGGTGTCGGTCACCTTGAAGGGAGCAAGGGCGTTCTCAACGAGCTGATGACGGCCGAAATACTGCTCGGCGTCACGCTTGTTGATGGTCACCTTGCCGGTGCCGGGGACGAGACGGACGCGGGCGACGGCGTTCTTACGACGGCCGGTACCCTGGTAGACAACGGTGTTCTCAGCCATCTTTAAGCCTCCAGCTCAATCTTCGTGGGGTTCTGGGCAGCGTGCGGATGCTCGGCACCAGCGTAGACCTTAAGTTTGGTCATCTGGGCACGGCCGAGGGTGGTCTTGGGCAGCATACCGCGAACGGCGCGCTCGATGACCTTCTCCGGGTGCTTCTCCATAGCCTGGCGGAAGCTCTCAGCCTTGAGGCCGCCGTTGTAGCCGCTGTGGCGATAATAGGTCTTCGTGTCGGCCTTGTTACCGGTAAGCTGGACCTTATCGGCGTTGATGACGACAACGAAGTCGCCGCAGTCGCTGTTGGGCGTGAACTGGGGCTTGTTCTTACCGCGCAGGATCATTGCGATCTGGGTGGCAAGACGGCCCAGGACAGCACCATCGGCGTCGACGAGAACCCAGTTGCGCTGGACCTCGCCCTGCTTGGCGTAGTGAGTCGATTTCGAAATCACTTAGACTCCTCCATGTACAGTACGTGTTGTTACAGAGATTCACGGGGCTCTGCAAGTAACCCGTCCATATTACCCCGCTCGCCGTACGAGTCAACAGGTATTTTGGCTCCGACCAGAGTTTCTGCACATGTCATCCACGAGCCGTGATGTCGCAGCGTTAACGCTCGACAAACGCCTCAATATCTCCCAGCAAACGCTTTGCCTCCTGGCGACCCTGAATATACAGGTCCAAAAGCTTTGCCGGATCATGCTCGACATGGCCGACCTCGACCGGCTTTTGCGGAGAGATGACCAGCGCGCGGCCCTCGCGCTCATACTTCCACAGGTGCATGCGCTGGAGGTTATAGCGGTCGTGGCGCGTCTCGATAGCCTCGAGCAGGTAGGGGTAGTCGGCATAGCGGGCGCGTGCGGCGGGCATAAACTCGTAGGGCTTTTTCTCGTACGAGCGATCCTGCGTGACAATGACGACTGCACGGTCGAAGCCGGCCTCCTCCAGCACGTGCTCGATGGGGACCGAATCGGCTACGCCGCCGTCGACGTATTTGTGCCCATCGATCTCGACCGGCGGCGTCACCAGCGGCAGCGACGTCGAGGCGCGCACGGCATCGAGGTCGAGCACGGCGCTTTTGACCGGCAGGTATGCAGCGGTTCCAAAGAGCATGTCCGTCGCGACGGCGTACATCTTGGTGGGGCTCGCGTCGAACGCTTCGTTGTCAAAGGGATCCAGGCGGTCCTGGACATCGTTGAAGATAAAATCGTAACCCACGATGGAGCCCGTGGACGCAAACGATGCGGCGCCCATGAAGCGGTTGTCATTGCAGAAAGCCAGGTTGATGCGGTTGGCACGGCCGATCTGATGCGACTTGTAGTTCACGCCGTTGAGAGCGCCGGCCGATACGCCATATACCGCCGGAATCTCGACGCCGGCCTCCATGAGAACGTCGAGTACGCCTGCGGTAAATTGCCCGCGGAAGCTGCCGCCCTCCAAAACGAGCGCGACCTT
The DNA here is from genome assembly GCA_902497075.1 of uncultured Collinsella sp. GTDB lineage: Bacteria > Actinomycetota > Coriobacteriia > Coriobacteriales > Coriobacteriaceae > Collinsella. The sequence continues at coordinate 85,985 of CABVDG010000004.1, forward strand.
GCCGGCGTTCTTTGCCTTATCTTCTGCAGTCATATTGACCTCCTGCGATTGCGTTTTGGCTTTCTTCTACCCAGTTTTGGAATGGAGGGCGCATAGGTTTTGGAGTTGAGAATATGGAGCGGAAAGCGTGTCCCAGTTTGAGGCGGGATTCCGGGATGAACTTTCCGCTTGGACCGCCGTTGGGAAAGCGTGTCCCGTTCTGAGCGCGGATTCCGGGATGGATTTTCCGTCTGGGCCGCCGTTAGGAAAGCGCGTCCCACCCTACGTTGCCGTAGCGTTTGCTTAACGCCCGCGCCCTGCACAGAGTTCGATTCCCCGCGGGTTTGGGGTTCCGTTGATGCGGCGCATGGCCGGCTGAGATTCGATAACATCGCATCCATATTGGGCTGATAGTTTGCGCGGAGAATCCGCGTATTTGCTTCGCAAATCCGCGCCGGCTTCGGCCGGCTGCCGCCGCCCTCGCCCGCGGGCTACAAACGCTTCGCGTTTGCTTAACGCCCGCGCCCTGCATAGAGTTCGATTCTCCGCGGTATCCATATGTAATAAAAAGGCAGGTAGAGACACTTCTCTACCTGCCTGTTACGTATGGTGGAGGCGCGGAGAATCGAACTCCGGTCCACGAAAGCCCCCTGATTGGCATCTCCAAGCTCAGTCGCTGGTTTTGTCTCGGACGCTTTGCGCGCAGCGACACGCTCGCGGCGTCCTAACCGGTTCGGTCTTAGCCTGCGCCATACCGATTACGTGCGCAGGAGCATTCCCCTAAAATGACGTCGCGCCGGTGTCGGGGAAATCACCGGGTTGACGCGCCGCTATAAACTAAGCAGCGAGAGCCATAGGCTCAAAAGAAGAGTTGTTGTCAATTCAATTTGACGGTACCCCTGTTTAACGAGGCGAGGAGACCTCGGCTTGCTTCCTCTCTCAGAGCTATCGTGTCGAAACCAGTCGCCCCCGAATGTCGGGAAAGTCTGGATGGCATTGGGCACGCAAGCACCCAACACCCGTCGACTTTTCAAGGAGCATGCAGGGCGAGCCCCGCTTGTGGAGTGTTATCTTACCACGTTCTGAAAGCGGACAGCTGTTCTATGCACGAGCTGTGAAGACCCCAATGTGCGCCGCACTTCGCACTTTTGCCACCGATCGCGTAACGTATATTTTCGCCAAGCAAAATTGACCCGTCGAAAGGACCGTTATGGATACCAAGCAGCAACTCGTCAATGCCCTCGCAGGCCTGGGCTCAACCATTACCGAAGCTATGGATGTCATCGAAGGCTTTGTCCCCTGCGGACATCCCGCCCTCACGGTTTCGAACGCACTCGTCGCGCTGGACGCTAACGATGATGTGGCTCTCGCCCAGCAGCTTGAGACCGTCGAGGGCTTTATCGACCACGTGAGTGAGAACCGCGGCGTGGCCGCCTACCACGGCATCGAGGTCGAACTCGCGGGTCCCAAAGCCGATCTGCTCGCAGCAATCCGCGAGGTAGGCGCCCTTATGCAGACCGCAGGCGTCAAGAACACCCAGGTCAACGAGTGGGTCTACCGCAGTCTGGCAGCACTCGACAGCTCCGACGAAAAGGCAGCCGAGCAGCTCGCAGAAAGTCCCGCCATTAAGGCCGAGCTTTTGTAAATAGAAGGCGCGGGTCCCTTGGCGCATCGTCGTCCAAGAGGCCCACAAACAGTTCGCGTCAACCGATAGCCGCGCCGCCGCGTTCGGCCAAAGCCAGAATCGGCATCATTTGGCGCGGGGTCTTTGCTGCAAGATCGGCATGTTCGAGCAGCTTGCGATCGTTGGTCACCAAGTAATCGACCTGCGCGCGCTTGCACGCGGCGAGCACCAAGTTGTCCTCGTAATCGCGATGGAGCGCTAAGTATTTGTCGGCCAGCCAAAGGTCCGACGCATCTGCACCCACGGCCGTGGCGTTTTCGGTCATGTTCCGAACAAACGCCAACGCCGCATCGCCAATTGCACGGGCAGATGCCTCGTCGAGCGCTTCCCCACTGGCAAGAACGCTACGCTTCAGCTCGTGTTGGACAACGTACAGCACGTCCTTGGCGATATGCACCGGAAAGAACAGCAATGCCCCCGCCTCCGCCGCCTGCCCAATAAACGCACGCGCGGCAAGCGACTCAGCATGGTCGACGCAAAACGAATCAACCCATACGTTGGCATCCAAACGCAAAAGGCCTGCGCCCGGACGACACCGATGCCGTCTGGGCGCAGGCCAGATAACGTGGGCGAACACGTCTGCTAACGCAGGTACGCCTTTGCGTTGCCCAGGCTGTAGGCGATCGTTGAGCCGTTGTGCAGCAGTGACGACGTCTGCGGAGTGATCATGCCGGTAATACCCAATGCCAACAGCGCCGAGTTGGTGAGCATCACCTTGGAATACGAACTCGTCAGACGGTCGATGAGACCCTGACTCATGCGGCGCAGGCGCACGATCGCGGCCAGATCCGTATCGGTCAGGATGATATCGGCGACTTCCTTGGCGATGTCGCTTCCGCCACCCATGGCCAGGCCCACGTCGGCCAAACCGAGCGCCGGCGAATCGTTGACGCCGTCGCCCACCATGGCAACATGGCGCCCCTCGCTCTTAATGCGTTCCACATAGGCGTACTTGTCCTCGGGCAGCAGTTCGGCCTTAAACTCGTCGACACCCGCCTCGCGCGCAATGCGCTCGGCCGTGCGCTCGGAATCGCCCGTGAGCATAACGACATGCTTGACGCCCAGCGCATGCAGGTCGGCGATGGCCTCACGGACCCCAGGCTTGAGCGGATCTTCGATGCCGAGCACGCCGACGACCTTTCCATCGACCGCCAGATACAGCGGCGACAGGCCCTGCATCTGGGACTCAATGCGCTCCTTGATGTCGGATTCGAGCTGTGCGCCCTCGTCCTCAAATACAAAGTGCGCGGAACCGATGATGGCGCGACGTCCTTCAATGGACGAAGCGATGCCGTGCGCCACGATGTACTCGACAGCGGCATGGCGCTCGCGGTGCTCGAGCTCGTGCTCACATGCCGCATTGACCACGGCGCGCGCCACCGGATGCGGGAAATGCTCCTCCAGGCAAGCGGAAAGGCGCAGGACCTCATCCTCGCTCCAGCCATCGGTGGTGAGTACGCAGGCAAGACGCGGCTGCGCCTCGGTGAGCGTGCCGGTCTTATCAAAGACAATGGTGTCGGCCTTGGCAAACGACTCAAAGTACTTCGCGCCCTTGACCATGACGCCCATCTTGGCAGCATCGCTCATAGCGGTCATGACGGCAACGGAACCCGTGAGCTTGAGTGCGCACGAGTAGTCGACCATCAGTGCCGCCGAGGTCTTGATGAGGCTGCGGGTAGTAAGCGCAACTAGGCCCGCGAGCAGGAAGTTCCACGGGACGATCTTGTTGGCAAGGTCCTCCATATGCGACTGGCCCTCGGACTTGAGCGAGTCGGCCGTCTGCACGAGCGAGACGATTGAGCGCAGTTTGGTTTGCGCCGTATTGGCGCGCACGCGCACCAAGATGCCGCCGTCTTCCACGACGGTACCGGCGAACACGTCGTCGCCCACGCTGCGCTCGACGGCCAGCGGCTCGCCGGTCAGGGTCGCCTGGTTGACCATAGCGCTCCCCTGCTCGACAACACCGTCGATGCAGATGGACATGCCGGTGCGCACGGCGACCAGATCGCCGGGCTCAAGCTCGGTCGCGGCAACGCTTACCTCGGTGTCGCCGACAACCTTTTGCGCCTTGTCGGGCACATCGAGCAGCGAGTTGATGAGCTCGTTTTCACTCATGGCGCGGGTGTAGTCCTCGAGCAGCTCGCCCACGTTGAGCAGGAACATCGTCTGGCCCGCGGTGTCGACATCACGCTTGACGAACGAAATGCCGATGGCCGAAGCGTCGAGCACGGGAACGGTCAGGCGCGGCTGCGCGAGCTCACGGAGGGCGGCGCGCAAAAAGGTCATGTAACCGGCCACGACAAACACCGCACGCAGGGGCGTGGGCAAAAACCAGCGACGTGCGTAGTGGGCGCCGACAAGTGTGGCAAGATCCATGACGAGCTTGTGCTTGCGCGGCTCGAGTTGTATCACGTAGCCCGACTTGGCATCAGCGATAGCTTGAGCATCGAGTGCGCCCAAGGCGTCGAGCACGCTCGCGCGGCGCGGCTCATCGTATTCGAGCGCCATCTGGCCGATGCGGCCGTAGACGCGCACCTTGTGCACGCCGTCGATGTCGCCGCCAAGCTTAAGAAGTGCATCGAGATCGCTCTCTGGCACAGGACCCGCCAATTGAAGACGGGTCCTGCCGGGGATCTCGCTAATAATCGAGAATCTCATAGTTTGTGCCTGGAAGCGCTACTCAGCTGCGTTGTCCGCGGCGGCCTCGCTCTGGGTGATGTAAGCAGCCTCGGCAACCATGTCGTCGACATTAGCCTTGGCCTGCTCGACCATGTCCTGGTAGCCGTTCTTGATGCGCATACCGCACGCAATACCCTGCACGCAGGCATTCTTGACCGGAGCGCTGGTAAGCAGCTTGATGCCGGCCGTGCCAAGCAGAAAACCGCCACCAACAAGCAGGGTGTTAAACGTCGACTTCTTCATGTTGCTTCTCCCTTTTGCCGCATGGGGCGCGGCATGGTGCCTTAGCACCCGAGTTCATCAGTTAGCTCGAGCACGCTTTTGAAATACCTTAATTCTATCTAACTATCTAGGTCAGCCATGGCTAACCTTTTGAAAATTAACGATGCGGAGTAACCGATTGTCAATGTGACAAAGGGACTGTTCCTTTGCCCCTTCTTACAGCTGCCAGGCAGCCGCTTCCTTTTGCAGCGCAACCATGCGGGCGAATTCTCCACCTGCCGCCTTGAGCTGCGCCGGAGTGCCCTGCTCGGCAACCACACCATCCTTGAGTACAACGATCTTATCGGCATTTTCTACCGTGCGCATACGGTGGGCGATCACGATAACTGTCTTTCCTGCGAGCAGGCGGGAGAGCGCCTGCTGCACCACGGTCTCGTTCTCCACATCCAAACTCGCCGTCGCCTCGTCCAGCAACACAATCGGCGCATCTTTGAGCAGCGCGCGGGCGATGGAGATGCGCTGGCGCTCGCCGCCGGACAGCTTGGAGCCGTTCTCGCCGATCATGGTGTCATAGCCCTGCGGCATGCGGCTCACAAACTCGTCGCAGTTGGCGGCACGCGCGGCAGCAAGCACTTCCTCATCGGTGGCATCGCGACGACCAAGACGGATGTTTCCCATCACCGTGTCGTCAAAGAGCAGCACGTCTTGGAACACAATGGCGTAGTCGCGCAGCAGTACCTCGGGATCAACGCTCGCAACATCCACGCCACCCACGGTGACCGTGCCTTCGGTGGCATCCCAAAAACGCGCGGCCAGGCGGCTCACCGTAGACTTACCGGAACCCGAAGGACCGACCAGCGCCGTAACTTCGCCTTCCTTGGCGGTAAAGCTCACATCGGTAAGAACTTTCTCGCCGGCGCGGCCGTCCCCGCCCGCACCATAGCCAAATGCCACATGATCAAACACCACGTCATGACCTACGGGCTCAAACTGCTCGCTGCCCCGCGCCACGGGCTCTTCCATGATGGAGCGCATGCGCTTGGCCGACGACTCGGCGACAAACAGCTCCGACACGAGCATAAGGGCCTGATCAAACGGCGCGTAGATACGGCTCACCATAAGCAGGAAGGCAAACATCACCAAAAAGTCGACCTGCCCGGAGGCGACCATCGTGGCGCCCGTGACCAACGTGGTGGCTATCCCCAGGCGCAGGATGGCAAAGGCGGAGTTGACCAAAAGCCCGTTGGCGAGCTCGCCTTTGGTGGTCTCGCGCTCCTCGGCATCGATCACGGCGTTAAGCCCCTCAAGATAATGGGCCTCCTGGTTGGTGGCGCGAATCTCGCGCACGCAGTCGAGCGTCTCCTGGATCGCCTCGGTGACCTTGACCTTCTCGGCGCGCACACGGTCGAACACCGGGGTCATGGGGCCGCGTGTTAGATACAGCACGGCAAAGGCCACGGGAATGCTCCAAAACGCCGCGATCGCCAGCTGCCAGCAAAAGAACAGCGACGACACGAACACGATGGCACTTGCGATGATGGCGCCCCAGAGTTCTCCCAGCACATGGCTGTAGGCATGCTCCATAGTCTGAACGTCACCCATGATGGTCTCGGTTAAATCGGCCAGATCACGACGACCAAAAAACGACAGCGGCAGTTTGCGCAAGCGCTCGGCGATCTCCATACGCTGCTTGCCGCACTCCTCGTAAAAGATGCAGTAGGTGTAGTAATACTGTTGCCAGTTAGAGGCAAAGAGCAACACGAAAAAGACCAGGAGGCCGCCCACGATCGGCAGGGCATCCGGCAGGTCAGCCCCGCTGGCGAGATGCTCGACAAAGCCGGCCATAACCAGGAATAAAAAGCCCATGCCGGCCATGGTAATAAGATTGGTGAGCGCGGTCCAGAAGACACCGCGTTTTACGCCGGCGATGCCTTTATCGGATAGGAAATACTTCTTTTGGAATGAGGCGAACATTTAGGCCTCGCCTCCTTTCGCGACGGCGGCATCCGCGGTCGTAGCAGTGATTTTCCAGCTCGCGGCCTGTTCGTATTCGGCCCACATCTTGGCATATAGACCCTCTTGGGACAGCAGTTCGGCATGGGTGCCCGACTCCTGCACGCTGCCCTGGTTGAGCACCACGATTTGGTCTGCGCCCACTACAGTCGAGAGTCGGTGCGCAATCATAATGACCGTGCGACCCGTCGCCAGCTTGCTAAAGGCGCGCTGGATGAGCGCCTCGTTCTCGGGGTCGGCAAACGCCGTGGCCTCATCGAGCACCACGATAGGCGCGTCTTTAAGGATCGCGCGGGCGAGTGCCACGCGCTGGACCTCGCCACCCGAAAGATATGCTCCGCCGGCGCCGAGCATGGTGTTGATGCCCTGTGGGAGCTTGGCCACAATGTCGTCGCACTGAGCTGCGGAGAGGGCCGCACGCACTTCGTCGTCAGTGGCCGTAGGCTTGGAGGCGCGCACGTTATCGGCAAGTGTTTGCCGGAACAGCTGGTTGGTCTGGAACACGAAGGCGACCTGGTCCATAAGCTCGTTCGGATCCATATCGCGAACGTCCACACCGCCTACGAGCACTCGACCCGAGGAAACATCCCAAAAACGCGGGATCAGGCTTGCACAGGTTGACTTGCCGCCGCCCGAAGGACCCACCAGGGCGAGGGTACTACCCGCGGAAACGCTAAAACTCGCATGGTTGACGGCAGGCGCCTCGGCGCCCTCGTAGGTAAAGCTCACATCCTCAAATCGCACGTCGCTGCTGGCAGGGTACTTGGGTTGAACGGGCACGGAGAGCTGCTTTGAATCCATGACGCTTCGGATGCGAGCCAGCGAATCGGCACTCATCTGAGACGCCTCGCCCACAAACATGAGCTTGGTCATGGCCGTCGGCACCACGGCCGAAAATATCGCGTAAAACGTGAAGTTGGCCATAAAATGCGCGAAGTCCGTCTCGCCCGGCGCCAACAGCAACGCCACGGGCAATAGGAATGCCACAAGACCATTGAGCGCGGTAAGGTTGAGTACCTGCGGACCTCGACAGAACGTGCCCGAATAGTTTTGCGCCATGTCGGCGTATTCGGCGATCGCGTCGTGGAACGCCTTAAAGGAATAGACCGTCTGCTGAAACACCTTGACCACGGGAATGCCGCGTACGTATTCGGTACCGGTCTTGTTCATCTTGACCAGCGCGCCCATGTAGGCCTTCATAAACTCGCCGCCCTTGCCGCCCATCATGGTAGCCATGGCGCCAAGCGAAACGACGACCGAGATAAGGCACGCCGCGCCCAAACGCCAATCGAGGGCGAAAAGCAGCACGAGCAGACCTGCAACCATGGCGGTGGCGCCGGCGATATCGGGTAGCATGTGTGCGAGCAGCGTCTCGGTTGAGGCGGCGCATCCGTCTACGATACGGCGCAGCTCACCGGTGGCATGCGTGTCAAAGTAGCCGAGCGGCAGCTTAAGCAGATGCTCGCTCGTAGCCTTGCGGATATTGGACGCGCAGCGAAACGCGGATAGGTGCGTACACATGAGTCCCACGAAATAAACCACAATGCTCGCCAGGGCAAAGCCCACAGCCCACCAACCATACATCGCGATGTCGGTGGCCTCGCTCCAGTTAGGCGCCACGGCGATAAGGTCTCGCGCAACAAACCAGATACACACGTACGGGCCAAAGCTCAGCAGCTGCGAGAGCGCCGAGAGAGCCATGCCCAAATATGTTAGGAATTTACGGTCGCCGGCATATGCAAGCAGCTCGCCGATGCCGCCGCCTTCCCTTTTTGATCCCTTTGCCATGAGATTCCTTTCTAACGGCTTGAGAGTTAACCGTTAGAAACTTATCATTGGCGTGTTAGCCGAGGCACACAATCGAGCCAGGCGTGGACGTTTCCGCAAAGGAAGGGGACGCTTTTGAAAATGCGGCGGGCAGCAACCGATATAACCGAGCTCTACGCACCGCAATTTGAGCAGTTTGGCCTGCAGCTTTCCGGCAAGGGCGCCGTCTTTACCGGTGAGGTGGCAAACGATCGGGCGCACGGACGCGCATGGATCATGCCCCTTTCCCCCACCTGCATCGTCATGGAGCATTTCATTACCCCGATGCACAACATGCACCTAGCCGAATACACGCCCGAACCGTACGCGTGCGTGAGCGAGGTCAGCGCGCCCACGCTCATATGCATGCCCAAGGCTGGCATAACGCCTGCGAACCTTAAGCCACTGCGCGGGCCGTGGCCGAACAGCGCGGTGTGCAGCTTTATCCAAGATAGCTGCGGCGAGGAGCTAAGTCCGCTGTTTGCAGGGCAGCTTTATCACTCGCGCTCGGTGCTCTTTTTGCCTGGATTTTTTGACGAACTGGAGCACCGCTATCCCACCGAGTTCGCGGGAATCTTCGAGGCGTTTGCCGAGCCATGGCACGAGGAGGCGGCGTCTGCCATCTGCCACACGCTGCGTCGGATTAACGAGGAACGCGCCCGTACCGTAGGCGGACACGTCTATATGCAAGGCATCGTGGAGACCATGGTCGCGGAGCTCGCCTGTTCGCGCGCGGCCCACAAGCAGGCGCGGCAGGCGGCAGACACACGCGTCAGCATAACCATTGCCGAAGAAGCAACGGCAATGATTGAGCGCGCGCTCGACAAAGGCAGACGTGTGGGTATCAACGAGGTGGCCGAGAGGCTCTACACAAGCCGCTCCAAACTATGCGCCACCTTTAAGGCCCAAACTGGCGAGTCCCTGGGCGCCTACATTCGCAGACGCCGTATAGAGCGAGCACAGGACCTTTTGGCCGATAGCGCGCTCACGATAGCGCAGGTGGCAGAGCGTCTAGGCTACCCTCAGCAGGCCGCCTTCGCCCAAGCCTTCAAGCAACACACCGGCACCACCCCCACCGCCTGGCGCTCCCAACATATATAAAGAATGAAGGCGCCAACGGCGCCCTCATTCACCAAATTCAATCCAGCCCACCTGACCCGAACGGCCGAGTCGTCTGATCGTGGAAGCCCCGAGTCGCCGGGGTGTTTGCTCCAAATGAGTTCCGCATGCAAAGAAGGCCACTAAATGTGGCCTTCGTCTTGCATAGGACTGTTTGAAATTTGGAGGAAATACCCCGGCGACTCGGGGCTTCCCCGGCCTCGCAGCTACGAGAGCGACGTTCTCAGCAACTCGTTGAAGAGCTTCGGGTTGCCCTTGCCGCGGCTCGCCTTCATGCACTGGCCTACCAAAAAGCCGATGACCTTCTGGTTGCCGTCACGATACTGCTGCGCCTGATCGGCACAGTTTGCCAGCACCTCGTCCACGATCGGCTGCAGTGCGCCGGCATCGCTCACCTGACGCATGCCGCGCTCGTCGACGATCTTGTTGGGGTCGTCGCCGGTCTGGGCCATCGCCTCAAAGACCTCGTGCGCCTGGTTGGAGCTGATGGCATCGGTCGCCAGCAGCTTGGCGAGTGCCGCCACCTGAGCCGGCGCGATGCCGGACTCGGCGAGCGACACGCCTGCGCCCTTAAGGTAGGCGATCATCTCGTTGACCAGCAGGTTTGCGACCGTCTGGGCCTCCTTGCCGGCCATACCGGCAGCGGCGGCCTCAAAGAAGTCGGCAAACTCCGGATCGCCGGCAATCTGCTCGGCGTCGGCCGTCTTAATGCCAAAGTCGGCCTCAAAACGGACGCGCTTGGCATCGGGCAGCTCGGGAATCTCGCCACGGCAGCGGTCGATAAACTCGTCGTCCAGGTCGAACGGCGCCAGATCGGGGTCGGGGAACAGGCGGTAGTCGTCCGCCGTTTCCTTCACACGCATGACCACGGTGCGCTTGCGGCTGGGCTCCCAGTGGCGGGTCTCCTGATAGATGATGCCGCCCTCCTCGAGCACCTCGGCCTGGCGGCAGATCTCGTAGGCAAGGCCATCGTGCAGGCTCTTAAACGAGTTGAGGTTCTTGAGCTCGGTCTTGGTGCCCAGCTTGGTCTCGCCACGGCGGCGCAGCGACACGTTGCCGTCGCAGCGCATGGAACCCTTCTCCATGGAGCAGTCCGAAATGCCCAGCGTCACAAAGATGCGACGGAGCTTCTCCATAAACAGGCGCGCTTCCTCGGGCGTGCGCAGATCGGGCTCAGTCACGAGCTCAATCAAAGGCGTGCCGCAGCGGTTGTAGTCGACGAGCGACTCGGCGGCGGCGGTAATGCGGCCCTCGGCACCGCCCACGTGGACCATCTTGGCGGCGTCCTCCTCCATGTGGATGCGCAGGATGCGAATGGGCACCGTGTAGGAACCGTCCTCGCGACGCTCGGGCATCTGCAGGTTGGACGCGTCATAGCTGGCCAGGTGACCGGCGCGCTGGTTGCCCTCGCGCATGGTCGACGTCATGGACGTGGACAGGCCCTCGGCGTTGGCCGAGGCGCTCGCCAGACTCTGGGCCTCGGCCTCGCCAAACGCGCAGTCGGGGCGCTCGGCGGCGCCGCGACCGGTCACGTCCAGATCAAGATGACCGTACATGGCAAAGGCGACTGGACCCTGCGTGGTCTGGAAGTTCTTGGCCATATCGGGATAGAAGTAGTGCTTGCGGTAGAACATCGAGTGGCGCTGAATCTCGCAGTTGGTGGCGAGACCGGCCTTGACGATGCTCTCGATGGCGCGCTTGTTGGGCACCGGCAGCGCACCGGGCAGGCCCAAGCACACCGGGCACACGTTGGCGTTGGGCTCGTCATCGTGGCTGAGCTTGCAGTTGCAGAACATCTTGGTATCGAGTGCGGTGAGCTCGGTATGGATCTCCAGGCCGATCACGGCCTCCCAATCCTGCAGGACCTCGGAAAGCTCCTTCATTACAGCTCGCCTCCCTTCCCGGCAAAATCGGGCGCTACGGAAAGCGCGGGCGCACCCGTGGCGGCATCGGCAAAGCCGCGCTCCAGGGCGCGGGCAAACGTGAGCAGCTGACGGTCCTTAAAGGCAGGCCCCACCAGCTGGGCAGAAACGGGCAGCTTGCTGTCCTCGCCCAGGCCCAGCGGCACCGAGATACCGCCGTTGCCGCAAATGTTGAGCGAGATGGTATACAGGTCGGAGAGATACATCTGCGTGGGGTCGCTGATCTCGCCAAACTTAAAGGCCGTGCGCGGCGAGGCGGGCATGAGGATGGTGTCCACCTTGGCATACGCGGCGTCGTAATCCTGCGTGATGAGTGTGCGAGCCTTCTGTGCGGCGTAGTAGTACTTGTCGTACACGCCCGAGCTCAACAGGTAGGCGCCGAGCATCTGACGGCGCTTGGCCTCGGCGCCAAAGCCGTGGGCGCGCGAAAGCGAGCTCTGGTCGGACAGGTTGGCGCAGCCCTCCTCCTGATAGCCGTAGCGAATGCCGTCGAAACGAGCCAAGTTGGAGAACGCCTCGGCCGGGCCGATGACGTAGTAGGCGGCGATGGCGGCGTCCAGGTGCGGCAGGTCGACCTCGACCAGCTCGGCGCCCTGGTTCTGCAGCTCCTGGGCGGCGCGCTGAACAGCGGCCTTGACCTCGGGCGTCAGGCCCTCGGCCTCCATAAACGCGGGGATGATGCCCACGCGTTTACCCTCGATGCTGTCGTTGAGATGCTCGGTAAAGTCGACGGCGCAATCCTGGCTGGTGCAGTCGTACGGATCATGGCCCGCGCCGGTAAGCGCGTTCATGGCCAGCGCGACATCCTCGACCGTGCGGCCAAAGGGGCCCACCTGGTCGAGCGACGAGCCAAAGGCAACCACGCCGTAACGGCTCACAGCGCCATACGTGGGCTTAAAGCCCACCACGCCGCAGAGGCTCGCCGGCTGGCGAATGGAGCCGCCGGTGTCCGAGCCCAGCGAGAGCGCGACCTCGCCCGCGGCGACGGCCGCAGCGGAGCCACCCGAGGAGCCGCCGGGCACGCGCTCGGTATCCCAGGGGTTGTTGGTGCGGTGGAACGCCGAGCTCTCGGTGGAGCTGCCAAAGGCAAACTCGTCCATGTTGGCCTTGCCCATGGGCAGGCAGCCGGCATCGAGCATGCGCTGGACGCAGGTGGCGGTGTAGACGCTCTGGTAGTCCCCGAGCATGCGGGAAGCGCAGGTAGTGCGCGTGCCCACAAGGTTCATGTTGTCCTTGATGGCCAGCGGCACGCCCGCAAGCGGGGGCAGCGGCTTGCCTGCGGCACGGTCGGCATCCACGCGCGCAGCGGCCTCGAGCGCAAGCTCGGGCGCCACCTGTAGGAATGCCTGGACCCCGCCCTCACGCGCCTCGATGGCGGCAAGGGAGGCATGGGCCACCTCGGTAGCGGTAAAGTCGCCGGCGGCAACGCCCGCGGCGATCTGGGCGGCGGTAAGGGAATCGAAGCTCTGCGCCATTACTCGCTCTCCCCCTCTCCCAAAATGGACGGCACGCGGAAGTAGCGGTCGCGCGCGCTGCCGGCGTTTTCGAGCGCGACGTCGAGCGGCAGGTCGCGCTCGGGCTCGCGCAGGTCATCGCCCATCACGTTGGACAGGCTTCCGATGGGATGGAACGTGGGCTCCACGTCGGGTAAGTCATATTGCAAGACGGGCTCGAGCATCTGGACGGCGTCGTTCATATAGGACGTCATCTGGGTGAGCTCGTCATCGGTCAGTGCGATCTTTGCGTACTCGGCGATGCCGCGCACGTCTTTCTCGCTGAGTGCCATAGGCGCTCCCTTCCGCATAACAGATAAACCGCTCTAGTATACAAGGCAACGCCACTTGGAGCAGGTGCTTTACCCAAATGCAGCGAAAACGTAACGAGGGCGGTGGATTGGCAGGCTGCGGGCTGGCGGCTCTGCAGCGAAAACCGCGCCGTCCGTAGCGAAAACCGTCTCGACCACAACGAAAACCGTCCCGCCCACAACGAAAACCGTCCCGCCCACAACGAAAACCATCACAACATTCGACACTTTTCGTCCAAATCGCGATTTTCATCGAATGTTGTGATGGTTTGGAAGCCCCGACCACCACAAAAGTGCCTGTCCCCTTTGCGGTGGTTCTGGAGAATGTCTTATGCCGAGGCCTTGGCCTTGCGGCGCTTGCGGACCGCGTGGATCACGATGTCCAGCAGCAACAGCACAATGGCTATGACCACGATAAGGACGGCAAACTCGCGCTTGCCGCAGTGGCGGCCGGCCAGCGACTTTTGCTTGTCGACGTCCTTCTTGCTGTACTTGGTGCGCACGCAATGCACCAGCAGGCGATGGTCGTTTACGCCGTAAGGCGTGCAGGTGACGAGCGTCACTTTGTCGGCGCCCGGCTCGATGGTCAGCGACTCCATCTCCTCGGGCAGCACCACCTCGGAGTCCACCATCTTGTAGGCAAGCGTCTTGTTCATGGTGTGCAGCAGCACCAGGTCGCCGGGCTCCAGCGAGTGGATATCGTCGAACATGCTCAGGTTGCGCATGCCCGAGTGCGCGGTGAGCACGCAGTGCGTCGAGGTGCCACCCACCGGCAGGCTCGTGCCTTCCAGGTGGCCGACGCCGGCCATAAGGACTTCTTCGCTCGTGCCGTGGTAGATGGGCATGCTCACGTCGATGGAGGGGATCTCGACCCAACTCATCATGGGGTCGCGATCAAAGATGAGCTGCTGAGCGTAGGGCTCGATCTGGTCGGCGGGAAGCTCGGTGGCCTCGCCCGCCAGCTGCTCGTTAAAGGAGCACGCCTGGAGCAGGATGCGCTCGCGCTCCTCGGCAGACAGCGCGTCCACGGTGCTGGACACGGTGCTGATCTGGTTGAACACGCCCGAGGCCTCGAGCCGGTCCAAGATCCACGGCCAGGTCATAAGGCCCACGCCAATAAGGATGATGACGATAGTGATGAGCCGGTCGGCCCAGCGCGGCAGCCGCTTGCGACGGCGCTTGGGCTTTGGTTGAGGTTTGGGCTGAGGGCTTGAGCCGCCGTTGTCCGCGGCGTTATTGCTCTTCATATGTTTGGCGCCCTGCACCATCGTCGGTCACTCCTCTACAACTCAAGTTGTCTAAACAAATAATAGCCGATTAGCGAGCCCCTACCACGGACAACGCAGCCAGACTGCATTATCCGGTCGGGAATAGTCGGGCATAGGCCGTATTTGAGTTTTCAAAATATCCCGAATCGGCGGGGCGATTCGGGATACAATAGCTACAGGAAACGACGCACCCCGCGTAAGTACTAAGGAGCGCGGGCGACCAGTTTCCGACGTTGTTAAATGCCCGGGCCTCTAACCCCGGGCATTCTTATTTGCGCTTTCGGCGCAAATGCCTTCTACCGTCCGCACCGCGCGTGCGCCTACGGACCTTAAACCGAACCTCATGCGAGTCGAGAAACGCGATGACGAACGTGCCAACCGCCGCGAGGGCGGCGAGCGCGTTAAGGAATTTCAGCATTTGGGGACCTCCGATCGAGTCGTCGGCCGCCCGCGCACGGGATGCGTCGCATGGGTATTTTACTGCGAGTGTATGCACCCACAGCTGCTAAACGCAATAATTGCAAACATTTGTTCGATAGTTACACACACGGTTCCTCGCCCAGCGGAGCCTGGCCGCATTGTCCGGGTTTGCCCGACGTGTTTGCGTTTTCAAAATGTCCCGAATCGGCGGGGAGATTCGGGATACAATAACTACAGGAAACGACGCACCCCGCGTAAGTGTTCGAAAGCGCGGGCGGCCTAGTTTTCTGGTTTTGTTAAATGCCCGGGATCCGACCCCCGGGCATTCTTATTTGCGCTTTCGGCGCAAATGCCTTCTACCGTCCGCACCGCGCGTGCGCCTACGGACCTTAAACCGAACCTCATACGAGTCAAGAAACGCGATGACGGATGAGTCCGCACCGGACGGTGGAGGTTGCCTGTGTTGTCCAAAAAGAACGGGGCAGACTCCAGCGTGGAGTCTGCCCCGAAAAGAGAATGGCAAAGCTAGAACGTCAATGGACGAGAAAAGTGTCCGCAAGTCTCATGGCCATCACATCCCACCTGCCAAAGGGATGGGTGAGTGAGCGTTACTCCTGCTCGGACTCCTCAGCCTGCTTACGACTGCGGATGAGGTGCGCCACGCCGATGCACAGCACCGCGCCACCAGCGATCCAAGTGAACGTCACGCCGTTGAGACCGGTGAGCGGGAGGCCAGAGCCCTTCTTGTTCTGGATGGTGACGGGAATCTTGGTCGTGTTCACGTTTTCATTCGTCTTTTCCGAGTTGACCTTCTCGGATGTATCGGTAACAGTGAGCCTCGACAGCTTGCCAGCAGTATCGTAGGTCGGCTTCACCGTAATCTGGAAGGGAGCGATGGTGTTATAGCCTGAAGGAGTGGTCGTCTCGGTAATCTCATACGTACCGGCATCAAGACCGGGGATGGAGACCTTACCGGTATTGGCTTCCGTCATGAACTCATGAGCACGTTTACTATCGACAATTTCGCCGTTTGCGCCAAGCCACTTGTCTTTCAAAGTGTCCTCGTCGCCTTCAACAACTCGAACCTTAAAGCCCGCCTGGAGTTTCTCATCTCCCTTGAGCGGCTCACCTGTGCCCTCGTCCACCTTGGTAACATCAAGACCGAAGACGTAGTCCGTCACGACCTTGGTCTCGGATTTGCCGGTGCCTACGGCCATGGGGTTGTTGGAGTACTCGAGATAGGCCTTGTTATCATTACCGGCAACTGAATAGCTAGCCTTGCTATTGAGTTTTGCTTTGTAGAAAACAACAATCTGAGTCTCAGCACCGATATTAAGCGTATCGCCGGCATTGACCGCAGTAGCCGACTTCAACCCCTTATCCTTATCAAAATTTACCGTCAGAACATTATTGCTCTCATTAGGCTCGACCAAGGTGTAGCTATTCGGGCTAATCTTGGTATAGCTCCCGTTATTCAGCGCATAAACCTCGAGCGAGTTACCAACATAAGTAAGGCCGCCCGAAAGAGTATCCGTAAACTTGTATGCATAGGAATCATAGGTGGCATAGTTGTCTGCAATCGAGCCGGTGAGCTTATAGCTTACTTCCTGACCCACCTGGGAGTTGGCAACATTACTCCACCCCTCTTGAGCGGTGTAGCCGTCTTTGCTCTCCTTGACGTTAAGGACCTCCTTATTGATCGTCGGAATTTTGGTCTTCTCTACAACAGTCACGCCCTTACCACCAACAACAGCGAAAATCGGCGAAGTGCCGGTATTCGCCTTAGCATCCTGGGGAGTACTCAGCGAGTTTTCATCAGTCACAAAAAGATAGTAGCCATTGCTCGTAGCCTTAAAAGGTTCGTCCGCCTTGAATGAGTCGCCGGTTTGAGCAATGTTATTGTCGATGATCGCTTTAGCGATTTTGTTAAGTACATGATCCTTGTCAAGACGCGTGTCAGTAGAAGTGTTCACGTGATTTTTATCGCTCAACCAGTCAGCAATGTCCTGAGCGGAAGGTTTATCAGGAAGGCTATTGCCACCCGCTGCACTCTTAATAGCATTGATGATGTCAGCCTTCGCCTTATCATTATCCTTAAGGTTTGCGGCCCAGTCGACATTGGAAACGACTTTATCGGAGTTGCCTTCCCCATCCACGACATCAGCCTCGAAAATTTGGTAGGCCTTGTACGTCACATCGCCATTCTCAGAATTCTTATTGATCTTGATGCTATCAGTCGTAGCAGTCGCACCATCAGCAAACGCCATGGTCACCGGGGCCATCACGCCGCCGAAGCTCAGCGCTGCTGTGAGGCCGGCGGTTACTGCCAGGCGTGCGATGTTCTTGCTCATGCTCATCTTCTTTTCCTCCATTTTCCGGTTGGTTCTCATTCGATCGGTCATCATCTGTCTGTGTCTTAGCATCTACTTCGCTACGTCTCGCCCCGCTCTCTGTGGGGCTGCCAGCTACTCTTTATGGCTGCCACCTCCCCGCTTGACCAGGAGCGCAACCACGATGAGCGCGGCTCCGGCGACCGCTGCGGCGGCCGCGGCGTACATTGCCATATCGCCAGTCGAGGGCATGAAGCCTCCGGTGGTAATGCTAGGGGGTGTGCCGGTGGGCGTGTTGATGAGCGACGCCTCCAGGCTGCCCGTCGACCCATCCGCGCTGTCGGCGCGCAGGGGCGACTCGGCCGTGATGGTGAGTTTGGGCTTGGCGGCAGCCACCTGGTCGACGTCCAGGCCCTCGGCCTTGACCGTCACGGAGCGCGTGCCCTTAAAGGCGGTGTATCCCTTGGGCGCCTTGAGCTCGCGGACCTCCAGCTTGCCCGAGTCCACGCCCGAGACGGTCACGCGGCCGTCCTCGTCCGTGGTGACGGTGGCCTTGCCATCCGCATCCCACGTGCCGTCGGCCGCCAGCGTGCGGCCACGGTCGTCGGCGATGCTCAGGACCGCCCCGGCAAGCGGCTTGTCGCCGTCGCTGCCGCGCTTGGTGAGCGCGAGATCCCAGGTGTAGGCGCACGCATCATCGCTCGGCGTGCGGGTAAAGCCGGCGTCGCCGGACTGGTCGGCAAAGGGAGAGCGCGGGTAGCGCAGGTAGACCTCGTTGGGGTTGCCCTTCGCGATGCCGTGGTTGCATGCGCTGTTGAGCGGCGCATTGTACACGGCGACCACGCGGGCGCCCGCGGTGAAGGCGTTGGCCCCGCCGAGCGCGACGATCAGGTCGCCGGTGCGCACGGTGAAGGTCTTGCCGTCGGCCGCTACCTTGGTGGCGCACTGGGCCGTGATGTCGGTCCAGCCCTTCGCGGGGTCGGTGCCGGCGCGACCGTCCTTGCCGGCCGACACGGCGTCGAAGCCGCCGTCCGCGCCCGCCGCCACGTACACGCGCATGCTCGCGGCCACCTTGGAGGGGTCGAGCCCCGCGCTCATGGTGTCGACGAACTGCACCGTATAGGTGTCGTAGGCGGCAAGGCCCGCCGGGACCGTGGCAGAGAGGCGCCAGTACAGGTCGTCGGCGACCGTGGCGTCGGCGGCCTTCTGCCAGGCGGCGGTGCTGTCCTCCAGCACATGCTTGGCGACCTTGGGGGTCGCCGCCTTGGGCTTGACGGTGACGGCGCTGCCGCCCACCAGGGCCATGATCGGCGCGGTGCCGGCCTCGCCCTGGGCGATGGCGTCGTCGTCGGCGACGATGAGCCAGTAGCCACAGGGCAGCTCGGCCGCCGTGCCCGCGTTGAGGGCCACGGACACGGCGCCAGAGCTCTGGAGGGAATGAGCGAGCTGTGCGCTCAGCGCGCTCGTAAGGTGAGAATCGGTGTTGAGCCACTCGGCAGCTTCCTGCGCGGTGGTCTGGGAATTGGGCATGCCGGCGCTGTGCAGCACAGGCAGCGCGGCGTCGCGCGCGTCGTCGCTTGCCCAAGCGAGATCGGTGGCGATCTTGGCGTCGCTGTCGCCGTCGACGACGTTGGCGCTAAAGATCTGGTAGGCGTCGTAGCTGCTCGCCACGGTGCCGCTCACCGTGATGGAACCGGTCGAGGTCGGCGCGGCCTGCGCGGAAGCGGGGAACACAACCGCGCAGGTGCCGATCAGGAGGGCAAGCAGCGCAAACAAGATCGGGAAGGAGCAAACTTTCTTATTCACGACGCTCGCCTCCCTTCGCATTCGCCTTGCGACGAATGTGCATCCAGGCCGCAGCAGCGCAAAGCACCGCCGCGCCGGCAAGGTACGTCAGAGTGACGCCCGACATACCAGAAAGGGGCAAAGAGGTTGAGTAGGTGTTGGTGAAGACCGGAACGCTCTGTTCCTTGCCAGTGGCCTCGTCCTTAGCTGGAACGTAGGTGACCGGCTCTTGCTCTTTCTCGGGAATATCCTTGCCATCGGCATTGACGATCTTGGTGTAGGTCACATCGCACTTGATCGTCTTATCAGACTGATCAGTTGCCGTGACCGTGATCTTGTAGACCGACTTGTCGTATTTGTAGTTCGCGAACGGTGTGGTCGGCTGCTGTTCGCGGACGTAATAGGTAAAGGTCTTGCTTGCACCCCGACCAGTAGAGTCAGACTCGAGTTTGTCGAGCTGATTGAGCGCGTACTCGATCTTGCCGAAACTCAGAGTCTGGGACTTATCGGCGCCAGGCTGGGTCGACTTACTCTCAACGATCTTCGAGAAGTCCTCGTCGGTTGCAAGCTGAAGCGTAAACTCCTTCATCTCGCCGCCCTCAACGACCTTAGTCGCCTTAGGAGTCCAAGAGCCGCTGGAAGTGTACGGATTGTACTTGTTGGTGAAGGTCTTTTCCCCATTGGAGCCAACGACCACATAATAATAGCCGTCAGAATCTGCCTGCACAGAACGCGGATCGCTAGTTGAATCACCGAAGTGCTTGGTTACAGTCATGCCATTGATCGTGTAGTTATGGATTATAAGCTGTTTGGTCTCGGTCGCATTATCCTGAATCGGAACAGACATGAGCACATCTTTCGTGCCTTCTGTAAGTTCAACCGTAATCTCGTACACGGCCGGGTCGTACGTGATGTCGGGATCATTTTCAGCATTTTCAACCAAATAGTATGTAATCGTGCCAGTCGTACCGTTCGCTGTGAACTGCTCACCAAGGTCAAACTTGATGATGCCACTTGCATCATTACTCGCAGTTCCAACCTCGGTGCAAGCGTCAGGAGTGAATACCCCGCGAGCGATAGGATCACTCGAATCCTTGCGGTAGACCGTAAAGGTGAAATCCCCAGCCTTAAGCTCACGGCCGGCCAAATTCTTGGTCGCCTTCAGCTTAAGGCTCGGGTAGACGTACGTATCCGCAGGCACGCCTAGGTACAAGTCGCCATTCGACATGATGCCGCCACCATGGTCCCAGGAATAGTTGCCCGTGATGAAAGTTCTGGCAGCTTTCTGCGCATTATTCGCTTCATCACTTCCAGCTGTGACACCCGAAGACAGACCGACGCTCCGATAAATCTTCACGCCGCCATTGGCAGGGATATTGATAGCCTCATAGAGTTCATTGTTATCACTGGGTTCTTTGTTATCACTGCGTTCTTTGCTTCCCGAATACTTGGCGTCTCCGTCGCCGAGCATCTTGCCGATTACCGCCGCAAGCGGTTCCTGATGGCCAGCCGCTGCCGCAAGGAAGAAATCGGCATGACCGTTATCGCGAAACACCTTCGAATTGTATGCATCTATATCTTGATTCTTACCACTACCACCACCTGAAAGATGGGGTTTAGCTTCATTGCCGGTATTGTACTGTGAGTTGTAACCATATTTATAATCGTCTTTAAAACGATCTCCGTCATCATACTCAGCGCCGGCAGACGAATTGCCAAAGATTGCCGTGCCCTCAGTGTTCGTTACCAACGTCTTGCCCGTGGGGCAGACTGCAACGCCACCGCCGTAGCCGCCAGCTTCATTGGCGCTAATGTACGAGTTATATATGAATAGCCTACCAGCAGTATATTCCTTGCCTTGGTTTGAGTTTCCCTGAACAAAGATGCCGCCGCCGCCCCAGTCAAAGCGAGACATGCAGTGATTGTTTGTGATGTAGACTTTACTATTTTCAGTACCGTTAATCATCGCGTCAACCATCTGGCCCACTCGAATGCCAGCACCCTCAGATCGGAAGCTCACGTTAGAGGCAATAATTCCTCCCGTGATATTCAGCCACGCCATTCCTGAGCGAGACGTTTGGCCATTCCGTTCGACATCGGTAACGTAAACGCCGCCGCCGGCTTCCTCGGAGTAGTTGCCGGTAATCTGACCATCGGAAATAGTGACTTTCGCTCCATAGTTGGCAGCAAGCCCAGCGCCGCCATGGTCACCGTTGCCATCCTTGTTGCAGAATTTAGCCATTCTATTATTCGTGATATAGCCACCAGAAACGGACACGATGCCGCCCTTGGCCATAATGCCGCCACCGAGTCCCACGTCGAGTGTGCTATTACCGGAGATTATGCCATTAGTTATGGTGACCTCGGAATAACGGGCATACACACCACCGCCACTATAAGCGCTGTTGCCGGCAATGACGCCGCCAGTCAGTTTAAGGGTCGAGGCGCCGCCTTGCTCGTTGGATACCATAATGCCCGCGCCGTCACCCGAGCCGGAAGCGCCGCAAACGTATCCGCCGCTCATGTTGACAATAGAGCCGTTCTCGGCATAGATGAGGTTGCCGACGTTGCAGTCCTTTTTCTGCGTAATAGCGCCACTTTCGAGGTTAAACGTGCCATGTTGGTAAACGTTAATGAGCCTCATCTTGGAGTTCTTGGTGGCTCCAACAATTGCACCCTTAATAGTCGCATTGTACTCTTTGATCTTCTCAGTGGTACCTACACCACTTGCAGTCGATTCGGTTACGTAATAGGTAAGATCTTCCGGAACTTCATTACCGTCATAAGACATTATTGCCGTCTTGCCATAATTTTCAGGTGTCAGGTGCCCGTCCTTATCTTGCAGCTGCTGGCCGTCGGCAACATTCTCCGGTACTTTCCCGGAATCCATGACCGTAAGCGTCGCATAATCTGCAACATCGAACAACGGACTGGCATCACTATCGTGCTTAATCTTGAAGCCATTTAAGTCCAAGGTGATCTTGGTGTTTGCCCCTTCAAGCCGAATCTCATCGTTGTACTCAATATCGGCAGTTAGCTTAAAAGTAGCAGCACCGTTTCCATCGCGTAGATTCGTGTTAAGGAGCTTTGAGTTCAGATCCGTCCCGTTGCTAATTTCATGAGTCGGTTCATTCTCTGCAGCAAGTGAGATTGCGCCCTCGCCGTTAGCACCGTCATCCGCAGGCTGCTCGGCACCCTTGACTTCCGCGCCATCAGCAGTCGAGTCTGCTGCGACGTTGTCCTCGCTCGCATCATTCCCGGCATCGTCGCTAATCTGCTTTTCGGCATCCCCGTTAGTACTGTTGTCTACATCAGTAGACTCACTTGAGGAACCCCCCCCCATCACAGTTTCCTCGGCAGAAACCGTCTGGGCATCGTTGGCAATGGCCTGCGAGATCGGAGGCATGACGAGCGACAGTACCAGGCTCAAAACGGAGGCTCCGCACAAAACGCCTGCCAGTACACGGCGCGTCGCTTTATTACTCTGCTTAGATTTGTCCGAATTCGCTTTCATCGATGTCTCCTCCCCAAGAGACCGCGATCTTGCTCTTTCACCATCAAACGTATCTGCGCAATCTGTAATTGCGCTCGTTTAGTAATGCAATTATAACGATTGTTTAAACATCTGAGCAACAAAACCGACTTTTTTGTAGCAAGTTCTTAATTCTCTTGACATTTGCTCGGATTTGCCTTCGTTTATTCGCTATCTATTTTTTATTTCTGCTGGTAATTTAGTTGCCTATTATTTTTTAATGGCATTAGATTTATTTGCACAACATTTTGCTCAAGAGCAAACATCCTGTGAACGGTCGAAAATCGACCGTGAGCGGTAGGTCATTAACCGGGATGAATATCCTACCAAATTGATGTGAATATCTTAAACCCATCGGTGGTTAGAAGCATGATGTTCAGACAACAATATTTGAATTTTCCCACAGATCTTAGGTATCAATTCGCCCAAATCGCCTGAGGCCACCGCAAAAGAGCCTGCCCCCTTCTGTGGTGGTTCTCCCCTAGCGCTACAGCAGATGTTCCTCGATAAAGATCGCGATGCCGTCTTTGTCGTTGCTGGCGGTTACAAAATCGGCGGCGGCACGGGTGGCGTCGCTGCCGTTTGCCATGGCCACGCCCACGCCGGCGTCAGCCACCATGCAGGTGTCGTTGTCCGCATCGCCAAACACGCAGATGTCCTGGAGCTCCATGTCGTTGAGCTCCACTACGCGCACAAGGCCGCGCGTCTTGGACACGCGCGGGTCCATGAACTCGTAGAGCCGCTGCGTAGTTTGCAGAGCCGCCGCCTTAACGGTGTTATCGGCAAACGTCATCGCCCGCTCAATCACCCGCGGCATTACCTCGGGCGCCATGGTAAACATCACCTTGGGCTGCGGCTCGCGCAAAAACTCGGCAAAATCGACCACCTGGTAGGGCACGCCATCGACGCGCGACAGGTGCTCGACGCACGCGTTGCTCTCGGGCACGTAGAACACGCCGTCTCGGGGGCAGACGGGCGTCGCCGGAAGGTCCGCCATGTGCTTGCAGATGCGCGCGATGGTCTCGCCCGGCAGCGGATAGCTCAGTTCATTGATGTCGTGCGCGCGGTCGATGACCTCGGCGCCGCCGCAGCCCACGAGCACGTCCACCAGGCCTTCGATGCCCCAGAGCTCGTACATGGCCTCGGTCGCGTGGGCGTCGCGCCCGGTGCACAGGCCAAAGAGCACGCCGCGCTCGCGCAGGGCGCGGATCGCCGCCACGGTGCGCGGGGACACCGTGTGCTGGCTCGTGAGCAGCGTGCCGTCGATATCGCAAAACACGGCTTTGATGTGGCTAAAGGTGGCGTCCATGGGGGCCTTTCTGGGTTGTGCGGCGGTGTGGGGTGTATTCGCAAACGGCGTACATGGTATACCAAGGCACAGGCGCGGCCCGTCAAAGCAAAAACCACCACAAAGGTGCCTGTGAACTGCACCCCGAAACTTGGACTGAATAAATAGCGACTACGCCGCAAGGGCCCGGTTCCGGAACTCCTCCGGCGTCAGGCCCTTCAATCTTACCTGCCTGCGCCGCGTGTTCCAATGGACTATGTACCCCTCCAGGTCGCGCTTGAAGTCCTCGAAGCTGCCCCACTCCCTGCCGCGGTAGAACTCGTCCTTCACGTGGCCGAAGAGCTGCTCGGTGGCGGCGTTGTCGACGCAGTTCCCCTTGCGCGACATGCTCTGGGTGATGCCCGCCCCCTCCAGCCTGGAGGTGTAGGACTCGTGCTGGTACTGCCAGCCCATGTCCGAGTGCATGGTCGGTGCCGCCCCGTCGGGCAGGGCCTCGAGGAGCCGGTCGAGCATCCTGTGCTGCTGGGCGAGGTCCGGCGAGGTCGATATGTCGCTCGCCACGATCTCCTTCGTGCAGAAGTCGAGCACCGGGGCCCAGTAGGCCTTGGCGCCGGCGACCTTGAACTCGGTGACGTCGGTGCCGAGCTTCTGCCATGGCCCCTCGGCGCCGAAGTCCCTCGCGATGACGTTCTCGAACGTGCTCCCCACGAGCCCCCTGTAGGAGCTGTACCGGCGGCGGGAGCCCCGGCGGCGTATCCCGCACCGGATGCCCATCTCGCGCATCATCTTGAGCACGGTCTTGTCGGCCACGACCGCGCCCAGCTCGGCGCGCAGGCACATGGCTACCTGCCGGTGCCCGCAGCCGTTGGCGGTGCGCGAGAATATCTCGGCCGCGGCGTCGCGCAGCTCGGGCCTGGTCGGCCTCCGCGGGTGCGCCAGCGCGTAGTAGTAGGTCGACCTCCTGAGCCCCGAGCACTCCAGCAGGTGGCGCAGGGAGTGCCCCTCCGCCCTCAGCGCCCTCACCGCCTCGGCCGCCGCCCTGGTCAGAGCCCGTCCCGCTCGACCAGGGCGCGCAATTTTTTTAGGTAGGCGACCTCGGCCTCGAGCCTGCGGCAGCGCTCCTCGAGCTCCTGCTCGCGGGTGCGGGTGCGGGGTTTCGACCTCGACCCCCTCGGCCTGCCCTTCGGTCCGGGCCGCAGCGCCTCGGCGCCGCCCTCGCGGTAGAGCCTGCACCAGCGCTCCAGCGGGGACTTCGACCTGATCCCGAACTCGGCCATGGCGTCGGTCTTCGCCATCCCGCCGTCGACCACGGCCGACGCCGCGGCGACCCTCTGCTCGAATGTGTACCTGGATTGTTTCCCGCCCATGGACAGCAGCGCCTCGCTTCCGAACGCCCGGTATACCCACTGCCATTCTCTCACGGTCTCGCGGGGGACGGACAGGGCCTCGGCCGCCGGTTTGCAGCCGACGCCGGCGTCGAAGAGCTCGACGGCCCGCCTCCTGGACTCCAGGTCGTGCTTCGACCTGAGGTCTATACTCATGGAAAACCTCCCATTTCCCGATGTCCAAGAAATGGGAGGCAGTTCACTGTCCCCTTTGTGGTGGCCGGACCCGAAGGGTGGCCTGGCCCGGGGCGCAAACCATCACAACATTCGATGTTTTTCGGCAAAATCGCGATTTTCATCGAATGTTGTGATGGTTTTTACTGCCTTGCGGCACGATCAAAATGCCGGCGTCCAAACAGCAGCAACGCCGCAGGGACCGCCGTCACGACCATGCCCGCCCCCACGAGTGTCCGTTGTACGCCAAATGTCGCCGCCAGCCACGGGGCAATCGCCAGCGGGGCCACGCCGGCGAACATGTTGCCAAAGCCCATGACCGAGTTGACGCGACCGAGCTGCTCGAGCGGAGCCGTCGTTTGCACGATGGTGTTGTGGAGCGGGTTGACGACACCCCAAGCTATGCCCAGGGCGATCTGGCCGATGAGGGCCACGCCCACGTACGGTGTCCCCACATAGAGCAGACTTCCCAGACCCACGGACATAAGCGCCAAGAGCAGCGTTTTAAGGCTGACCAGATGCGGCGACAAGCGGAGCGCGAGCACGGCACCCAGCACCGCGCCCACACCCGAGGCCGACGAGAGCCAGCCCATCCACTCAACGCCGACATGTAGGACATCGCGATAGAAGAACGACTCGAGCGGGTCGAAGGCTCCATAGCCAAAGTTCGAAAGAAAAATGATGCAGAAAAGTAGCGCGAGGACGCTGTTGGTGAAGACTGTTTTGATGCTGGTCGCGAAGGTGACACGGGCGGACGTGCTGGGGTTGGAGCTTTGTCCCGCACGCTCCCCTTCCTCTGCCGAATCGGCATCCGCATGCCCGGCGACATGGCTGGTCTGCGACCTAAAGCCCCAGCCGGCAACGAGCGCCAGCACGGTAAAGAGCATCATGAGCACGAACACCGCGCGCGACGATGCAGCCGCCGCGACAAAGCCGCCCAGCGTGGGGCCAACGATGATACTCACGTTTGAAAACATGGCGATGGCGGAGTTGATGTCTTTGAGCTCGACAGGATCGTCGGTAAGGTAGGCCTGATAGGACGTGGCGATGGGCTGGGCGAACCCCATCGTAAAGCCCAGAAACACCGCGCCGAGCAGGACGACGCCGGTCGCGCTACCAAAGGCGATGATTGCCGTGCCAGTTGCGAGAGCGCCGATGATGCTCAGCACGAAATGGCGGCGCGGACCCCATGCGTCGAGTACCGCGCCACCCGCAAAGGATCCCAGGATCACGAAAACGTTCATAAACAGGACGGCCAGCGACGTCGCGACGACCGAGGCATCGTCTGCATAGGTGAGCGTTCCGATGACGCCGATAAAGTAGCTGGTCTGAAAACCGGTGTAGATGAGGAAGCGCATTGCCACCAGGCGTTTAGCCTGCGCGGACAGCGATGAGCGGACTTTTGGGAATACAAGCGTGGGCATGGGTGCTCCTTATCGTATACGAATAGCGGGCAGCGGCCATTCATCCGCTGTCCATTGGCTCAATCTATCCGTATGCCTGACTAGGGTCGCATCGAACCCCTTCCGTCTTTCCGCCCAGCATGAACTACTCGGTAGATTGTAAGGCATGTCCCAACCATCTACCAAAGCAAAAACCACCACAAAGGTGCCTGGCCCCTTTGTGGTGGAAATGGCGTTTGCCCAGATAAAACCTACCAAAATAAACCTGTCCCTATTTGGCAGGTTTTAGGCCAGGTGGTCTTGGATAAGGTCGCAGATGGCTCGGGCGTCGTTGATGTTGATGGCTCGGGTCGCGAAGCCCGCGTCGAAGGCCTGGCGCGCCAGGGCCTCATTGCAGGCAAGGGCCAGCGTGCGACCATCGACCAGGTCGAGCGAGCTCTTGCCGCGCAGACGGTCGACACCGGAGCGCGCGACCACGATGTTGTCGAAGCCCTCGGTCTTGTAGCCCTCGATGATCACCACGTCGACATCGTTGTAGCGCGACAGCAGCTCGCGCGCGGGCATCTCGTCCTCCTCGCGCGTGTCGGCGTACTCCGCCCAGCGCGTGGTGCAGATGAGGCCCACGTGTTTGGATCCGGCCTGGTGATGGCGCCAGGTGTCCTTGGCGGGCACATCGATATCAAAGCCGTGATGCCCATGATGCTTGAGCGAGCCCACGCGCAGACCGCGGCGGGTGAGCTCGGCAATGACCTTCTCGACGAGCGTGGTCTTTCCCGAGTTCTGGTAGCCGATAAACGCGATTGCGGGGACGGCCGGAGTGGGAGCTGCGGGCGCGATGGCGGCAGGTGCGCTTGCGGGTGCGTCGCCCGCGGCCCCCACGGCCTCAACAGCAGCGGCCTGACGCTCTGCGCGGTCCCATACGCCCGAGCGGCCGCCCTCCTTGTGCAGCAGGCGCACGTCGACGATCTCCATGCCGCGATCGACGGCCTTGCACATGTCATAGATCGTTAGGCATGCGGCACTCGCGCCGGTCAGGGCCTCCATCTCGATACCCGTCTTGCCCGTCACGCCCGCCGTAACCAGTACGTGAAAGCCAACCTGCCCGTCCGCGCGCGCCGGCGCCCAGCCCTCGGGCACGTCATCGACAGGCGTCCCCGCCGGGGCGATGGGCGCAATATCGCACTTGCTCTTGGTAATGAGCAACGGATGGCACATGGGAATGATGTCGCTCGTGCGCTTGATGGCCATGATGCCCGCCACGCGTGCGCAGGCAAGCACGTCGCCCTTTTTGGCGCGGTCCTGCAGCACCATGGCTTGCGTCTCGGGGTGCATGAGGATGGTGCCCTCGGCGATGGCGATGCGATGGGTCTCGGCCTTGTCGGACACGTCGACCATGCGCACCTCGCCCTTGGCGTCCACGTGCGTCAGCTCGTCGCGACGGGCGTCGCGGGCGGGCTCGGTGGCAGCGCTGGCAGTCGGCTGCGCGGACGCGTCGGCGTTGTCGGCATTCACCGCAGCCGTGACTTTGTGGGCAGACATCGCGGCCCTGCGAGCGGCCTTGGTGGCATCGGCGTACCTGCTCTTGGCCATATGATCATCCTCCGATTTGGGACATAAATCGTTGCGTGCCCTCAATTATCGCGTGTTCCTGCGGTTTGTGGGCCACGGCATCGCGCCAAATCGAAAGTACCTGCATATCATCACCACGGCGCAGCGCCTCACGCACCGAATACTCGGCATCGCTGAACAGGCACGGACGCACGTTGCCATCGGCCGTCAGGCGCAGACGGTTGCAATTCGCACAAAAATGGTTGGACATGGCGCTAATAAAGCCGACCGTTCCCGCCGCGCCCGGAAAGTGCCAGTAGCGTGCAGGGCCCGCGCCGGCAGGAGCGTCGTTGATGTCGAGCGGCTCAAGCTCACCCAAGCCCGCCGTGGCGGCCCCGGCATTGATGCGCGCCCGCAACTCATCACTCGGCACGGTGTCGCTCGCGTCCCACAGCTCGGGATTGAGCGCGGGCGCATGCGGGTCCACAGCGCAATGCGAGCTGGTGCGCTCGTCGCCGATGGGCATGTATTCGATAAAGCGCAGGTGGATGGGGCGGTCGACGGTCAGTCGTGCGAGGGCCGCCACGTCCTGGTTGAGCCGGCGCACAACAACGCAGTTGACCTTAACGGGCTCAAAGCCCCAAGCCAGCGCCGCGTCGATGCCGGCCATGGTCTGCTCGAGTCGACCCAGGCGCGTGATCTTTCCAAAGAGCGTAGGGTCGAGCGTGTCGAGCGAGATGTTGACGCGGTTAAGCCCCGCGTCTTTGAGCTGCGGCGCCAGCCTGGGCAGCAGGGCGCCGTTGGTGGTGAGCGAGATGTCCTCGATCTGCGGGATCGCGCGGATGTCGCGAATGAGCGGAATGATACGGCGGCTGACCAGCGGCTCGCCACCCGTCAGGCGCACGCGGCGAATGCCCTCCCCCGCCACCAAGCGCACAAAGCGGGCGATTTCCTCGGCGCTGAGCAGCTCGTCGTGCGCGCGGGGCGCCACGCCATCGGCCGGCATGCAGTAAATGCAGCGAAAATTGCACTTGTCGGTAACGGCAATGCGCAGGTAGTTGATATCGCGGCCAAAACCGTCATGTTGCACGTGCCCGTCCACGCAGCCCTCCCCTCACGCGGCGTTTTATTCTTCGGAAAACATAATACCCCACGAGAGAATCGTGCCGACACCCGTACGACAGGACAGGTCGCTTCGAGCAAAACGGACTTGCCAAGCCCATCCTCAGCATACAAACCATCACAACATTCGACGCTTTTCACGATTTTGGTAAAAAACATCGAATGTTGTGATGGTTTGCCTGCCCACAGCACCCCGCAGAAGGACCAAAGCGTCCCTAAAGGCCGCCGTCCCAGTGCCGAATCACGAATTCTCGCAGGTCATTCTGACGTTTCTGGAACGCTTCGCTTCGGTCGCACTTAAGGCCCATAGCGAGCGCGATAGCGTTCATCGCCCGATGCAATTGCAGCTGATGGGCAAACTGAGTCCCGGTGAGGACGATCATCCTAAAGCCCAGCGCACTCAGCACGGTCATGCGCTCCGCATCCGACGCGCTGCGCTGTTTATCAAGATGGTCCGAGCCGTTGTATTCAATCCCCGTATCGCTCGCAGGCGCATATACGTCGATCTCGAAATACCCGGCCTTTGCGAGATATTTGAACTCGCTGGGAACATCGACCCGATGGTTGAGCTCAACCTTGGCGTATCCCAGCCCGCCCTGGGAACGTTTTGCTACGACCATGATTGCGGTGGCCGTCTCCATGGGCGACCGCGCGCCATCGTGCACGCGTTTGAGCACGGCGGCCGCGCGTATAGCCCCCTGGCGAGATCGGTTCTCATTGCAATAGGCAATCAAGTCGGCAACGGTATACCTCTGCCCCATCTCGATATAATCGCCTGTCGACAGATGATTCAAATGGTATCGGGCGCAGATTTCGTAGCCATATTCCAGCTGCTCGGGCTCGCTCATCCACGAACCCGCTTGGACAAAGCACATGGCCTCATCAACCACTAGAAGGCCCTCTGCCACCTCGATAAGATGGCCTGAAGGTACCGGCGTTCCAAACACGTGGCATCTAAATCCAGCCGGCGTCGAGCGCTCAAAATCGAAGTTGACGAGCGTATCGATATGGTCGAGCTCTTCTCGTGGAACACCAAGCAAAACCAGATAGTCGGCAACGATCCCAACTGCCGTTGAAGCCCTCAGCCCCTTGGCATCGAGCCCCAATTTGGGCAGGCTCGCGGTCGGCTCCGCCTCGCCAGCAAGCGAGTCCTCATCGTATAGGCTGCTTGCTCGCGAGAGCGGCTCGGACGGGCGCGCCACGTTGTGGTACAGCCAGGCAGTCTTATGGGACAGGACGATCGGCAGGTCCATGAGCCCTCCAATGGAGTCGGATAACCAACCTTATTCCCCTGCTCACGGGTTCGCACACCTTCGTGCGCAAGAAAGCGATTCCACCCGGTCGAGTGGCAGAAAAACCATCACAACATTCGATGCTTTTCCCGATTTTGGCAAAAAACGTCGAATGTTGTGATGGTTTGAGACGAGGTGAGGAACACGGAGGGGTCAAAGCATCGTGCTCGAACGGGTTAATCCAGCTCTTTTAAGCCATGCGCCAGCTGCCAGTACTCGCCGTGCTGGGCGAGCAGCTCTTCGTGCGTGCCGCGCTCGATGATGCGGCCGTGTTCGAGGACCATGATGGCGTCGGCGTCGCGGACGGTGGACAGGCGGTGCGCGATCATAAACGTGGTGCGACCGCGCATGATGCGGTCCATACCGCGCTCGATGAGCTTTTCGGTACGCGTGTCGATGGAACTCGTGGCCTCGTCCAGGATGAGCACCGGCGGATCGGCGACGGCCACGCGCGCGATGGCGAGCAGCTGACGCTGACCCTGCGACAGGTTGGCGCCGTCGGCCGTGACCGGTGTGTCGTAGCCCCGCGGCAGGCGGCGGATAAACGAGTCGGCGCAGGCGGCCTCGGCAGCGGAGCGCACTTCCTCGTCGGTCGCGTCGAGCTTGCCAAAGCGGATGTTCTGCGCAATGGTGCCGCTAAACAGGTGCGTGTCCTGCAGCACAATGCCGAGCGACCCGCGCAGGCTGGCCTTGGCAATGTGCTTGACGTCGATGCCGTCGTACGTGATCTCGCCGTCATCGACCTCGTAGAAGCGGTTGATGAGGTTGGTGATGGTCGTCTTGCCGGCGCCCGTGGAGCCCACAAACGCAATCTTTTGCCCCGGCTTGGCAAACAGGTTGAGGTCCGTGAGCACGCGGGCGCCCGGCACGTAGGAAAAGTCCACGGCATGGAAGCGCACGTCGCCGGCAAGCGGGACCAAGCCGCACGTGAGCTCGATGCCGTCGGCGGCCACCGCGCGGCCCGACTCATCAACGGCTGCCACGTCATGCAAGTGCCCGTACGCGCCCACGCCCTGGCCCTCGGGAATCTTCCACGCCCACGCGGCGTCGCCCGTCTGCACCAGCTCCACGCAGCCCTCGTCCACCTCGGGCTCAAGGTCCATAGCCGCAAACAGGCGCTCGGCACCGGCCAACGCGTTGAGCAAGAAGTTGCCGAGCTGCGTAAACTGGTTGATGGGCATGGCGGCCTGGCGCACAAAGACCAGGTAGCTTGCAAGTGCGCCCACATCGGCGAGCCCCTTGATGCAGAGCATGCCGCCCGCCACGGCGACGATGGCATAGTTGACGTAGCCAATCACGACGGTCATGGGCACCATGGAGTTGGCATAGCTCACGGCGGCGGTACCGGTGCGGCGAAGCTCGTCGTTGCGGCAGGTGAAGCCGGCGACATTCGCCGCCTCGCGGTTAAAGACCTTGATGACCTTTTGGCCCGAGACCATCTCTTCGATATATTCGTCCAGGTCGCCAAGCGATGCCTGCTGGGCGGCAAAGAAGCGCTTAGAGCGCGCGCCCGAATAGCGCGCATACAGCACAATGGCCGCATCGCACACGAGTGTGATAATCGTGAGCTGCCAGTTAAGGATGATGAGCATGGCCGTGGTGCCCACAACCTGAATGGCGGCCTGAATCACGTTGGCAAAGCTGTTGTTAAGCGCCTCGGAGACGGTGTCGACGTCATTGGTGAAAAAACTCATGATGTCGCCCGAGCGCGTGCTGTCAAAATAACTGAGCGGCAGCGTCTGGATGTGCGCGAACAGGTCGCGGCGAATATCGGACACCACGTGTTGGGCCGCGCGCACCATGATCTGTGAGTAGCCCAGGGCCGAGAGCACGCCCGCGGCGTAGATGATCGCCGTCAGGATGACCTGCTTGGCGAGCAGTTCCTCCCCGCCCGTGGCCAAACCGTTAACGATGGGGCGCACCATGTAGGCGCCGGCGAGGCTCGCGATGGCGGCAACGGAGGCGAGCACGCCCACCGCGAGCAACGAGAACTTGGCATGCCCCATGTAGGAGAGCAAGCGGCGCACAGTGCGCTTGAGGTCGGCCGGGCGTGCTTGGGCTGCGGTCTTAGACATGGCGCTCACCCCCTTCCAAGGGCGATCCGCATGCGATGGAGGAAAACGGATCATTCGCGCAGCCATCGTCGTTGCCATCGCCGGCGTCCGCGTTCCCCGCAAACTCCATCTGCGAGGCGTAAATCTCCTGGTATATGTTGTCGCCCGCCAGCAGTTCCTCGTGCGTGCCCACGCCGTGGACACGACCGTCGTCCAGCACCACAATGCGATCGGCATCCATGACGCTCGCGATGCGCTGGGCGATGATGAGCACGGTCGTATCGGAAATCCGGGCGATGTGCTCGCGAATCTTAGCGTCGGTCGCCATATCGACCGCGCTGGTGGAGTCGTCAAAAATGAGCACGCGCGGATGCTTGAGCAGCGTGCGCGCGATGCACAGGCGTTGCTTCTGGCCACCCGAAACACCGGCGCCACCTTGCCCCAACTCGCCGTCCAGCCCGCCGATGCGATCAAGGAACTCGTCCACGCACGCTGCGCGGCAAGCCGCGAGGAGCTCATCGTCCGACGCCTGCGGATTGCCCCACTGCAGGTTCTCGCGCACGGTACCCGTAAACAGCACATTCTTTTGCAGCACAATGCCCACAGCGTCGCGCAAGGCGGCGAGGTCGTAGTCGCGCACGTCGCGTCCGCCCACAAGCACGGCGCCTTCGGTGGCGTCGTACAGGCGCGCAATCAGCTGCACAAGCGAGCTCTTGCCTGAGCCCGTGCCGCCGAGGATGCCCACCGTCGAGCCGCTCTCGATGCGAAGGTCGATATGCTCGAGCACATCCTCGGCTGCATCCGCGCGGTATTTAAAGGAAACGTCGCGAAACTCGATACTGCCGTCCGCTGGCGCCGCAATCGCGAGGTCTCCCGCGGGGTTGGCGATAAAGGGTTCCTCATCGAGCACCTCGGCGATACGGCCCACACTCGTAAGAGCGCGCGTGAGCAGCAAAAACACGTTGGAAATCATCATGAGCGAATTCATGATCAGCAGCACGTAGCTCATAAAGCCCGTGAGCGAGCCCACGCCCAGCTTGCCGGCGAGAATCATGCGGCCGCCAATCCACAGGATGGAGAGCGCAGCCACGTACATCGACAGCTGAAACACCGGCAGGTTGAGCACCGCGTTGCCAAAGGTCTTCGTCGCAGTGCCGGCGAGCTCGGTATTGACGGTGTCGAACTTGGCCTCCTCGTGCTCGGTACGAACGTAGGCCTTGACGGCACGCACGGCGGTGAGGTCTTCCTGTACCACGCCGTTGAGGTGGTCCATCGAGGTCTGGAGTTGGCGGTAGAGCGGACTGACGCGATAGGTGATGACGCCCAGTACGATTGCCAGCACGGGCAAGATGATCGCAAAGACGTTGGCGAGCGGGCGCGACAGCATCAGCGCGTAGATAAGGCCGACGATAAGCGTCACCGGGCCGCGCACCATAGGGCGAAAGCCGTTGCCCACAGCATTTTGGATAACGGTGATGTCCGTGGTCATGCGGGTGACGAGCGAGCTGGCGTCGTAGTTGTCCAGGTTACCAAAAGCGAGCGTCTGAATCTTTTTGTACTCGGCCTCGCGCAGGTTAGCGCCTAGGCCCGAGGCAACGCGGGCGGACGTGCGGGCATAACCCAAGCCCAGTACCAGCGAAAGCGCAGCGCACACCAACATGTACGCGCCCTGCAGCAGCGTGTAGTTGATATCACCCGCAGGCACGCCCACATCGATGATGTTGGCCATGATGACCGGGATAAACAGCTCGAGCACCGTCTCGACCGACACAAAGAACACGCCGAGGATGGCATCGCGACGGTATGCCCCTAGATAGGAAAACAGTATTTTGAGATTGCGCACGCAGGTTCAACCCCCATCAAACGTTGTTCGCAAACGCACGTATTATTGCGCGCCGAATAATGGTGTCAAGTATTCCGAAATCGTTTTCTGCAAGGTTAGCGCCGGCGGCGAGTTCTCGTGACGTGTGTCCATATTCACTCGGAATAATGGTGCGCGAGACTTTTTCGCTCCGGCGTCAACACAAACCTTGACTCTACAATCGTTGTAGGGTTTTCACTACACTGGTACGTAAACAAACCCAGCCAGAAAGCCCCGCCCATGGAACATGACCTCACACGTGGCAATGTCCTTAAGACCATCGCGGTCTTTGCCCTGCCCTATATGCTCTCGTACTTTTTGCAGATGCTCTACGGCATGGCCGACCTGTACATGATGGGGCAGTTTAGCGGCGCCGCCGGCATCACCGCCGTGGGCAATGGTGCGCAGACGCTCTATATCATTACCGTGACGCTCGTGGGCCTGGCAATGGGAACGACGGTCATCGTCGGCCACGCCGTGGGCTCGCGCCGGTTTGACCGCGCCGAGACCGCCATCGGCAACACCATTACGCTCTTTATGGGCGTCTCGGTGGTGCTGGCCGCTGTCCTGCTCGCACTGTGCCCGCAAATCGTGGCGCTCATTGGCACGCCGGCCGAGGCGGTCGAAGGCACCGCCGCCTACCTGCGTATCTGCTTTGTCGGCATTCCCTTTATCGCCGCGTACAATATCCTCTCGGCCATCTTTCGCGGGCTGGGCGATTCGCGCTCGCCTATGTACGTGATCGGCGTGGCATGCATCATCAACATCGCGCTCGATTTTTTGTTTATCGGGCACATGGGGCTCGGCCCCGTGGGCGCGGCGCTCGGCACGGTAACCGCGCAGACGGCCAGCGTTGCCCTCGCGCTCGTGTGGCTCAAGAGCCGCCGCACGAACATCCACGTTAGGCGCAGCGACCTGCGCCCCCAGCCCGAGGTGCTCGGCAGCATTCTTAAGATCGGCGTGCCTGTGGCCGTGCAGGACGGCTGCATCCAGGTGGCGTTTATGTTTATCACCGTCATCGCCAACCACCGAGGGCTCGTCGACGCCGCCGCCGTGGGCCTGGTCGAGAAGATGATCAGCTTTTTGTTCATTGTGCCGAGTTCCATGGGCGCCACCGTCAGCGCACTCACGGCGCAAAACGTCGGCGCGGGCAAGGGTGACCGCGCGCGTCAGGTACTCAAAGATGCCATGACGATCTCGGTGGTGTACGGCTGCCTGATCACGGCGCTGATGTGGCTGGTGGCACCGGCGTTTATTGGCTTTTTTGCCAAGGACGCCGCGGTGGTCGCCGCCGGCACCGGCTATATGCGCAGTTATATTTTCGACGCGATTTTTGCCGGCATCCACATTTGCTTTAGCGGCTTTTTCGCTGCATACGGCAAGAGCTATATCGGCTTTGCGCACAACGTGCTGGCCGTGGCGCTCATTCGCGTACCGGGCGCTTGGCTGCTGTCGAACGCCTATTCCAACACGCTGTTTCCCATGGGCATCGCTTCGCCGTGCGGATCGATTTTGTCGGCGGTCATTTGCGTTGTCGCGTTTACCGTGCTCAACCGGCGCGGGGCTTTTGACAAGTTGGTGGCGTAGCGGGGCGACACAGGCTGGCACCTCTCCCCTACTTTTTACCGAAAGGAGCGATCCTGTGACCGACACGCCAAGTGAACATACTGAGGGCCTGCTCCGCATTGGCGAGATTGCGCGCCTGTTTAACCTGAGCGTGGGCACGCTACGTCATTACGAGCAGATGGGCTTGCTGGATCCGGCGCACATCGATCCGGCAAGTGGATACTGCTACTACGGATCGCGGCAGCTCTCCACCCTCAACACCATCAGTCATCTGCGTGTTCTCGACTTGCCGCTCACACAAATCCGTGAGTTTGTGACCACGCGCGATGTGGACCTCATGCAGCGGCAGCTGGCGCAGCAGCAGGAGCTCATCGAGCGCAAGCGCCGCGAGCTGGAGCGCGTGTCGCGCAAGATCGACAACCGGCTTGCCCTGCTTCACGATGCCCTGAACACCGAGCTCGATACCATTTGCACAATCGATGCGCCCGAGCTTCGCTGCGCCGTATTGCGCGAACGCGTCAAGCCTACCGACGCCTATGCGCTGGAGTGGCAGATTCGTCAGCTGCAGAAGGGCCAGCACGAGACCTTTGTCTTTCTGGGCAACTTAGGCGTCGGGATTAGCGCCGTGCGCCTCGCCGCCGGCGACTTTGACGGCTACGACGAGGTCTTTATGCTGCTCGATGACACGGACGATTACCTGGGCGATGTCGAAGTACGTCCCGCCGCGCGATGTCTGACGGTCAGCTTCCGCGGCACGCACGGTCAGGCGGCCCCGCGCTATGAGCGCTTACTCGATTACATGCACGAGCGCGACCTGTCCCCCGCCGGTCCCTCGCGCGAAATCGCCCTCATCGACGACATCATCAGCGACGACCCAGGGGCGTATGTGACGAGGATCGCGATACCGGTCCGCTAATCACTACCATTTATCGAGCAATTCCATCCATTTACCTTAATCCGAATTAGATTGTATTATGTAGCAAATAAAATGACAGCATATTGCCCCCCCATAGGCAGGAGACATTATGCCCAGAGTTCAATCACGTCGCTCGTTTCTTCTCGGCCTAGCCTCGATCATTGGCTTATCCGCGTCACGCCCAACAAGAGTATTCGCTGCCGACTCAAACTCATCCGTCGCTTTTACATCAGACCTAGCACAAGACTACGCGCTTTCCCTGTTGCCCATCGTCGACGGATCCGCGAACTTAGAGATCGAGCAAATCGTTCCCGTATGCCAACAAATCGGCCTTATCTGTGGCTATGAAATCAGTGTCACAAGGGAAGGAAGCCCTTACGGTTATTTAATACTTGACGCATCATATCCTGGGCTTCTGAAGGAGATAACCCTCGGCGATACCATTCTTCCGATTTCAGCTTCTCTATCAAACGCCATTTCAACTTATTCCGGCCAACAGGCCACAAACCCAACCGTACTAATTTCGTACAACGATATTGAATATGGAACTTTGGTGCCAGGAACTAGAGACTGTGTAACCAACTATAACAATATACGGTCTGTCCCGATTGTCACCGAAAAGGGTATAGCACCTCAAAGCAATAACCCAACTTCATGGGATGCAGTCATTATCAATGAAGATGACTTGATGTTGCATTTCCAAATAGACGATTTAAACGGAATACCGTTCCGAGGAGTCTCGGAATCATTAGTTGAAGCCCGCACTAATAAGTATGCATGCGTCGTTTCTGCCTTGTACGCTGTATCAATGCATTACGGTCTCACCAGTTCAAACGCTAATCAATTTAATCCCGATTATTATAAAGAAATATGGAACGTCACTGGCACAACAACGTATAAGACCAATGATCAGGGCGTCGAGTACGGAAGAACGATCATCCCAGATGGAATTGTTCCGTTTAAAAGTCTTGCCGCTCAAAAGGGTAGAGCACTTAATACTCAATTTTTCGGTTATCAGCCTCAATTCGCTCAGTACAGAGCAACTATCGATCAAGGGAATATCGGCTTGTATCATATGTGGATCAACAGCCGAAACAGTGAAGGATCCGTCGAGCTATCAGGTCATACAGTCACGGTAACTGGCTATTTTACTGGGCGTAATGGAAGCTCTGGCATCGAACTGCAGTGGCTCGAAGTATTCGACGGATGGAACACTTATCCCCGAGCGATTAACTATGCAACGCCCAATATGGTCAAATTGAACGGAACAGTCTTTTGGTAGACCGGATGGCACCATCAAAATGCTATGGCACCACGGCCTTTGCCCTGGTTACGATATTGGTGATTTTCGCTATGTTTGCATCCGTTTCTTCATGCACAGATAGAGCCCGCTATAGCGGAGGAGATGATTACCTTGTCTTTGGAGCCGGCAGCGTTCATTCTATTGAGGGAACGGAACTCGTAATCCAAACAGACAACAGTCCCCGCTACACCGACGCTGGAAAGCAAACCCGGATTACATTCCCCTCATCTGGCCGAATCAAAGACAAGCTTTCCCAAATCAAAGTTGGGACAAGAGTTTCCTACTCACGCTTTGACTCGGTAGACGCATCTGGATCATACGAGGGAAACGATATCGAAATTGAACAGGCAAACACTATAAGGAGATGTTGAGGAACTGAGCCTCTGCGCAGTTCCTCAACAAATCATTATGCCTCCGGGACCCTACCCGTCGCCAAAATCTGTTCAAGTGCCGCCTCGTCCAGCACGGGCACACCCAGCTGCTCGGCCTTGGTGAGCTTGGAGCCCGCTTTGGGGCCGGCGACCAGATAGCTCGTCTTCTTTGAAACACTGCCCGAGACCTTGGCGCCGAGCACCTTGAGCGCCGCGCCCGCCTCGTCGCGTGTGCGGTTGACGAGCGTGCCCGTGAGCACGAAGGTCAGACCCGCAAGCGGCTGTGCGTCGGCGAGCTCGCCCGCCACGTCAGCTTCGGCCGCGGCTTGCGCATGAGCGGCGCCCAAGTCGACCTCGAGCGAAAGGCCCGCTTGGCGCAGACGTTCCAGCACGGCGAGGTTCTCGGGCACGGCCAGGAACTGCT
This sequence comes from uncultured Collinsella sp., assembly GCA_902497075.1. Classification (GTDB taxonomy): domain Bacteria; phylum Actinomycetota; class Coriobacteriia; order Coriobacteriales; family Coriobacteriaceae; genus Collinsella. The sequence continues at coordinate 125,255 of CABVDG010000004.1, forward strand.
TGACGCTCGCCGCAATCTTGGGACCGATGCCCTCGCACTCGGCGATATCCTCTTCGCTCGCCAAGATGAGCTTGTCGATCGACAGGAATCGCTCGGCGATGACCTCGCCCACACTCTTGCCCACATGGCGGATACCCAGGGCAAACAGCACGCGACCGAGTGGCTGGCTCTTGGACTTGTTGAGCTCGGCGATGATTTTCTCGGCCGTCTTGAGACCAACCGGGATGGGGTCGCCCTTCTTGACGCCCTTTTTGCTGTTGGAGCTGGCATAGGTGCGTCCCGTGTCCAGGCCGGCGATGTCGTCGACCGTGAGCTGGTAGAAGTCCGCGACATCGTGGATCAGGCCGGCGGCGATCATCTTGTCGACGATCTCGTCGCCCAGGCCGTCCACGTCCATGCAGCCGCGGCTCACCCAGTGAAGTAGGCGCTCCTTGAGCTGTGCGGGGCAGTCGATGGACACGCAGCGGTAGGCAACCTCGCCGTCCTCGTGGACCACGGGGCTGCCGCACACGGGGCAGACCTCGGGCATGTGCCAGTCGACCGAATCAGCCGGGCGCTTGTCGAGCACGGGACCCACGACCTCGGGAATCACGTCACCCGCCTTGTGCACGATGATAGTGTCGCCCTCGCGCACGTTTTTGCGGCGGATCTCGTCGATGTTGTGCAGCGTGGCGCGCGCGATGGTGGAGCCGGCGACCGTCACCGGGTCGAACTCGGCGACCGGCGTGAGCACACCAGTGCGGCCCACCTGGATGCGAATTTCGCGCAGGACGGTCTGCTTTTCCTCGGGCGGGAACTTAAAGGCAATGGCCCAGCGCGGCGCGCGGGCAGTAAAGCCCAGGTCAAGCTGCTGCTGGAAGCCGTCGACCTTTACGACCACGCCGTCGATGTCGTAGTCCAGGTCGCCGCGATGCTCAAGCGCCTGGGCACAGAACTCGTGAACCTCAGCCGGCGTGGCGCAGCGGGCCACGTTGGGGTTGACACTAAAGCCAGCGCTGCGCAGCCAGTCAAGGAACTCACGCTGGCTGTGGACGTGCAGCGGATCGGTATCGGCGATGGCATAGATAAAGGTGGCCAGGTCGCGGCGCGCCGTGACCTTGGGGTCCTTTTGGCGCAGGGATCCTGCGGCAGCGTTGCGCGGGTTGGCGAAGGGGTCGCGGCCCTCGGCATCGGCCTCTTCATTCAGACGAACAAAGCTGCCTTTGGGCATATAGACCTCGCCGCGTACTTCGATGGTACGCTCGCGGTCGGCACCCATGTGGGCGAGCGCCGGCTCGGACAGGTGCATGGGCACATCCTTGATGGTACGCACGTTGAGCGACACGTCCTCGCCCGTTGTGCCATCGCCACGTGTGGCGGCGCGCACGAAGGTTCCGTTTTGGTAGGTAAGCGCCACGCCCAGGCCGTCGATCTTAAGCTCGCAGGTATAGGTGACGCTACCGGCACCGAGCGCATCCTCGGTACGCTGGAGCCACGCGTCGAGTTCGTCCAGATCCATGGCATCGTCCATGGAATACATGCGTGCCATATGCGTGACCGGCGTAAACTGCTCGCTCACGTAGCCGCCCACGCGCTGGGTATAGCTGTCGGGCGTTACCAAGTCGGGGTAAGTCGCCTCGATTTCCTGCAGCTCAACGAGCATTTTGTCAAAGGCGGCATCCGTGATCTCGGGCGCATCGAGCATGTAGTAGCGGTAGGCGTGGTAATCGAGCTCGTGACGCAACTCGGCCGCGCGGGCAGCCGCCTGGGCACGGGCATCGGTCGGTGCGGCGGCATCCGCGCTCGCGGGCGTTTCGGTATCGATGTCCACACCGTCACCAAACAGGCTCGATTGCTCCATAGCGGCACTCCTTCGCTCGATTTCAAACGGATACAAGAGTACCACCGGGCGCAACGGGGCCGAATAACCCTTTCAAACCGCACCGAATCGGCAGCGGCCGAACCGGGATGGATCGCGCGATCAAACCATGCCCTTGCCGTTTCTACATGATCCGTTTTCCTCCGTCCCCAACGGATCAATAAAAAAGAGGGGGCTGTCCCGCGTTGATGGGACAGCCCCTCTGGCTTCGATATGTGCAATACGGTTGTTAGAAACCCTGACCGTGGCCCTGACCCTGGCCCTGCTGGCCCAGCAGCTCCTCCAGATACTGGCGCAGCTGCTCGTCGGTAATACCGCCGTTGCCGGTGTCAGTCGCGCTGTCGTCCTGCTGCTGGTTCTGCAGCTCCTCGTCGGAGCCCAGCTCAACCGTGACCTTCTTCTCTTCCTTGCCGCGCATGAGCGTGATCTCGACCTTCTCACCCACCTCGTGGCTGCGCAGCGCGATGATCAGGCCATCGGCGCTCGTAATCTCGTCGTCGCCCAGCTTGGTAATGACATCGCCCTCTTGGATGCCAGCCTTGGCGGCAGGACCGTCCTCGACGACACTTGCCACATACGCGCCGCTATCGGTGCTCAGCTTGTTGGTGCGGGCATTGAGCGCGTTGACGCTCGAAAGCGTGGCGCCCAGGTACGGGTGGACCGGCGTCTTACCGTCGATAATCTGGTCGGCAATGTTCTTGGCGTAGTTAACCGGAATGGCAAAGCCCACGCCCGAGCTGGAGCCCGAGTAGCTCTCGATGAGCGAGTTGATACCCACGAGTTCGCCGTTGTCGTTGACGAGCGCGCCGCCGGAGTTGCCCGGGTTGATGGCAGCATCGGTCTGGATCATGTTGGCATAGATGGTGTTACCGTTGGTAGAGCTCATGGCCGTGGAGCGGTACAGCGCCGATACAATGCCCGTGGAGACAGACTGCTCGTTGCCGAACGGCGAACCGATCGCCATGACCCACTCGCCCACGTTGAGCTTGGAGGAGTCGCCAATCTCGATCGGCGTGAGCTTGGAGGCGTCAGCATCCTTGAGTTTGATGACCGCCAGGTCGCTCGAGGCATCGTTGCCCACGAACTCGGCCTCGTAGGTGGTTCCGTCGTCCATGGTAACCACGTACTGGTCATAGCCGTCGACCACATGGTTGTTGGTGAGGATGTGACCCTCGGTATCGAGCACAACGCCCGAACCGACGCTGCCCGAGCTATCCGACTCGTCAGCAGACTGCGAAAGTGAGCCATTCTGGCTACCGCTCGAAGTCGCAGTGATGGAAACGACAGAGGGCAGTGCCTTGGCAGAGACCGCCTCGGCCAGCGTTGTGTCCTCAGAGTCGATGGTGATCTTTTGCGTCGACGAACCCGAAGCACCCGCCGTCACGGCATTCTTGCCACCGCCAATATTGAGCGTGCCACTCATAATGAGCGCGATGACCAGCAGGGCGCCGCAGGCGCAGCCGGCAAGCGCCGTAATAAAGATCGGCAGCTTTTTGGTCTTGGTCTTGACCACTGTGTGCTTGTTTACAACCTGCTGGCCGCTCAGCGGCTTGCCGGTCTGCGTGTCATAGGCCTGCACGTAGGGAATGTTGCCGTCGGCAGGCGTCGACTCCACCTGCACACGCGGCTGCTGCTGGGTCTCGCCGGCGTTGCCCGCATCCTGGGGACGCTGGGAATCGTTCTCGCTCATGGCTGCGATCCTTTCGTCAAATAACCAAAGGCCCGCCAAACACGTGGCGGGCCATCGTTGTTCACGTTGAGTTGTACCCCAATATGCGGGCGTACGTGTACGAGAACGCAATCTTTTAGAAAGGCTTAAGTTCTGCTGCAAACTCGAAAGAAACCTGCACCTGCGTCAAAACCACCACAAAGGTGCCTGTCCCCTTTGTGGTGGAAATCTAGTCCTTAAACAGATAGCCCACGCCGCGGACGGTGGTGATGTGCGCCGCGATCTGCGGGCCCACCTTGGAGCGGATGCGTCGGATGTGCACGTCGACGGTGCGCGTGCCGCCGCAGTACTCAAAGCCCCACACGCGGTGCAGCAACACCTCGCGGCTGTAGGCACGGTTGGGATGCGTCGCCAAAAAGCTCAGCAGCGAGTACTCCATCAGCGTCAGGTCGATGGGCTCGTTATCGAGCGTCACCTGGTAGGTAGCCAGGTTAATCTCGAGGTTATCGATGTTGAGCACATCGTCGGCGGCGACGGTCTCCTCCTCGCCCATCAGGCGCTGCGCGCGAGCCTTGAGCTCGTTGGGCGTCGCCGTGGGGCATACAAAGTCGGCATGTGCGTGATTCGGCAGGCGCAGGGTGCCGAGCGCCTCGTCGTCGACGATCACCAGCATGGGGACGCCGCCGCGATCGTCAAGCCACTTGGCAATCTGATCGATGCGGTCACTGCGAATGCCGTCGGAGTCGAGGATCAGCAGGTCAAAGTCGTGCGCCGCAGTCGGCGAATCGGGGGTTGCCAGGCTCACCTCGACACCCAGGGTGGTCGTCAAGCTGCGGGCAAACTCGTGGAAGCGCGTCGTGCGCGCCATGAATAGGGCACTCTTATCGGACATATCGGCCTCCAAAGAAATGAGCTCAATCGTACTGAAACAAGCCAGCGCGATTAGGAGTTCGCCAAGTAGTGCTTAATCTCCCACTCGGTGATCGTAGACTCAAACTTATGCCACTCGTCGCGCTTCTTTTTGAGGAAGAAGCTGTGGATGTGCTCGCCGAGAGCATCCTTCATAAACTGCGAGTCCTCAAACACGTCGAGCGCCTCTTTGAGCGAGCGCGGCAGCGGCGTGTAGCCGGCCTCGACCATCTGACGGTCGGTAAGCTTGAGCGTCTCGGCTGTGGCCTCGGGCGGGAGTTCCAGCTTGCGCTCGATGCCGTCCAGACCGGCCGCCAGCGTGACGGCGTTGACCAGGTACGGGTTGGCCATGGGGTCGGGACTGCGCAGCTCGATGCGCGTGGACAGCGGCTTGCCGGGCTTGTAGACCGGGATGCGGACCATACTCGCGCGGTTGCGCAGGCCCCACGTGGCGTACTGCGGCACGGAGTCGCCACCCGTGGTGATGCGCTTGTACGAGTTGACCGTGGGGTTGGTGATGGCGCTGATCTCGCGGGCATGCGCCAGAATACCGGCCATATAGTGCTTGGCGACGTCGGAGAGATGGTACTTCTCGTCGTCCTCGCCCCAAAAGACGTTGTTGCCGTCGTGGTCGAACAGCGACTGATGCAAAAACATGGCGCTGCCGTCCTCGCCCGCCAACGGCTTGGGCATAAAGGAAGCGTGGCAACCGCTCTCGTAGGCCTGCTGCTTAATGATGAGTTTGGCCGTGGTGATAGCGTCGGACATGCTCAGGGCCTCGGCGTGACGCAGGCTCATGCCATGCTGCGAGCGACCGGCGGCGTGGAAGGTGTACTCCACGGGCACGGACATCTTCTCGAGCGTGAGGACCGTGTTGCGACGCAGGTCGCGGGCAGCATCGCTCACCGAAAGATCGAAGTAGCCCACGTTGTCGAGCGGCTCGGGAGTGTGCTCGTCGGGGAAGTAGTAATACTCCAGCTCGGCACCCACGTTGAGCAGATAGCCAGCCTTCTCGGCCTTGCGGAACATGCGGCGCAGGGCATCGCGCGGGTCGCCGGCGAAGGGCTTGCGATCGGGAGTGCACACATCGCAGAAAACGCGTGCAACGCCGTTATGGCTCGGGCGCCACGGCAGGATTTGGAAGGTCGAGGCATCGGGGAACGCCAGCATGTCGGCTTCCTCGGGCGTGGCAAAGCCCTCGATGGCGGAGCCGTCAAAGCCAATACCCTCCTCAAAAGCGACCTCGAGGTCCTCGGGGCTAATGGCAAAGTTCTTGAGGCGGCCGAGAATGTCGACAAACCACAGACGCACAAAGCGGATGTCACGCTGCTCTACGGAGCGGAGTACGTAATCGATGTTCTGCTGGTTCATGTCGCTCCCCTTTCTTTCGGGAGGGTTTCGACTGGTCTATATCGCAGATACTATCGCAGAAAAATGTTTCCGCAGGGTTAAAGCGTATCAAGCGCTCAAAAAAACGTGCGCGAGCAGACCGTTGCGAACGAGCGGCTAGCGTAAGGTCGAGGCGCGGTGTTCGATGTGGCCGGGGATCTCGATGCGCTTGGGGGCGAGCTTTGCGGCATCGCCCACCGTAGTGGTAACGATGTCGATGCGTTCGGACAGACGCTCGACTACGCGCTCGGCAATGGTAAGAGTGTCCTGCGCTGCCGTGGTCACACCGCCAAAGAGCACGTGGTTCCAGGGATAGTCGTCAAACGTTGCGATCTTGAGACCCGCCGGCAACGAAGGTCCCAACTGTGCCAGCGCCTCGGTCAGGCGCAGGAAGACCAGACCGTTGACGGCAATGAGGCCGAGCTTTTTACCCGCATAGCCGCGGATGGTCTCGTCCAGGCGACTGACACCCGTGGCGCCACCGTCGGCCAGGGTGACGACCTCGCCCGCAAGACCGCGGCGCGAAAGCTCGCCGGCAAAGGCCTCAGCGCGCTCGCGACGCACGGGGCTGTCATCGCTTGCCTCGGTGAGCAGGCACAGGCGCTCGCTGCCAGCAGAGGCCAAGGCGTCTACCAGGCCGGCGACCAGCTCACGGTTGTTGGAGGTCACCAGATCGACACCGCCGTCGGCAACATCGCGGTCGAGCAGCACGACGGGCAGGCGTCCCGCAGCCTCGGCGATCGCCTTGTCGTTGCCTCCGCAGGTATTGACGACCAGGCCGTCCACGCCGGCATCGATAAGTCTGGTGAGCGACTCTGCCTCCTTGGCGGGATCGTTGCCACTAATGGCCGTCATGAGCGAGCAGCCGCGCGCGGCGGCACTGGCGGAAAGCCCTTCGAGCATGGCGCTCGAGAACGGGTTGGCGATGTCGGCCAAAATCACGCCGATGAGGTTGGTACGCGAGCTGCGCAGATTGCGCGCGGCGGCACGTGGACGATAGCCGGTGCGCTCGATAACCGCCGCGATGCGAGCGCGGGTTTCCTCGGTCATCTGCCCGGGACGGTTGTTGAGATAGCGCGAGACCGTGGCCGGGCTCACGCCCGCCTCGGCGGCAATGTCCTTGATTCTCATCTGCGCCATAGCGCACCCCGTTTCCCAATTGTCGGCAGTCTGAGCCATTTTAGGCATTTTTTTAAAAATCTCGCTTGCAAAACGCTGTAGGTGAGTATACTACAACTCGAAACGAAACCGATTTCGTAAACCGATTTCGGCAAGCGTTGGCACGGAGGTGCAAAGATGTACCCTACCGTCTTGGCACCTCCGTGCCAACGCCATATCAAAGGTGTACGCACGAGTAAGAAGGAGCTGCGCGACCATGGGTAAAACGGTTCTTACCTTCGGCGAGATCATGATGAGGCTCTCGCCCAAAGACCATCTGCGCATTGAGCAGGCGACCGAGTTTGATGTCCGCTACGGCGGCGCCGAAGCCAACACCGCGCTTTCCCTGGCCTACCAGGGTGACAAGGCAGCTTACGTCTCCGTTGTCCCGGCCAACCGTCTGGGCGAGTGCGCCCTGCGTTCGCTGAAGGTCTACGACGTCGATACCTCGCGCGTCGTGCGCCAGGGCGACCGTCTTGGCTCCTATGTGTTTGAGGTCGGCGCCTCGCAGCGCGGCAACGGCTGCGTCTACGACCGCAAGTACTCTGCCATCAACATGGCCAAGCGCGACGTCTTTGACTGGGATGAGATCCTCAAGGGTGTCGATGTCTTCTACTTCTCCGGCGTGACGCCCGCCGTCTCCGACGAGATGGCCGCCGCCTGCAAGGATGCCCTCACCGTCTGCCGCGCCAAAGGCATCGCCACCGTGTGCGACGTGAACTATCGCGGCAAGATGTGGTCGCCCGAGAAGTCGCAGGCCACCATGAAGGAACTCCTGCCGCTCGTTGACATCTGCATTGCCAACGACGAGGACGCTCCTGCCGGCCTCGGTATGACCTGCGTCTCCGGCTCCCTTGCCCACGGCATCGAGGAACGCGACACCTACGTCGAGATGGCCCGTCAGATCTGCGACGAGTACGGTTGCAAGAAGGTCGCCTCGGTCGTCCGCAACATCTCCTGCGTCGAGCGCTCCATTTGGATGGGCATGCTCTTTGACGCCGAGAGCGGCGAGCACTGGTTCTCCCCCGCTCACGACGTGCACGTGCTCGAGGGCGTTGCCGCTGGCGATGCTTTTAACGCCGGCCTCGTCCATGCCCTCATCAACGACTTTGACCCGCAGGACGCCGTCAACTACGCGATTGCGGCCTCGATCCTCAAGCTCACCATCAAGGGCGATTCCAACCTGGTGACCGCAGACGAGATCGCAGCCGTGGCATCCGCCGCCGACGGTGGCACCCGCGTCGCCCGTTAATTCGTTCCCCATTCCGCGGACTGCAGCTTTCCATACCCATACCTCTGCAGCCCGCTCCCCGATTTCTCCGGTCGGACAAAGCCACCAGTCCCATTCCGGTTTTGTCTGGCATTCCCTACACGACTGGTCGCGCAGCCGGTTTTGGAATTGCTTGTGACCCCAAGCAGTGCCTCCGATAACCAATCCAAAACCGGCTCATGACCAGCATATTTGGCAATCACGCGCCAGCGCGCGCCGTACATCGAAAGGAACATCATGTTCGATCAGTTCTATACCACGCTTGAGTCCCTGGGCATCGTGCCGGTCGTCGTGCTCGACAAGGTCGAGGACGCCGCACCGCTCGCCCACGCCCTTATGGCAGCTGGCATGAAGTCCGCCGAGGTCACCTTCCGCACCGCCTGCGCCGCCGAGTGCATCGCCGCTATGGCCGAGGCCGAGCCCGAGATGTGCGTCGGCGCTGGCACCGTCCTGACTGTCGAGCAGGTTGAGCAGGCCCGCGCCGCCGGTGCCAAGTTCATCGTCTCCCCGGGTTACAACGAGGACGTTGTAAAGCACTGCATCGGCATCGACCTGCCCGTCCTTCCTGGCACCGTGACCCCCTCCGAGGTTACCGCCGCCGAGAACCTGGGCCTCAAGGTCACCAAGTTCTTCCCCGCGGCTCAGTATGGTGGCCTCAACACCATCAAGGCCCTCGCTGCTCCGTTTGTCGGCCATCGCTTTATGCCCACCGGCGGCGTGAACACTGCCAACGTCGAGGAGTACCTGAGCTCCAGCGCCATCATCGCCTGCGGTGGCACCTGGATGGTCAAGCCGGCCCTGTTCGCCGACGGCGACTTTTCCAAGGTCGAGCAGATCGCCCGCGAGGCCATGGACGTCGTCAAGAAGGTCCGCGGCTAGGTTCAGCTCTCTATCGTGAAAGGGGGCGTGTCCTAGACCTCGCCCCCTTTCTTTTAAAGCGGCTCGGAAGCGCGCCGTTTCCGTCACGAACAAGAACCAAAACCGTCTTGTATGCTGATAGAACGTGACGGAAGCGACACGCCCCCGAGCCGCTTTGCTTTCCCGGTCAATCAACCGACTCAACATAATCCAGTCCACCAAAACAGCTGCGGCGCCGTCTGGGGGAATGGACCCTTGCTTCCAGTCTTTTCCTCCAAGCGGCGCCGCAGCCTTTTCATGCCCCGATTGCATCCCCGCACTTGCGGTGAAATACGGACTGCTTACGTCGTCAAAGCCGCAAAACAGTCCCTATTTCACCGCAACTAATTAGGGGAACGGATTAGATGGCCGAGTCTTTGGGCAGCTCAAAGTAGTCGGGATGTAAGGCGATAACCGGGCCCTGTTCCTCGGGCATTAGATGCAAATGCGTCTCTGCCAGATAGCTCGCCGTGTCGGTATCGCCCTTCTTAATGGCCTCGAGAATCCGGCGATGCTGCCCACGGATCGGCTCCCAATCCAAATCCTGCGACACCATACGCAGCCAGTTGTATCGCTCAAAATGCGTGTTGATGCTCTTCATCCAATCCCACAACATGTGGCGGCCGGCAATCTCAAAACATGTCTCGTGGAACAGGTTGTCCAGATCAAAAAAGCGACGCGTTTCGCTATGGTCGAGCGACTCGGACTCGGTAAGAATCTGCTCGAGCCGATGCTTTTGCTCGGGCGTAGCGGCCGAACAGCATTTAATGAGCACACTTCTCTCGAGTTTCTCGCGCAAGAAACAGGCATTCTCGGCGCGCTCCATGCTGATTTTTGAGACATAGGTGCCGCTTTTGGGACGAGTTTCCACCAGCTCCTGCTCACGCAGGCGCACAAAAGACTCGCGAATGGGCGTGCGCCCGATTCCCGTCTCCTTTTCCAGACCAATCGCCGAAAGGCGCGTGCCGGGCTTGAGCTCGGCATAGATGATCTTGGACCGCAATGCGTTGTACGCCTGGTCTTGCAGGCTCTGATAATGCTGCTGTTTCATAAAGCCCTCGGATGAAGCCTCGGTTAATCGAATACCACCATGCAATACTATCGCATCCCCCGCCCCCCCATAAGTTGCGGTGAAATAGTTCCTGCTCGCAGCCTTCAGCAGCAAAATCAGGCAGTCTTTTTGGGGCAGTCTTTTTGGGACGGGGCTCTTTTGGCTACCCTGGCCCGCAGATCGGCCCCCTTGCCACAAAAGGGGCCCATCTACTACGTTAACGCGGATAGCCCCGACCATGCCGAAAAATGAGAAAACAAAACCGCAGGTAGACGGCTTGCCGATTTTCAAAAAAGCCGGCTATGGCTGACCCCTACGGCTTAAACGTAGTAGATAGCCCATTTTCGTGGCATAGCACTATTCCATCCCAAATTGGCACCCCAAGCCCACTATAAGTTGCGGTGAAATTGGGACTGATGGCGCCGCTGGAGCCGCTAAACAGTCCGTATTTCACCGCAGCCTATGAGGGACGAAGGGGTTTTACAAGTTGGCGATGATTGCCTGGGCGATTTCGTCGTACTGAGCCGGCTCGAGCGTGACGCGACCGGGATTCATGGCGAACACATCGCCAAACTCAAACGGGTCGTCCTTGTACTTGGGGACGATATGCACATGCAGATGATGCATGGTGTCGCCATAAGCACCAAAGTTGATCTTGTCGGGGTTGAACGCCTTGTGCAGCGCAGCTGCGACGTGACGTACATCGGCCATAAAGGCGGCGGCGTCCTCCTCGGACATGCAGGAGATGTCATCGACGTGCTGCTTGGAGGCCACGATTACGCGACCCTTGTGGCTCTGCTCCTTAAACAAGATGAGCTTGCTGGCGGGCAGGTCGAGCATGGGGATGCCAAAGGCATCGACGAGCGTGTTGTCGGTCCCGCACATGCAGTACGAGCAATCGGTGTGCTGTTCCATGGTGGTCCTTTCGATCCGGGTGAAAGCGTTCGCCGCAATGCGACCGACGGGCGCAACCAAGCTGCCCGGCAGTCCACGACGAACACACGATGCGCTCTCCAACCGTTGCGAAATCGGTTTCGAGTATGTCCTTGCCATGATACCGCCAACGAGTTGTTGCGATTAGGTGAACGTTCACCTTTTTATTATTTTTCTCTTTGCAAAAGGAATCCCGTGCGTATACTAAGGCTCAAACGAAACCGATTTCGTTAAGCATGAGCAATAGGGTGCTAAGACGCACCCTACCATCTTGGCATCCTATTGCCCACGTCCTGTCATTCACTTTTCTCCCGTCTCGTTGGCCCTTCAGTCCCATTCCGGCACAGCGAGACATTTCCTAGACGACTGACCGTGGGGCCGGCTTTTCTGCTTTTACAGCAGTGCCTCCGATAACCCTCTTTTGCCGGCCCAGGTCAGCCTTTTTCTTCACAACCGAAAGGACGGGTAGCAACATGCGACCGCTCATCATCATGAATGGCGAGAAGATCGACTGGTGCCATACCGTCATCAGAATGCTGATGTATCTGGCAGGTGTTGCGACGCTCGCCCTCGGCATGAGCATCCAGACCGCATCGGGCCTGGGCGTCGCCGCGCTTACCTGTTTTGCCACGACGCTGTCCATGCTCACCGGCAAGACACTCGGCTTTTGGATCACCGCGACCTATGTCGCCTACATCGCCGCACAGGCAGCCATCTTGCGTCGCGAGTTCCAGCCGCGCATTTTGCTCGAGCTCTTTTTCTCAACACTGATCGGTGGCTTTACCGACTTCTTTATGGACGTCAACCCTCTGCACCCCACCGCGTTGCCGGCACAGGTTGCGACCATGCTGCTCTCGCTTGCCATCACTGCGTCTGGTGTAAGCCTCGTCGTCAACATGGGAGTCGTTCCCAACGCGCCCGACGGTCTGGTGCAGGTCATTGCCGAAAAACTCAAGCTCCGCTTTGGCGATGTGAAGGTCGCATTCGATTGCTCGCACGTCGCCGCCTCGCTCGCGTTGTCGCTGGTCTTTATGCACAACCTGGGCGGCTTTGGCGTCACGACCGCCATTTCCGCATTGTTCCTGGGCCATGTCATCAACGTCGCCAACAAGCTGTTCGCCCAGCGCTTTATCCGCGCGGCATTCGGAAAATAGCACCACCGCAAGAACCCGCGAGCAGCGCTATACGTTGCTATATCTCACTATACGTTGCTATATCTTGCTATACTTTGCTATAACTTGCTATATCTTGAGCAAAGGTGGCTCACATGCAAACAAACCCTTTTAAGCCCACGGCAGGCAAAACACCTCCCACGATTATCGGCCGCGAAGATGTACTCGAGGAATTCAATGAAGGCCTCGTCAACGGGCCTGGTGCCCCGGGGCGCCTTATGCGCATAGCCGGCGTCCGTGGAACGGGCAAGACAGTCCTCCTTGACGAGTGCTCACGTTTGGCGCAAAGCCATGGTTGGACGGTCATAAAAGAGGTCGCAACTGAGGGGCTTTGCCAGCGCATTCTCGAACAGCTGCAGCCCAAATTCCAGGCCAAACACGCCAGATTTGAGCCCACCGTAGCTGGCATATCCATCGGCAGCATTGACATTGAGCGAATCGGTCCATCGCTGCGCGACGCCATGAGGCAGGCTATATCCAAGGATGGAAATGGCCTGCTCATCACCCTCGACGAGGTTCAAGACGCAGAGCTCGAAGAGGTCCGAACACTCTCCATTGCGATTCAGCAGGTTATCGGCGAAGACCTTGATATCGCCTTTGTTTTTGCGGGGCTGCCTTCGATGGTCGAAAGTGTCATCAACGGAAAGACACTTACGTTTTTGCGCCGCGCCCTCCCCTTTGACCTGAAGGCTGTGGCAGTAACCGAAGTGTCGTACTCCCTCGAGGAAACCATTGAAGCGTCTGGCATGGAGCTACAGCCAGGTATTGCCGGGCAGCTTGCCGAGGCAACGCAGGGCTATCCTTTCATGATCCAACTCGTTGGATATTACGCATGGCAGCTGGCAAGACGCGCCCATACAACTGTTATTGGAGAGGAAGAGGCAAGGCGAGGCATCGCAACAGCGCGCGAACGCTTCTGCGCCATGGTGATTGAGCCCGCGCTGCAGCGCATTCCACCCACGTGCATCGCTTATCTGCTGAGCATGGCATCTTTGGGGCAGACGAGCTCGACCAGCATGGTTGCCGATGACTTAAACAAGACGCCTCAGCAGGTGAGCTCCGTCCGTAGCCGACTGCTCAGAGAGTCGATTATCGAGGCACCTTCGTACGGCAAGATATCGTTTGCCATCCCCTACATGCGCGACTACCTTAACGAACACAAAGCCGAACTGGAAGTTGAACTGTAGAAGCGGCAACCGTCCTGCAAGACGAAAACCGTTTGCGTACGGTTTTTAACCAGACGCAAACGGTTTGCGTCTTATTTGCGTACGGAAATGAGACGCAAATTTCGATTTCGTCTGATTATTCGCCAGACGCAGCACGCTTTCGTCTGGCAATACGTCTGCAATCCAGACGAAAAGAGCCCCGAACTCGTATGAACTCGGGGCTCTTTGTGCCGCGCATCTATGAGAGGAGAAATTCGATGCGTACGGGCGCTACTCCATGTAGCCACCCTGAATGGCGGAAACTGCATGCTCGGTAAAGAACTTGAGCGTGCCAGAGGTATAGCGGTTGGCCTTGGGCTTCCAAGTAGCGCGACGCTCGGCCAGGACGGCGTCGACCTCGGCCGGCTCCATCTCCTTGCCGTCGATGCCCACAACGAACAGCGAGCGCTCGGGGATGTTGATCTGGATAAGGTCGCCCTCCTCGATCAGGGCAATCGGGCCGCCCACGGCAGCCTCGGGCGAAACGTGACCGATAGCCGGGCCCTTGGAGGCGCCGGAGAAGCGGCCGTCGGTGATCAGGGCAATGGAGGCACCGAGCTCGGGATCGCTGGCGATGGCCTCGGTGGTGTAGAACATCTCGGGCATGCCGGAACCCTTGGGGCCCTCGTAACGAATGATGACAGCGTCACCGGGCTTGATCTCGTGCGTCAGGACGGCGTGGATAGCGTCCTCCTCGCAGTCGAACGGACGGGCCTTGAGCGTAGCCTGGAACATCTCGCGCGGAACGACGGTGTGCTTGACGACGGCGCCCTCGGGAGCAAGGTTACCGTGGAGGATGGCGATGGAACCGTCGGTGCCGAAGGCCTGGTCAAACGGACGGATGATGTCCTCGCGCTTGAGATTCCATTTCTCAAGGTAACGACCGCACTTCTCGTAATAGCCGTTGTTCTTGAGATCCTCGAGGTTCTCGCCGAGAGTCTTGCCGGTGACAGTCATAACATCGAGGTGGAGCATCGACTTGATCTCCTCCATGATGCGCGGCACGCCGCCCGCATAGTAGAAGAACTGCGCCGGCCACTCGCCTGCGGGACGAACGTTGAGCAGGTAGTGGGCGCCACGGTGCAGACGATCGAAGTCGTCGGCAGACATCTCGATGCCAAACTCGCGAGCAATCGCGGGGATGTGCAGCAGGGAGTTGGTGGAGCCGGAGATGGCGCCGTGGACCATGATGAGGTTCTCGAAGGACTCTTTGGTCACGATGTCGCGCGGGCACAGGTTGTGCTCGGAGAGCCACACGGACTGACGGCCGGCCTCGCGGGCGAACTCGCGCAGGTCGGAGCTGGTGGCGGGCAGCAGAGCCGTGCCAGGAAGCATGAGGCCCAGGGCCTCGGCCGTGACCTGCATGGTCGAGGCAGTGCCCATGAAGGAGCAGGCACCGCAGCTGGGGCAGGCGTTGTGCTTGGCGAACTCGAGCTCCCCGCGGGAGATCTCGCCGCGCTCATAGCGGGCCGAGATAGCGCCGAGCTGCTCCAGGGTCAACAGGTCGGGACCGGCATCCATGACGCCGCCGGTGACGACGATGGAGGGGATGTTGATGCGGCCCATGGCCATGAGGTTCGCGGGCAGGCCCTTATCGCAGCTGGCGACAAAGACACCGGCGTCGAACGGGGTGGCCTTGGCGTGGATCTCAATCATGTTGGCGATCATGTCGCGGCTGGGCAGCGAGTAGTTGATGCCGTCGTGGCCCTGGGCCTCGCCGTCGCAAATATCGGTGCAGAAGTAACGGGCGCCGTGGCCACCAGCCTCGGCAACGCCAGCGCGCACTTCCTCGACCAGCTCAAACAGGCCGGCGGAACCCGGGTGCGAATCGCCGAACGTCGACTCGATGATGACCTGCGGCTTGTCCAGGTCCTCGATGCTCCAGCCAGAGCCCAGACGCAGCGGGTCCATCTCGGGGCTGATGGTGCGGAACTTGCCGGAACGCGGCTGCAGCTTGGCAACCAGCTCGGCGGCCTCCTGCTGAATCTGCTCTTTGGTCTTCTCGTCCATGGTGTACTCCTTTGGTTTAAGGCTTACTTGGTTTGGTATCGATTGATGTGACGTGCTGATGTGAAGCGCTGGCTTGCGATTAGGCGAAGAACGAGATCACCAGGGCGCAGGCGAGGCCCGAAAGACCGATGATCGTCTCCATGATGGTCCAGGACTTGAGGGTGGTCTTCTCGTCGATCTCGAGGAACGAAGAGCACATCCAGAAGCCGGCATCGTTGACGTGCGAGAGTGCCGTGGCGCCACCGCAGATGGCAAGGCAGATGGCGGCGCGCATGAGCACCGAGGCGCCGGCGACCGCAGGCATGGCGGCCATAATGCCCGAAGCCATGGTCATGGACACGATGGAGCTACCGACCGAAGCGCGGACGAGCGCGGCGATGAGGAAGCCGACGACCACGAGGGGCAGCGGGCAGCTCTCGAGCACGGGGCCGATAACCTGGCCCAGACCGCAGTCCTGCAGCATCCAGCGGATGACGCCGCCGCAGGCGATGACCAGCAAGATCATGCCAACGGGCTTGAGCGAACGGTCGAGCAGGGCCTTGAGCTCAGCGCCGGTGTAGCCGCGGCGAGCGCCCAGCAGGTACATGGCGACAAGCGTGGCGATGGTGAGCGCGACGAACGGCTTGCCCAGAAAGGCGAGGATCGAGGCGACCTCGGCGGGCATGGGGATGTACGAAGACAGCGTGCCCAGCAGAATCAGGCACAGCGGGGTGAGCACGATGGCGAGGACCATGCCAAAGGAGGGAAGTTCCTTGTCGTCGCTCGCGCCCTCGGCGGAGGTGAAGTGCTCGGGAACGTCCGTGAAGATACGACCGCCCACGTTGCGGCCCCAGGCGACACCGGCGACAGCCATGGCGATAAAGGCGGTGGGGATGCCGACGAGAATCATGGTGCCCAGGTCGACGCCGAGCGTACCGGCAACGAGGACCGAGCCGGCCGAAGGCGGCACGAAGGCATAGCCGGCTGCCAGTCCCGCGAGCAGGGCAATGCCATAGTAGAGGGTCGACTTTTTGGTCTGCGATGCCACGCTAAACGCGAGCGGGATTAAAACGACCACGCCGGCCTCGAAGAACACCGTGGTGCCGATGACCAGGCCGGTGATGCCCAGCGCCCAGCTGGAGTGACCCTGGCCAAAGGTGTCAATGAAGGTCTGGGCGATCCTCTTGGCGCCGCCGCTCTCCTCCAGGATCTGGCCAAACATCGAGCCCAAGCCAATAAGCAGTGCGATGTTTTGCAGCGTGGTACCCACGCCCTTGGTGACGGTGTCGGCCACCAGGTCGAGCGGCATGCCGGCACCGATGCCGATCGCGAGCGCCGAAACCATCATCGACAGCACGGGATGCAGCTTGAACTTGATGATGAGCGCAAGCAGCAGCGCGATGCCCGCGATTGCGGCGATGACGAGCCTGGTGGGGTCTGCCATAAACGTTGGGTCTGACATCTTTCCTCCAATTCATCAGACCTTTTGAATTCGTCTGATGACTATAGCGTGTTTTTGAAAGGTCTGATGTTTTATTTTGAAATTTGCTCGAAATACATCTGATGTATTTCGCGAACGGTCGTATTTGCGCTGCGAACGGTATATCTGAGCCGCCCAATTCGGGTCCAACGGCCAATACCGTGCCCTTGGTGCGCTAAAATAGCTCAGATGAATTTTGTAATGAGAGGTAGAGCTATGGCCCGCGCCGAATCGGGACTCCCCGAGCAGATTTCCGAGAAAATCATTCAATTGATTCTTGATGAGCACCTTGAGCAAGGCGACCGCCTGCCCAAGGAGGCCGTACTCGTCGAGCGTCTGGGCGCCGGCAGGAGCACCGTGCGCGAGGCCATGAAGCTGCTGCAGTCGCGCAACATCGTGCGCATCAAGCAGGGTTCGGGCACGTATGTGGCATCGAACCCCGGCGTTGCCGACGACCCGCTGGGCTTTACCTTTATCGGCGACAAGCAGCGCCTGGCGCGCGACCTGCTCGAGGTGCGTTTTATGATTGAGCCGCAGATGGCGAGCATGGCCGCCGAGCACGCGACCGAAGATCAGATTATGTGCATCCGCGAGCTCTGCGACGAGTCCCAGCGCCTGGCAGAGGCCGGCGAGGACTACTCCGCCGCCGACACCGCCTTCCACAACGCCATTGCCGAGAGCTGCGGAAACCTTGTCGTTCCCCGCCTGATGGGCGTGCTCAAGGCATCCGTTCCCCTCTTTATCGACGTTACGGGCAAAAAGCTCGTCGAGGAGACCATCCGCACGCACCGCGGCGTGGCCGACGCCATCGCCGCGCGCAACCCCACCGCCGCGCACGATGCGATGTATCTGCACCTGGTCTACAACCGCAACATGATCGCGGAAGGCGCGCAGGCGAAAAGCGAGTAGAGGGCATCGCAACAACTAATTTCAACCGTTCACCTTTTAAAAGTGAACGTTCACCTATTTTTAGAAGAATAGGGGCGTTAATTCCTTCACTTCTCCTATACTGAGCTTGTATTAGAAGCAAGATTTATATAGATGAACGTTTCTTTTGAAAGGATCGCCATGTCTGATCTTATGGACAGCTTCCGCCTGAATGGCAAGGTCGCGCTCGTAACCGGCGCCACCTATGGCATTGGCATGGCCATTGCCGAGGCGCTCGGCGAGGCCGGCGCCAAGATCGCCTTTAACGCACGTCACGCCGACAAGGTCGCCGAGGCCGAGAAGCACTACCGCGAGCTGGGCTTTGAGGCTCACGGCTACGTGGCCGACGTCACCGACGAGGCCGTCGTCGCCGAGCTCGTCGCCAAGATCGAGGCCGATTTTGGCACCACGCCCGACATCCTGGTCAACAACGCCGGTGTTATCCAGCGCACCCCCATGCTCGACATGAGCGCCGAGGACTTCCGCCGCGTCGTCGACATCGACCTTAACGCCCCGTTCATCGTCTCCAAGGCCTGCCTGCCCGGCATGATCGCCAAGGGTCACGGCAAGATTATCAACATCTGCTCGATGATGAGCGAGCTCGGCCGCGAGACCATCGCCGGCTACGCTGCCGCCAAGGGTGGCCTGAAGATGCTCACCAAGAACATCTGCTCCGAGTTTGGCGAGGCCAACATCCAGTGCAACGGCATTGGGCCTGGCTATATCGCCACGCCGCAGACCGCGCCGCTGCGCGAGACGCAGCCCGACGGCAGCCGTCACCCGTTTGACCAGTTCATCATCGCCAAGACCCCGGCCGCCCGTTGGGGCACGCCCGAGGACCTGAAGGGCCCTGCCGTATTCCTGGCCTCCGACGCCTCGAACTTCGTCAACGGACACATTCTGTACGTGGACGGCGGCATCCTCGCCTACATCGGCAAGCAGCCGCAATAAGGAAACTGGGCGAGGCGGTCGGCAGTTAAGTCTGCTGCTCGGACAGTCCTGCGCAAGACGGAAAGCACATTAAGTGCTTTCCTTTGCGTGCGGAACTCGCGACAGACTTAACTGCCAACCGCCCGCACAGCTCATCGCGGGTCGGATTAGCCGCCGCCCGCATACAGAAACAAAAAAAGAAACATTTGGTTGAAAGGTTAACTCAAATGAAGATCGCTCTGATCAACGAGAATTCTCAGAACTCCAAGAACCCTATGATCGAGGCTGCCCTTAAAAAGGTTGTCGAGCCCATGGGCCACACTGTCTTTAACTATGGCATGTATGCCGACGCCGACTCCAAGCCCCTCACCTACGTGCAGAACGGCATTCTTGCCGCCGTGCTGCTCAACTCCGGCGCTGCCGACTACGTCGTGACCGGATGCGGCACCGGCGAGGGCGCCATGCTCGCCTGCAACTCCTTCCCCGGCGTGCTGTGCGGCCACGTTGCCGACCCGCTGGATGCCTACACCTTTGCCCAGGTCAACGATGGCAATGCCGTCGCCATGCCCTTCGCCCTCAAGAACGGCTGGGGCCAGGAGCTCAACCTCGAGTACACCTTCGAGAAGCTCTTTGGCTTTGGTTCGGGTAACGGCTACCCCGCCGAGCGCGTTGAGCCCGAGCAGCGCAACAAGAAGATCCTCGACGGCGTGCGCGCTGTGACCATGCGCCCGCTCGTCGACGTCCTGGGCGAGATCGATCAGGACCTGGTGAAGGGCGCCCTCGCTGGCGAGCATTTCCAGGAGTACTTCTTTGCCAACGCCACCGACGAGGCCATCATCGCCAAGGTCAAGGAGCTCTTGGGCCTGTAATAAGGCCCACGGGGCGCACCGACCCCCAACAAACCGCCAGACAAAAGGCGCCGCGACGATCCATGTGTCGCGGCGCCTTTTTAGATTGCTATCGCTTGAGTCACCGCAAGGCGGCCGCTCCCCTATTTGCCAAGAGCCTACAGCTCGCAGGCGACCTTGTAGCCGTCGCCGATGGCATCACGGATGTTGCCGCACTTATTGGCATCGCCCAGCACGTGGGTGGCAACGCCGGCAGCGGCAAGGTCATCGGCCAACTTGGTGTTGGGACGATAGCCCATGGCAAGCACCAGCGTATCGGCATCGGCGATGGTGTGGACCTCGCCGTCCTTCTCGTAGCTGATAGTGTCCTCGGTGATCTCGGTCACCTTGGCCTCGGTCAGCACGTGGACTCCCTTAGAGAGCATGCGCGTGATGAGCACCGCGCGGCCGGCGCCGCCCTCGTTGGCAGCGAGCGTCTTGGTCATCTCGATGACGGTGACGTCGCGGTTTGCCGGCGACAGGTCGTTGACCAGCGGAGCCAGATAGTCGGCCGTCTCGCAGCCGACGGTGCCGCCGCCCACAATGACGATCTTCTTGCCCGGGAAGGCGTTGCCACCCAACAGGTCATCAGCCGTCATGACCTGCTTAAAGCCCTGCATAAAGGCCGGAGCGATGGGCTCGGCGCCGTAGGCCAGGACAACCTCGTAGCCCGCGTAGTCGCGCTGAATGTCCTCGGCAGTAAGCTCGGTGCCAAATACGCACTTCACGCCGGCCTCGGCCAGGCGACGGTACTGATACTTGATCACGCGGGTGAGCTCCTGCTTTGCCGGCGGAACGGCCGCGATGCGCATCTCGCCACCCGGCTCGTCCTGCTTGTCCACGAGCACCACGTTATGGCCGCGCTTGGTGGCAATGTAGGCTGCCTCCATGCCCGCAGGACCGGCACCCACAACGAGCACGTTCTTTGCCTCGGCGGCAGGCTCGTAGCCGGCCTCGTCGCGTTCCACGTCCGGGTTGACGGTGCAGGAGATGCGCTTGCCAAACATGATGCCGTTCAGGCAGCGCAGGCAACCGATGCAGGGACGGATATCATCGGCATTGCCGGCAGCGGCCTTGTTGCAGAACTCGGCATCGCACAGATTGGCGCGGCCCATCATGCAGATGTCGGCAGCGCCGTCCTCGATCAGCTCCTCGGCAATCCATGCCTCATTGATGCGGCCGACCGTGGCGACGGGAATGTTCACATGCTTTTTGATCTCGCGCGAGCAGGCGGCGTGCGAGGCCTGCTGCGTACCGGCGGCGGGAATCGCGGAGCCGCGCTTGATGGTAGTGCCGCCCGACACGTGGATCATGTCGACGCCAGCCTTCTCCAGGCGACGCGAGACGTAGATCATGTCGTTGAGGGTCAGACCGCCATCGGTGTACTCGTCGCCCGAGATACGGACGTCGATGATGAAGTCCTTGCCGCAGCGCTCGCGAATCTCGGCGATGACCTCGAGCAAGAAGCGCATGCGGGCATCGAGCGAGCCGCCGTACTCATCGGTGCGCTTGTTGTAGAGCGGGGTCAAAAAGCCGCCGAGCATGCCATGGGCGTGCGCCGCATGGACCTCGACGCCATCGACGCCGGCCTTCTGCATACGAACGGCAGCGTCACCGAACTGATGCGTGAGCTCGTGGATCTCATCTACCGTAATGGGGCGCGGCGCCTCGCGGGCATAGGACGGGCCCACAAAGGACGGGGCGATGAGGCGCGGGGTGCCCGGAATGTTAAAGGCCATGTAGGCGGGGTGGAAGAGCTGCGGCATGACCTTGCAGCCGTACTCGTGGACGGCTGCGGCGAGCTTTTCCCAGCCGGGGATAAACGTGTCGTCGTAGCAGCACATGTCACCCGGCAGATAGGTATAGGTAGGCTCGACCGTCACGACCTCGGTGATGATGAGGCCCACGCCGCCCTTGGCACGGGCACGGTAATGATCAACCAAGTCGTCGGTCACATAGCCATGATCGGCCAGGTTGGTGGACACCGGCGGCATAAAGACGCGGTTCTTGACCTCGGTCGTACCGACCTTGATCGGGCTAAAGAGCATTGGATAGGCGGAGGACTCCATACAGGGTTCCTTTCGTTTGAGCCGCTCGGCGGCAGTTGCTAACGTACCTATCGTATCAGTAACCGCGTTGTACCCGACCGTGCACGTCCCCCCGGCTTTTACTCAGCCCACAAAAAAGTTGCGGTGGAATACGGAGTAGATAAGGCCTTTGACAGGCAAAACAGTCCGTATTCCACCGCAACTGATGGGTGGGATGGGTTAGAGGCCCAGGTAGCTGGTCATGCCTTCGACGGCGAGCTTGGCGCCGGCTACAGCATGGACCACAGTGAGCGGGCCGTTGACGACGTCGCCGGCGGCAAAGACGCCAGGCACGGTGGTCATGCCGTGCTCATCGACCGAAAGAAGACCGCGATGGTCGGTCTCCAGACCGCCCGTCGTAAGCACCAGTTTGTCCTTGGGCACCTGCGAGGCCGCAATCACAACCGTGTCGGCGGGCACATGGTCAAGTTCTTCCTCGTAGCCCACCACGTTGTCGTCCTCGTCAAAGATAGCCGTCTCGAACACCGGACCGTTATCATCGATGGCGCAGATCGCCTTGCCGCGCACGATCTCGGCACCGTCAAGCTCGGTCAGCTCGACCTCGTCATCGATGGCCGAGATATGGCGCGATCGGGCATACACGGTAACCTTGCGAGCACCCGAGCGCAGGGCAGTGCGGGCAACATCCATTGCCACGTTGCCGGCGCCGATAACCGCCACGTTCTGACCGATCGCCACGCTCGTGGGATCGACTAGGTAATCGATACCAAACAGTACGTTGCCACGCGACTCGCCGGGAATACCCAGCTTGCGGGCGCGCCAGGTACCGGTACCGACAAAGACCGCATCGTAGCCGTCGCGCAACAGGTCGTCGATATGCAGCGCGCCGCCAATGGTGGTCGAGGGACGGACGCGTACGCCAAGCGAGCACATCACGTGACGGTACTTTTGCACGAGAGCACGGGGCAGGCGAAACTCGGGGATGCCGTACTCCAGCACGCCGCCGATCTCGGGGCGTTGCTCAAACACCGTGACGGCACAGCCCAGCTGGGCCATCTTAATGGCCACGGTAATGCCGGCAGGACCGGAACCGACCACGGCAACCTGCTTGCCGCACGACGGCGCGGGCTTCCACTCCTTACGGTCCAAATATGCAGTCGAGATATAGTTCTCGATACTCGAAAAATGCACCGGTGCGCCCTTGCGGCCCTGAATGCACGCGCCCTCGCACTGGCCCGAATGGTTGCAGATCATGGAGCAGACCGCGCTCATGGGGTTGTTCTGGAACAGCAGCTCACCTGCCTCTTCCAGACGGCGCTGCTTAAACAGGTCGATGACCTGCGGAATAGGCGTCTGCACCGGACAGCCTTTAAGCTGACAGAACGCCTTTTTGCACCCAAGGCAGCGGTTCGCTTCCTCAACAATATGAATAGCCATCGGTACCCCTCTTGAACCTCTACGACAATCTCTTTCGCCCAGCCTGCTTTGTTACAGAATCACGTGCTCGCACATCACGCTGTGCCCCATGCGCAGCAGCTCGTCGCGCGAACGCTCGACCGTGGACGGTGTGCTGTTCTCGATAACGGTCATAATGCCCGGTCGCACGGCGGCGGCCCAGGCGACAATGGCCTCAAAATCAAAGTTTCCGCACGTACAAGCGCCGTGGCATACCAAACGAGAGCCCGAGCCATCGCACCAACCATCCTGGTCCTCGTTGTCTACGATCTCGTAGTCCTTGGCATGCAGCACGCGAATCTTGCTGCCGCACAAATGCAGCATGCGCGACACCTGCTCGGAAGCCTCACCGACGATCGTGGGATGCAGCAGCGACACCGGGTCGTAGATCACGCCGAGTGCGGTGCTCGAAACGCGCTCCAGAACCTCGCGGCAGCGCTCGGGCGTATTGACGATCTCGTTCCAGCCGGGCTCGATCAGAAGCTCGCCGCCCTCCTTTTCGGCCATCGAGCACACGCGTGCGAGCCCTTTGCAAAACGCATCGAGCGCAGCGGCCGAAAAACGGTCGTCGGCCATCTTGTTCTGCGCGTTGGGGCGCCCCGTCTCGGTCCCCACCGGACAGCCCCCAAGCCAGCGCGCGAACCTCAGGCACGCCTCATACTCGGCATAGGTATCGACCAGCTGATTCTGATCGGGCGTGGCCAGGTTTTTGTAGCAGCCGAGCACCGCCACCTGCACGCCGCTAGCGTCGAGCACCTCGCGCAGATGGTCGGCGAGTTCGCGCGTAAGGCCGGAACGGTTAATGCCAAAGGACTTGTAGAGCACTTTGCTCGGCAGCTGAATGCACGAGAAACCCAGTTTGCCCGCCATGCGAATGCGCTCCTCGACCGTGCCCTCGGGCAGGTCGTGCAGGCGCACACCGACGCTCAGCGCGCCTTTCGACTGCGCCATGCCTAGACCTCCTTGCACGCATTGATGCCCGGGGTGTATCCGCCAAACGGGTCGTCGATGGAGCACACGCCCGAAGGGGCAAGCGGATCGCGCTTACCGGCAAGCTTGTCATGATGCATGGTCTCGATATAGGCGAGCACCAGCGGCGCCACGCCCTTCGCGTCGTTTTTGACGACGGGCTCGCTCATGTAGTAGCCAAACGTGCCCTCGCGGTGCGCGGTGTTGCCAAGACCCGCCACCAGGCAGATGTTGTCGAGCGCCAGCTGTCCGTCGCGCTCGGACAGGCACGTGTCGCAGATGCCATCAAACGCACGGCGGCCGTACTGGTAGTAGCGCTCGCCCAGCACGCCCAGGCGCACGCCCTTCATGATGGCGTTGGCAAAGATGGCGCTGCCCGACTCCTCCAGATAGTTGGGGGCGATATTGGGCAGGTTGATGACCTGGTGCCACATGCCGGTCTTCTCGTCCTGATACGGCAGCATGGCGTCGATCAGATCGTGGAACATCTTACGGATCTCGTCCTTCTCGGCCGACATCGAAGGCGGCATGAGCTCCCAGGTATCGATGAGCGCCATGGCGAACCAGCCCTCGGCGCGCAGCCAGAAGTTGGCCGAAAGGCCGGTGACGGGATCGCACCAGAACTGCTTGCGGCTCGCGTCGTAGGCGTGATAGTACAGGCCGTTGAGGGGGTTGCGCATCAAATCGTGCACCACTTGGAACATATGGAAGCTATCCGAGCAGGCACGGCGGTTGTGGAAGCTCAGCTCGTACTGCATGTAGAACGGCTGCGCCATGTACATGCCGTCGAGCCAGATCTGGTTGGGGTAGACGGCTTTGTGCCAAAACACACCCTCTTTGGTACGCGGCTGGGTTTCGAGCTGACGATAGATGGTATCCATGGCGGCACGGTACTTGGGCTTGCCCACCAGGTCGTAGAGTTTGTAGAGGGTTTTGCCCGCGTTGACGTTATCGAGGTTGTACTCCTGGGGATCGTAATGCTTGATGGTGCCGTCGTCCTGGACAAAGAAGTCGATGTAGTCGTCGGCGAAGGTCAGGTAGCGCTGCTCGCCGGTGATCTCGTACAGCTCGATGAGTGCCTTGATCATGCAGCCGTCAATGTAATTCCAGGTGTTCTCCTTGCCGGCGCGAAGCTTTTCGATGTTCCAGGCCGGCGCCTGAGGCGTAGAGGTCTCGATCAACTGCTCGATATAACGGTCCAGAATCTGATTGCAACCCATTGCTGTCCCCTCTGACGTTTTTGATGGGTGAACGTTAACCCTAGTGTAACGCGAAGGGGATTATAGGGTGAACGTTAACCCTATAATCCCCGCAAACGGCATCCTTTTAGCGGCAAACGGCGGTGAGAGCCGCGGCAATGCGATGCGCCAGGCGCTCATAGCCGGCAGGGCTGTAATGCAGACCGTCCGGCATGTAGAGCTCGCGGTGCTCCGGCAAAAACGGGCTGATGCCGCTTTGCGCATACAGGTCGATCACCGGCACCGAGTAGCGATCGCAGACCTCCAGCATCGCGCGCACATAGGCGTCTTGCGTCAGGCCCAGATGGTTGGCCTCGTTGCTTGCCGGAATATCCTTCTCGTGTTTGCCGCTCGTCTTGCACGGCGTCATAAACACCAGCTTTGCCTGAGGCGAGCGCGCCGTGATGGTGCGGATCAGGTAGTCGAGCGCACCGTAGAACTCGTGCACGTCCGTGCTGCCCAGCTCTCCCAGCGGCACGTTACGGCTAAAGTCGTTAACGCCGCCAAAGACGATGCAGATATCTGCCGTGTGATCGATGCCGTCCAAGCGCTCGACAAACGAATCGCTACGGTCGGCCTTGACGGCAATACGCGAACCCTTAATACCAAAGTTCTCGATCGTAGCGCCGCCCAGCAGCGCACCCAGGTGCGAAGTCCAGGAGATATCGTTGCCTCCCCCGCCGCATCCGTTATCGCCCCAGGTGGTCGAATCGCCAAAGCAGCAGATGGTCGATTCGCTCAAGTTTTTCGTTTCCATATTCTTCTCCTCACCCGCACACCGGCGGTCATACAGGTACATACCGTTCATTCGCAACATCCGAGGGGCTATGCGTGGGCGCATTCCGCAACTTGCGAATCGAGCCATTCGATATCCTCGGCAAGATGCGCCACGCCCAGGTGGTGTCCACCCGGGCAGACCTCGTGCAGAAGGTTTTCGTCCTTGCCCAGCAGCGCGTAGGCGTCGCGAACGATATCGAGCTGCTCGTCTACGTTCGCAAGCCCGCGGGCGCCGTTGAGATGGTCTTTCTCGCAGCTCTGAACCAAGAGCGGCCGTGGCGCGACAAGCGATGCAATGTCGCCCATGTCGAGCAGACGCCAGAGTCCAGGCGTGTAATTGCAGCTGCAATTGCCGTTGAGGTGCAGTAGCGAATCATCAACGCCGTACAGATAGCCCGAGACAAACGCCTTGCGCACGCGCGGGTCGAGCGCGGACAGGTACAACGTCATGTAACCGCCGCCCGAAAAACCAAAGCAGCCCAGGTCGCCCATGGCAATGTCACCGCGTGTCTCCAAGTAATCAATCAAGCGCATGTTGTCCCAGGCGTTGAGGCCCGCGACCGTAAGACCCAGCGGCTCGGCCATACGTGCTTGATTCAGACACGTACCGCGCAGGTAGCTGTTCTCGTCGTCGCCCTGACCCTTCCAGTCACGACGGTATCCCCAACCACGCGCATCGGGGCAGACGGTCACGTAACCCATGCGCGCCAAACGCAGACCGTAGTCGTAATTGAACTTACGCACGGCATCGTCGACCGCCGGCACGCCCGCAACGCCGGCTATGCTTGCAGCACCCGCCCCCTGGTGACCATGCGGGCAGATATAGCAGCGCTTGAGTCCCCGCTCGTCAAGCTTGGGGCGGGACGGCTCCAACAGGTAAAACGGCATCCACACATCGTGCTCAACCTGCAACACCGCATGAGTACGCACGATGTTGCCGGCAACTCGCACGCGATTGAGCTCACGAATCTCAATCGGGGCGCGGTCCATAAGCGAAAGACCCAAAATATCGTACAGACGAGTCCTGGTCGCAGCCTTCCATGCCTCAAAGTCTATGGGAGTCTTGCCCGTAAATGCGGCCGAGCGCCCCTCGCGCTTCAGTCGGGCGCGCAGCGCAGGTTCGTCCTCGTAGTACGTCTCGATGTGCACGGTGCGGCCATTGGCAGATAGCCCGGCCGTCTCTACCGCATCACCGTCGCCGCCCTCGGGATCCCAACCATCCGTGCCGGCAAGCACTCGGTCACGCGCATAGCGTTCGGAATCCTGACCGGTCAGGCAATGCGCCCACGGCACCCAAGCGGCAGTATCACCCGCCGGGCCAAACAGGGCACCGCCGGCATACAGGGTGCCGTCATGTGCCGCTGGCTTATTCCAATCCCACCAACCCTCGAGTGAAATATGGGGGGCCAGCCAGCATTCGAGCAAAACGGTCTGGGCCCACTCGCGCCATGGACGACCCAGATAGACCGATCCGGGGGCAATGCCCTCATCGGCTGTAAACGAACAGCCATGAAACACAAATCCGTACGGCTCGCCCTGAGGCGTGGAGGCTGCCGTTACATACCCGTTGACATCCATATCGCGGTTGAGCGAGCGAATCTCACACCCCTCAAAGTAGGCACGCGCGCCGCCAAAGATAAAGTCGACATCGCCCTCGATCCGGCAACGTCGAAAATACTGCCGCCCCACGCGGCGCGGGGCGAACTGCTTGGGGCCTATAAAGCCGCCCGGCTTGGCCTCGCGCGGCGGCAGCGGCCCCAAAAAGAGCGTGTCCTGGTGTCCCTTAATGCAGCAGGCATCGACAACCAGGCGGTCACCATCGGCATACAGGGCAATCGCCTGGCCGACCTCGCGCCCATCACCGGCGTTGTTTTCGATTGTTAGACCCGCAAGCGTCACGTCGTCGGCATCGACCAGCACCGTGTACGTACGGAAGGTGCCGAGTCTTCCATCCTGGCCGCTACCATCTTCCGAAGGCATCTTGGCACCCAGGCCTCCCACGATACGCACGCTGTCGGCCGTCTCGCCCTCGAGCGTCACATGCGGACGACGAATATCGACCTGCTCGCGATACTCGCCCGGCGCCACCAGCACACGCACCGGCACGGTCGTATCGGACACGCACCGCTCCGCCGCCTCGAGCGCCGCCGAAATGCTGCGATACGCGCCTTCGCGTTCGAGCGATACCTCAAAGAGCTGCTCTTTACCACTCATCTGTCATTACGCTTTCTGTCACAGAACACCCACCATGCAATGCCGGCACCTATAGATTGCGTGCGACAGCCGGGCAGACCCGACCGTCGCACGCCTCAACATGCCGTATTCACTTGTGCAGGAGCACTACCCTACGCGCGGATAACCTTGTCGACGTTTTGCAGCTGCAGCTCGTCGCCATCCTGACCCTCGATGCGCACGTTCTGCAGGTCGAGGACTTTCACGTTCTGCGCGATGATGCCCTGGCGCACCATGGGCTCCACGCCGCAGGCCATGGCCGGCACAAAGGGCTCGGCATCGGCGGCAAAGGTCACATGGACATCCTGGAACGTCAGGCGCGTCACCTTGCTCTCGGGAAGGCCCGTGATATAGGCCGCGGCCGCATGGCAGTTGGTGGCCTCGATATCGCAAAACGTCGTGGCGCCAAAGCCGGGCGTACGGTCGTCGACGGGCAGCGCCTCGCGAGACTGCACGTAGTCGGTCTTGCCGTCCTTGTCGCAGAAGTAGAACGAGTTGACCACGAAGGGCGTGAGCACCTTATCCATGCGAATGTGCTCGAAGGTGATGCCCTCGTTGACGGCGTCCTTGCCGCGTCCGCGGCGTGTCTTGACGCGCAGGCCGCGGTCGGTGCGCTCAAAGAGGCACTTGCTCACGGTGAGGTCCTTGATGCCGCCGGCGGCCTCGGATCCCAGCACCACGGCGCCGTGGCCGTCGTGCATGTAGCAGTGCGAGATCAGCACGTCGTGCGTGGCGGGACGGAGCTCGGGTTCAATGCCCAGTTTGCCGCTCTTGATGGCGATGCAGTCGTCCCCCACCGAAAACTGACAGCCAAGGATGCGGACAAAACCGCAGCTCTCGGGATCGAAACCGTCGGTGTTGTGGGAGTTCTTGGGACCCTCGATGGACAGGCACAGGGCATCGACGTGCTCGCACAGAATGGGATGAATATTCCACGCCGGGCTGTTGCGCACGGTGAAGCCGGCAAGGCTCACGTTTTCGCACTCGGACAGGAAGATCATGCGCGGGCGGGCGATCTCGCGGCCCTCCTCGGGACGGAAGATGTTCTTAAAGTCCTTATTCCACCAGTTGTCCTCGGCAAAATCGGTCCGGCCGTCGATGGCGCCGCGGCCATAGATGCACACGTCGTGCACGCTCAGGCCCGTAAAGGTCGAACAGTAGGTCGAGAAGCTCTCGCCCTCCCAACGGCCCAGGGGCAGCATATCGGTGCCGGCGTACCCAGCCCCCTCGTCACCCGTGACCGCGCCCGGAATGTAGGCAAGCGCCGCGCGGTCGTGACGGGCCAGCAGCACCGCGCCCTCGGCAAGCTCGATGTTGATATTGCTCTTAAGGAAGAGGGACTTGATGCGGTAGTTGCCGGCGGGGATCAGCACGCGCCCGCCCTTGGGGCAGGCCATGATGGCAGCCTGAATGTTGGTGGTGTCATCGTGCTCGGCATCGCCCTTGGCTCCGCAGTCGCGAACGTTGATGGTAAAGGGCTCCGCCGGCGTGGTGACGCCTACGCTCAACTCGCGCTCGCCGCAGACAAAGCGGATCAGGTTGCGCTTGCCGGGGGTCAGGCCATCGACATAGGTCTCGACCGTATTCGTGGTACCGGCGGGCTCATCGTTGACAAAGATCTCCCACGTATCGGCACAGGTAAAGTAGCCGCCATCGTCGAGCTCGATAACGGCCGCGCGGGCATTGCGCCAGATAACGTTCGTCTCCATGGGTCTCTCCCTCAAATGTAATCAGAAGTTCATACTACTCGTTTTTAAAAAAGGGCCGTACCCGCCGGTGGATCTCCGGTGGCACGGCCCTGTGGTTTGGACGATGCGCCTGCCCTACTCGGCGGGAATTACGCTGCCGTCCTGGAAGCCAACATTGTTGTGGGCAAAGCAGTCCTCGTACTTAAAGCCGGAGAGCTCCTCGCAAAGCGCCTTGACCTCGGGCTTGACGTCGGCCATCTTGCCACCCTCCTTGACACGGTGGATCTCGTCGCAAAGGATGTCGCACTGCTCCTTGTCGATCTTGATGCCGCGGGCAAGGACGGCCGCGAGCAGGAAGAAGCCGGCGCAGCCGATGAGCATGTAGCCGCAGATGTACAGAGGCACGGTGGCGGGCTGGGTCACGGCGTCGCTGTTGCCGGCGGTCTGAATGAAGCCGGAGGCAGCAAGGACGATAGCCCATACGTTGACGGCAACAGCCTGGGCGATCTGCTGGCAGAGCTGCTGTGCGGAGCTGTAGATGCCCTCGCGACGACGCAGGGTGATGAGCTCATCGACATCGGGGATGTAGTTGAGCAGAACATCGGGCAGATACTGGAAGCCAACGTAGAAGAACTTCCAGATGGCGAAGATGATGGGGTAGGCAATCATGGCGATGGCGACCGTGGAGGTGCCGTTGATCTGACCAAAGGCGAAGTAGTTGTAGGCGATGATGCACGCAGCGCAACCGACGTTGGCCAAGTACCAAGACTTGTGGAAGCCCTTCTTGGCCATGAGGGCAATCCAGATAGCGGTGCAGACGATAGCGACGACCTTGCCGGGCATCTCCATCACGGACTCGTAGGACTTAGGAATCTGCAGGCAGTAGACGATGAAGAAGGACAGGCACGCAGACCAGCAGGCAGCGGCGAGCTTCGTGGAGACCTGCGCATACAGGACCTTGCGGAAGGACTTGTTGCGGAAGGTAGAGATAACGTCGATGAAAAACTTCTTGATACCCTCGCCGACGCTCTCGATCTTCTCCTGAGCGACCTCCTCGGGGGTGTGCTCCCACGTGGACAGGTACACGCACAGCAGCGAGATTGCCATGACCGAAGCGTTAATCGTAGCAATAATGAAGTAGCTGAACGGGTTGGTCTCGCCGAAGGTGCCAAAGCCAAAGCCGACGAGTGCTGCCATCAGGAAGCCGGCGGCGTTACCAAAGAGGTGCTTGTAGCCGGTGAGGTACGTACGCTCCTTGAAGTCATCGGTCATCTCGATGGTAAGCGGCGACAGGTTGGCGGTGCAGAACGTGTACGCGACGTTGTAGATCAGGTACAACACAAAGTAGTACGGGAAACCAAACGGCGTAGCCACAAAGATGAGCGGCTCGGCGACCATCATCGGGATAGCCAGCAAGATCCAGAAACGGCGGCGGCCAAAGATGCGGCCGATCTTGGTAGCGTAGAAGTTATCGGCCACAAAGCCCATGAGCGGGCACAGAATGGCGTTGAGATAGATGGCGAACGAGCTGATCAGCGCAGCCTCGCCTGCGGACAGACCACACTCCGTGGACAGGAACAGCACCATGTAGCTGTGCGTAAAGCTCAGGGCACCGGAGTTGAGCATGCCGCCCATACCAAAGCCCAAGCGCGTCCAGAATGTGATCTTGCGCTTTTTACCGATCTTGTTAGTCATCGAGCTCCCTCTCTTTTCTCGATTGTCTTGTAACAAGACATTGGAGTCCATACCGATGTCTGTCTGCATATCGCCCACTCGTAGGGTGAACGTTTAGCTAGATTATGCTCGATTGCATATGATAGGTGAACGTTCACTTGTATATTATCCTTGAACGGTCGTTTTTTGCCGTTAAACGGACATCTGACTTGAAAAAAATCACGATTACATGGGTATTGAGTGGGTTTAAATTTGAGGTCGATTAGGTGAACGTTTATTGTTTTCGCCGCTCCCGTACCCTCAGGAAGACACGCCCGAACAGACAGAACAAACATGGCCCCGCCGGGAACACTCCCGACGGGGCCATGGTCAATAGCGCCCTATGCGAACCCATTTACCGCTACAGGCAGACGCCATCCTTCCAAATGCTGATCTCGTGGCAGCCGCGACGCTCGGCACTCGTAAGCTTGCCGCTCGCCGTCTCTAGCACCAGCTGGTACAGGTCGTGGGCAGCCTCGTCGAGCGTACGCTCGCCCGTGGCGACCACGCCGGCGTTAAAGTCCATCCAGTTGGCCTTGTGGTCGCACAGACGCTGGTTGGTGAACACCTTGAGGGTAGGCGCCGGTGCGCCAAACGGCGTGCCGCGGCCGGTCGAGAACAGGATTACGTGGCAGCCGGCAGCCGTCAGGGCCGTGGTGGATACCATGTCGTTGCCCGGACCGCACAGCATGTTCAGGCCATGCTTGGTAGCCTGACCGGCATACGGCAGTACGTCGACGATGGGGGCAGATCCGCCCTTTTGCACACAGCCGCAGCTCTTGTCCTCGAGCGTGGTAATGCCGCCGTCCTTGTTGCCGGGGCTCGGGTTCTCATAGACGACCTCGCCGTGGCTGATAAAGTAGTCCTTAAAGCCGTTGAGCATGTCGGCAGCTGCGTTAAAGACGTCCTGGCTCTCACAGCGATCGAGCAGAATGCTCTCCGCGCCAAACATCTCGGGAACCTCGGTGAGCACCGACGTGCCGCCGCGGGCGACAACCATATCGCTCACGCGACCGATCGTGGGGTTGGCGGTAATGCCCGAAAGACCGTCAGAGCCGCCGCACTTAAGGCCAATGACCAGCTCGGAGGCAGGAATGGGCTCACGCTTGGCCTGCTTGGCCAGGTCGGCAAGCTCGGACAGGATCTTGCGACCCTCGACCTGCTCGTCGGCTACATCCTGGCAGGCGAGGAATCGAACGCGCTCGCGATCGAAGTCACCGAGCTCGTCGAGTACCTGCTGGTGCGTGCAGTTTTCGCAACCGAGGGACAGGAACAGCACACCCGCAGCGTTTGCGTGACGCGAGAGCGCCACCAACAAGCGGCGCGTCTGGGCATGGTCGGCACCGGTCTGCGAGCAGCCAAAGGGATGCGGGAAGTAGTAAACGCCCTCCAGCGAGCCCTCGACCAGATCCTGAGCCTGCTCGCACATGGCACGTGCGACCTCGTTGACGCAGCCGACCGTGGGGATGATCCACAGCTCGTTGCGCGTGGCGGCGCGGCCGTCAGCGCGGCGGAAACCCATAAAGGTCTCGGGCTCAACCGGCTCAACGACCGGATGCGTCGGGTTGTAAGCGTACTCGACCTCGCCCGAAAGGTTGGTCTTGACGTTATGCGTATGAAGCCACTGACCGGGCTGGATGTCGCCCGTCACGTGACCGATAGGAAGACCGTACTTGACGACGTCCTCCCCCGCCGCAATGGCACGCACGGCCATCTTGTGGCCCTGCGGAATATCCTCCGCGGCAACGACCTCGCCCACCCCGGGAACCGCGACGGCGGTGCCCTTGGCAAGCGGCGACAGCGCGACGATCACGTTGTCGGCCGGATTGATCTGGATAGTATTCATTACAAAGAGTCCTAACCCTACAGGTTGAGCAGAAGTCAGCGGGCGCCCGTCAGTTGCCCGGCGGGCGCACAGA
This sequence comes from uncultured Collinsella sp., assembly GCA_902497075.1. Lineage (GTDB taxonomy): Bacteria > Actinomycetota > Coriobacteriia > Coriobacteriales > Coriobacteriaceae > Collinsella. Next base: position 159,018 of record CABVDG010000004.1, read on the forward strand.
AGGATTTAGGCCTGGGCGTTGGCGAAGGCCTGCTTGGCGCCCTCGGCGCGCACAACGGCAAGCGCGTTGACGACAAACTCCTCAAGGCCGGCAATCTGCGTAAGGTCCTCGCCCCACATCTGCTCGTTGCTGAGCACGTCGTGCACCAGCTCGGCATCGTCTGCACCGGCGTGGGCGGCGTAGAAATCGAGCACGAAGGCATCGTCCTGAGCGGTGTACTCGGTGCCGTCGGCGCGGCGCAGGTGCAGGCCATCGCCCTCGCGAGCAACGAGCTCCTGCGTATAGAAGGCAATGAGCGTAGCGAGGCTCGTCGCCAGGCACTTGGGCAGGCTGCCGGTCTCGGCAACATAGTCCTTGAGCGTGGGCAGGTCGCGAGCGCGCCATTTGGCGGTTGAGTTGAGGCAAATGGAGAGCAGCGCGTGGTCGATAAACGGGTTGTCGAAGCGGTTCTCGACGGCGGCGGCAAAGGCCTTGCAGTCCTCGACATCAAGATCGGCGGCAAGCGTCGGGATGACCTCGTCGTAGAGCATGGTGTTCATGAAGCCACGGACGGTCTCGTCGTGCATGCAATCGCGCACGATGTCAAAGCCGGCAACCCAGGAGCCCGGAACAAAGGCAGTGTGGGCGCCGTTGAGGATGCGGACCTTGCGCTTCTTGTACGGGGTGACATCGGGGGTCACAAAGACACCCGGCAGGCCGGCCTTCACGAAGGGCAGACGCTCCTTGAGCGACTCATCGCCCTGGATACCCCACATCTGGAAGGGCTCGCGCACGGCCAGGAAGGGATCCTCGTAGCCCAGGCGCTCGGCCACGGCAGCGGCCTCCTTGGGGTCGCGGATGCGGCCGGGGACGATAGTGTCGACGAGCGTGGTGCAGACGGTGCAGTCGTTGGCCATCCACTGCGCAAACTCGTCCTCCCAGCCCCAGTCGCTCACGTACTGGTTCATGATGCGCAGCAGCTCCTCGCCGTTGTGATCGATGAGCTCACAGGCGAGCACGATAACGCCCGGCTTGCCGGCGGCCCAGCGGGTGTGGAGCACCTGGGCAAGCTTAGCGGGGAAGCTCGCGGGCGGCATGTCGTCGGCCTTGCAGGACGGATCGTAGGCAATGCCAGCCTCGGTGGTGTTGGAGACGATAATCTCCAAATCGTCGGAGACGGCGACCTCCATCATGGCGCGGTAGTCGTCCTCACGATACGGATTGAGGCAGCGGCTGCAGGCGCTGATCACACGGGACTCGTCGACCGTGTTGCCGTTCTCCTTGCCGCGCACCAGCACGGTGTACAGGTCATCCTGGGCATTGATGCCGTCGGCAAAGCCAAAGGCGCCGCTGATGGGCTGCACCATGACAACCTTGCCGTTCCAGCCGGTTGCCTCGTTGCCCATGTCAAAGAAGCGGTCGACAAAGGCGCGCAGGAAATTGCCCTCGCCAAACTGCAGAACCTTCTCGGGCGCGTCCTTGGGCAGCAGGTAGCCCTTGTAGCCGATCTTCTCGAGCGTCTCGTAGCTGATGTTCTCCATCGATGTCTCTCCTTAGATTGCTGTTAGCGTGCAGGCAAAACGGGGGCGCCGCGTGTGGCAACGGCGCTCCCGAGTTCGGTGTGATTCGATGCGGGTTTAAGCCTCGACGGTATCCAGGTCAAAGCCAAAGTAGCGGACCGCGTTGTTGTAGCTGATGTCGCGCACGATGGCTCCCAGCAGTTCCATGTCGGCCGGATACTTGCCCTGCTCGACCCACTCGCCGATCACGCCGCACAGCACGCGACGGAAGTACTCGTGACGCGGGTAGGACAGGAAGGAGCGGGAATCGGTAAGCATGCCCACAAAGTTGCCCAACACGCCCTCGTTAGCCAGAGCCGTGAGCTGCTCGCGCATACCGATCTCGTTGTCGTTGAACCACCAGGCAGAGCCGTTCTGGATCTTGCCGGCGGTCGGAGCCTCCTGGAAGCAGCCCATCACGGTATCGATCATGGTGTTGTCGATGGGGTTCAGGCTATACAGGATGGTCTTGGGCAGACCCGTGGACTCCTGGATGGAGTTGAGGAAATCGGCCAGCTGGTCGGACGGCGTGTAGTTGGAGATGCAGTCGTAGCCGGTGTCGGGACCGAGCTTGGCGAACATAGCGCGGTTGTTGTCACGCTTGCAGCCAAAGTGCAGCTGCATGGCCCAGCCAAGGCGGACATACTCGCCGGCGACGAACTGCATAAAGGCCGTCTTGAACTTGAGGACCTCGTCCTCGGTAAGCGGCTCGGCGGCAAGGCCCTTGGCAAAGATAGTCTCGATCTCGTCGGCGGTAGCCGGAACGTACATAACGTAGTCGAGCGCGTGGTCGGAAGCGCGGCAGCCCAGCTCGTGGGCAACGTCGTAGCGCTTGGAGATGGCGGCCTTCATGCCCTCGAAGTCGCTGATCTCAATGCCGGCAACCTCGGAGAGATGCTTGCAGTAGTCGGCGAACTCCTGGCCACGCTCGATGCGCAGGGCGGCATCGGGGCGCATGGCGGGAACGACCTGAACGTCAAAACTGTCGTCGGCGGCAATCTTCTTGTGCCACTCAAAGCTGTCGGCGGGGTCGTCGGTAGTGCAGATCATGCGGACGTTGGACTGCTTGATCAGGTTGCGGCAGGTAAAGCTGGCCTCAGCGAGCTTGGCGTTGGCAAGGTCCCAGACCTCCTGAGCGGTTTTGCCGTTCAGGACGCCCTCGTAGCCAAAGTAACGCTTAAGCTCCAGGTGGCTCCACTCAAAGACGGGGTTGCCCACGCAACGGCCCAGGGTCTCGGCCCACTTCTGGAACTTCTCGCGAGCAGGGGCATCGCCGGTAATGAAGCGCTCGTCAACGCCGTTGGCACGCATCAGGCGCCACTTGTAGTGGTCACCGCCCAGCCAAACCTCGGTGATGTTCTCAAAACGTTTGTCGTCCCAGATCTCCTTGGGAGAAATGTGGCAGTGGTAGTCAACGATGGGCATGCCCTCGGCAAAGTTGTGGAACAGCTCCTCACCGGTTTTGGTGCTCAGCAGGAAATCCCGATCGTCCATGAAGTTTTTCATCAAACAACCCCTTTGTTGGCGGAGCGGGCGCACGATGCGCTCGTTATCCTCTAGGTGAACGTTCACTATACTAATTCATTGCGACTTAAAAGGTGAACGTTCACCTAACCACCATGGGGTGAACGGTCGATTTTGCCCGTTCAACGGTTACTGGAGCCGTAACTTGTATGTATTGCGAATTGGCAGGCGTCCCCGAATACCGAACTTGAGCGCTTTGGCCAGGTGGGTCATGTTCCGCCGTGCATTTTTGGGAGTATTCAGCATCGGAGCGCACCGCGCACCGTCTTCGAAGCCCTATCTGATACTCATATTGCGCCCAATCGGCATAAATAAATGCCCCCGATGGCGAATTTGAACTGCGCCCCAATTCTTGGACGGGCTAATAAGCGGCCTACGCCGCACATAGGGACTGATTCCGGAATTCCTCCGGGGTCAGTCCCTTCAGTTTAACCTGGCGCCTCCTCGTGTTCCAATGGA
>CABVDG010000005.1:0-140975 GCA_902497075.1 uncultured Collinsella sp.
GGCCAGCCCGTGGGAGGCCAGGGCGCCGCTGACCGGTGGACGGCACCGAGCCGTCATCGAAACTGAAGAAGGGGGAGGCCTCGCGGCCTCCCCCTTCTTTGCGTTTACGGGGCGTAAATGACTCAATTACACCAGACGATCTTGTTGTTTTCGGTATTGAGCCTTTATTTAAAGAAAATAAATCGTATAACAAGGGCAACTGCTATGGCCGCAATGGTCAAAAGCAGAATTGTCAGCTGATGCTGCTTGCGTCGTTTACTTGACGAAACGAAGATTGACTTTCCCTGTTTTGGCGTTTCGAGATAGCGAGCCGAATGCGTCAAGGTTTGCTTGGGTCGAGGCCCTCTTTGTTGATGGACGGCGGATGCTTTCATCGGCTCATCACTAGCTGCGCTGTTTTTAGATAATGGTGCGTCTTTCAGATATACAGGGTCTCCCGAGGCGACGCCCATATGTTTACGTCCCGTTTGGGCATCCTCGAGCGTTTGATATCGGTTTCTCGTCACATAATCGGGCTCTGGGTCATTGATGGGCTCTTGCGAGATGTGGGGGCGATGGAACCGTGGCGGCTGCGTAGAAGTATCTTCGCCCTGCGTCGGCATAAACATATTGTTCTGGTTTTGGTCGTCCATGATGCCCTTTAGCTCGTTACCAACAACGTGTACGCGCTCATTGTAAGCCCCTTGTTATTTGTAGCTGCGAACATACTTGTTATTTAAGCTCTGGTTCAAAGAACCTTAACCTTACTAAAACCTGAGTCACACACACTTAGATATGCTTATAGTACTGGACTCAAAAAACTTTATAGTTGATGTATATATGGGCACTGGGTGGGCATATATAAGAGCGTCAAAAGAAGTCCCAGTCACCTAGAAGATGGCTCGGCAGTCCTTAAAAGGAGTGGTAAACATGGCAAGCATGGTTCCTTATCGTTCGGTTTTTGGCGTTCGTCCTTCTGCTAGCTCGCTGTTCGATCTGTTTGATGATATGACCGACCTTGCAAACAACTCGATTGCCTCCAAGGCGTTCCCCGTTGACGTTGAGGACAAGGGCGATGGCTACGAGGTCAAGGCGTATCTGACCGGTGTCGCCAAGGATGACATCGACGTTGAGCTCAATGAGGGTCGCCTGTCCATCAGCGTGAACGTCGAGGAGAGCGCCGAAAACGAGGGTAAGAACTTCCTCCAGAAGGAGTTTAGCTCGTACAGCGCGACGCGTGGCGTATATCTGAAGGACGCTTCGAGCGAGGGCCTCTCTGCAAAGTATGCTGACGGCATCCTGACCGTTACGGTTCCTAAGATCGTCGAGAAGAAGAACGTCACGAAGATCTCCATCGACTAACGATGGCTCTGCTTCAATCGAGAGTATGAGTTAAGGGGGCTGGGAAGTGATTCCCAGCCCCCTTTTGTTGTCTTGAGGGGCTATTGAATAGTTGTCGGTTGATACTGACTTGCAGGGCGTATCGAGAGCTTCCGTGGCCCTTGAAGACGGGTGGCAGAACTGCCGAGTTCATCATCGAGACTTGCATCAAGCGCGTTGGCATAGCTTTTGACGGTAAGGCTTGGACGATTATTGTCCTGGCTGATATGCATGGCGATGAGCTGTTCGGTGCGATCGGTAACAAGTTCGCGCGCGGCTTCGGCGGCCTGGTTGTTGGAGAGATGCCCCTTTGTGGACAGGATGCGCTCCTGAAGAAAGCGTGGGTACGGTCCTTCGCGTAACATAGTTACATCGTGGTTACTTTCGAGCGCGAGAACTCGACAGTCTTTGAGGATGCCTATGGCCTTGCTCGATAACTCTCCGGTGTCGGTGGCAAACCCAATGGAATCATCGAGAGCATTAAATCGATAGCCGACAGGATTGATGACATCGTGCGATGTTGAGTAGGTTTGCACGTGGATGCCGGCAATGGGGAGCGTGTCGCCGGGGTCAAATTCCTCTACGGGCAGGTGCGCGAGGTTTTCTTTGCATGAAAGGGTGTCCCTGCTGGCAAAGAGGGGACCATGCCAGTGCTTGCACCATACATCGAGCCCCTTGATATGGTCACCATGCTCATGGGTGATTACTAGAGCGGCGACGTCGTCTGCCGAGAGGCCAAGCTCCGCCATGCGTTTAAGTGTCTCGCGGCGGGACAGGCCGTTGTCGATCATGATGAGCCCCTGAGGCCCCTCGACGAGTGCGCAGTTGCCTTTTGAGCCGCTGCCGAGGATATGAAGGTGCAGGCGAGACATAAGATTCCAAAGGATACAATGGGTGCGGACGAATAGAGGAGGAAGCGAATGCCAACGGTATCTCAGCACTATGGACATCATGCCGCGCCGAGGACGGATAAGAGCGCCCTGGCAACGCGGCAGGCCGCTGCCCCCGTAGTGCTCATGGTATCAGGCGGTGCGGACTCGACGGCGCTGCTCCTTATGGCTTGCACATCAAAGCTGGATATTCAGGACGGGCGCGGCGTCGCTCCCATTGCGCGCGAGCGATTGCACGTGCTGCATGTAAACCATCATCTGCGCGGGGAGGCATCCGATGGCGACGAGGCCTTTGTACGTGACCTGTGCGCGCAATACGGTTTGCCGCTGTGTGTTGAGCATGCCTATTTTGATGACGAATCGGGCAATATCGAGGCTGCGGCTCGCGAGGTGCGCTATGCCGCGGCACGGAGATACGTTCGCGAACTTTGTGCCGAATCGGGCGCACCGCGGACGGCGGCTCGTATCTGTACCGCGCATACTTCGTCGGACCGCGCGGAAACATTTTTGATGAATGCCATTAAAGGGTCGGGTCCCGCGGGTCTATCGAGCATTCCGCGCCGTCGGAACATTGTGGTTCGCCCCTTGCTCGACCTCACGCACGATGAGCTCGTGAGCTATCTGCAGGTGCACGGTCAGCCATGGCGGGAAGATGAAAGCAACGAGGACGTTTCGTACCTGCGCAACTATGTACGCCATCGGGTGATGCCGGTGGTGGCACAGCGCAACGCGAGCGTCTGTAAGACGATTGGCGCCGCTTGCGAAATTCTGGGCGACGAAGACGCCTTTCTTTCCCAGCTTTCGGCACAGGCGTTTCGAAGCTGCCTGCGCAAGGAAGCGGCGGGCGCACTTGTGCTCGATGCGCGCCGTCTTGCCGCCGCTGAGGTTGTGATTGCACGGCGTATCGTGCGATTGGCGATTAAGCGCATCGATCCCGACGCGCGACCGGAGATGCGGCACGTGGAGCGCGTGCTCGCCTGCGTCGCTGCGGGCTCGGGCTCGGTTACGCTTCCTGCGGGAATTGATGCCCGTGTGGAGTTTGGCACGCTGGCGTTCAAGGCCCCGGCGGCGCGCGAGGGTTTAGTGGCCGATTGGATCTCCGTTCCCGGTCGTCTGCCGCTGGGGGCGGGGCATATGCTGACAGCGGAGCCGATGGCTGTGGAGCCGGGGTGCGATATCGTGCACTGTGCCCGCGAGCTTGCTGCTGCCGGAAAGGTTGCGGCCTTGGTGGATGCGGCGGCCCTGGGGTTTGCCGACCGCGATAGCGAGCGGATGTTAGCCGGCTCGCGCGGGGAGATTCCCACCGAGGCACGATCGGCGCGCCTGTGGGTGGATAGCCCTGTGCCGGGAGACGTGATGTGCCCGTTGGGGATGAACGGCCGAAGCAAGAAAGTGTCAGACCTGTTGAACGAGGCGCGCATTCCTGTTTCAGACCGCTCTGGCGTACCCGTGGTAAGAACGGCTCCGGGAGGTGCCGTAGTATGGGTCGCGGGCGTTCGCGCGGACGAGCGTTTTAAATGCACGGCCGCAACGCGCGTGGCATATCTGCTTCGTGTGGTCGATGCGGAATAGCGCTTCGCGCCAGCTATTCTGTGCGACGTTGACGGTATTCCCGCGCTGATGGCGCACGTGCTGGTAAATATACCCCGTGCGCTGCTAGAATGTGTAGTTCGCGTCCATGCGGCGGTGCGTGGGCGATAAGCACAAGAAAGGGTTGTCATGGCTTCTCAACATCCGGATATCGAGAAGGTTCTGTTTACGCAGGAGGATATCGACGGTATCGTCTCTCGCCTAGGCGAGCAGATTACTCGCGACTACGCGGGTAAGGATCTGGTGCTGATTGCGGTCCTGCGCGGCGCCGTGGTCTTTATGGGCGACCTGATGCGCAAGATCGAGCTGCCGACCAACATCGATTTCATGGCTGTTTCGAGCTATGGCGACGGTGTGAAGTCCTCGGGCATCGTGCGTATCATTAAGGACCTGGATATCGACATCCGCGGTCGCGACGTGCTGATCGTCGAGGACATTCTGGACTCGGGCCTGACGCTCAAGTATCTGATGAAGAACCTCGAGAGTCGCAAGCCCGCCTCGCTGGAGGTTGCCGCCTTCCTGTGGAAGGACGTTGAGGACCGTACCTCGGCCGTCACGCCCAAGTATGTTGGAACCCATTGCCCCGATGCCTTTGTGGTGGGCTACGGCCTCGACTATGCCGAGCGCTATCGTAACCTTCCGTATCTGGGCATTTTGAAACCGGAGGTTTATTCGTAAGATGCCCGACGACCGTAACGATAACAATTTCCAGACTCCCCGGGAGCCTAAGATCCCGGGGATGCCCGGAGGCAAGAAGCCCACGCGTACGGGCTGGCTGTATTTTATTTTGGCTTGCGCGCTTCTGGGCTACGCCTTCTTTAACATGGGCTCCGGCTTTGCCAATTCCAGCAATACCGTAAAGCTCGCGACGAGCGAGATGGTCAACGCCATTAAGCAGGATCGCGTCGAAGATTTGACCTATACGGTTCAAGACGGAAGCGTGGCGGGTCATTACTGGAAGACGAAAAAGGACAAGGGCGACACGAGCGAGCTCAAGAGCTTCTCCTCGACCTATGTCGGCTCCGATTCGCTTGCCGAGCTTATGGCGGAGCACCCCGATACCAAGTACATCGTCAACACCAATGACCCCGATTTTTGGGGCGACTTGGCGATGAGTGTGCTGCCGACGATCGCCCTGATTGCCATCATGTTCTACTTTATGCGCCAGATGATGGGTGCCAACAACAGGAACATGCAGTTTGGCAAGGCCAACGCCAAGACCAACGAGGCCACGCGCCCCAAGGTTAAGTTCGAGGACGTTGCCGGCGTGGACGAGGCAGTCGAGGAGCTCGAGGAGATCCGTGACTTTTTGAGCGATCCGGATCGCTATCGCAAGCTGGGCGCCAAGATCCCGCGTGGCGTGTTGCTGGTGGGCCCTCCGGGCACCGGTAAAACGCTGCTGGCCAAGGCCGTTGCCGGCGAGGCGGGCGTGCCGTTCTTTAGCATCTCGGGTTCCGACTTTGTCGAGATGTTCGTGGGTGTCGGCGCCAGCCGCGTGCGTGACCTCTTTAAGGAGGCCAAGTCCCAGGCCCCGTCGATCATCTTTATCGACGAGATCGATGCCGTGGGGCGTCAGCGCGGAGCCGGTCTGGGCGGCGGTCACGACGAGCGCGAGCAGACGCTCAACCAGCTGCTGGTCGAGATGGACGGTTTTGAGGAAAGCGAGTCGGTCATCCTGATCGCCGCGACCAACCGTCCTGACATCCTGGATCCGGCATTGCTGCGTCCCGGTCGTTTTGACCGTCAGGTTACGGTCGACCGTCCGGATGTGAAGGGCCGCGAGCAGATCTTGCGCGTGCATGCCGAGAACAAGCCAATGGACGAGGACGTGAAGTTTGAGAAGCTCGCCCAGATGACCGTTGGCTTCACCGGCGCCGATCTGGCAAATCTGCTCAACGAGTCTGCGCTGCTGGCTGCCCGCCGCCATCGTTCCGTGATCTCGATGGACGAGGTCGAGGAGTCGATGGAGCGCGTGATTGCCGGACCGCAACGCAAGGGTCGCGTGATGACCGAAGCCGAGCGCACCACGATTGCCTACCATGAGAGCGGTCACGCTTTGGTGGGCCACATCCTGGAGCACTCCGATCCGGTTCATAAGATCTCGATCGTCAGCCGCGGTCAGGCCCTGGGCTACACACTGCAGCTTCCGCAGGAGGATCACTTCCTCAAGACCAAGAACGAGATGCTCGACGAGCTCGCCGTGTTCTTGGGCGGTCGCGTTGCCGAGGAGCTCATGTGCGACGACATCACGTCGGGCGCGAGCAACGATCTGGAGCGCGCGACTAAGATGGCGCGCGAGATGGTCACGCGCTTGGGCATGAGCGAGGAGCTGGGCACGCAGGTCTTTGGCGAGGCGCAACATCAGGTGTTCCTGGGTCGCGACTACGCCGATCACCAGGATTACTCCGAGGAGACGGCGCGCCGCATCGATATCGAGGTTCAGCGCATCATGCGCGAAGCCCATCGCCGTGCGGTCGAGATTTTGGATGCCCGTCGCGATCAGCTCGATCTGATGGCGAAGGTGCTGCTTGAGCGCGAGACCGTCGAAGGCGACGCCGTGAACGCCCTGCTCGACAACGAGTGGGATGCTTACCTTGAGCGCGAGGGCGATATCCTGGCGGCCAAGGAGGAGCGCAACGCCAAGGCGGCCGGCATGCCGACCAAGAAGCGCTCGCCTCGCATGAGCGAGGAGGAGCTGGCGGCTGATGCTGCGGCCTTTGCGCAGGCGGCCATGCAGGAGGATGCCGAAGCCGCATCCGATGATGCCGGTGATGGCAATGCTGTCAACGCTGACGGCAACACCGACGCCGACAAATAGTTCTTGTAGCGAAAGCCTCTGCGGGGAAACCTGTGGAGGCTTTTTCTTTTGAGCGATATGTTGATTGGGGACAGACTTAAATGAGCGTTTTCACGCATTTAAGTCTGTCCCCAATCAACATTGCTGCGGCACTTTGCTCAGCTAAAGCGTACAATAGCGCCTATGCGAAAGGGGAACAGATGATCAACGAAACTATGTATGCTCGCGGTGCGGAAAGCTCCATCATCCGTGAGATCTTTAGCTATGGCCTTGAGCGCAAGGCACAGATCGGCGCGGAGAACGTATTCGATTTTTCGCTGGGTAACCCGAGCGTTCCGGCACCTGCCGCCGTGGCTGAGTCCATTAAGAAGGCCTTGGAGCTGCCGAGCGACCAGCTGCATGGATACACGCCTGCGCCGGGTCTGCCGCAATGTCGAGCAGCCGTCGCCGACTCGCTCAACCGTCGCTTTGGCACGAGCTATGAGGGCAAGGACGTCTTTATGACGGTGGGTGCCGCGGCTTCGCTCACCTGCACGCTCAACGCGATTACCAATCCGGGCGACGAGGTCATCGTTATCGCTCCGTACTTCCCGGAGTATCGCGTGTGGATCGAGAAAGCTGGTTGCACGTGCGTCGAGGCGCTCGCCGATGAAGATACGTTCCAGCTGAGCGTGGATAACGTGCTCAAGGCGATTACCGATAAGACGGCTGCCGTCATTATCGACTCGCCCAACAATCCGACCGGTGCCGTATATACACGAGGCACGCTGACGCGACTGGCCAATGTTCTGCGCGAGGCCAACGCTCAGCGCGATCCCGAGAATCCGATTATGCTCATCTCTGATGAGCCGTATCGCGAGATTGTCTATGGCGCCGAGGTGCCTTGGGTGCCTTCGATCTACGAGCACACCATCGTGTGCTACTCGTATTCCAAGTCGCTTTCGCTACCGGGCGAGCGCGTCGGGTGGATCTTGGTTCCCAATACGAATCCTCAGGCAGCTCGTCTAATGCCCGCCGTTGCCGGTGCCGCCCGTACGCTGGGCTTCGTGTGTGCACCGGCGCTCTTCCAGCGCGTGATCATCGATTGCATCGATGAACCGAGTGATGTCGAGGCCTATGCGCGCAACCGCACCGCGCTTACCGATGCACTAGCGGAGTACGGCTACACCTATGTTGAGCCGGATGGTGCATTCTACTTGTGGGTGAAGGCGCTGGAGCCCGATGCGAATGCGTTCTGCAAGCGCGCGAAGAAGTACGAACTGCTCGCGGTGCCTTCGGATAGTTTTGGCATGCCGGGCTGGTTCCGCCTTGGCTACTGTGTGAGCTACGAGACCATCGTCAATTCGTTGCCTGCCTGGAAGCAACTGGCCGACGAATATCGTCGAAAGTAAAGCGCTCTGCTTACAATGTTTTACGTGAAACGGGGTTTGGTGCTAAGCCAGACCCCGTTGTCTATGCCGTTGTGTGATTGGGATGAAGCAGTTTTACGACTGCCGAAAGCTATGCGTACAATGAATATACGCGACGGCCATACTGGACAAGGAGACCCGATGCCCTACCTTCTTTCTTGTGATATTCATACTCATACGATGTTCTCTGCGCATGCGTACTCAACCATCGAGGAGAACATCTATTGGGCGGCAGAGCGCGGCCTTCAGGTGCTCGGTTCCGCCGATCATTTAAGCTCGATGGTTACGCCTTGTCCCAATGACCTGCGCAGTTTCCAATTCTTTATTAACCAGGATATCTGGCCGCGCATTTGGAGCGGCGTGCTGGTGCTGCGTGGTGCCGAGGCCGATATCGTTTCGCTGGATGGAGGCCTGTTTGGCGAGGACATTCCCGTTTCGCTCGATATTGCCGGCGATTCGTACAGTCACCAGCATTCGCTGTTCGATTTGGTGACGCGTAATTTGGATTATTTGGTGGCAAGCGTGCATAATCCGCAGATTGCTGAGGGCGCGACGCTGGCCCAGACGACCGAGATGTATATCAATGCCCTGGAGCACCCCAAGGTGTTCATGCTGGGTCACACGGGGCGTTCGGGTGTGCCGTTCGATATCGACGAGGTGCTGTTGGCAGCTAAGGCCAAGCACAAGATTATCGAGATCAACAACCATAGTCTTGAACACGGTGTCGACACTGAGCATTGGGCCGTATGCCGCAAGATTGCCGAGCGCTGCGCCGAGCTGGGCGTGGGCATTGGCGTGTCGACCGATGCCCACATTGGCATGGCCATTGGCAAGCTCGATCACGCGCGCAAGATGCTCGACGAGATTCACTTCCCGTTGGATTTGATCGTGACGCGCGATCGCGAGACGCTGCTTCGCGAGATGGCGGCAGCTGGCGTGTGCGACCTGCGCAAGGGGATGTAACGAGACTCATATGTCCAACGAAAGGGGGCGGTCCAGACGGGCCGCCCCCTTTCTTGTCCCAAAAAATCTACCGGGGTGGATTAGCGGCGCTCGAGGACCGCGACAGTCTCGGTGTGGTCGGTATGAGGGAACATGTCGACCGGCGTGATCTTGAGCAGGCGATAGCCTCCGTCGAGGAGTTGGTGCAGGTCTCGCTCCTGGGTCACGGGGTTGCAGCTGATATAGGTGATACGGCGCGGCTTGAGTGCGCAGGCGGCTTCAAGAAACTCAGGCGTGGAGCCGGCGCGCGGCGGGTCGATGGAAAGGACATCGATCCGCTCGTTGTTGTCGGCGGCGTCCAGGATGTAATCGGTGGCGTCGTCGGCCATAAACCAAGCGCTGCGGGTGAGGCCGTTGAGCTCGGCATTGCGACGTGCGTCGGCAATGCCCGCCGGGTTGCGCTCCACGCCGAGCAGCATAATGCCGATGCCCTTGTCCTGGGCATCCTTCGCGGCGCACAGGCCGATGGTTCCGCTGCCGCAGTAAGCGTCCATAAGAATGTCACCCTGCTGCAGGTCCATGCCGTCAATGGCAAGTCGATAGAGCAGCTCGGTTTGCTGCGGATTGGTCTGATAGAACGCGGTGGGGGAGATATCGAACTCGCAGCCGAGCAGCTGGTCGCGCATGCATTCGGCGCCATAGACGATACGAGTCTCCTCACCCAAGATGGCATTGCCGGGGCGACCGTTGATGTTCTGAGCGACGGTGACGATATGCGGATCGAGTGCGGCGACAGCCTCAAAGAACTCCTGCGCATGCGGCAGGTCGCGTTGAGCGGTCACGAGGGTGACCATAATCTGGTCGGTGCGCCAGCCGCAGCGAACGACGGCATAGCGAAGCAGCCCCAGATGCTTGTCTTCGTTAAAGGCAGGAATATGCAGACGTTCGGCCTCGCGAGCGAGGCCGTTGAGAATCTGACGAGTGCCCGGCGCCTCGACAGGGCATTCAGGAACAGCAACGATCCTGTGCGTCCCACGTTCAAAAAAGCCGCAGCGGACAGCGCCCTCTTTGCCGGGAGCAAACGGAGTGGCAGCCTTATGACGAAAACCACGCGGCGCAGGATACTTGCCCGGGTCGCCCAGGGTAACACCCATACCGCGAATGGGATCAACGGCAACACCCTCGCGCTCACAGAGCTCAGCAAACAGCTCCTCCATAGCAGCCTGCTTGGCGGCGAGCTGCTTCTTATAAGGACGATTGAGTGCCGTGCACCCACCGCAGGCCTTCATGATGGAACAAGGAGACTTGGGATCCACGGCCTTATGCGAGGACGGAACCGAATCGTTATGCGGGCGCTTGGAGCGAGTCTGAGGCGCTTTATCCCCATCCCGACGAGAGTCAGAACGCTTGGTCTTAGCCTTGCTCTTGGTCGATTTGATTTTTGCAGCTTTAGAAGACTTTGATTTCTTAGAAGAGTTCGTCTCCTCCGACCCCTCAGCCGCCTCGATCAAAGCACGACGAGCCTTACGCTCCGCACGAGATTCTGCCATGAATTAACTCCACTATTAAAGAAAAAGAAAAGTCCGAAGCAATTGTACCGTGCCAAGCTAGTGGACGATATGCAAGCGGCCATTTCATGTCAGCGATAAGTCCAACGACGTTTGCCCGGCGCGGGCGGGGAGCGGCGCGGAATTAAGTTTCCTGCTCTACAGTCCTGCGCAAGACGGAAAGCACATTTAGTGCTTTCCTTTGCGTGCGGAACTCGCGATAAACTTAATTCCGCGCCGCTCCCCGCCCGCGCCGGGCAAGCCCTCCCTTGTACTCCATTTCACTAAAGTGTATGATTCTGAACGTTACATGACTCACTTTACCTAACTAAAGTGCTATCGAGGGGGAATACCATGAATACCGATATGTCTCGTCGTCAGTTTGTTGGTCTAGCCGGCTCGCTCGCCACGGTGCTTGGCCTTGGTCTTGTCGGCTGCGGCGGTGGTGCTGGCAAGGGCTCCGCTGCTGGTTCTGCCGCGGCCAAGGATGTGAAGGGCGCCGCGGAGTCCAAGAAGCTCGTGGTGGGCTTTGACAAGTCCTACCCTCCGTACGGCTTTGTGGGCGATGACGGCGAGTACACGGGCTTTGACCTTGACCTTGCCAAGGCCGTTGCCGATAAGCAGGGCTGGGATGTCGATTACGAGGCCATCGATTGGGATGCCAAGGACACGCTGCTCAACTCCGGCGCCATCAACTGCATCTGGAACGGCTTTACCATGGAGGGCCGCGAGGACGACTACACGTTCTCCGAGCCGTATATGCTCAACGAGCAGGTGTTGGTGGTCAAGAAGGACGCGGGTATCAAGAGCTGGGACGATCTTGCCGGCAAGACCGTGATTACCCAGACTGATTCCGCTGCGCAGGATGTGCTCGAGGGCGACCAGAAGGATCTGGCCGCGACGTTTGCCACGCTCGATACCATCGGTGAGTACAACACGGCGTTTATGCAGCTCGAGAGTGGTGCGGTCGATGCCGTTGCCTGTGACCTCTCGATCGCTCAGTATCAGCTGGCCGCCAAGCCCGATGCCTATACGCAGCTCGACAAGCCGCTGTCCAGCGAGCACTACGCCGTCGGCTTTAAGAAGGGCGACACCAAGTCGGCCGATGCTGTAACCGAGTCACTCAAGGCGCTCTACGAGGGTGGCACGGTAAAGGACCTGTGCGATAAGTATTCAAGCTATGGTCTTTCCTTCGACAACTGGGTGCTCAAATAGCGGCTTTCCCAGGCACCCGATTTTGCCGTTCAAACCGTCGCTTGCGTACATTTAGTACGCGGCGCTCCTCTTTCACGGCAAACTCGGGCACCTGGAAAACCCGCTTTAGCATTGGGTTCGCTGTTCCGTTACTGTGAAAGAGAGCTTGGGTTGTCTATTCAGGTCATGATGCAGATGCTTGGCCAGGGATTCTTGGTCAGCTTGCAGCTGTTTGTGCTGACGCTGTTGGGGTCGATTCCGCTGGGAATTCCCGTGGCGTTTATGCGCATGAGCAAGGTCGCGCCGCTGCGTTGGATTGCGCGCATCTATATTTCGGTGATGCGCGGCACGCCGCTTATGCTGCAGATGTTTGCGATCTACTTTGCCCCGTACTACGTGTTTGGCATCTCGCTCACGCCCGATTCCAAATGGACGGCGTGCGTCGTGGCATTCATCATCAACTACGCCGGCTACTTTGCCGAGATCTATCGCTCGGGCCTGCAGTCCATTCCGCGCGGTCAATACGAGGCAGCCGAGGTGCTGGGCTATTCGCGCATGCAGACGTTTCTGTATATCGTGATGCCGCAGGTCGCCAAGCGTATTCTGCCGGCGATGGGCAACGAGATCATCACGCTGGTCAAGGACACGTCGCTGGCGTTTGCCATTGGCGTGGGTGAGATGTTCTCGACCGCCAAGGCGCTGGTTGCCTCGCAGGTGAGCATGGTGCCGTTTGCGATTGCGGCGCTGATCTACTGGGTCTTTAACTTTGTGGTCGAGATGCTGTTGGGCGCCGCCGAGAAAAAATTGGATTACTACCATGACTAATTCGGTAATGAATATAACGAACGCGCGCAAGGCGTTTGGCAGCAATGAGGTGCTCAAGGATATCTCGCTTGAGGTCAAGCGCGGCGAGGTCGTGGCGATTATCGGGCCTTCGGGCGGCGGTAAGTCCACGCTGCTGCGCTGCGCCACGCTGCTCGAGACGCTCGACGGCGGCTCGCTTTCGTTTGGCGACCTTGCGGTTGCGACGGATGCGGGACTGGGCGCGGTCTATGCGAAGGGAGATGTTCCCAAGCAAGCGCGCTCGCGGTTTGGTCTGGTGTTTCAGAACTACAACCTGTTCCCGCACTATACCGTGATGAAAAACATCACCGATGCACCGATTCGCGTGCTTAAGCGTCCGCGCGAGCAGGCGGAAGCCCGCGCTCACGAGCTGATTGCACAAATGGGGCTGACGGGCAACGAGAACAAGGTGCCGTGTGAGCTTTCGGGCGGTCAGCAGCAGCGCGTGAGTATTGCCCGCGCCCTGGCGCTCGATCCGGAAATCTTATTCTTTGACGAGCCGACCTCGGCGCTCGACCCCGAGCTGACGGCCGAGGTGCTGCGTGTCATTAAGGACCTGGCGGCGCAGAATATGACGATGGTAATCGTGACCCACGCGATGCAGTTTGCGCGCGATGTTGCCGACCGCGTGGTCTTTATGGACGGCGGCCGTATTGTCGAGGAGGGTCCTGCCGAGCAGGTCATCGACCATCCGCGCGAGCAGCGTACCCGCGAGTTCTTGAGCCGTATCGAGGGGTAGGCTCGGCTATTTACTCAACTATTAATTGAGGCGAAGTCGCCGCAGGTCTTATGGCCTGCGGCGACATTTTATTTGCATCGGCGGGGTCCAATAATCGCCTCGTATGCGTTCTCCTTCCTCTCGCCGCCTGTATCCATACGTGCGCCGAAAGGTGTGCATGGACAGTCGCCCGTGAGGGTAGGGTGGTGGCATAGGACATTTGGAGGGTGAGTCGGCTCGGCTGCCGACCATGCTGCTCCCGGGACGGCACCGACCGCGAACTCTCCCCGTTGGCGTCGCGCATTGCGCGCGGCCCTGCAAGGAGGTCATCATGGGTGCTCCCAAGACCGGCAATGTAAGGAACGTGGTGCTCGTAGGCCAAGGCGGGGTGGGCAAGACTTCACTCGCCGAGGCCATGCTCCACCTTTCCGGCAAGACCGCCCGCCTGGGCGGCCACGACGGCACCAAGCCCACGCTCGACTATGACCCCGAAGAGGTCAAGCGTTCATTCTCCATCTCGACGACCATCGCGCCGATCGACTGGAAGGGCGCCCGCATCAACGTGCTCGATGCTCCGTGCTACCCCGATTTTATCGGGGACGCCTTTGCCGCGATGAGCGTCTGCGAAACGGCTCTGTTTGTGGTCGACGCCGAGGCCGGCCCGCAGCCTACGACGGTTAAGCTCTGGTATGCGGCGGAGGACCTGCGCCTGGCGCGTGCGGTGTTCGTGAACCGCCTGTCGCGCTCCGAGGCCAGCTTTACGACCACAATGGACTTGCTGCAGGAGCGCTTTGGCACGCGCCTGGGCGCCGTGACTCTTCCCTGGGGCGAGGGCGAGGACTTTGACGGCATCATCGACCTGGTGCGCATGAAGGCGCGCCATTGCAACGGCACCGAAGCCGTTGAGTCGGAGATTCCCGAGGAGTATCGTGCCCAGGCCGAGGAAGCCCATGACCATCTGTGCGAGCTGGTGGCCGAGGCTGACGACGAGCTGATGATGAAGTACTTGGAAGGCGAGGAGACGCTGACGCAGGAGGAGCTTGAAGGCTTGCTGTCTAAGGCGATCGCCGAGCGCATCTTTGTGCCGGTCTTTGCGGGCGATTGCATTAAGGAGCAGGGCGTCAACTCACTGATGGACGACATCGCAACGTACTTCCCGGCACCGACCGACTATGGCGAGATGCCGCTCATCGACGGCGATTCGCTCAAGATTTCGAGCGACGATGACCGCCCGGTGGCGTTTGTGTTTAAGACGCTGGGCGATCCGCAGCAGGGCCGCATCAGCTTTATCAAGGTACTGACGGGCACGCTTGAGCCGGGTCTTGAGCTGATCAACGCCCGTACCCGCAAGAGCGATCGTCTGGCTCACCTGTATGTGATGTGCGGCCGCGACATGACCGAGGTCGGTCACGCCTATGCCGGCGACATTATCGTGGTACCCAAGCTGGCTGCCGAGACGGGCGATACGCTCTCGATTACCGGCAAGGTCGAGGCTGCGGCGTTTAAGTTCCCCAACTCGCAGTACCGCATCGCCATCGAAGCCGAGAACCGCGGCGACGAGGAGAAGCTCTACACGTTTATCGAGAAGGCCTGCAAGGCAGACCCGACCATGAGCATCGATCGCGACGAGGAGACCGGCCAGACTATCATCTCCGCCGTGGGTGAGGCGCAGGTTTCGGTCCTGCTCAATCGCCTTGAGGACCGCACCAAGGTCGCCGCCAAGAGCGTGCCGATCCGCATTCCGTATCGCGAGACCATCCGCCGCACGGCGAGCGCCCAGGGCCGCCACAAGAAGCAGACTGGCGGTGCCGGCCAGTATGGCGACTGCTGGCTGCGTGTTGAGCCGCTCATTGGGCCCGACGGCACGAGCGATGGCTATGAGTTTGTGGACGAGGTTGTAGGTGGCCGTATTCCGCGCTCGCTGATCCCCGCCGTGGACAAGGGTGTCCAGGAGACCATGAAGGACGGTATTATTGCCGGCTACCCGCTCACGGGCATTCGCGTGGCTGTGTACGACGGCTCGTATCACAGCGTCGACTCCAACGAGATGGCGTTCCGCGCGGCGGCCCGCATCGGCCTGCGCAAGGCATGCGCCGATGCCGACCCGGTGGTGCTGGAGCCTATCGAGGAAATCACGGTGACGATCCCCGAGAGCTACGCCGGCGCCGTGATGGGCGACATCTCGGCATCGCGCGGTCGCGTGACGGGCATGGAGACCGATGAGCGCGGCGATACCGTGGTCATTGCCCAGGCGCCTCTCGCCGAGCTGACGGATTACTCGACGCGTCTGCGCTCTATCACGCGCGGCACGGGCGACTTTACCATGAAGCCCGCCGGCTACGAGCAGGTGCCCTATGACGTTCAGGCCAAGCTGGTCGAGCGCTATGAGGAGGGCCGCGCCAAGTAGCGTGTGGCGTTGCCTGTAACATACGTGCCGATGCAAGGGCCGCTCTGGGCAATCCAGGGCGGCCCTTTTTGATCCCTAGGGGGGGCGGAGAAAAACGGATCACGTTAGGTTTTGGAGCAGCTTGGTCGGCCCTAGTCCCCCGAGGCCTGATTGCGGCCGGTGGCGTAGTCGATCTGCACGTGCGGCTGCAGGTTGTAGCAATATACGTGGAAGCAGAGGGTCTTGCCGTGGTCCTCGACCGATTGCGCCTCGAGGCGCACGCCACGGCAGACAAGTTCCTCTTCGTTATACATGGGCGTGACGCGGTAGAGCACATGGTTGCCCGTATCGCGAATATAGTTGAGAATCTGCTCTTCAAACGGTAGCATGCCCGTCTCGTTGAGATAGCGCGTGCCGGTGAGGAGATTCTTACGGTTGGCGTTTTCGCCGCAGAGCGACCAGGCGATAAGGTGGCAGCGGTTGTAGAGGCTCTGGCCCGGAATAAAGTCGTAGCGCTGCTGACGCCATCCAGCGGGATGGATACGCGAGATATCGCCGCGCTCGCCTTGACCGAGTGATTCGGGGCCCACGCAGGCGAGCGCTTTGCGGGTGCGGCCCAGGCTGTCGAGCTTGGAGAATTTCTTAAAGCAGCCCTCTTCTGTAGCGCGCTCGTATTCATCGAGCGTGAATGATGGTGTGCCGAGCGGGTGCGTGCTGTCGGCGCGAAGGGCAACATAGGGGTTGCCGGCGTAGTCGGGAATGCTGCTGAGATAAACACCGCGGGCGCGGTTGAGGTCGGGGTTTTCGACCTCGTCGATGGGGGTGGCGGCGCTGTCCGCGGAAGCGCCGTCGCCGGTGTCGATTGCGGCGGAATCGGAGCCATCGCCAGAGTCTTGGCTATTTTGAGAGTCCGAGGAGCTCGCTGTTCCCGATTCGAGTCGGGCAACCAGGTCTGCCTCGTCGTCGGTGCGGCTGGGGCTCTCGTTTTGTTTTTCGGCCAGAGCCGCCGCTTGCTCATCGCTTTGCGGCGACAGCAGCTTGGGCGCCCTGTCAAGCGATCCCGTAAACAGCGCAAACCCTAGCACCACGGTGGTGCCGATGGAAAGTATTTGCTTGTAGGCGGGCTTGCGCGACATTGAGGCTCCTGGATGGACGGTTGGGAATCTACCAGTCTAGCAGGAGCCGGCAAGGGCCGTTCTGTCGAACAAATACTTAAGATTTGGGATAGACGCTACTGATTAATTTGTCCCGCGGTCTAGATCGAGGTGGAGTCGAGCCAGTTGAGCTTGCACTCGAGAATGCGCTGCTCGCCGGGTTCGCTGCTGCCGTCAAGTAGGGCGAGCAGCATCTCGGCTGCTTCGCGACCTTCCTGGTCGACGGGCTCGATGATGGTGGAGACGGTCGGTGTGGTGAGGTTGGTCCAGTCTTCGCAGTTGAGTCCCAAAAGGCCGATTTGCTGCGGAAGCAGATGGGCCATGGGCTGAAGTGCCTTGTAGACGCGGGGGAGCGCCCATTGGTTTTGGACAAAGATGAGCGTACGCTTGGCGGGATTGAACTTGAATTTAAAGTACTCGGTAAGCTCGTTGATTGACGGCTTGTTGTGGTCGATGGGAATCGCTTTGTAGAGCTGTCCGTTCGCTGCCAGTGCCTCGGCATACCCCTGAAAACGCTCCATGCGGGTGCGCATCTCGGTCATGTTGGCGGCAATGGAAAAGAAATCTTCGTAGCCGGCGTCGAGGAGTGCCTGTGTGGCGTTGTACACGCCGTCGTAAAGGTTGGTTTTGATCCAGCTGGTACCTGGGCTATAGATGGTCGCATCGAAAAAGACGACCGGCTTGCCGGCGCGTCTAATGCGGTCGTGCACGGCTTTGAAGTTTGCCGTGGGCTGGATGATAAAGCCATCGACGCCCAGCGAGAGCATCTTGTCGACGTACATTAGCTCGGTCTCGGGGTTAAAGTTGCTCGTGCAAACGACCGTCTGGTAGCCCGCGGGGAGCATGACCTGCTCCATGCCATTGAGAACGAGCCCCGCCCATTTGTTGGTGTTATCCAAAATGATGATGGCGATGACGTGGGTTTGCTTGCCGGTGAGCGTCTGCGCTTGGGCGTTGGGAACGTATCCGAGTTCCTTAATGACGCGCGCGATTTTGTTCTGCGTCTTTTCGCTAAGCTTTTCTCGTTTGTCGTTGAGGTAATACGAGACGCTTGCCGTCGAGGTTCCCGCCTCTCGAGCGACGTCTGCGATCGTAACGCGCTGTTTTGCCACAGCGACTCCTTCCGACAGATGAGCATTTTCCAACATGATGACTTTGAGTCTTGGTGAGGGATACGCTTCGGTGAGCGACCTTTTCCTTTCATATGAGTATGCAACAAATGCGGTATACGGGTGGGGTCGAAATTTGTGACCGGCATGCGCATCTGCCGTCTACCGAGAAAATCAAATACTTCTTGACTTTTGAAATCGAGGGTAAAATCGCAGGATTCATTTTTGGTTAAACGCATAACTAAATCGCATAACCAACGCTCTGACCTACGCGTTTACCGAAATAAGCTGGCATTAAGAAAAACGAGCACCTATATTGGTCTTGTCGAAAAGACAGCAAGTCCAAACGGCAGGGGATGCTCCGGAGGCCTCCGCAAACGGTGTCTTGCGCACGCAACTCTATGAAAAGAGGGAAGCAATGAAGATCGTAGGCGTTGCCGCCTGTACCGTGGGTATCGCCCACACGTATATGGCCCAGAAGGCGATTCAGGATGAATGCGCCGCCCGTGGCATCGAGTGCAAGGTCGAGGCTCAGGGTGGCCTGGGTATCGAGAATGAGCTCACGCAGGAAGACGTGGACTCCGCCGACCTGGTCCTGGAGTCCGTCGACGTGGGTGTCGAGAACGAGGACCGTTTTGAGCAGAAGATGGCCGAGGGCAAGTTCCTGAAGGTCGGCACCTCGGATGTAATCGCCGATCCGGTAAAGATCATCGACCAGGCCATTGAGATCATCAAGGCGACGGGTGGCGCCGTTGACGCGCCCAAGGCCGAGGCCAAGGCAGAGAAGAAGGCCGTCTCCGCTGCCCCGCAGGCCCCGACACCGGCGTCCAAGCAGTCTATCTTTGCCGATCCTGGCAAGACGCTGCTCAATGCATTCAATACCGGCGTTTCCTATTTTATCCCCATCGTCGTTATCGGCGGCGTGTTTCTCGCCTTCTCGCTGGCATCCGGTACCGCCGGCGCCAACGGCATGGAGGTTACGAACCCGCTGATGGTGAGCCTTAACACCATCGGCATGGCCGGCATCTCCATGATGATCCCAGTGCTTGCGGCATACATCTCCTACTCGATGGCCGGCAAGCCCGCGCTTGCCCCTGGCTTCGTCCTGGGCTACTTGGTTAACAACGCCGTCGTCACCCCGAGCGGCAACAGCGTTTCGACCGGCTTCTTGGGTGCCATGATCATGGCGGTTATCTGCGGCTACTTTGTCCGCTGGATGAAGACCTGGAAGGTCAACAACACCATTCAGACCATCATGCCGATTTTGATCATCCCGATTCTGACCTCGCTCGTCCTGGGCATGGCCTACATCTACATCCTGGCCACGCCGCTTGGCTTTGTGATGGATTGGCTCACCAGCGTGCTCGGTAGCCTGCAGGGCGGCTCCGCCGTCGTCCTGGGCCTGGTCATTGGTGTTATGACCGCCTTCGATATGGGTGGCCCCATCAACAAGACCGCTTCGACCTTTACCATGGCCATCATGGCCTCCGGCATCTACGGCCCCAACGGTATGTTCCGCGTCGCCGTCGCCATTCCCCCGATCGCCTGTGGTCTCGCCGCGCTCATCGCCAAGAACAAGTTCGATGACGCTGACCGTCAGATGGGCATCTCCGCGCTGTTCATGGGCTGCATCGGCATTACCGAGGGCGCTATCCCCTTCGCGGTCAAGGATCTTGGCCACACCCTGCCCGGCATCTGCATCGGCTCTGCCGTGGGCGCGGCGCTTGCCGCTTTCCAGGGCATCGACTGCTACGTTCCGCATGGTGGCTTTATTGTCGCCCTGGCCACCAATAACGTCGCGCTGTTCTGCCTGGACATCGTGATTGGCTCCTTGGTCGCCGCTGCAATCCTGATTGCCATGAAGCCCACGCTCGATAAGCAGGCCAAGTAAACCTTTAAGGACTCCGGTTGTGCGGAGGGATGGATTTGACTCCGCACAACCGCCCCTACACAACAAAATCCATCCGTACTGATAGGGCCCACATCTGGGTCCCAGGGAACTTTTGTCAAAAATCCTCTGGAGAAGGAGAACAAAATGTCCAACCTCACCATCCGCCAGGCCGTTCAGGGCATGCTCAAGCTGCAGGATAGCGGCGATCACGCAACCATGGTCGGCATTGGCCCCATGAGCCCCAACCTGATTCAGGCCGTGTTCGAGCTTGCCAAGGACGAGGATTTCCCGCCCATGTTTATCGCCAGCCGCAACCAGGTCGATATGGACGAGATGGGCGCCGGCTACGTCAACGGTTGGGACCAGACGCGCTTTGCCGCCGACATCAAGAAGGTTGCCGACGAGGTGGGTTACACCGGTCCGTACTACCTGTGCCGCGATCACGGCGGTCCGTGGCAGCGCGACGAGGAGCGTAACGCCCACCTGCCCGAGGACGAGGCCATGGAGCTCGCCCGCAAGTCCTTTGTCGCCGACATGGAGGCAGGCTTTGACCTGCTGATGGTCGACCCCACCAAGGACCCCTATCAGATCGGCAAGGTCATTCCACTCGACGTGGTGCTTCGCCGCACGATTGATCTTATCGACTACCTTGAGCAGTACCGTCGCGAGCATAACCTGCCCGAGGTTGCCTATGAGGTCGGTACCGAGGAGACCAATGGCGGCCTGACCTCCACCGACAAGTACGAGGAGTTCATTTCTCAGCTGCAGCCCGAGCTCGAGAAGCGCGGCTGCCCCATGCCCACCTTTATCGTCGGCCAGACCGGTACGCTCACCCGTTGGACTGAGCAGGTCGGTCATTACAACTTTAAGAATGCCCGCGAGCTCGCCGACATGGCCAAGCGCTACGGCGTTGGCCTGAAGGAGCACAACGCCGACTACCTGGACGATGCGACGCTGCTCGAGCACATCCCGGCACACGTGACCGCTTCCAATGTCGCCCCTCAGTACGGCACCGAGGAGACCCGCGCTTACCTCAAGCTCTGCGCTACCGAGCAGATTCTGGTCGACAACGGCCTGTGCGATGATCCTTCCGACCTGTACCACACGCTGTTGGTCAAGGCTATCAAGACCGAGCGCTGGCGCAAGTGGATGACCGGCGATGACGTTAACCTGCAGGTTGATGACATCCTGGCAGACGACGAGCTCAGCCTGAAAATTCTGGATGTCTCCGGTCACTACGCCTTCAACGACCCCGAGGTCAAGGAGCAGGTCGAGAAGCTCTACCGCAACCTCGCTGCCCAGGACATCGATGGCAAGCGCTTTGTGATCGAGCACATCAAGCGCCCGATCAAGCAGTACGTCGTCGGTCTTAACCTCAAGGGCGTCACGAGCCGCATCGAGAAGGCTCTCTAAGTAGCTTTTCCTACACGACGCCGGGCCCGGGGCATGTCCCAGCTGCGGGCCCGGCACATAGGACAAAGGGACATCCCCTTTGTCCTATTTTTTGAGTTTTGGATTCCTTAGAAGGAGTTTGCACCATGAAGTTCTTTATCGATACCGCCAACCTTGACGAGATTGCCGAGGCCAAGAGCTGGGGCTGCCTGGCCGGTGTTACCACCAATCCGTCCCTGTACGCCAAGACCGGCGGTAAGCTCGCCGACTTTGAGCCCCATATGCTCAAGATTGCCGAGCTCTGCGAGGGTCTGCCCGTGTCTGCCGAGTCTACCGCCACCACGGCCGAGGGCATGATCGAGGAGGGCAAGCGCCTTGCCGCCCTCGCCCCCAACATTGTGGTCAAGCTCCCCGTCTGCGAGGCCGGCCTCGCCGCCTGCCGCGCGCTGGCCGATGCAGGCGTGCGTGTCAACATGACGCTCGTCTTCTCGCCGACGCAGGCCCTTATGGCCGCCAACGCCGGCGCCCGCTACATCAGCCCGTTTGTCGGCCGCTTTGACGACATCGCCGAGGACGGCATCTCGCAGCTCGACAATGTCGTGACCTGCATCAAGAACTATGACTGGACCGGTAAGAACGTCGACGACACCGTCGAGATTATCACCGCTTCGGTTCGCACGCCCAACCACGTGACCCAGGCGGCTCTTCTTGGCGCCGACATCGCGACCGTGCCCATGGCCGCTCTCAAGAAGTGCCTGCATCACCCGCTGACCGACCAGGGCCTTGCCTCTTTTGAGGCTGACTGGCAGAAGGTTGTCGCTCAGGCTTAACGAGTGGATTGCCCCGGCATCGCGTCATCCGGTGCCGGGGTTGTTCTCAAGAGAGGAATTCGTATGACCAACCAGGAGCTGGCGAAGGTCGCCAATGAGGTCAGGAAGGGTGTCGTGACTGCGGTTCATGCGGCCAAGTCGGGACATCCGGGTGGATCGCTCGGTGCTGCCGACATCATGACCTATCTGTACTTTGAGGAAATGAATATCGATCCTGACGACCCTCACAAGGCCGATCGCGATCGCTTTGTGCTTTCCAAGGGTCACGCGGCACCGGGACTGTATTCGGTGTTGGCAAATCGCGGCTATTTTCCCGTCGAAGAGCTCGAGACGCTCCGCCATATTGGCAGCCGACTGCAGGGCCATCCCAACATGAACGACACCCCGGGCATCGATATGTCCACCGGCTCGCTCGGTCAGGGCATCTCTGCTGCAGTTGGAATGGCGCTTGCCGCTAAGCACTGGGGCGACAGCTACCGTGTCTACACGTTGCTGGGCGACGGTGAGTGCGAGGAGGGCCAGGTGTGGGAGGCGGCCATGTTTGCCGGCAACCATGCGCTCGACAATCTTGTTGTCGTTGTCGACCACAACGGCTTGCAGATTGACGGCACGATCGATGAAGTCAACTCGGCCATGCCGCTCGCGGACAAGTTCCGCGCTTTTAAGTGGCATGTGATAGAGCTAGTCGATGGCAACGACATGGCGCAGATTGCCGCCGCCTTTGCCGAGGCTCGCAAAGTGAGCGCCTCGCCTGTGGCCATTATCGCCGAGACGGTGAAGGGCAAGGGCGTTTCCTTTATGGAAAACCAGGTGGGCTGGCACGGCAAGGCACCCAACGATGAACAGTTTGAGCAGGCCATGGCCGAGCTCGCAGCAGCAGGGGAGGAGCTCTAATGGCAGACGTCAAGAAAGTCGCCACGCGCGTCAGCTATGGCGAGGCACTTGTCGAGCTGGGCAATGAGCGCGATGACTTTGTGGTTCTCGATGCCGACCTGGCCGCCGCTACGCAGACCGGTAAGTTTAAGGCCGCACACCCTGAGCGCTTTTACGATGCCGGCATTGCCGAGAGCAACTTGATGGGGCTTGCCGCCGGTATTGCGACCACGGGCCGCGTTGCTTTTGCGAGCACCTTTGCGATGTTCGCCGCCGGTCGCGCCTACGAGCAGGTCCGCAATTCCATTGGCTACCCGCATCTCAACGTCAAGATTGGCGCCACCCATGCCGGCATTTCGGTGGGCGAGGACGGCGCCACGCATCAGTGCTGCGAGGACATCGCGCTCATGCGTACGATTCCGGGCATGACGGTGATCGTTCCTGCCGATGACATCGAGGCTCGCGCCAGCGTGCGCGCCGCCTATGAGTTTGAGGGCCCGGTCTACATGCGTTTCGGTCGCCTGGCGACACCGGTTATCAACGACCACGAGGACTATGAGTTCAAGATTGGTCGCGGCGTGGTCGTGCGCGAGGGTTCCGATGTCACGATCGTCGCGTGTGGCCTTATGGTTGCCGAGGCGCTCGAGGCAGCCGAGGCGCTCGCTGCCGATGGCATCGACGCCGAGGTCATTAACATGCACACGATCAAGCCGCTTGATGAGCGCCTGGTGGTTGCCAGCGCCAAGAAGACCGGTCGCGTGGTCACTGCCGAGGAGCATTCGATTATCGGCGGTCTTGGCGAGGCCGTTGCCTCGGTGCTCGCGGAGCAGCATCCGGTGCCGATGCGTCGCGTCGGCGTGCGCGATGTGTACGGCGAGTCCGGCCCTGCGGTCGATTTGCTGCACAAGTACGGTTTGGACGCCGACGGTATCGAAGCTGCGGTCAGGTCTGTGTTGTAAGGAAGGTTTCCATGGGATTTGTATCTGCCAACCAAGTGACGATCGGGTATACCGCCGCCTCGCGCGAGGACGCCCTGCATTATTTGTCCGAGCAGGCCATCGAGCTCGGCTTTGCCGATGACGCATCTGCCGTAGAGGCCGCCTTCATTGCTCGTGAGAACGAGGCCGAGACGGGCCTTGTCGCCGGTTTTGCCGTTCCGCATGCCAAGAGCGACGCGATCCACACGCCGGGCGTTGCCGTGCTCAAGCTGGCCGAGCCTGTCGAGTGGCCGAGCTTTGACGGCGTGCCCGTCGATGTCGCGCTTGCGCTATACGTGCCCGCCGGCGAAGCTGGAACCACGCACCTGCGTCTGCTTTCCAAGGCTGCCGTGATGCTGATGGACGCCGGCTTCCGCGATAAGGTGCGCGCGAGCACCGATCCCGTCGAGATCGCGGAGCTTATTAACGCTGGGCTCGAGGGCTAGGTGTAACCCGCCCGCTCAATCAATCGATCCTTCTCCAAGGAAAAGGGCCGCAACGCCATGCGACGTTGCGGCCCTGTTTGCGTTTCCCCAGATAAAACCTGCCAAAATAAACCTGTCCCTTTTTGGCAGGTAAAAGAGCGGGGCCCATGGTTAGAGAGAGATTGCGCTCGTCTCTCTAAATGTCTCTCTAAAGAGAAAGTCGGTTAGAGAGATGGCTTTAGGTAATCTAGCAGCGAATTTGATACGTCTCTCTAAATATCTCTCTAAAACAAGGCGCTTATCTCTCTAAAGTTAGAGAGATAAATCAGTTGTTTAGAGAGACGGAAAGCCAATGCTACTGGATGAACCTCTTGGCCTTATCGACGAGCCGCAACCGCCGCTATCGGAAAAAGTAGAGGCGGCTGCCTCGCGATATTTCCCCAGATAAAACCTGCCAAAATAAACCTGTCCCTTTTTGGAAGGTGGCAATTTATGTGTTCAGGTTGAGCCTGCGCAGCGCCGGGCGGTTACGCCGTTTGTAAAACGGCGTAACTTAAAGATTCATGTTGCCGTGGATGTAGGGGGCGACCTCGGGGGAGATGTGTCCGCAGCCTAGGTTGCGCAGCGCGGACTCGATGGCGGCGGGCAGCGGGGTCTTTCCCTCGTCGTTGACCACGGTACCGCCGAGGGCGGCGATCTTGGCGACATCTGCCGGGGCGGCTTCGATATGCATGCAGCCGCCGACCAGGCGTGCGCGGACCTGCGTCAGGTCAAGATCGTGCAGATAATCCTCGCAGGCGCGGATTAAATCGACCTTCTCGCGCGTAAGCTCCTCGCCCGTGGGAATGCGCGTGGCCAAGCAGGCGCCTGCCGGCAGGTTCCAGACGGGGTAGCCCCATGCGCGCAGCAGCTCGCGCTCTTCGTCCTTGGTAAAGCCGACCTCCATAAGGGGTGAGCGTACACCGAGCTCTTCTGCCGCACGCATGCCGGGGCGGTAGTCACCGCGATCGCTTGCATTGCTGCCATCGATGACGGTGGGAAAGCCTAGCGACTTGGCGTGGTTGACGATAGCGGTAAAGCCGGCGCGCTTGCAGTGGTAGCAGCGGTCGGCATCGTTGCAGGCTACCTGGGGGAGCTGCAGCTGATCGACCGAAAGATTGAGCACGGGGAGCATAAAATGCGGACCCTCATCGGTTTGTCCGTCAACGGACCGCTCAAACGAAGCCTGCTCGGATGTGCCGATGAGCGGCGTGGTGAGATGGACGAGGAGGGTATTGGTAGGCATGATGCGGGCGCATACGGCGGCCAAAAAGCTGCTGTCAACGCCGCCGGAAAACCCGATAGCCACGCGCCCGTATGCCAAAAGCAGCTGTTCGAGCGCCGATAGCTTGTCTTGAAGCTCCTCTGCGGGTGCCGTGGTGTCTAAAATCATGAAACGATCCTTATCGTTGAGTACTCGATCGAAAACTATAATCCTAATGCGTTACTTGCCATAAGACTTCTATCTATGTAACGAAAGTGCAATATGGTATATACGTTATATACAAGTTGCCAAATGCGGTAGAGTTGCGGCAATGCGACAGCGAGAGTCGATGGGAGACCGATATGATCAAGGCTGTTATTTTTGACATGGATGGAACGCTGGTCGATACCGAGCGCCTGGGGATTAGGGCCTGGAAGGCAGGCGCCGCTGAACTGGGGCTCGCGATTGATGATGCGCTGATCCATCAGTTTATCGGTCGCACGCTACCCGATGTCATGGACATCCTCGATAAGCATTACGGAAGCCACGAAACCACCGAGGAGGTCTATGTCCGCCACAAGGAGATTCGCGACGAGATGGTCAAGACCGACCTGGAGCTTAAGGCCGGCGCCGCCGAGTGCATAGACGAGCTGCTGGCTGCGGGCTATCACGTGGGCCTTGCGACGTCATCGCGCCATGTCACGGCAGAACGCAACCTTAAGATGGTCGGCCTCTTTGACAAGTTTGAAACGGTGACCTGCGGCGAGGACGTCGTGCACGGCAAGCCCGACCCCGAGATGTACCTGCTTGCCTGCGAGCGCGCGGGCTTTGCTCCCGAGGAATGTGCCGTGGTCGAGGATTCGCGCAACGGCTGCGTCTCGGGCATTACGGCTGGCTGCCACGTCTTTGCTGTCCCCGATATCGTGCCGCTTCCGCAGGACGTGGTGGACGGCTGCGAGGCGGTGCTCGATACGCTATTTGATCTGACGGCGGCGGTCAAGGCCGTGCTCTAGACAATTGCGGTGTTGAAACGAGCAATTACCCACGTTTGCGCTTAAGCAAAAGGGGCCCGGCAATGGTCGGGCCCCTTTTGCTTAAGCGGCGACTTGGCATACTTGCGCGCGTGCTATAGATACGCGCCCAGGTTGATGGCGGTGGCTTCGGCGTGGTTGCTTGCCTGGGTGCTGGCGCGTTCCAGCAGGAACGGCCGCACGAGTTCTTGGCGGTTGATGTCCTCGATGGCTGTGACCGCGGTGACGGTGCGCGCTGCAGAGCCGATGCGGACGTGCTTGGTCTTTGCCGGCGCCTTGTTCTCGATTTGCTCCATCAGCAACTGAACGCCCTTGCGGCCAATCTCGTAGCCCGGAGGCGCTACTGTGGTCAGTGGGACCGACCCGCTCCAGGCGAGCGGATTGCCGTCGCAGCCTGCCACGCGGACCTGCTCAGGGACGGAGATGCCTTTATCGACCAGCGCTGAGATGACGCCCGAGGCCAGTACGTCGGTGAGGCCGATGACAAAATCGGGGCGCTCGTCGCCGGAACGCTCGGCGATTTGGGCACCGATGCTGTAGCCGTCGGCTGCGGTATTCCACTCTCCAGCGTCAATGACCTCAATTTTGATATCGGGATGCAGGGCGAGGGCCTTGTGGATGCCAAGTACGCGCAGGGTGAGCTGCATAAATGCCGCTCTGCCCACAACGGTGATATGGCGTGCGCCACGAGCAACGGCGAGCTCGGCGATAATGCGCCCCTGCGCCTCGTTGTCGGCGGCTACGTAATAACCGGGTTCGGAACAGTGGATGTCCAGATGGACAATCGGCACGGGCATCTTGGTCATAGCGGGGTGCCAGTCGGGGGACGCCATGGGCTGAACCATGACGCCGGACATCTGCGTGCCCATAAAGTAGCGCAGGTAATGGTCCTGGAGAATGCCGTCGTTATCGGCGTTGGCGATGAGCAAGTCATAGCCGTGCTTGCGTGCCTCGTTGTGGGCACCGCTGGCAATCTGGAGCGAAAAGCCGTGATCGAGACGGGGGAGGACCAGGCCAAAGGACTTGGTGGTGCCGCCGGCCAGCTGGCGAGCGCTTTGGTTGGGCAGGTAGCCCAAGCGATTGATGGTCTCGTTGATGAGCTTGAGGGTCTCGGGGCGCAGCTTTTCGGGATGGTTGAGCGCGTTGGAAACCGTGCCCAACGAAACCCCGGCCTCGCGCGCGACGTCGCTGATTTTTACCTTTGCCATAGCGGCCCCTTTGATGCGTTTCAAGTACAAGCCAGATTGTAGCATCCCAAACCTACCAAAAAGGGACAGGTTTATTTTGGCAGGTTTATCTGGGGAAACGCCGTTGCCAGCGCGACCACCACGAAGGGGGCAGACACCTTTGTGGTGGTTTGAGCTGCCTGGGCCTTCAATTGTCTCGATCTGTAACACCTGGACGGCAAAACCGGCTCTACCTGTTACAGATCGAGACATAGTGCAGGGGCCGAACTGTAATGTCTCGATCTGTAACACTAAGCCGGCTTCCGGAGCCCCAGATGTTACAGATCGAGATCTTTCGCTGGGACAGAGCGCCGCCCCGGTCCAAACCACCACAAAGGTGCCTGTCCCTATTGTGGTGGTTTGGACCGGCTGGACGTGTGTGCATCGGGTGGTATCTAAGTTGAGATACCACTTCTGGTATATCAGCTTGCGCTTGCGTGAGTACAATACTCGAACGTTATACGTCTCAGCGCCCCCTGTGCGTGGACGTCTTGCAGTCACGCGAACGAAGGGATTTATCCTATGTGCGGAATTGTCGGCTACACCGGCTCTAATATTGCAAAGAACATCCTGGTCACGGGCCTCAAGCGTATGGAGTATCGCGGCTATGACTCCTCGGGTGTCGCGCTCGAGGTGGGCGAGGGCGCCGCGGCGCACCTCGACGTCATTCGCCGCGTGGGCAAAGTTGCGGGCCTGGAGAGTGAGCTTTCCAACATCGACAGCGACGCTGCCTGCGGTATCGGCCACACCCGTTGGGCTACCCACGGCAAGCCCTCCGTCGTTAACGCTCATCCCCACACCAGCTGCGACGGTCGTATCGCCATCGTCCACAACGGCATCATCGAGAACTTCGCCGAGCTGCGCGAAGAGCTGGAGGGTCGCGGCCACCACTTTAAGAGCGAGACCGATACCGAGGTCTTCGCGCATCTGATCGAAGAGGCTTATGCCGAGACGCACGACCTGATGGCCTCCGTGCGCGAGGCTTGCACCCACGTGGTCGGTGCCTATGGTCTGGCCGCCGTGTGCGCTGACGAGCCCGGCGTGATCGCCGTGGCCCGCAAGGATTCCCCGATCGTAGTCGGCGTGGGCGAAACCGGCTCCTATGTTGCTTCCGATGTCATCGCGCTCATCGACGCCACCCGCGATGTCGTGGTGCTCGAGGACGGTCAGTTTGCCAAGCTCACGCCCGCAGGCGTCGAGTACACCGACGAGGCCGGCAACGTTATCGAGCCCAAGGTCACCCACATCGACTGGGACCTGGACATGGCCGAAAAGGGTGGCTACCCCGACTTTATGCTCAAGGAGATCCATGAGCAGCCGCGCGTCGTGCGCGACACGCTGGTGGGCCGTATGACCCCCGCCGGCGAGCTCGATATCGACGAGCTGGGCCTGTCCCTCGAGGAACTCAACGACATCGACCGCGTCTACGTGATCGCTTGCGGCACTAGCTATCACGCTGGCCTCATCGCCAAGAACCTTATTGAGGGCTGGGCTCGCATCCCCACCGAGGTTGAGGCGGCCAGCGAGTTCCGCTATCGCAATCCCATCATCACGCCGACGACGCTTGTCGTGGCTGTGTCCCAGTCGGGCGAGACGGCCGACACCCTTGCCGCCATTCGCGACGCGCGCATCAAGGGTGCCAAGGTCTTCGGCATCACCAACGTGGTAGGCAGCCCGGTGGCGCGTGAGAGTGACGGCGTCATCTACACCAAGGCCAACAAGGAGATCGCGGTCGCCTCGACCAAGAGCTTTATCGGTCAGGTCGTGAGCCTTACGCTGCTGGCTCTGCTGCTGGCGCAGGTTAAGTACCGTCTGACTACCAAGCAGGCGCGCATGCTGTTCCGCGAGCTTTCCGATACGGCCGAGCAGATCCAGTGGATTTTGGATACCCAGACCGAGGCCGTTCATGAGGCCGCCCTGCTGTGCAAGGACGCGCAGTCGGCGCTGTTCGTGGGCCGTGGCATGGGTGCCGCTATTTCTTACGAGGGCGCGCTCAAGCTCAAAGAGGTCAGCTACCTGCACGCCGAGGCCTACGCCGCCGGCGAGATGAAGCACGGCCCCATTGCCCTGATCGACCCGGGTTTCCCTGTCATCGCTGTGGCCACCAAGAGTGCCACCTACGACAAGACCGTGTCGAACCTCATGGAGTGCAAGGCACGCGGCGCCAAAGTCATCGTCGTTGCCACCGAGGGCGACGAGGAGATTAACAAGATCGCCGACTGCATCATCCGCGTGCCGGCAGTCCGCGACGTGTTCAGCCCCATCACGGCGAGCGTCCCGCTGCAGCTGCTCGCCCGCGAGGTCGCCATCCTGCGCGGCTGCGACGTTGACCAACCTCGAAACCTCGCTAAGAGCGTGACCGTGGAATAACTAATATTCCGCCGTTCTAACGACCAAGGCCCGGCTCCGCGTCATCAGACGGAGCCGGGCCTTTTTGTACGGAGAAACCACCACAAAGGTGCCTGTCCCCTTTGTGGTGGTTTTGGCAGGTTAGCGGAGCTTGCTGGTCTCGAAGTACTCGGGGAACTGGTCCAGAACCTCGGTTTGGTTGCGGAACATCATGTGCAGGTGCTTGCTGACCAAAAAGCTCGCTTCGATGGGGTCGCGACCGGCGATAGCGCGGCGAATCTGCTTGTGCTCGTTCACGATGTCCTGATTGTCGAGAACCTGCGTGGCGGCGCGCAGCCAGCGGAAGCGCTCCAGGTCGGCATTGGTCTCTTCGAGCCACGACCACACGGTGCTGCGACATGCGATTCTAAAAATCATGTGATGCATGAGGTTGTCGCTCAAAAAGAAGCCGATGCGATCCTCTTCGGCCATGGCCTTTTCCTGCAGCACGATGGCGCGGTCGAGCTGCTCGATGCCGGTCGACGTGGCGCGCGCACAGCACTCCACAATCACCTGCTTTTCCAGATGCTCGCGGATGTAACAGGCACTCTCGGCAAGGGTGAGGTTGATGGGTGAGACGTAGGTGCCGCTCTGGGGCACGGTGCGCACCAGGCCTTCCTGCGCCAAGCGAACCAAAGCCTCGCGCACGGGCGTGCGACCCATATCCAGGTCGTCGCAAAGTTGCTTGACGCCCAGCTTTTCGCCCGGCTTGTAGTCCAGGTAGACGATTTTGCGTCGAATGGTGTGGTAGGACTGGTCCTGTAGGCTCGTTTCCTGCTCGCCGACGTGCATCGATTCTTCCATAGCGCCTCGCAACTGTTCTATCAAACTCATATGTCAGTTGTTAATTATGCCGCGAATCAGCTTTCCGCGGTGGGTAATTCGGCTGTTGCCCAAGAACTATTGCGGCATCTTAGTCTTTGTTTACGCAAGGCTGCGCTCAATGTTGCCGTATCATAAGCCGTCGCAAACGTGAAAGAGAAAGAAGGAATCCCATATGCAACTGGCGAATATCGTACGCGAGCGCTGGAAGGGCGTCTTGTTCTGCCTGATCATCGCTATCCCCGCAACGCTGCTCGGCAAACAGATTGAGGTGGTCGGTGGGCCGGTATTCGCCATCCTCTTCGGCATGGTTCTGGCGATCGTCTTTCCCAAGAATCATCGCGAACAGCTCGCCGCCGGTGTTACCTATACGTCTAAAAAAGTCTTGCAGTACGCGGTTATCCTGCTTGGCTTTGGCATGAACCTCTCCCAGATTCTGTCCAAGGGTGCCCAGTCGCTGCCGATTATCGTGGCGACGATCTCGACCTCGCTTGTCATCGCCTTTGTGCTCTGCCGCGTTATGAACGTGCCGGGTAAGATCTCGACGCTTGTGGGTGTGGGTTCGTCGATTTGCGGCGGTTCTGCCATCGCCGCTACCGCGCCCGTCATCGATGCCGACGATCGCGAGATTGCCCAGGCTATTTCGGTCATCTTCCTGTTTAACGTTATCGCGGCGCTCGTGTTTCCAACGCTCGGCGGTATGCTCGGGCTGACCAACGAGGGCTTTGGCCTGTTTGCCGGCACCGCCATCAACGACACCTCGTCCGTAACGGCTGCGGCGAGCGCTTGGGACAGCATGCATCCCGGCGCCAATGTGCTCGAGAGCGCCACGGTGGTCAAGCTCACCAGGACACTGGCCATTATTCCCATCACGTTGGTCCTCGCATGCTGGCAGATGCATCTGGCGCGCAAGGCCGGCGGCGACGCCAAAAGCACGTTCTCGCTTAAACGCGCGTTTCCCATGTTTGTGCTGTTCTTTGTGCTGGCGAGCGTAATCACCACGGTGCTTCAGCTTCCCGTGTCCATCACGGCGCCCATCAAGGAGCTGTCGAAGTTCTTTATCGTGATGGCCATGGCGGCTATTGGCTTTAATACCGATATCGTCGAGCTGGTCAAAAAGGGCGGCAAGCCCATCGCGCTGGGCTTTTGCTGCTGGATTGGCATTGCGTGCATGAGTTTGGGAATGCAACACGTGCTGGGAATCTGGTAGAGAAGTAGCTTATTCGCGTGCTGGTTGCTGGTTGCTGGTGAGCGCAAGCCTGCGGTGGAGCGATAGGAGCTCTTGCGGGTATGGCTTGTCCGCAGGTTTATAAGTCCCGAAGAGCTCTTATCGCCCCGCCAGGATGGCGATGCGGGGCAACACCTATACTCGCAGGACGGCGCTTTCTGCCCTATAGTGTTTGGTGAGCAATATCGTTCAATTTTGAAACACTCGGTTGTGCGACCGTCGGTGGTTGCACGTCGCCGCGGACAGGGGCAAATCATGGATAGCGATGCCAAACTGAACATCTTGACCGAGGCCCTGGCTGCTGCCGGGGCCTCGGCATTGGCAATCGATGCGCGTGGGGACGTCGCGATTTCGACCATGAATGACGCGGCGCTTGAGCGGGATGTGGCAGCTTTTGTTGCCGAACGCCTCGACCGTATAGGAGACGGCGCGCGTCTGGTTATGGGGCGTGCGGGTACGCGCCTGAGCCTGACCGTTCGCCCCGCCGACAAAGAGGGCGGGGGCCTTTGGGCCGTCGTGGTCCGCGAGGTGCGCGGCGCCGCGGCGCATGCGGGCATCGAGTGGCTCAACGCCGACGAAGTTGAGGCCCGCTACGAATCGAGCGCGTACGGCATCGTTGAGGGGGCCGCCTCGGTGGCTGCGCCGGTCGCCGAGAGCTACGCGCGCGGTGTGCCCCTTATGCTCGAGGGCGAGCTGGGAACGGGTCAGGTCGAGATTGCCATGCGCCTCTATCTGGACGGTCCTTTTGTCGATCAGCCCTTTGTTGCCGTTGCGCTCGATGAGCTAACGGATCGCGGCTGGCGCCATCTGCTCAAAAGCGCCGAATCGCCGTTGTTCCAAACGGGGCTGACACTTTGCATTGAGGGCTGGAACACGGTTGGCCCCCAGCGTCTCCGCGAGCTCGTTTCCACGATGGCCGACACCGCGTTGGCGACGCGCTGCCATGTGGTGCTGACGGCGAATGACATGCCGGGCGGCAGCGAAAGTGATCAAGCTGCCTTTGTGACTGAGCGCTTCGCCTGTGCGGTGAGCGTGGCGCCGGCAATCGCCGAGCAGGGAGCCGCGTCGACGAAGGTTGCGCGCTATTTGGAATATCTCGCTGATGCATTTGGGACGGTAGCGCCCACGTTGTCTGCCGCGGCGGCAAAGACGCTCGATGTTTACCGCTGGCCGCGCAATTATCTGCAGCTCCGCGAGGTCTCGGAACGACTGTATATATTGGTGGGGGCGGGCACGGTGGACCGCGCTGTGGCGGAGGAAGTGCTCGCCCAAGAGGACGTGATTAAGACCGCAACCTTTGGCGCCCCGACACTCGAAAGCGACCTGTATATCCTGCGACCGCTGGCCGATACCGAGCGAGATATCGCGCATCTGGTTGTAGATCATCTCCACGGCAACCGGACCCGTGCGGCGGAGGTGCTGGGCGTAAGCCGAACAACGCTGTGGCGCTTGCTGAAGGACGATGACCGTTGAGCGAGGCGCCCGTGACCGCGCGCGACGCGTGTGCTACAGTCCAAAGCGTTATTGTTTCGATTTGGTTACGGCGTGCGGGGGCGTATGGCTGAGACTACAAAACCGAGCCGCAGAAGGCGGAGTGCCGCGCCGGTTAACCGACGCACAACATCGGTGACGTGGGGCAAACACGCCTCGGGGTTTGACGGCTCGTTCAAGCGCACTAAATACGGCTATCCTTCGACAGGTGCTCGCTTGGCAATGCAGGCAGAGTCCTCGCTGTGGGGCCGCAAACGCGTGGTGGGCTCAAAGCTCAAGCACGACGGCACGCTCGGCTACATCAGCCGCGGGGCGGCTCGCCGCAGTGGGCTCAATCCTGCTGGTTGGCATCGTTATGTGCCGATCGCGGTCGTCGTTGCAGTGATCGTCATCGCACTCGCTGCGCTTGGCTACGCCGGCGGTGGCGCCAACTTGGACGCGGTGTTTAAATCGCCCGAGCTCGCGCATGCAGGCACAGAAATTGTCGAGGGCGCTCAGACCCAGACGGGCGTCGCGCCCCAGCGCGGCATGGTCGCGGCAGCCTCCACCATCGCCGACGCTCAAAAGGACGAGGGCGAACAGGGCGACGGCGCCGAAACGACCCACACGAACGAAACGACGACAACTCCATCGGCAAGATAAGTTGCGAGTGGGGTGGCTAAAATAGCCTCGTCCCAAATTAGCTACCCCTATGACGCTCTTGGGTTACCTTACGTAGACGACGTTGTCGCGGCGGGGTTTGGGCTCGGGTAGCGTGTCCTCGGCATAGCCCAGAATGCAGTGACCGACACCGCGCAGGCTGCCGTCGGCGGGCAGGCTCCAGCTGGCCAGCAGCTCCAGGCCCTCGGGCGAGTCAAAGACCTCATGCGCGCGGTGAATCCAGCACGAATCGACACCCAGTGCATAGGCGGCGTTGAGCAAGTTGCCCATGGCAAGCGAGCCGTCTTCCAGATGCGTGGGCACGCTGCGGTCGACCAGCACCACCACAACGGTCTTGGCGCCATAGAAGGGGTCGCCGTTGCTGCCCATGACCTGGGCGTTGAGCCGTGAGAGACGCTCGACGGTCGCGGGGTCGGTGACGGCGACAAACGTCACCGGTTGGCGGCCCATGCCGCTCGGTGCATATTGGCCGGCTTCGATAATGCGTGCAAGCTTTTCGGCCTCGACGGGACGATCGCTGTATTTGCGGCAGCTGCGGCGGTGAATGAGTGCTTCGATAGTCTCCATGGTGCCTCCTTGTAGTGGCGTTGCAGATGCCCCGTTCATACCCGTCGGGCTCAAACGGTAGACGGTCAATTGCCCGGCCAAAAGGATAGATTCCAATTGGGAAAGTAGGTTTGCATAAAAGCACCTTCAGAATGTGACAAACAAATGGGATGGTTAAACGTTTTATCCCGTCTACCCTGCGGTTTTTTACCACTTGCCTAAATGACGAACGCATAACCTCTGATAAAGGTTTTACTAAAGGGGTACCAACGTTTATCAATGCGCTGTGGTGGCGCTGGGCCAGGAGGTAATTATCATGTTCCAGGCTGGAGATGTCGTCGAGACTGACTTCGAAGGATTTCTGAAGCTGCTGCGTTCCAAGACGCGCGCTTTTGTGACGATCGACAACCACGAGTACTACATCACGCATACCGATGGGTACTGGCGTGTTCAGGATTGCGAGGCCCTCAACGATAAGGGCCACTTTACCGACTGCTCCGAGCTGGTCAATACGGTCTGCGAGGTTGTTGAGCTGCCTTGGATTTGCGGCAAGAGCCTGCATGACAGCTTTGCGGGCGCTACGGTCTACGAGGCCGTCGCTGCCTGACAGGTAATAAAACCCGATTTTCACGTGACCGCTGGCGTCGCCCCCGCGCCGGCGGTCTTTTTCTGTCGATAGGCCATAAAAGTGCAAGCATTTGCGGAGAGCCTGTTGACGATAGTCAAAACTCGGACTAATCTAGAGATACAAAATTGGTCAAAAATCGGACAATCGAATGGTGGGATAGATGAATAGTGCGGTTACGCTGGTCGACTTCGACCGGTTGCTCAATGGACTCGACCATATCTATTCGGAGTTCTCGCGCGCCTGCGGCCTTTCGGACTGCGCTTACTGGATGCTCGTCGATACCAGCACGGCGGGCGGCAGTATTGCCGTAAGCCGTCTGACAAGCGAATGGTTCTACAGCAAGCAGACCATCAACTCGGCAATTAAAACCTTGACGGCGCGGGGCTTCGCAACGTTGGAGTTTGCCGAAGGCAGTCGTAAGAACAAGGTTGTGAGCCTGACCGAAGAGGGCAGGCGATTTGCCGAGCGTTATGCGCTGCCGGCACTCAAGGCCGAGCAGCGAGCCTTTGGCGCGCTTGAGCCGTGTGAGCAGCGCGAGATTATGCGCTTGATCGGAAAATTCTCTCAGGTGCTCGGTGAGGAGTGCGAGGCATTTAAGCAGCATATCGCTGCCGAGAGCCAAGCCGAGAATCAAGGTGAGGGGGAGTCGTGCGACTGTTAATGAGGTTTCTGAAGCCCTATCGAGGGCTTATCGCAGTGACGCTGCTGGTGCTGCTGGTTGATAACGTCGGCACGCTGTTGGTTCCCACGATGCTGGCGAACATGGTCAACACCGGTATCACCACGGGTGATGTCGACTACATTTTGCGCAATGGCCTCTACATGCTTATCGCGACCGGCATGGCCAGCGGCGGCGCGGTGCTGGGCTGCTATCTTTCGGCGCGCTTGGCCGCCAACGTGGCCTGCGATATCCGCAATGCCGTGTACGACAAGTCGCTCGAGCTCGCGGCCAGCGACTTTGAGCGCTTTGGCACCGGATCGATGATCACGCGCTCGCTCAACGACATCAATGTGATTCAGCAGGCCATCCTGCAGACGATCCAGCTGGTGCTGCCGGTGCCGTTCTTGGCCGTCGCGGGCATCATTTTTGCGTGGCTCATCGATCCCGCCATGGGTACGCTGCTGGGCGTGGTGGTTGCGATCGTGCTGGTGGCGGCAGTCTTTACCGTGGCTAACGCCGCGCCAATTTTTATGCGCCTGCAGAGCTTTATCGACCGCATGAACGTGGTGCTGCGCGAGAACATCGTGGGCGTTCGCGTCATCCGCGCTTTTAATAAAGAGCTTCACGAGGAGCAGCGCCTGGACGAGGTGTTTAGCGATTACGCGGACAACGCCATTAAGGTCAACCACCTGTTTGTGGGCCTTGATAGCTCTACCTTCTTTTTGATGAACATTGCCGAGGTGGCGGTGCTGTGGGTGGGCGGCAACCGCGTTGGCGCCCATGCAATGCAGATTGCGAGCATCTCCGCGGTGCTGGAATATGCGCTCCTGATCCTGTTCTTTGTGATGATGGCGCAGATGGTAGTGCTGACGCTGCCGCGCGCCGCGGCGTGCCTGAACCGTGCGCAGCAGGTGTTGGAGATTGAGCCGAGCATCGTGGACGGCGAGCGTACGCTGGGTGACGGGGCGCCTGCCTCCGGGGGCGATGCGGATGCGGTCGCTGAGTTCGATCACATGTCGTTTCGTTTTGACGATGCCGATGAGGACACCCTGTGCGACCTGAGCTTTGCCTGTCGTCGCGGTCAGACGACCGCGATTGTGGGCTCGACGGGCTCGGGCAAGTCGACGGTGGCAAAGCTTCTGCTGCGTTTTCACGATGCCACCAAGGGTGCCATTCGCCTGGACGGCGTCGACCTGCGCGAGCTTTCGCAAGACGAGATTCGCGGGCGCATTGCCTACGTCCCGCAGAAGGCATGGCTGTTCTCGGGCACCGTGGCAAGCAATTTGCGCTTTGGCAACGAAGACGCGACCGAGGCCGATATGCTCCACGCGCTCCAGGTTGCCCAGAGCACCTTTGTGCTCGATCAGCCGCAGGGGCTCGATACCCCGGTGGCGCAGGGTGGCACGAACTTTTCGGGCGGTCAGCGCCAGCGCCTGGCCATTGCCCGCGCGCTCATGAAGCATGCCGATCTGTATATCTTCGATGACAGTTTTTCGGCCTTGGACTTTAAGACCGATGCAGCGCTGCGCCATGCGCTGCAGGAGGAGACGTGCGACGCTGCGGTGCTCATCATCGCGCAGCGCATCTCGACGATCTTGCATGCCGACCAGATCGTGGTGCTCAAGGACGGCGAGGTCGTGGGCCTGGGCACGCACGACGAGCTCATGGAAACCTGCGAGGTGTACCGCGCTATCGCGGAATCGCAGATGAAGGGAGGTGAGTAGCATGACCGAGGAGCTCAAGAAGTGCGGTGACGCAATCGATTCGAACGCTGTGGACGCTGGCGAGAAAACGGTCGAGCAGGCTGCCGCGTCGACCGAGCTGGATGACGCCGCCAGGGCTGCGGCCGAGCGCGAGGCTCGTCGCCAGGCGCTGTACGAGGAAAACGAGCGTGCCGAGGACGAACGTGCCCGTGCCGAGGTAGAACGTATGCGCGACGTGGACGACGAAGACGAGGACGAGACGCCCCGGGATACCTGGGCGACGGTGCGCCGCCTGTGGAGCGAGGCCGTCGGCGACCATTGGCGCTTCTATATCGTGTTCGCGAGCATTGTGTTCTATGTCATCTTTAACACCGCCGCGCCGGCATATAGCGCCCGCGTGATCGATGAGCTGTGGGGCCACATTCAGGTGGCGTTTGCCAACGGAACCACCTTCAACATCACCTGGGAGAACTGCGGCAAGACCATCTTCGTCTACTTTATGATCTGGACTGCCGCTGCCTCGTTCTATGCGCTCCAGAGCTTTTTGATGTCGAGCGTGGCCGAACGCCTCAACCTGCGTCTACGCAACCGCATCGCACAAAAGCTCAATCGTCTGCCGCTTGCCTTCTTTGACGCGCATCGTCCCGGTGAGGTCGTCAGCCGTGCGACCAACGACTTGGACAAGATGTCCGAGAGCATGCAGCGCGGATTGCTGCAGCTGCTTGTGTCGATCGGCACCGTGACGGGTGCCATCATCATGATGTTCGTCTATAGCGTTAAGCTCACGCTCGTCTTTTTGGGCTTCACGGCCCTGTCGCTGCTGGTGACCAAGGTGGTTTCGCGCCGTACGCATGATGTGACGGGCGAGCGTCAGGAGTGGGTGTCCAAAATCACGAGCGCGGTCGAGGAAGGCTATTCGGGCCGTTTGGTGATTCGCGCATTCAACCGCGAGCACCAGAGCTCTGCCGAGGTGCACGAGGCCTCGGGCGAGCTGGCGCGCGTGAGCACCAAGGCCGACTTTATGATCAACGCCGTCGGACCCGCGGTTCGCTTTATTGGTCGCCTGGCGCAGATTGTGATTGCGCTCGTGGGCTGCAGCATGCTGGTCGCCGGTCACATGACCGTCGGCGTGTTCCAGGCGTTCTTCCAGTTTATCTACGAGGCGTCCGAACCCATGACGCAGCTGTCGTTCACTTTTAACTCGCTGCAGAGCGCGCTGGCGAGTGCGGAGCGCGTGTTCGACCTGCTTGATGAGCCCGAGATGGAGGCCGATCCGCTGCCGGACGAGGCCGCCAAGCTGCCGGGTCGCATTGAGGGCCGCGTCGCTTTTGAGCACGTGCGCTTTGGCTATGCGCCCGACAAGCCGCTCATGCGCGACGTGTCGTTTACCGCCGAGCCGGGCCAGAAGATTGCCGTGGTGGGAACCACGGGCGCAGGCAAGACGACGCTCATCAACCTGCTCATGCGCTTTTACGAGATCGACGGCGGCCGTATTACGCTTGACGGCGTGGATACGCGCCTCATGGACCGCGGCGAGCTACGGCAGCAGTTTGGCATGGTGCTACAGGACGCCTGGCTGTTCGACGGCACGATTGCCGAGAACATCGCCTACGGCTGCCCCGAGGCAACGCGCGAGGAGATTGTTGCGGCCGCTCGCGCCGCCCAGGTCGACTTCTTTGTGCGCACCATGCCTCAGGGCTACGACACGCGCGTAGCCAACGATGCCGAAAGCATCAGCCAGGGCCAGCGTCAGCTGCTAACCATCGCACGCGTGCTGCTCAACAACCCGGCGATTCTCATCCTGGACGAGGCGACGTCGAGCGTGGATACGCGCACCGAGCTTGCCATCGGCCGCGCCATGGACGCACTTATGCGTGGGCGCACAAGCTTTGTGATCGCGCATCGCCTGTCGACGATCGTGGACGCCGACCTGATCTTGGTCATGGATCACGGCAACATTATCGAGCAAGGCACGCATAAGGAACTGCTGGCTGCCGAGGGTGCTTACGCCGACCTCTACCTAAGCCAGTTCGCATAATGTGACAAAGGGACAGTCCCGCATGTCACATCAAAAAGAAAGGCGCGCCGGGGATGGATTCCCTGGCGCGCCTTTTGCGTCGGCGCCGATGTTGTTTTGTGCCGCTCGCGTTCCTAGTGCTCGTCCACGAGCTTGGCGACGAGGGCCTTGAGCTCGGCCACCTCTCGCTCGAGTTCCTTGACGCGGCGGGCATTCTCGGTGATGCCCTGGCGGTTGAGGGCGGACTGCTCGGCGGCGTCATCGGGCATGTACTCGCGATGCTGCTTGGCGTCGAAACTCTCCTCGAACACACGGCAGCCGTTGCGCTTGATGATGCGTCCCGGCACGCCCACGACGGTGCAGTTGTCGGGCACGTCCTTGACGACAACCGAGTTGCCGCCGATTTTGACGTTGTTGCCGATGCGGATGTTGCCGAGCACCTTGGCGCCCGTGCCCACGGTGACGTTATCGCCGAGCGTTGGGTGGCGTTTGCCGGTCTCGTTGCCGGTACCGCCGAGCGTGACGCCCTGGTAGAGCACGCAGTTGTCGCCCACGATGGTGGTCTCGCCGATGACGACGCCCATGGCATGGTCGATAAAGAAGTGCTTGCCGATCTGTGCGGCGGGATGAATCTCGACGCCGGTGATGTGGCGGGTGATTTGCGAGAGCACGCGGGCGAGCGAGCGATGACCGTGCTCCCAGAGCCAGTGCTCGGGCACGTGGTTCCACTTGGCGTGCAGGCCAGGATAGGAAAGGAAGATGACTAGACCGTTTTGCGCGGCGGGATCCTGCGCTTGGACGGTCTTGATGTCCTCGCGAATGGTATTGATAAAGCTCACCGGCCGCCCTCCCTTAGCGCCATGGCAATGCGATTCAATAAAGTATAGCGATTCGCTAGGGATTAGGAAGAGCAATCTTTCACGGCTTTGCGTGACAGGTGTCAGTTATGCAAACTTGCTGGTAATGGGGTCATGCTTTTGTGGGGTTGCGCACGAGGGGGCGCCGCAACCGTATACTGGTCAACTTGGACGTATCCGCGCCCACAACTGAGAGGTTTTACTTCATGGGTTTCATCAATTTTATCGCCGAGCTGCTTAAGGACCCGCGCACCGCGATCGCCAGCTGGATCGCCGCCGGCCCGCTTATGGCCTACGGCTGCGTGTTCCTGATCATCTTTATCGAGACGGGCGTG
Source organism: uncultured Collinsella sp. (assembly GCA_902497075.1). Lineage (GTDB taxonomy): Bacteria > Actinomycetota > Coriobacteriia > Coriobacteriales > Coriobacteriaceae > Collinsella. Next base: position 41,163 of record CABVDG010000005.1, read on the forward strand.
GTGTTCTTCCCGTTCCTTCCCGGTGATTCGCTGCTGTTCGCCTCGGGTTTCTTCGCCCACAACGGCGGCTTTAACATCGTGGCGCTTCTGGCCACCGCATGGGCCGCAGCCATCCTGGGCGATCAGTGCAACTTTATGATCGGCCATTTCTTTGGCAAAAAGATCATTGCCTCGGGCAAGGTCAAGGCCATGACGCCCGAGCGCATCAAAAAGTCCGAGGACTTCCTGGACAAATGGGGCCACCTGGCCATCTTCCTGGGTCGCTTCTTCCCGTTTATCCGCACCTTTGTGCCCTTCATCGCCGGCATGGGCGGCATGCATTGGCGCAACTTTGTCATCTTTAACGTGTTGGGCGGCATTACCTGGTCGACGGTCTTCACTCTGCTGGGCTACTTCTTTGGCGGCATCCCCTTTGTGCAGGAGCACTTTGAGCTGCTGATTATCGGCATCGTCGCGGTGTCGATCATCCCGACCGTGGTCGGTCTGGTTAAGGCTAAGCTGGGCAAAAAGAACGCGTAGCTCGAGCCAGCGCGCAAACCGTGCAGTTGAGGCCCGTCACCGTTTACGGTGGCGGGCCTCTTCAGCTTCGGTCAAATGAAAATACTTTAGTTAGTTAAAGAAAAGCGTTTTATCCGATGCGTGTGCGGAGTACAATCTCGTGCATGCGAATCGACGTGCCATCGGCTTTGATGCTGTCCGCGTGTCCCGTCCGGCTCTACGCTCCGGGCGTGCGACGTTGCGACGCGGTCGGCCTCGGTCCTTGCGTGCAGGTTCGCGAGTTTGCAACTGTGTATGTAAGGAGCGACATATGACTGTCGAGAAAAAGGATATCGATTGGGGTAGCCTCGGCTTTGGCTACATGAAGACTGATTACAGCTACGAGGCTCATTGGAAGGATGGCGAGTGGGACGAGGGCGGCCTGACTACCGACCACACCCTGCATGTCTCCGAGTGCGGTGGCATCTTCCATTACTGCCAGGAGGTCTTTGAGGGCCTGAAGGCTTACACCGCCGAGGACGGCAGCATCGTCTGCTTCCGTCCCGATATGAACGCCGAGCGCATGTATAACTCTGCCCAGCGCCTCGAGATGCCCCCGTTCCCCAAGGACAAGTTCGTTGAGGCCGTCAAGCAGGTCGTTTCTGCCAACGCCGCCTGGGTTCCGCCCTTCGGTTCCGGCGCGACCCTGTACGTGCGTCCGTTTATGATCGGCTCCGGTGACGTGATCGGCGTGGCTCCCGCTCCTGAGTACACGTTCCGCATCCTCGTGACCCCGGTCGGTCCGTACTTTAAGGGTGGTCTCAAGCCCGTCAAGCTGCGCGTTTCCGAGTACGACCGCGCCGCACCGCACGGCACCGGCAACATCAAGGCCGGCCTCAACTACGCCATGTCCCTCAAGCCCACGATGGAGGCCCATCGCGAGGGCTATGCCGAGAATCTGTATCTCGACTCCGAGTCCCGCACCTATGTCGAGGAGACCGGTGGCGCCAACGTCCTGTTCGTGAGGGAGGACGGCACCCTCGTCGTTCCCCAGTCGCACACCGACTCCATTCTGCCCTCCATCACCCGTCGTTCGCTCGTTCAGGTCGCCAAGGACCTGGGCATCACCGTCGACGAGCGTCCCGTCGAGTGGGCCGAGGTCAAGGCCGGTACCTTTGTCGAGTGCGGCCTGTGCGGCACCGCTGCCGTCATCTCCCCGGTTGGCGAGATTGACAACAAGGTCTACGGCGCCGACGAGACCGTGACCTTCCCGGCTGGCTACACCGAGATCGGCCCTGTGATGAAGAAGCTCCGCGAGACCCTGACTGGTATCCAGTCTGGTGCTGTCGAGGATAAGCACAACTGGGTTTACACCGTCGCGTAAGCTGCCATAGCTGTTCGGCCCGAGGGCAACCTTCCTTTCCGGCGCGTCCTCGGACATGAAAGAACCTCCGCTGCGCACTTCGTGCGGCGGAGGTTCTTTCGTCCTGCGGAGTGCGCCGGAAAGGAAGGTTGCCCTCGGGCCTGCGTTACCTCGGCGCTGCCGTTACGGGCAATATAGATCTGAATTAAAGATGGCGCGCGGCCTTTTAGGCCGCGCTTTTGTTTTGGTTCGCGCCATGTGGGGGTGATGGCGACGTGCATTTTTGCGAGTATTCTGCAATCGAAGGCCCCTGCATACCGACCTCGGGCAAAAAATCGGGATTTCTCGATGTTTTCTACGAATGATGGGCGGGGTTATGGGCTGACAGCGTTTGATTTGCAGGGATATTCGCGGTCTTTGGCATTTATCGTAGCGCTCGAAGCCCTTGGTTATGTTGAATACTCCTAAAAATGCACGGCGCTTAGAGGGGGACCTTCGCGAAAAAGGAAACCGCCCCGTCGAAGTATGCATTCGACGGGGCGGTTTATGCATATAGCCGATTTAGGATGCGCTGCCAAACTACTAGAACTTGACGGTCGGGGCCTGGCGGGCTGCTTCGGCGGCCTCGAAGCCCTGGCGCTCCTTAAACTGGAAGATGCCGGCAAAGATGACAGCCGGGAACGTCTGAATGGCGTTGTTGTAGCTGAGCACGCAATCGTTGTAGCTCTGGCGTGCATAGCTAATCTTGTTCTCGGTATCCTCGAGCGATGCCTGCAGCTGCGTAAAGTTGGTGTTTGCCTTAAGATCGGGGTAGGCCTCGGCCACGGCAAAGAGCTGGCGCAGCGCACCGGTCAGCACGTTGTCGGCTTCCATCTTGGCCTCGGGCGTGGTGGCCTTGACGGCGGTGTTACGCGCGCTGATCACGGCGGAGAGCGTCTCCTGCTCGTGCTTGGCGTAGCCCTTGACGGTCTCGACCAGGTTGGGGATCAGGTCGTTGCGGCGCTGCAGCTGCGTATCGATGTTCTGCCAGGCGTTATCGATGCGGTTACGCTTGGTGACCATGTTGTTGTAGATGCCGGCGATGGCGCAGACAATCACAATGACAACAACGATGCCGATGATGACGGTAATCATGATGTCTCCGTTTCGAATGGCCGCGGCGGCATGCGCCAGCTGCCGTTGGTATAACGCTACTAGTATACCCGCAACGTTTTGCCGTGCCGAACTTTCCGGTAAGCGTTATGTTTTCGGTAGGGTTGGCACCGGGGCAAAGCGCGCGAGGTACAGGTGTAAGATATGCGACAGATTGACGAGTGTTGTCTTTGCCCTGAGGATGGCGATACCAGTGGACCTTCGCATCAAGAAAACCTACCGTGCCCTGTTCGATGCCTTTACCGAGCTTCTCGAGGAGCATCGTTTTGAGGACCTGACGGTTGCCATGCTGTGCGACCGCGCCATGATTCGCCGCACGACGTTCTACAAGCACTTTCGCGACAAGAACGATTACTTTGCCTTTTATATCGATGAGCTCATGTCGGGCTTGCCGCAAAAACAGCCCGATGAGGCCGGCGCAGTGTCTGCCGAGGACGTGCGCGCGCTTCGACACGCGATTTTGGACGATGCCATGGATTTGATTCTGGCGCACGAGCAGCTCATGGATAACATTTTGGCTAGCAGCATGTCGGGCATGTTGACCAACGTTATTTGCGACCGTATTGCCCGCTCCATCCGCGAGCGTGTGATGAACGTGCTTGCCGAGGATGCCCTGGTCCCCGTGTCACTCGAGACGACGTCTGAGTTTGTCGCCGGCGGTATTATTCGACTTTTCACGATATGGTGGGAATCGGGCCACGATCTTGAGCGTCGACCCGAGATGGCCGACGTGGTCGATGCGCTGTTTGAGCGGACCATGACGCCGGTGCATCACTAAAAGTGGCGGAGAGAGGGGGATTCGAACCCCCGGAACGCTCTCGCGCTCAACGGTTTTCAAGACCGCCGCATTCAACCGCTCTGCCATCTCTCCGTGAGTCGTAATGATAGCATCGTTTTGAATTTGCAACAGGGAAGGCGAACGATGACGATCACCGAAATCGACGAGAAGTTCATGCGCGAGGCGCTGGCGGAGGCGCGAGCCGCCGCGGCGGTGGGCGAGGTGCCCATCGGAGCCGTAGTGGTGCGCGACGGCGAGATCGTCGCGAGGGCGCATAATCGTCGCGAGCTCGACCAGGACCCTTCGGCGCATGCAGAGTTCGCGGCCGTGTGCTCCGCTGCCCAGGCGCTCGGTCGCTGGCGCCTTTCCGACTGTACGGTCTATGTGACGTTGGAACCCTGCTGCATGTGCGCGGGGCTTATGGTCAACGCGCGCGTGGGGCGCTGCGTGTATGGCGCGTGCGACGCCAAGGCGGGCGCGTTGGGATCCCTATACGATTTGAATGCCGACTCGCGCCTGAATCATCGGTTTAGCGTGACGGCTGGGGTCCTGGCGGATGAATGCCGCGAGCTGCTGAGTAGCTATTTTGGCGGTCTGCGCGGAGCGGGCGGCGCTGATTGCGGTTGTGGGGCCGATCTTGAAGCACACGCCGCTCACGCCGCAGCGCTTGCAGGTGCCGGTGAGGATGCTGGCGCGGCGGTTGACTTTGGCCCCGCGTGCCGCCGGCCCCGCCGTGTGCTGTTGGCGATCGATTCCTTTAAGGGCAGCGTGTCGAGTGCACAGGCGGAGGCGGCGGTTGCCGAGGGCATGCGCCGTGTGTGGCCCGGTGCCGAGCTGAACGCTTTGCCGTTGGCAGATGGCGGCGAGGGAACGCTCGACGCCATCGCCGCGTGCGGCGGTGAGATTGTGACCTGCGAGGTGGCAGGTCCCTTGGGTGATCGCGTGTCTGCCCGGATGCTGGTGGACGACGAGCGCGACTCGGCTGTAATTGAGATGGCCGAGGCGGCCGGCATTGGGTATTCACCCTGCACGGAATCGGCGGCGCTCGCGGCTTCGACCTATGGCGTGGGCGAGCTGATGCTCCGTGCGGTTCGCGCCGGGGCAAAGACTATCTATATTGGTTTGGGCGGCAGTGCCACCAACGACGGCGGCGCCGGCATGCTGCAGGCGCTGGGCGCGCGTGTGGTCGATGATCAGGAATGCGATGTCGCCCCCGGTCTTGCCGGCCTTGAGCAGGTGGCGAGCGTTGATTTGGCGCCAGCGCTGCAGGCTTTGGATGGCGCTCGTATCGTTGTGCTTTCGGATGTCGAGAATCCGCTCGTAGGGCGTCGCGGCGCGCTTGCGGTGTTCGGCGGACAGAAGGGTCTGCCGACGGATGATGCCGAGGCGCTGAGCAGGTGCGACAGCTGGATGGTCGGCTACGGTCGCTTGCTCGATGCTGCGATTGCCGGAGCTCGAGCCCAGGGGTTGTTGCGCACACCCGAGAACGTACGGACATTTGGCTCGGTGCTTGGCGTGCCCGGCGCGGGCGCTGCCGGTGGCTTGGGCGCGGCGTTGCTGGCGCTCGGCGCGGAGCTACGCTCGGGCGTGGAGACGGTGCTCGATCTGATTGGGTTTGACGAGCGCGTACGCGATGTCGACCTGGTCATTACAGGTGAGGGCAATATGGACGAGCAATCCGCCGCCGGCAAGGCGCCGGTGGGTGTGGCTCGTCGTGCGAAGCGATATGGCAAGCCGGTGGTCGCCGTCGTGGGCGGTCGCGCCGTCAGCCTGGACACGGTGTATGAGCAGGGTATCGACTTGGTTTTGCCGATTTGCCGCAAGCCCATGGACCTGGAGCAGGCACTCGATCCGCAAGAAGCCACAACCAACCTCATCTGTGCCGGCGAGGCGGCTGCCCAAGCCTATGACCTCGCTCGCCTCTAAAACCCATCCCTCCAATAACTTGCGGTGAAATACGGAGTGTTTTTGCCTTTAAGGTGCCAATTCAGTCCGTATTCCACCGCAACTTCGTGAATGGTCATCCGAGGCTGGCCGCCTTGGGCCTTGGGTCGGACCGTTTGCCACGAAATGCGGCCATCTACTACGTTAAACCGGTCACCCTCGACCATCCCGGAATTTGCAAAAACAAAACCGCAGGTAGAGAGCTTACCGATTTCCGAAAAAGTCGGCTATGGTCGACCCCTGCGACCAAAACGTAGTAGATAGGCCCTTTTCGTGGCACAGCACCAGATCAGTCTATTTAGGACGGGGCTTCCTTGACTACTTTCGCCACCCTGATGCCCCACCAGTCAAAAAGTAGTCAAAAAGCCCCGCCCCAAATTAGCTACCTTGCTCTGGCGGGCGGGAGCAGGTAAGATATACCGAGCGCCTAGCGCGTTCGATGGGTTCGGATGACGACATGTTCCGAATCTGGTCAGGTCCGGAAGGAAGCAGCCATAAGGAGCCTCTGTCGGGCATCCGAATCCATCGAGCGCACGGGCGCTTTTTGGTGCCGCGATGCGGTCCCGGTGCCGGCGGGCTGTTTGGTGTCTCGCTGGTCCTCGGCCTTGCCTGCGGGATCGCTCGACTACCAAACAGCCCGCCGGCACCGGGACCACTTCGTCCAAAAATCACCCGTAAAGGCGCGTTAGTCTAATAAATCTATCCCTTAAGGAACGCGGCTTGCTAGTGTTGTCTGGGCATTGATGGCTGCGTGCTTCAAGAGGCGGCGGCATTACCATCTGTTTTTACAAGTAAAGAGGCCTGTTTCCCTAGGTGGGGAAACGGGCCTCTTTTTGTCTCTTGGCTTGTGGATTGGCGAAGACAATAACCGCTGGCAGCTATTTTGGGTTCCTGATGCGGCGTGTGGCTGCGGCGGTTATTCCGAGGCCTGCGGCGGCGATTCCTGCGAGTGCGATTGCGCTCGGCGCTGCGTCGCCCGTGTTCGCGAGCTTGCCGGCGGTCGTATCTGCTTGCTTGCCGCTGCTCGAGTTCGCCTGCTTGGTGGAGCTCGGCGGGGTATTTTTGCCGGTCGCGGACGAGCCGGTGGGCTGTGTCGCCTCGGCCGGTTGCGCCGAGTTGGAGGGAGGCGTCGTCTCGGTCGGTTGCGTTATCTCGGGCGAGGTGGCCTTGTCTGCCGCGGCTTTCGCCTCTTCGTATGCCTTGCAGGCGTCGTCATAGGCCGTTTGCGCTTTTTTCAAATTGTCGAGGAGCGCATCTCGCCAGGCCATGAACTGGTCGGTATGGGCTTTATACTTCTCTGCAGCACGTTCACAGTCATTAACTTGTCTTTCCTGCCTTTTGAGGCGGTCCTGGACCTCGCGGAGCTCCATTTCGCAAAAGTCAACTCGCGCTTTTGCCGTTACGATCTCTTGGCGCAACGACTTTATTTGCTGTTTAATAGTTTCGGCAAGCTCCTCGTCGCCGAGTGCTTCGACTGCCTTAAGCTCCTCAAGTTTCATGTCTAATTTTGCTTGGAGCTCGCTTACCCGGTTGATGGCCTTGTCGTATTTGGCTTGGACTGCATCGATGTCCGCTTGCATGGTGGGAAGGGATTCCCTCAATTCGGCGGCTTGCGCCGCCATCTTGTCGCGGAGCTCTTGAAAACGGGCAATGTCATCATTGAATCTCGCAATTTTCTCGGGACTTGCGGCGTTTTTTGCGGCCTCGAGGTTTTTGAGCGCTTCCTACATGGCTGCATACGCTTTTTCTTTTGCGGCGGCCGCGTCTTCCGTCTGCAAGGCAACTGCACCGGTGGGGGAGCTGGTTTCCGCCGCGATCGCCGTTGCGGGGGCGATTCCCGCGATAAGTGCCGCGGAAAGGGCGATGCCCAAGGTTGTTCGTCTTGCTCTTCTCGCGAGAATGTCGTTCATCTCGGCACCTCATTTCAAGGGTCGGCGACTAACTTGGTAGCACTAATGTAAGTATACCAAGCGATTGGCCCGCCACTGGCTGGGTGTGCGCGTATGCTCCTCTGAAAACTGAATCCCGTTAGAAATGACGAGTTGTTTACGCTTCTTTTGGGGTGGCGGTACTATCATGGTTCGAATTGAATGTGGATGATGATAGGGAGCGCCTATACATGATTGAGCTGCTCAGGCGTTTTGGTGGCAAGTTTCGCCGGTATATGGTGATCGGCCCAGCGTGCAAGCTGATCGAAGTGATTTTTGACCTGCTGACGCCGCTGGTGATTGCCCAGATGATCGATAAGGGCATCGGCACACACGATGTCAACGCCGTCGTCCACTACGGTATGGTGCTTGGCGCCATGGCCGTGATCGGCATCTCATTTACGCTCGTCTGCCAAAAGATGGCGGCGCTCACCTCGCAGGGCATGGGTACCGACATCCGCGGCGCGCTCTACGGGCACATCAATAAGCTGAGCTATGCTGAGCTCGATCGCTTTGGCACGCCGTCGCTCATCACCCGCATCACCAACGATGTCAACCAGGTGCAGCTTGCCGTGGCGCTGGGCGTGCGCATGCTCATCCGCTGGCCCTTCTTGGCGGTGGGCTCTATGTGCGCGGCCCTTGCCATCGACCTTAAGCTCGGCATCATCTTTTTGATCTGCACGCCCGCCATCGGCCTGGTGTTTTGGTTTGTCATGGCGCGCTGCATTCCGTACTACAAGCAGCTGCAGGCAAAGCTCGACCGCATTGCGCTCATTTGCCGCGAGGGGCTTTCGGGCGCTCGCGTGGTTCGCGCCTTCGTGCGCGAGGACCACGAGCGCGAGCGCTTTGCCCAAGCCGCCGATGACCAGGCCAATACTGCCATCGCGGTGGGCAAGCTCTCGTCGATTCTCAACCCCGTCACGTTTCTTGTGATGAACCTGGGCGTGTGCGCCATCCTGTGGGTGGGCGGCATCCAGGTCAACGTGGGCGAGCTCACGCAGGGCCAGGTCATGGCGTTTGTGAACTACATGACGCAGACCCTGACCTCCATCGTGTACGTCGCCAACCTGGTCGTGGTCTTTACCAAGGCGAGCGCCAGTGCGTCGCGTCTCAACGAGGTGCTCAATTGCGAGCCGAGCATCACCGACGAGGACAACCAGCTGGTCACACTGCCCGAGCCGGGCAATGTCGCTCCCGTTCCTGCGCTGAGCTTTAGCCATGCGAGCTTCTCCTTTGGCGCCGGCGCTGCCAACGCCGTCAACGATGTGACGCTGGAATTCCCGCTGGGCAAGACGCTCGGTATTATCGGCGGCACGGGCAGCGGCAAGTCCACGCTCGTCTCGCTTATCCCGCGCCTGTACGATGCGAGCGCTGGCAGCGTGAGCGTGATGGGCGCCGACGTGCGCACCTGGCCGCTCGATCAGCTGCGCCACGTGGTCGCGACCGTTCCGCAACGCGCGTCGCTGGTGAGCGGCACCATCCGCAGCAACCTGACCTGGCGTGACGAGTCAGCGACCGACGATGAGCTCTGGGCGGCGCTCGATATGGCGCAGGCCAGCGAATTCGTGCGCAACAAGCCCCAAGGCCTGGATGCCCCGGTCGAGGCGGGCGGCAAGAACTTTAGCGGCGGTCAGCGCCAGCGCCTGACTATCGCGCGTGCCTTGGTGGGCTCGCCGCAGATTCTGGTCATGGATGACTCCGCCTCGGCGCTCGACTTTAAGACCGACGCGGCGCTTCGCCATGCCATTCGCGAGCGCAGCGTGCGCGGTGCCGCCGAGGGCGGGCTGCCGCTCACGAGGGTGATCGTAAGCCAGCGCGTCTCGACCGTGCGCGACGCCGACATGATCTGCGTGCTCGATCACGGCTCGGTCGCGGGCCTGGGCACGCACGATGAGCTCTACGCGACCTGTCAGCTCTATCGCGAGATCTGCCAGTCGCAGCTGCACCGCGAGGAGCTCGAGGGCCAGCAGGGGAGCACGACGCCCGCGTCCGCCCCAACCGCCCCCGCACCCGTCTGCGCAAAGGAGGGCTGCTAAATGAATCCGTATACTTCTTCCGGTTCGGTCACCACGATGACGGCCAACGTGTCCGGCAACGATAGCCTCAACGACCTGGGTGACGGTCCGCGCCAGCCCGGCAATCCCGAGCGCTATCCCGTGGGTGCGGTGACTCGCCGCCTGATGGGCTACGTTCGTCCGCACCGTATTTCGTTTGTGGCGTCGTTTGCGAGCGCCGCCATCTCGGTGATTCTGCAGCTCTACACGCCTATCCTTATCGGTGAGGGCATCGACCTCATCGTCGCGGCGGGTCGAGTGGACTTCGATGCGCTGCTGCCGCTCGTTACCAAACTCGCGATTGTCGTGATGGGTGCTGCGGCCTTCCAGTGGCTGCAGGGCTACTGCGTTAACCGTCTGTCCTACGAGACGGTGCGCGACATGCGCGTGGAGGCGAGCGACAAGCTCAGCCGTATGCCGCTCAGCTTTATCGACAGCCATGCCCACGGTGACCTTATGAGCCGCGTAGTCAACGACGTCGACCAGGTGGGCGATGGTCTGCTGCAGGGCTTCACGCAGCTCTTTACCGGCGTCATCACCATCGTGGGCACGCTTGCGTTTATGCTCTCCATTAACCTGACCATGACACTCGTGGTGGTGCTCGTCACGCCGCTTTCCATTTTTGCAGCCGGCGCCATCGCCAAGCTTTCCAACAAGAGCTTTACAGCACAGCAGCGCATCCAAGGGCAGCTCGGTGGTCATATCGAGGAGTATGTGGGCGAGCAGAAACTTGTCGACGCCTTTGCCTACGGTCCGCACGCTCAGCAGCGCTTCGATGCCCTCAACGCTGAGCTCTACACCGCGGGTGAGCGCGCGCAGTTTATGGGTTCGCTCTCCAACCCCGGCACGCGCTTTATCAATAACATCATCTATGCCGTGGTCGCTGTGATCGGCTGCGTGGGCGTGATCACGGGCGTGCCGGCAGCGCTTACGGTGGGCGGCGTGCAGATTTTCCTGTCCTATGCCAACCAGTACACCAAGCCGTTCAACGAGGTCACCAACGTCATCACGCAGATCCAGACCGCGTACGCCTCGGCGCGCCGCATGTTTGCGCTGCTCGATGCGCGCGAGCAGGAGCCCGACGCGTCGGACGCCGTAGAGCTTGCCGCCCCGCAGGGCGAGGTTTCGTTTGAGCATGTGGACTTTAGCTATGTGCCCGACCGCAAACTGCTGCAGGATATCTGCATCGATGCCAAGCCCGGCATGCGCTTTGCCCTGGTCGGTCCCACGGGCTGTGGCAAGACAACGCTCATCAATTTGCTGCTGCGGTTCTACGATATCGACGCCGGTCGCATCGCGGTCGATGGCCGTTCCTCGCGTGACTACACGCGCGCAAGACTGCGCCGTGCCTTTGGCATGGTGCTGCAGGACACTTGGCTGTTCGAGGGCACGGTGGCGGAAAACATCGCTTACGGTTGCCCGGATGCCACGCGCGAGCAGGTTACCGAAGCCGCCAAGCGCGCGCACGCGCACAAGTTTATCGTTCAGCTGCCAGGCGGCTACGATACGGTCATCGGCGAGGACGGCGGCACGTTTAGCCAGGGCCAAAAGCAGCTGCTGTGCATCGCGCGCGTCATGCTCACCGACCCAGCGATTTTGCTGCTGGACGAGGCGACCTCGAGTATTGACACGCGCACCGAGCTGCAGGTGCAGGCGGCATTCGACGAGCTCATGGCCGGTCGCACAAGCTTTGTGGTTGCGCACCGCCTGTCGACGATCCGCAACGCCGACTGCATTCTGGTCATGCGTGACGGCCAGATTATCGAGCGCGGCACGCATGACGAGCTGCTAGCGGCAGGCGGCTTCTACGCCGAACTCTACCGCAGCCAGTTCGCCCAGTGAGCAAGCCCGTGGGGCATGTAATGCAGCGCTAGGGCGCGAGTGTGTCAACGGGGGCAACGATAATGCCCTCGGGCGTTGTATGGGCTGGCATACCGAACCCGATGACGATGAGCTTGGCCGCGGGTGGTCTCTCGCCACGCTCGACAAGTTTGCGTTCGAGTCGAAGCAGGTTTGCAGATGCCTCGGGGATCTGCGGACTTCCGAGTTTTACTTCCACGGCAATCCAAGTTCCATCGCGCCTGCGTATAACGGCATCGACCTCGAGATCGTCGGCGTCATGGTAGTGGGACACCGATGAGTCATTTGCGGCTGCATAGACCTTAAGGTCGTGCAGGACGAGGGATTCGAAGAGCAGTCCCAGTGTCTTCGGGTCGGATGCCAATGACTCCGGATTTGCTCCGAGCAGTGCGACGGCAAGCGAAGGGTCGGCGAGGTGCCTTTTCGCACTCTGCCGCAGCTTTACCGGAGACCTGAGCGCCGGATGCCAAGCCGGGATATCATCGATGATATGTATCCTGCGCAAGGCATCCGTATAGCGCCGCAGCGTACTTCTCGATACATCACCGCCGAGGTCTTTCTCAAGAGACTTTTCGCCGGCAAGAGTGGACTCGTTGCGCGCAAGCGAAGACAGAAGAGCCCTGACTTTCTCCGGGTCACGCTTCACGCCGTCAACCCTCGAAACATCCGATTCGCAGACACCGTCGATGTAGGCAGCGGATATACGCATTGCATCGGCAGTCGTCTTGCCAACCGCCTGAGGCCAACCACCACGACATAGCAAATCGGCGATATCGGCGATGCCGTTGATGGATCCAAGTGCCGCTTTGATGGGGCATCCGTTAAGCAGCGATTCGAGCGAGACCGCCCCTGAGGAAACTCCGAGTTCGGCCAGAGTCATTGTTTCCATGCGTAAGCGTGATATGCGCCCGATGCCGCTGTGCATCGGTTGGTCGGCGTCGTTTGGTGTTGCTGACCCCGTAAGCAAAAACTGCCCTGGCTTACCGGCCCGACGATCGCATTCGAAACGTATTGCGTCCCACAGTTTTGGCTCTTCCTGCCACTCATCGATGAGTCTCGGCGTTGCGCCGACTATTGCTTGAGCTGGGTCGATCCTGGCAAGCTGCAGTGCGGCAAAGTCTCCGGCAGGGTCGGAGAGAGACAGCGATGATTCTGCGAATCGCTGGGCCGTAGTCGTCTTTCCGCACCACTTCGGTCCCTGAATGAGCACGGCACCAAAAATGCCAAGATCGCGTTCGATTGAGCGATCGATACATCTACTCATATACCTAGTCATCGTACTTCCCGCCATTCAGAGAAACATTTTGTTTTATAGCATCTTACCAGCGCGTAAAACATTTTGACGAAAAACCATGACACAATTTGACGGTATTTCGTGAAACAAATTGACGATATTATATGAAACAATTTGACGGCGTTTTGTGAAACATTTTTTCGGCCATTCGTGAAACGTTCTGCGGCGGTTTCAATCCGAAGTACATACTGTTCGAAATCTGTCCAAAGATGTCGTCTGCGTCGCCAATCGACAGAAGGTGGTTTACATCTGTCACGTTAGTACTAAGATATTCATCTAATAAATTGCATTAGCGGCTTTAGTTTTGGGGGAAACGAGGCAACGTGACTATGACGTGCTCTTTGGTGGTTAACAGCAAGAGCGGTAATACCAGGATGGTTTCGGGCGCGATCAAGCGCGCGCTGCAGGCTGCGGGTGTTGAGTTTGTCCATGCCGCGGCGTTGAGCGACGATGCGGATGCAGATCAGGTTGCGCTCGAGGCGCAGGGGGCCTGCGCGGCCGACATGGTGCTCGTCGGTTTTTGGTGCGACAAGGGCGCGTGCACGCCTTCGGTCGCGGCGTTGCTCTCCGCCTTGCGCGGCAAGCGCGTGTTCCTGTTTGGCACCTGCGGTTTTGGCGCCGACCAGAGCTATTACCAGCAGATTATCGATCGCGTAACTTCCAATTTGGCCGATGATGCCGAGCTGGTGGGCTGGGCAATGTGCCAGGGCAAGATGGGCCCTGCGGTCAAGCAGCGCTACGAGGCCATGCTCGAGCAAGATCCCGACAACGCCCGCGCTAAGTTGCTGCTCGACAACTGGGTTGCCGCGAAGGATCATCCCACCAAGGAGGATCTGGACAACATGGCTGCAGCCGCCAAAAAGGCCGTGTTGGGGGAGTAGGCAATCGCCGTCGTGCGCTCGAAATAATACAAACGTGAAAGCCTCGAAATTCTCGAGGCTTTTTTCTTAACACGGGGGTGCGCCGTGGCGAGCGTCTGGGGCGACGTTTTCCATCATCCGGATGATGAGTCGGTTTTGAATGATGCGGTCTCGTGCATTCGCTGGATGTATCGTCAGATGGAGTACGGCTACCAAGCGTATCCTGGCTTCTTTACGCACCATTCGATGGGATTCATGTAGTAAGACGCCGCCGGGCGGGCGCCCCTTTATTGATGGAAGGCCTAATAGGCTGATAGCTCCATGCCCCGATGCGTGCGGAGTGGGATGGGCTTTCCGGATTGGCGGGGTTGTGGAAGCTGTGTCCCGGAATTTGCCTTTGGCATGGGATGTAGTTTCCGGTTGAGAGGCTCTGTGGAAATTGCATCCCAGTATTCGGTCGAGAAACGGGATGTGGCTTCCCAACGGGGCCACAAGCGGAAACCGCATCCCGTTTCGCAAGCGAATTCTGGGACACGGTTTTCAGAGGGTTATGGGCTGCGAACTAGATGGGGCTGTCATAAAGCTGCAAAAAGAGGGTTAAAAATAAACGGTACTTCCAGTAGTTTATTTTTAATGTGGGGGGGGGGTACGATATCTGGGTTTCTCAAAATATTTAACCCTCTATGGACGAATTGCGTAGGTGGTTAGTCACAGATATTGGATAAAACAGACTAATTTGGGGATAAATGACCGCTTACGCCTAAATTGGTAGCGTTTGACGCTGAGAGCTTGATAAAAATGCATGACATCGCTAACGTTTTGTTACGAAAAAAATTCAAATTGGCTTTTTTTTCGAACTCACTTTTTAGTGCCTTGCGGTGCCCGAGGAAAGCGACTGACCCTTCAGGGGATCGAATAAGGCCTCGATGGGGATGAATTAATCATTATGGCGGCGCGCGGAGTCAAACGTTTTATTGCACTTCTTAGCAGTCTGGCGCTTGCGCTTGTCATAGCCCTTGCCGTTGTTTCTTTTGCTCCCCGCGCATTTGGATACACGCCTTTTGCAGTGCTTTCGGGCTCTATGGAACCCGATCTTCCCGTTGGCTCCATGGTGTTTGTCCGCCAGGTTGAGCCAACGGATATTGCCGTGGGCGACAATGCAACCTTTTACCGATCGGACGGCGCCGTGGTGACGCACCAGGTGTACGAGGTCGACCCTGTGGCGCAGACGATCAGCACGCAGGGAATCGCAAACAAAAATGCAGATGGAACCATCATGCACGACGCCGAGCAGACGCCTTTTTCACGCGTGATCGGTGTCGTTTCTTTTTGTGTCCCTTACCTGGGCTTCGTTAACGCATATTGCACGACGATGCCCGGTTTGCTTGTTGTGGTGGCCGTTCTGGCGCTGCTGATCGCGGCGTCGATAGTGCTCGATCGGATGGTTCCCGACGAGCCTGCGGGCAAGCATACTCGCGTGCATGCGAGGGAGCGGCGTTCATAGCGGCAGGGGGGAGGTGTCGGCAACGGCAAGGGCCGTTGCCGGGGAAGTCGATTTTCGAAAGGAAGAGGACGATGGAAAACAAGAAGAAAAAACGCTACGGCATCATTGCCGCCTTGCTGCTGCTCGTGCTGGCAGCCGGCGTGGGAACGTATGCATGGCTGACGGCTGATCAGACCCTGCGCAATGAGTTTACGGTGGGTAGCTTTAGTGTTCCTGATAAGAAGCCCGATGAGACGGATCCCACCACGCCTGGTAATCAGGATAACGTCGACAAAGCCTATCTGTTCGAGACCAAGTGGAATAAGGACGAAACACACAAGATGGTCCCCGGTTCTTCGATGGAAAAGAACCCGAATGTTGGCATTGGGAAGGGTTCCGACGACGCTTATGTGTTCATTTATGTAAAGAACGCCGTGGTCAACGATAACGCGCCCTATGCCAAGACTCCGTGCTTTGAGCTCGGTCCCAATTGGAAGGCGGTCGCAGAGGAGACCAAGCAGAACGCTGACAAAAAGTATGTGAGCGGTCTGTTCATGTATTCAAAGGGCGTCGAGAACGTCCCTTCAGTCCTGAACGCTAACGCTGACAAGGATGTCTACACCGGCGAGCTCTTTAGAGAGGTGATGATTCCCGGCGCAATGACGAAAGAGGACGTTGTTTCGGGCGAGGCTAAGCCTGAGATTGTTGTTTCTGCCTTCATCTTCGGCGCCGACCAGAAGGACGGTAGCACCTCCGCTGCCGATAACGCCATCGTGCAGGCCAAGGCTTGGGTTAACGACCCGAACAACCACCTGAAGTAATCCCACCCCCCCCCCCCCGTCGAGACCCCGGTCCGCCCCACCCGTATATTCGGATCGGGGTCTCGCCCCCTGTATCCGACGATTGGCGAACGTAATGCTCAACAATCTTTCCGACAATCAGAAACGCACCTTGGCGCTTGCCGCGGTGGCGCTGTTGGCCCTGGCGTGCCTGTGCGGCACGCTGGCTTTTACCGTTGATATGGTTCCGGCGAACAACGTCCTATCGTTTGGCAGCGTGAAGGTACGAGTCTGCGAATACACCCTAAACGAGCAGGGCGAGGAGATTCCGTTTGAGGCCGACGAGCACGGGGACTATCCCGACACCGAGGCCGGGGGCTCTGACATCAGCCGCATTGTGCGCGTGGAGAACGCCGGCGCGCAGCCTGAGTACGTTCGCGCCCGTCTGCGCATGACGTCAGTGGCGCCCGACGGTTCGAGTGCGGACGCCTCGGGCAACGTCGCCTTTCAAGTGAACGCGGGCGAGGGGTCCCCGTGGATCGATGGCGGCGATGGGTGGTACTACTACCGCGGATTGGCCGGACGCGGGGGCGTGCTCGATTCCGGTGCCATGACGGAGAGCCTCATGGACTCGCTGCGATTTGTGGGCGACTACCACGATGCCGCGCGCGGCGGCTCATACAGGCTCGATATCGACGTCCAGGCTGTGCAGGCCAAAAACCAGCAGGCAAACGATACCGTCCTCGACGTGCTCGACGTCGTGGGCTGGCCGGAGGCGAACTAGCCCATGGAGATTAAGAACATGAACCGAGGCGTGCTCGGCAGGCTGATCGCTGTGGTGGCAATCGCCCTTTGCTGCGTTGTAGCGCTGCCGGCGGCAGCGTATGCCGAGGATGTGCCCGAGGACAAGACCGAATTCCATATCACAAACAGGAACGACTTCCTGGCGTGTGTCGCGCTGTCGCGACAGCGCGACACGTCGCAGTGGCGCGTCTATCTCGATAACGATATCGTTCTTAACGATGATGATATGAATGCCATTGTTGCGGATACGGTCAAGCACCTCTCCTTTGGCAACAAAGAACATCCCTTTAAGGGCGTCTTTGACGGTCAAAACCATACCGTGAAGGGCCTGAACTACGAGAATAAGGTCTTGGATCCCGAGCGCGATACGGGCTTTTTTGCCGAGACCGATGGCGCCACCATCAAGAACTTCCTGGTCAAGGATGCCAACATTTGGGCTGACTTCCGCGGCGGCATTATCGTGGGCAGGGCGATCAACACCCACTTCGAAAACGTTATGGTCATGGAGAGCACCCTGCACGTTACGTGTGCCAACAACATGCTCAATGTGATTACCAACGCGGGCTTTGAGGGAGGCCTGATTGCCGGCGAGCTCGACGGTTGCACCCTCTACAACTGCGAGGTCCGTGGTGGCCGCGCCGTCAACAACACGACTTCGGGCGTACAGGCAATCGGTGGCGAGGGCCTGTACATGGCGGCGTTTGCCGGCTACGTCAAAAACTCTACGATCGAATACTGCCGCGTCACGCCCACGCGAAGCGAGGATGGCTCCTCGATGGACATGACCGACGTCACCAATAAGTACGATGTGGCCATCGGCGCCCTGGGCGGCAACAACGTGTACGCTTCGGGCTTCGTCGGCTGCATGGCGGAAGGCGCTAAAGTCATCGACTGCTTTTCAACGGCGAAATGCTATAGCTATGCTGCTTCTTACGTGGGCGTTGTCTCCGTAACGCGCGCTTGGACGGGCGGTCTTGCAGGCCGCATCTTGTCTAAGAGCGGTAACGAGATCACTCGCAGCCATTTCGCCGGCGATTTGAGCTCGCGCCAGTACAACCCCATCGCCGTGATTCCCATTATCCAAAACGACGTGAACCTGGGCGGTATTGCTGCACGCGCTAACGCGGGTGATGCGACTATCACTGATTGCTACTTCAAGCCCAGCGTCAGCCTATCCGGGTTTAGCCAGGGTACGGCAGCCAAGAAGAAGATTTACGCCCTTGCGGGTGATGGCACGGTATCCGGTGCCGGATTCGGTCCCTGGGACGACGAACGCTACGTCACACGTGAGCTGTGGGAGCAGCATGATTACGACTTCTGTGCCGGCACCATGCGCTCTACTGCCAATGGGGACGAGCATGCAAACGAATGGGCGATGGACTACAGACTGAATATCCCCGTGCATGGCCAGAGCGTTAAGGCGACGATTGATTTTCCCGGTGCGGGCACCGCGACAATCGAGGCGACCAAACTCGGTATTGCTCAAGCGACCACGGATCCGTACACCTTTGCCGTGAGCGCCGTGCTGGCGGGAACGGCTCAGGGCCTTGCCAAGGGCGATACGTTGGTAAAGTTTAAGCAGGATACCTCCGCAACGCCTAAGGGGCTGAGCGAGGCGAACGGCGGCTACCGCTTTATGGGCTGGTTCCGCGAGCCCGATGTGCATGTGAACCACATTGGCCAAGACAACAGCTGGTTTGACGGCAAGACCGATGCTGCTGCGGTAAAGGCTGGCAAACAGGTCGAGGAAAACGTAAACCATGACAGGGAGTCGACCTACACCGCGAACAATGCTACTGGCATCGACAAGAAATATGGCTTTGAGGGCAATGACCTCTTTATCGCTTCGTACGAGGCGCAGGTGCTGTTCTATAACGTTAAGGGCGAGACGCTCAAGTGGAATGACGGCAAGGCACAACCTGATCAGTCCACGGATTGGTACCGCTATGGCATCGGTTTGACGCCAGCTGCCCCCGACGATCGCGGCAGGTTGAAGCCTACCGCGAAATTTATCGGCTGGACCACGCAGCCTAGCAGCGAGGCGGGGATGAATGGTGGCTATGCTGCCATTACCTCGGATAAGTTAGCCAATCTTAAAAATCAGGGAGCTTTTTATCCTGCGGGTAGCGAGATCACTGTTGTCCGTCCAACCGACTTCTATCCCGTGTACAGCGACTACGCGTCGAACATCATAACGGTGTTCGAGGGCAATGAGCGGGATGAGCTCGATGATGTGCGTCAGCGCGTTGGCGTGGGCACAACCAAAGTCGACGTCAAGACTGCCGGGGGCGGTGCCAGCGTCTACACGGTACAGGTGTGCGACACGAACGATACGCCCCTGTCCAAAGACGACGAGCTGCCCGATGGGTATCGCTTCCTGGGCTGGTACGAAAGCAAACAAGCCGCCGACGGGTCCGAGGTCGAGGTGCGCGTGAGCCGCGACTTCAGCTATAAGCTTCCCGCCAGCGTCGATCTGACCGTTCCGCATACCTATACCGCACGCTTTGAGTACCGCGTGGATTATTACGTTCGGGCATTCACAAATAGCGGTCTAACGGACAGCAAGAAGTTGTGCTCGATTTGGAATAAATACAAGTCGCCCTTTGAGGAAAACGTCGGCGCGACATATGTTCGTGAAAACATTATCCATTGGGGTGCTGGCGCGGACGACTCCGCCCATGTGCTACACGATGATAAGAATCCAGCAGATAAGTGCACCACCGCTCTCTCTGATGCGACGCAAATCGTTGCGCCTATTAACGCCTACTCGCATAATGTGCGTAACGACACTGGCGCAAACACTCTCAAGGATATGATTGCCGACACTGATTTTCCAGGAGCCGGTAAACTGAGTGATGAGTGGAAAGCCTCAAGTATTAAAGTTCAATTTACCCCCGCGCATGATAGATACCACTTCAGTTTTTGGACGCTCGAAAGACCCGACGACGGTTCCTGGACTTATATAAAGAATCCTTTTTCGAGTTTTGTTGAAACGACGGAGCAATATTATGTCCGTGCTATGGTGACCACGGACGTCAACTTCTATGACAAGAGTGGCAACGTCAAGCAGGCTGCTACTCGACGCTATAAAAGCAACTTGCTTCAGCAGAAAACGGCGGAAGGTGATCCGACGTTCCTGTATTGCTATCCGCATCTCTATAAGGATAGGACGGTTAATACAAAGCCCTACGACGGAAAGGATGGTGACGTCAATCCCAATCTGACGCTCGAAGCCTCTCCGACCGATACCGAGATGGCGGTGCCGGGTCATAAGTTCCTGGGCTGGATCTCTACGGCTGAGGTTCGGAAGGACTCTGCGGTCTGGAATTATATTTATGACGTGAATGGCGACTCCTTCACTACGTCCGACCCGGATAAGGCCGAACCGTATCTGGTGAAACCATATTTCAAGGTCACCCAGTACCAGGATGCCTATCCGGTGTACGCGAAGTACGATGTTAGGTACACCACCAACCTGTATCGCGCAGGTTTTAAGGGCACGGACAAGGTCAATGTGCCTAGCTACAACATCGCTCCCGTTATCAACGCGGACACCGATCCTGCTACGGCAACGGTGACCCCTGACATTACAACGATGGTTTATAAAGCAGGCGGTGAGCTGTATAAGTTGCAGAAGGTTGAGATCGAGCTTCCGAACGGCGAGATCAAGACGCTTCCCTACGATGTGGAGCATGGTACTTGCTCTTATCCGGTGGAACCTGGCGGAGCCTATACATTCGTGGCGTACTATTCGCCGTTGGCGGTTGTGTACCACCTCAATGCCACGGATGTGGACGGCAAAGTTGCTCAGCAAGGCGATATGCTCGGCAACCTTGATGGCGGCATCCCGAAGCCTACTTATGACGTCCGCACTATCGATGGGGATACGGGTAAGTTCAACGTCTTCGTGGGCTGGACGGAAGCCCAGCCGGCACCTGACAAGGGCTATGTCGCTTGGTCGGAGGGCATCCGTATGGTGAGTGCTTCTACCGTGGTCAAGGCCCCCATGGAGCTGTACCCGGTCTACCGTCCCAGCCTGGTTACCGTTCAATCGAACATCGACTCTAAACTTGCGAATCCCGATCTTGTCCGTAGCCTCGGCCGCACTGATTCCGGCGACCAGATTTCTCTTGAGGTCAAGGCCGCCGAGGAGGTTGAGGGCACTGACGGCACCAAGTACGACTTTGTCGGCTGGTCGAGCGACTATGAGGAGGGCAAAGATAGCTACACTCTTATGACAGGGGACAAGACTTATTTCCTCGATGGCAACGAACCGTTCCGAGATGTTAAATACACGGCGATCTACAAGCTTACGCCGCTTAAAGTGCGCTATCACGACACCGATGGCAAGGTCATCTACACCGCTACGGTAGACCCGAACGATACGGGGGATCTGCGTGGCCAGGATGGCAATGCCGGCTTTGTTCAGACAGTTAAGGTGCCCAAGATGGACGAGAACGGCAACCCGGTCTATAACGACAAGGGTGAACCCGTCATGGAGCCAAAGGAAGTGGCCTACGATCCCGAAGCCTACTCCGCAATCGTCGCATTCCTGGGCGAGCGAGCGGATAGCAGCTTGAAGGAGTTGTTCTTGGAGTGGCAGTGGGTTAATGGCGACAAAGCTGTGGCGTGGAGCGACTTCAAGGGTAAACCGGTTACGGCCAACATGGATTTGTATCCGGTGACGTATAAGGTCGTCGCTAACGACACGTCGGAAGCTGCGAGCCCTAAGAATGTGACCGGGCGGCTCAAGTGGTTGCTTGATCCCGATGCCGCGAACACGGTAGATGACAAGAGCGATAAGGCGCCGTTCAAGGCTTGCTTTGCAAAGCCCTTCATGGGCACGCAACTGACGGTGCACGTTGACCGCGTGGGCTATGGTCTTTCTGGCCAGACTCCTGCGCCTGTCAACGGGAAGTATGTCTCGCTTTACAGTTCGGGTTCAGGCGAGGGCTCGTTTGAGCTGACGAACCGTTTGGACTTCAAGCTCACGGGCGACGGCGCTCAGGGTGACGGCAACGCGGTGTTCGATTTCGCCGCTACGCATACGCTCAAGATCGTCAAGCAAACCCAGGATAGCTGGGCGAAGGGCAAGACGTTCCGCTTCAAGGTTTCCCGGGCCGACATGGACGGCAACGCCTTGGATGAGCGCACGGTTGAGGTAACGGTGTCATCGGATGCGCAGCTGAAGGACGGTTCCGCCTGGTACTCCGGCGCTATCGAGCTTGCGGTCCCGGCGGGTATCTACACCGTCGAGGAGGACTCAGCGTGGGCATGGCGCTACAGCAGCCAAATCGGCGTCCCTGGCAAGCAGCCGGGCGATAAGGCGCAGGCGACTATCTCCGCTGCATCGAGCGCGAACGATGCCACGTTCACCTGCACGAACACGCGTGTGGAAGACAAATGGATCGACGGCAGCGATTGTGCCCATAACGTTTGGAGCAACGGCAACGTAGCAAAGAAGGAGGATTAGCATGTCCAAGCGCAAGCGCATCATCGCCTTGCTGGTGGGGGTTATCCTCCTGGCCGGTACGGCAGGCACGCTGGCCTGGCTTTCGGTTACGGGCGTGCTGGTCAACCAGTTCGGCATCGGATCGGTGACGCCATCGGTTCAGGAAACGCTCAACGGCAATGTGAAAAGCGATGTCAAGGCGAAGAACACGGGTACTGCGCCCGCCTATATTCGTGCTGCAGTGGATATCTACTGGCAGGATGGAAACGGTGCCCGCCTGTGGGAGGAGCCGAAGGAGGAGCCGAAGGAGGAGGCGGATTACGAGATTGCGTGGAGCGTGGCTGATGCCTCGGACGCGAACTCGGCTGATAACTGGGTTAAGGCGAGCGACGGGTTCTATTACTGGACGTCGCCCGTTGCTCCCGGCGGTGAAACCGGCGTGCTCATTAATAGAGTTACCGAGCTCAAGACAACCAAAGGTCGCAATCTTGTCGTTGATATCTCCACTCAGGCGGTCCAGGCGACGCCCGATGAGGCCGTGCGCGATGCATGGGACTGCACGGTCAATGATGGCGTGCTGGTGCCGCCGCATGGAGGTGCGTAAGTATGGCGTTCCCAATTCGCAAAGGTGTTGCGCACTCCTTGCGTTGCATGGTCGCGGCCATTTTCTGCGTGGTCGCGCTCGCTGTTCCCGCCCGTGCGTTTGCCGATACTCCCGCGATTGCCTATGACGGAAATGCGCGTCAGCTGACGGTCTCGGGGGCGACGGGCTCCTCGGGGGAGCCCGATCTGTTTCCCGCCTTTAAAGATCTAATGCCCGGCGATGTGCGCGAGCAGCAGATTGAGGTTCGTGCCACGGGTGTAAAGTCCCAGGTACGCGTGTTTGTGCGGGCCGTTGTCGATCACGAGACGGCACACCTGCTGTCGCCCATTACCTTAACGGCGTCGGCGGGCGATGCGTCTGCAGGCTGGCTCCAGACGGGAACGCCGGGCAGCGTGTTTGCCTACCCCACGCAGGTCGCAGCGTTTACGAGCGATGGCAGCACGGTGCTCAATTTGCAACTAAGTGTCCCGACGTCGGTGGGCAATGAGCTTGCCGACGCAAACAAGGCAATTCGCTGGGAGATTACCGCCGAGGACGATGGTGAGAAGATTCCCGTGCGGCCTGCTGGCAGCAAAGGGGCCGGCGTGCTTGGCTTGGCGGCAACCGGCGACAGCACGCTCACGTTGCTTTTGATGTTGCTGACACTTGCAATCATCGCTTTTATTGCTGCGCTGCTTTTGTCCCGGAGGAATAAGCGCTAGGTCCATCTTCTAAACGCAATGCCCTCCCGGGCGGCGGGCACGAAGTTCCCTGCTCTACAGTCCTGCGCAAGACGAAGGCCACATTAAGTGGCCCCCTTTGCGTGCGGAACTCGCGATAAACTTCGTGCCCGCCGTCCGGGAGGGCGCCTCTTTATTGATGGAAGGCCTAATAAGCTGATGATTTCATGCTCGGATGTATTCGGAGTGGGACGGGCTTTCCGGATGGGAGGGGTCTCGGAAAGCTCATCCCGGAATTCGCCTTTGGAATGGGATGCACTTTCCGATTGAGGGACTCAGCGGAAAATGCATCCCAGTATTCGGCTGAGAAATGGGACACGGTTTCCGGTTGAAGCCTTGGCGGAAAATGTGACTCGGAATTTGTGATCGGAATGGGATGCGGTTTCCCAACGGGGCCACAAGCGGAAACCGCATCCCATTCCGGACGTGAATTCCGGGACAAGCTTTCCGCGATGCGCATGCCAGGCCACGCTTCTGCTACGAGGCGAGCGCAGCTTCTCATCAGCCCACTCAACTCGCAACGGGTGAGGGGCGGCGGCAGGCGGAGGCGCGGGAAAGGTCTGTCGCGAGTTCCGCACGCAAAGGGGGCCACTTAATGTGGCCCCCGTCTTGCGCAGGACTGTTTGAGCAGCAGACCTTTCCCGCGCCTCCGCCTGCCGCCGATTTGGGCCCCCGACCCCGTTACTTGATCTTAGTAGTACCCGGCGCCAGGTTAGGGTCGGTCTCGTTGGCCTCGGTCTGGAAGTGCTCGGTATACACGTTCTTGCCGTCGCGGAACATTTCGTAGTACTGCATCTTGGCGTAATCCTCGCGTGCCTTGGTGGCGGCTGCGGCAACGGCGTCGTCACCGGTGACGTTGGAGGAGAGCGCCCAGCGCAGGCTGGCGTCCTCGTAGCCCACCGAGTTGATGGCGGGCAGCGACTCGCGCAGCGTCATGTGCGCTTTCTGGTAGTCGGTCAGCGGGGCGCCGATCAGCTGCATAAGCTGCGTGGACAGGTAGTTGGTGGACAGGTCGTCGACCTCGCTCGTCTGGTCGCAACCGGCAACGTCGTAGTTGGCCCAGATGATGTAATCGGTCTGCCACAAGCGCTCCTGGTGGGTGGCGTCATCCTCGCCAGTAAACCACTTATCGTTGAACTTGGACGGGAAGAACGGCTGGTGGTCGCCCCAGAACACCACGACCACCTTACGGTCGAGCTTGCTCAGGGCGTTGAGGAAGTAGCGCAGCGCCTGATCGGACTGCTCGATGCACGAGACATACTCGTCGACATCGGAGAGCGTGCCGTCCTCGACGGTCTTGGCGTCCAGGTCGGTCGTGTCGATGTTCAGGTGCATCTGCTTGTCGACCGGCAACAGGCCCGTGTCGTAGCCCGAGTGGTTCTGCATGGTCACGTCGAAGATAAACTGCGGATCGGCGTTCTGGTCGAGCAGCTCAAGAATCTTGTCGTAGGTAGCCTGGTCGGTCACCATGCCGCGCAGGGTATCGGCGCCCTGGAAATCGTTGATGGACAGGAACTGGTCAAAGCCAAAGTCCTTGTAGACGTTCTCGCGGTTCCAGTTGGTCGCGTGGTTGGGGTGCATGGCCGTGGTGGAATATCCGAGCGACTTGAACTGCTCTGCCAGGTTCCCAGTCGTTTCCATGTTGTAGATGGTGTAGGGGTACACGCCCGAGCCCAGGTTGGCCATGGAGTTGCCGGTCATAAACTCAAACTCGGTATTGGCGGTACCGCCGCCGTAGGCGCTCACATAGAGCTTGCCGCGGCTGAGGCAGTTGGACAGGCTCTTAAAGTACTGCGGACCCTCGTAGTCGGCGCGCATGTTCTGGTAGATCGACAGATCCGAGAACGTCTCGTTCATGATGGCGATGACCGTGGGCTTCTCGCTGTCGAACTGCTCCTTTGCGGCGGCGCGCTCGTCGCTCTTGGCGGCGTCGGACTTGTCGTAGGCCTTGGCGTACTTTTTGAGCGTGGCCTTGGCGTCGTCGACGGAGTAGCCGGCGGGTTTGGGCGGCTTGATGGACTGTGCCGCGCTAATAAAGGCAGGCAGGTAGCCCTCGCGCCAGTAGCTCTCGAGTGGGCGCCAGGTGTAGACGGTGATGCCGAGGGTGTTGTAGTAGTCGATAAGCGTGACGTGCGCGGTCACGCCGCCCAGGCACAGCACCGCTACGAGCAGGTTGGTGAGCAGCATGCGCTTGGCGTTGGCGGCGCCCTTCTGACGGTGCGGCGCGACCAGGTCGGCGTACTCGCACAGCAGCATGGCGATGGCGGTAAAGCCCATGGATAGCACGCAGAACAGCGAGATCGAGAAGGTGTAGCCGGTGCCGGCGACTGCGGCGGCGGTGGAGATGGCCGAAAGGTCGCCCGGCTGGATGGGCATGGATTTAAACGTGATGACAAAGAACTCGGCAATGCCCAGGACAAAGAGGGCAAAGGCCAGGACCGCGGGAGCTGCGCCGTGGCGCTGGAATAGGAAGAACAAGCCGATCATGAGCACGGTGATAATGGCCCACTCGAGCAGGATGCACAGGGGGTAGACCCAGGTAAAGTCGTGGTTGGACGAGACCTCCATGCCCAGCAGCGCAAAGACGCCGGCGAGCAGCAGGCACAGGACGGCGGCGACGAGCGGTTTGCCCACAAAGGCTCCGCGCAGGCGGGCGAGCTTGCCGGTGGGGACGGGGGCATCGGACCCGGCGAACGCAAAGACGCGCGGGGCGATGCGGTCGCGGGCGATGCTGGCCCAGGCGCATCCAGTAAGGATGGCATTGGTCAGGATGAGCATCACGAAGGCGAGCGGCTCGTTTTGGGCGACGAGGCCCACGGCGCCCCAGACGGTCAAAAAGAGCTGGAACAGGCCAAAGGCGACGCTCCAGGCGAAGGCGCCCTTGGTGACGGTGCCCGACTGTGCGCGAATGGCCTTGGCCTCGCGCAAGACAAGGTAGACGGTCGCCGCAAGACCGACGAGCGAGATGGCGGCAGCGAACATGCTGAGACTCCTCACAAACTAAAACCTACGAAAGCGGGGGTTTACCCGATTGTTACCAAGATATGCGCTGCATTTGGTGACTGCGCACAACAACCAGCCATAATAACGCGCGTGCGTGGCGGTGTTGCGCAATGTAGCGGCGACCTGCGCGATAATGGACGGGAATTACACGGAAACGTAAAGGCTTCTTAAAGAAATGGCGAGGGTAGGGCGATGAGCGAGCAGGTTTGCAAGGCGGACATGGGCGGCGACGGAGCGGCGGTCGATACGTGCGGCTATCCGGTCGAGACTACGGGCAACGCGGTGCTGGACATTTTGGAGCATCGCTCGTCTACGCGTGCCTTCGCGCGTGATGACGACGACCGTCCCGCAGCGGTGACCGACGAGCAGCGGGCGGCGATTCTGCATGCGGCGAGTCGCGCGCCGTCGGCAGGCGCCATGATGATGTATTCCATCGTGAGCATTCGCGAGCAGGCTACGCTGAATCGTCTTGCCGACCTGTGCGACCACCAGCCCATGATCGCCAAGGCGCCCTGGGCACTAATATTTGTGGTCGACTATGCCAAATGGATCGATCTGTTTGAGCACGTGGGTTGCTTTGAGCCCGAGTTTGCCGAGCGCACGGGCAAGGCGCCCCGCCGCGCGCCGGGTTTGGGCGACTTTGCCATCGCGGCGCAGGATGCCGTGATCGCCGCGCAAAACGCCGTGGTTGCCGCCGAGGCCTTGGGGCTGGGGAGCTGCTACATCGGTGATATCGTCGAGAATGCCGAGGAAGTTGCCGAGCTGCTCGATCTGCCGCCCTATACCATGCCGCTATCGATGCTCATCATCGGCACGCCTCGCAAAGAGCGCCCGGCGATTGCTCATCCCGTGGTGAACCTGGTGCACGAGGAGCGCTATCGCCGGGCCGATGCCGCGACCATGGACGCGCAGGTGGCCGAGATGGACGCGATGTTCCGTCCGCATGCCCGCGAGGTGGGGGAGCGCGTCGTGGACATCTATACCCGCAAGCACACGAGTCCCTTTATGGCCGAGATGAGCCGCTCCATGGAGTGGTGGTTCAAAAATTGGCTCGGAAAATGACGAATGTGACAAAGGGACAGCCCCTTTGTCACATTCCATATCGCTGCGGTGGCCTAAAGGCCGTATAAATGTTTATCTAGCTGGGAAAACAGTGCATTCAAACATGGGCCGATTACCTATAATTCCTTCGAACATTAAAGTTGGGAGGAAACCGGCTTATGGAACAAAAGGCCAAGGAGGCAGCCTCGCACGCTGCGATTCCTGTGAGCATCTCGGCGATGCTCGTCACGCTGGGCGTGGTGTACGGCGATATCGGCACCAGCCCTATGTATGTAACCAAGGCGCTCGTTGCCGGCAACGGCGGCATCGGAAGCGTTACGGAGGAGTTCGTGCTCGGCGCGCTCTCCCTTGTCGTGTGGACGGTCACGCTGCTGACGACCGTCAAGTACGTGCTGATCTCGCTGCGCGCCGACAACCACGGCGAGGGCGGTATCTTTGCCCTGTACAGCCTGGTCAAGCGCTGCGGCAAGTGGCTTATCATCCCCGCCATGCTGGGCGGCGCGGCGCTGCTCGCCGACGGCATCCTGACGCCTGCCGTTACCGTGACCACGGCCATCGAGGGCCTGCGCACCATTCCGGCGGTCCATGCCGTGCTGGGCGATGACCAGGGCCGCGTTGTCGCCATCACGCTCGCCATCATCATCGCGCTCTTCTTGGTGCAGCGCATCGGCACGGCCAAGATTGGCCACGCCTTTGGCCCCATCATGACGCTGTGGTTTTTGTTCCTGGGCGGTACGGGTCTGTTCTTTGTCTTCCAGCACCCCGCCGTGCTGCTGTGCCTCAACCCGGTGCGCGGCATCGCCTTTTTGTTGAGCCCCAACAACCACGCGGGCATCATGATCCTGGGCAGCTGCTTCCTCGCCACCACCGGTGCCGAGGCGCTCTACTCCGACATGGGCCACGTCGGCCGCGGCAACATCTACGCTACCTGGCCGTTCGTTAAGTGCTGCCTGCTGCTTTCCTATATGGGCCAGGGCGCTTGGCTTATGAACAACGCTGCCAACCCCGAGCTCATGGGCATTGCCGATCTCAACCCGTTCTACCAGATGCTCGCCCCGGGCCTGCGCCCGTTTGCCGTAGGCCTTTCCACCGTCGCGGCCATCATCGCCTCGCAGGCGCTCATCACCGGCGCATTCTCGCTGGTGTCCGAGGCCAGCCGTCTGGATCTCATGCCGCACATGCAGGTCTTCTACCCTGCCGAGACCAAGGGCCAGCTCTACATCCCCATGGTCAACAACGTCATGCTTGTCGGCTGCGTCATCGTGGTGCTGCTGTTCCAGAACTCGGCGCATATGGAAGCCGCCTACGGCCTTGCCATTACGCTGACTATGATGTGCACCACGCTGCTGCTCTTCTTCTACCTGCACGAGGAGCGCAAGCTCAAGGTTGCTCCGTGGATCTTCGCGGCTTTCTTCCTTTTGCTCGAAGGCTTCTTCTTCGTGAGCTCACTCACCAAGTTCTTCCACGGCGGCTACTTCACCATCCTCATGGCCGCGCTCATCATGGGCATCATGGTGTGCTGGTACAACGGTACGGCTGTTGAGCAGCGCCAGTTTACGCTGCTGCCGCTGCGCAGCTACCTGCCGCAGCTCAAGCGCCTGCGCGATGACGATCGCTACGAGCGCCTGAGCGACAACATCGTGTACCTGACCAAGGACACCCATACCGATTACATCGACCGTGATATCGTCTACTCGATCTTGGACAAGCATCCCAAGCGCGCTCGCGCCTGGTGGTTCGTGAATGTCGAGACCATGGACGAACCGCATACCTTTGCCTATTCGGTCGAGACGTTCGGCACCGACTACGTGTTCCGCGTGCATCTGTACCTGGGTTACAAGATTAACCAGCGCGTCAATGCCTACCTGCGTCAGGTCGTTCAGGACCTGGCTGCCACCGGCGAGCTGCCGGCGCAGACGCATGACTACTCGGTCTACAAGGATCCGGGCAACATCGGTACGTTCAAGTTCGTCCTGATCCGTAAGCTTCTGGCGCCCGAAAGCGATGTGGAGCCGAGCGAGCGTACGGCCATCACGCTCAAGTACATCATTCGTCGCGCCGCCGGCACGCCTGCACGCTGGTACGGCCTGGAGAACTCCAACGTGAGCTTTGAGTACGTGCCGCTGTTCACCAAGTTCAAGGCCGTGAACAAGATGCAACGCCTGGCTCCCAACGAGCGCCCGTAGGCGCCGACAGGCTGCACGGAGTGGGTTTTCGATGGACAAGATTGAGACCGGGGAGGCAAACATGGATGCAAAGATGCTTGATGGCCGCGAGGTGGTTGCCGAGCTGGTACGTGAGGCACGTGCCGACGCCGCCGAAGATCGGTTTTTGACGAACCGCTCCAACATGGATATGGCCGATCGCGTAATTTCGATCGTGGCACTGGTATTTGGAGCGGTGTGCGTGTGTGCCCTGCTCGCGCACGTGCTGTTTGTCTAGCGACCGCCGGTTGCAAAGGCTATACACTTGGAACCACCACAAGGGGAAACCACCACAAAGGTGCCTGTCCCCTTTGTGGTGGTTTTTGTTTTTGAGAGAGGGGCAGGGCGCTGATGGACGTCCATGCGGACGGCGATATTGCCGAGAACTTTTGGTGGCGGCGCACGACGCTGACGCGTCGCAGCCCTCTGTATGACGCCTGCGTATCGGCGGGGCTGCTGGTCGCGGCGACGATTGTGGGCGCGCTGCTCGACCATCCGGGTCTCGCGCCGAGCATCATGATCGTCTATGTGTTCGCCGTGCAGCTGTGCGCGTTCTTTACCTGGAGCCGCCTGTATTGCTTGCTGAGTTCGGCTGCCGCCGTGGCGCTCTACAACTTCCTGTTTGTCGACCCGCGCTACTCGCTGTCGTTTATCGACCGCGTCTATCCCGGCATGTTCTTCATTATGTTTGCGGTCTCGCTCGTGTCGAGCTCGATTGCGTTGGCCCTGCGCCGCGCCTTGGCGCAGGCCGCCGCCAGCGACCGCCGCACGCAGATGGTGCTCGAGACCAACCGCATGCTGCAGCGCTGCGCCGATCAGCAGCAGATTGTCCATGCTATGGCAACGCAGCTGGCGCGTCTTTCGGGCTGTCCTGTCGTGTGGTACAGCGCCGACGCCGAGGGCGATGACCTGCTGCCGCGTGCGACATACACGGCCGTGGGCGATGTCGCGCCGGTGCATGAACTGGCGCCGCAGATGCCGCCGCGGCTCTCGGCGTCCGCCTATGTGGGAACGCCGCTCGATGCCACCTACGGCGGCTCGGCGTTCTACGGCATCTACCTGACCGTGCGCTCGGGCGACACCATGGTGCGCGCGGGCGATCCCGCCTCGGTGGTGGGCGTGCTGGCTATCGTTGCCGAGCCCGACGTGCTGACGCACGAGGAGCGGACACTTGCCGATGCCATCGTGAGCGAAGGCGAGCTGGCACTCGATCGCGCCCGCGCCATGGAGGCCCGCGAGGAGGCGGCGGTGCTTGCCAAAAATGAGCAGCTGCGCGCCAATCTGCTGCGCTCCATCTCGCACGATCTGCGCACGCCGCTTACCAGTATTTCGGGTAATGCCGACGTGCTGCTCGATCAGGGCTCGACCGGCACCGCGGTGCTCGATGCCCAGACGCGCCGCGGCCTGCTGCTATCCATTCGCTCGGATGCGCTGTGGCTCAACGCCACCGTCGAGAACCTGCTCGCCATCACCAAGCTCGAGGGCGGCGGCATGCATCTGTCGACCACGCTCGAGCTTATGGACGATATCGTCGAGGAGGCGCTGCGCCATGTAAATCCGGCCGTGCGCGAGCACGATCTTAAGGTGGTGGCGAGCGATGAGCCGGCGCTCGTCAATGTCGATGCGCGCCTGATGGTGCAGCTGGTGGTAAACCTGGTGAACAATGCCATTACCTACACGCCCGCAGGCTCGCATATCGTGATCTCGATTGACGCCGGCGATGGACGCGTGGCGTGCTCGGTGGCCGATGACGGCCCGGGCATTGCTCCCGAGGACCGCGAGCGTATCTTTGAGTCGTTCTACACCGCCAATCATGGTTTGGCCGATAGCCGACGCAGTGTGGGCCTGGGGCTTTCGCTTTGCCGCTCCATTGCGTTGGCGCATGGCGGTAGCATAGAGGTTGCCGCGGCGGACCCGCACGGCTCGGTCTTTACGATCGAGCTTCCCGCCGCCGACGTTTCGTTTGATAAGGAGTAGCGCTGTGCCGAACTCTGCCGTGA
This sequence comes from uncultured Collinsella sp., assembly GCA_902497075.1. Lineage (GTDB taxonomy): Bacteria > Actinomycetota > Coriobacteriia > Coriobacteriales > Coriobacteriaceae > Collinsella. The sequence goes on from CABVDG010000005.1 coordinate 72,983, forward strand.
AACCGCTCATCTTGGTCGTTGAGGACGATCCCGCCGTCCGCAACCTTATCGTCGCCGCGCTCGAGGCGCACGGCTTGCGCCATATGGCCGTGGAGACCGCACATGCCGCCATCGCCGCCGCCTCGTCGCAGGCGCCGAGCATTGTGCTGCTCGATCTGGGCCTGCCCGATATGGACGGCGTCAAGGTGGTGGAGTCGGTGCGCACGTGGTCGGGCATGCCGATCATCGTGGTCTCGGCGCGCAGCGAGGACGCGGACAAGATCCGCGCGCTCGATGCTGGTGCCGACGACTACCTGACCAAGCCGTTTTCGGTCGAGGAGCTGCTCGCGCGCATTCGCACGACGCTCAGGCGCCTTTCGTATGCGCAAACGGGCGGCGTTGCCTCCGAGGGCTCGTTCGATACCGGTGAGCTGCATATCGATTTTGATGCCGGCATTGCCATGATGGATGGCGAGGAACTGCACCTGACGCCGATCGAGTACAAGCTCCTGTGTCTGCTGGCGCACAACGCCGACAAGGTGTTGACGCACCAGTTTATCCTGCACGAGATTTGGGGCACGGCGACCAAGAGCGACCTGGCGAGCCTGCGCGTCTTTATGGGCACGCTGCGCAAGAAAATCGAGTCCGACCCCGCGCATCCGCGCTATATCCAGACGCATGTGGGCATCGGCTACCGATTGGTCATCCAAGGCTAGATCGCCAACCACCATCCCAATATGAGTTGCGGTGAAATACGGTCTAAATTTGCCTAATTCCAGGCCAAACAGTCCGTATTCCACCGCAACTTTGTTATTTGCCCTTGGGCTTGCTGGCGTAGAACCTCTTCTTTTTGGGCTTGCCGGCGGGGGAGGGTTTGCCGTTGCCGCGCGGTCCTCGGTCGCCGGTCTGCGCGTGCGCGGGTACTGCCGCACGGGGCTTGCGGGCCTCGGGGTTGCGCAGTTCCTCAACGCGCTCGGCAATCTCCTCGGCGCTAAAGCCGACCTCGGCCATGGCGTCCTCGATGGGCAGGCGGCGCACGATGTAGCAGTGGTGCACCTTCTGGTTGCGCGCGAAGTCCTCGGGGATGGTCTGCGCCGTAATGTCCTCCAGCACCACGCCCACGCGCGCGAGCTTGCGCGTTTCGGGGCGGAAGCCGCGCAGGTTGCAGCTAAAGATGGCATGGCCGCCCTGCGCGAGCAGGCGCGATACGCCGGCCAACAGCTCAACATGGTCGCGCTGGACATCCCAGGTGCGGCGGCCCATCTTGGAGGAGTTCGAGAACGTGGGCGGGTCGACAAAGATCAGGTCCCAGCGGTTGCGCGTCTGGCGCTGGTCGCGAATCCAGGCGAGCACGTCGTCGCGCACAAAATGATGCTGAGGCCCCACAAGGCCGTTCTGGCGCATGTTGCGCTCGGCCCAGTCCAGATAGGTATTGGAGAGGTCGACCGTCACGGTCTCCTCGACGCCGCCATCTGCCGCGTAGCAGGTGGCAGTGCCGGTGTAGGCAAACAGGTTGAGGAAGCGGCGCGCCTGCTTGGCGTGCTCGCGCACCAGGTTGCGGGTGACGCGGTGGTCCAAGAAGATGCCGACGTCCAGGTAGTCGTCAAAGTTGACGGCAAAGGTGAGGCCGCCCTCCTCGATAAGCGGGAGGCGACGGCGCGCGATGTTGGCACGCTCGCCCGATCCGCCCTTGCCGGCGCCCTGCTTGCCGTACTGCGAGCCGCCGCGCGAGCGCATGCGGGCCTTGGCGTGCACGTGCTCGGCCGGAACATCCAAGATACGCGGCGCGATGGCCAGAATATCGAGCATACGGGCCTGGGCCAGTGCGGGGTCGATGGTCTTGGGCGCGGCGTATTCGGCAATGACGAGCCAGCGGCCCGGCGTCTGCGGGCAACCCTCGTACAGATCGATGGCGGCAGAGTAATCGGGCAGGTCGGCATCGTAGACGCGGTAGCAGCTCACGCCCTCGCGCTTTGCCCACTTGCGACGCAAGCGGGCGTTCTTGCGCAGGCGGTTGGCGAACTGCTCGGACTCCGGGATGAGCACGGGCAACGGCTTGCCGTCGCCCAGGTCGAGCGTGGCGGCAGGTTCGAGCATGAGGGCGTCGGCGGCTTCGTCGCTGATGACGTCGTCGGCGTCCGCGGTCTCGCCCTCGGCGTTTGCGCTGTTCGCAGCCTCAAACGCTGCGGCGGCGTGGTCGAGCGAAGGCCAGACTTCGACGGTCGCCTCTTCGTTGTTGGGCATGACGGCGATGGAGCGCGCGGGCTCGGCGTGGAGCGCGCGGGCCATAAGGCCATCGCGGGTGAGCGCGGTGACCGGCGCCGCGGCAAGCTCGGGCGCGCGGCGCAGCTCACCGATGAGCGTCATTGCGTCGTGCATGAGCGGAAGCGGTGTCTCGGTCGTATCCGCGACTACGGCGGCACCGGCGACGGCGCCCGCATGGTCCAGCACGGTGGCGGACTTGGCGGCACAAAAATCGACAAAACGCTTGTAGCCGGCGCACTTGACCATGCGCTCGGCAGTCTTGCGGGCGGCGGGGTCAATGTCTGCGGCCACGATGCGCGCCTGGCGCTCGCGCGCCGCCGCCTCGCGCTCGCGCGCCTCGGCAAGCAGCTGCTCCCACAGGGCGGCATCGTGCAGCTGCCAGCCCTCAAAGCCCCAGCGCTCGCGTGTGGCGCCCGGGGCGCGGTCGGTCAGAATGTTCACGGCCTCCAGCAGCAGACCGCCGCCGGCGCACGAGGCATCGATCAGCGTGGGAAGGGCTTCGTTCTCGTAATCGTCGGCCGTCAGCTCGCGCTCGCATAGTGCGGTCCAGCCGACCTGCGCCAGCACCAGGGCGGCGTAGTCGGGGCGCAACACGTGTGCGCCCTCGCCGGCACGAGTCGCAGCGGGCGGCAGGCGTTTGAACAGCGGGTCGCCCGAAAGGTCCAGGCTTATGCTCGCGCGGCGCTGACGCAGCGAAAGCAGTAGGTGAACATCGGGGTCGGCGGCATCGACGTCGGCGCGACGGCCCGTGGTCTCGGCCAGACGGTCGCACAGCGCGTCCTTGGCGCGCAGGGCCGAGAAGCGCGTGTTGCGCAGCTGCTCGGTCACGCCGCGGGCGGTGATGGCGATGGTAGCGCCCGGGTGAACGATGCTTTCCCAGGCGATGTCGTAAACGCCGTCGTACAACTCATCGGCATCCTGCGCCTCAAAGCGCCCAAGCACTACAAACACGCGGCTGGCCAGGCGCGACCACAGACAGGCGCGGTAACCTTCTTCGAGCTCGCCCTCAAATGTAGCGCGGCCCTTCAGGCGGCGGACATGCGAAAGCCCGAGGCGTTTAAGCTCATCGGCGAGTGCGGACTCAAAGCCCTCGGGGCAGCTTGCGTAAAATTCCATGGGTGACCTCTCTGGTTGCGTCGCTCCATTATATGATGGATGCTTCGTTTGCCCTTATCCTCGAAAGGAACCCATATGATTGATGCGTGTCCCGAACCCGCTGTGCTCTTTTTTGACGTGGACGGCACGCTGACGTCGTTCGATCCCGACGATATGACCGATAAGGACTTCAATGCAATCCATCCGTCGAAGGCCGTTGTCGATGCATTTGGTCGCCTGCGCAATGCGGGTCACCAGGCATTTATCTGCACGGGTCGCCCCTTGTGGCTGATTGCCGATGGCCTGCGCGCGCTGAACCCGGCGGGTATCGTTGCCATGGCGGGCGCCACGCTCGAGGTCGAGGGATGCGTGGTACACGAGGACTGCTTTGACGAAGACATTGTTGAGGAGCTCGCGCGTCGCATTACTGTGGCGGGCGGCGAGGCGTTGTTCGAGACGAACGGTGCCACCTATTCACTTGAGCCGGTTGGTGTCGAACAGTCATTTCTGCTAGGCGCCGGCGTGGTGCATGGCACCGACCAGATGCGCGTCGATGGGCATTTGCGCGTAGGCAAGGTGTGCATTAACGCGTGCGACCTGGCTCGCGTAGCCAACGATGACGGCTTTATCGATCGCGAGTTTGAGCTGTGCAACACCGGTGGCCAGAATCGCGAGCTGAGCCCCAGGGGCATCGACAAGGGCGTGGGCGTGGCGCGAGCGTTGGAATACCTGGGTCGCACCGGCAACGCGCGCACCTTTGGCTTTGGCGATTCCGGCAACGATCTGGGTATGCTCGCCGCCGTCGAGACGGCTGTAGCCATGGGCAACGCCATGCCCGAGGTCAAGGCAGTCGCCGACTACGTGACCGACGATGTCGCACACGATGGCACCGTCACAGCGATGCGCCATTTTGGGTTGATTTAATAAATGGCCGGGTCGCCCGCAGTGGGGGCGACCCGGCCATTTGAGCTATTTTGCAATATAGAGCTTGGGATGACTGCGACTGCTCTCGATCGCCGCCGTCATGATGCCCTCGTCGTCTCCATCAACGATGATGCCGTCGAGGTCATCGATCTGCGCGGACTGATAAAAACTGGTCTTGTTGAATTTTCCCTGGTCAACCATCATGTAGCCCTGGTTTGAGTTGGTAAGGTACATATGCTTGATCATGGCCGAGAAGTCGTGCTCGACGGTAAAACCGTGGTCGGGGTGGAATCCGTCGGCACTGACAAACGCCTTGTCGGCATGTAGTTTGCTCATGCAGTCGAGCGTTAGTGCGCCCGCGAGATAGAGGTGGCCCTTGCGCACGGAGCCGCCCAGCAGCACTACCGAAGCATTGGGGAGATTGAAGCTGGCGTAGTTCGCGATTGCAAGATCGCCGGTGATAATGGTGATCTCACGCTTGTCCATGAGGGCCTTAGCGAAGTAAAAGCCTGTGGTGCCGATATCAATTACCAGAACATCGCCATCATCAACAAGAGTTGCTGCGGTTGCGGCGATGGCTTCCTTGGCCTCGACTTGGACATTGATGCGCTCCTCGGGATACGAGATTGCGTTGGAGCGAGAAAGCGATACCGCTCCGCCGCGTACGCGACGCAGCTTGCCTTCGGATTCCAGCGAGATGAGGTCGTGTCGTGCGGTGACTTCCGAAACCGAAAAACGGCGAACGATGTCGGATACCGAGATATTTGGCTTTTCGGCCAGCCAATTCATGATAAATCGCTGACGCTCGGCCGGTGAAAGGTCTGAAGTAGATGCCATATGCCGCTCCTTTTGAACAAAAGGTAAAAAGATGCGCCTTTCGTAATCGAAATATAACGTATCGATATGAAAAGAACAAGGCAAATTCGAATGAATCAAAAGAACGGAATGGCATGTCATAAATGCATGCGTAGCAGATAGTTCGCACGTAAACGGGCTATAAAGAGTCTCATTCCGAAGGTGCCGCCCAAAAGAAGTACGTTCACGCCCGATATTCGACCGTTCACGGAAAGTCGACAATTGAGCTTTCGATAGCTTTTGAAATGGTTTATAAAAGAAAACCGAAAAGCTTTTGAAACAAAGAAGAAGGCTTTCGATAGCAATAGTGTTAGATGAGAAAGGACCGAACATGGCGATCAAGGTGTTTGCCGACGGCGCTAACCTCGAGGGTATGCTTGACATGCATGACAATGGCAACGTTCAGGGCTTCACGACCAATCCTTCCCTTATGAAGGCCGGCGGCGTGACCGACTACCGCGCTTTTGCCAAGACGGTTCTTGAGCACATTACTGATGTGTCGGTCTCTTTTGAGGTGTTCGCCGACGACGAGGCGGGTATGGAAGCCGAGGCTCGCGAGATCGCAACCTGGGCAGACAACGTCTACGTTAAGATCCCGGCGCTCAACACCAAGGGTGAGTCCACTGCCGCGCTGGTCAAGCGCCTTTCAAACGATGGCATCAAGGTGAATGTCACCACTATCTTCACGCCCGAGCAGGTCGACGAGTTTGTCGATGCCGTCTCTGCCGAGACCCCCTCTATTCTGTCCATCTTTGCCGGTCGCATTGCCGATACCGGCGTCGATCCGCTGCCCCTCATGGCGGAGTCCGTAAAGAAGGCTGCCGTTAAGCCTGCTGCCGAGGTTCTCTGGGCGTCTACGCGCGAGGTTCTCAATATCTTCCAGGCGGAGTCCGTTGGATGCCAGATCATTACGGTCCCCAATGCCCTTCTTGCCAAGCGCAAGAATTTCGGGAAAGATTTGCTTGAGTACTCGCTTGATACGGTCAAGGGCTTTGCCCGCGACATTCAGGCGCTTGGTTTTCATATTCTGCCCGAGGAGTAGGGGACGAGCATGCTGACCGATCTTCTTAAGCCCGAGCTTGTTGCCTGCCACGTCGAGGCCTCCGACTGGGAGGAAGCGATCAGGGCATGCGGTAAGTTGCTCGTAGACGCTGGCAAATGCGACCAGAGCTATGTTGACGCCATGATTTCATCGGTTCACAAATTCGGCCCCTATATGGTCTTGGAAGAGGGCATCGCCATGCCCCACGCTCAGGCAGATGGCAATGTGAGTGAAGCGGGGATCTGTATCGTCACGCTTGACCCTGCCATTGCGTTTGGACACGAGGATTTCGATCCAGTTCACGTGCTCGTGGGTATTTGCGCACCCGACCCCAAGGCTCATCTTGGCTGCTTGGCGGAGCTTTCGCAGATGTTCGAGGACGAGGACTGCGTTGCCAAGCTCAGCGCATGCGATACGCCCGAGCAGGTTTTGGAGACCATGCGTTCATTCTTTTAGGCCTTAATGGCACGGCGATGCGTCGCCGCTTTTGGATAGACGGAAAACCGTCACGTGTAGGAGAGGAAGGTTGCCATGCATATCATCACCGTATGCGGAAACGGCATCGGGTCCAGCCTGATGCTCGCTGGCAAAGTCGAGGAGCTTTGCGAGGAGGAGGGCATCAAGGCCGACGTTGAGTCTATGGACCTGAACGGTGCTTCTTCCGCAAATCCGGATCTGTTCATCACCGTTAAAGAACTCGCCCCCGAGCTCCACGGCAACGTTGTGATCGTTCGCAGCTATGTGAACAAGAAGAAGATCCGCGAAGACGCCCTCGAGGCAATCAAGGCGGCCGCCGCTAACGCCTAAAGCGGCACAAAAAAGGGCGGTTCCCTGTGGAAGAGGGAAACGCGCCCACGTTAGAGAGAAAGGAAGCGCAGATGCAAGCCATCCTTCCCATACTTGAGTTTATCCAATCGATTCTGACCAAGCCAGCGTGGATTATGGGTCTATTTGCCTTTGTGGGCCTTGTCGCGCTTAAGCGTCCTGCCCACAAGGTGATGACGGGCACCCTGAAGCCCATTCTTGGTTACATCATGCTGTCCGCCGGCGCCGCTGTTGTTCAGGAGAACCTTGCTCCGCTGGGTACCTTCATCGAGACCGGTTTCCACATCACCGGCGTCGTGCCCAACAACGAGGTCGTTGTTTCGATGGCTCAGAGCGTCCTCGGCGTTCAGACCATGATGATCCTGATTCTCGGCTATGTCGTGAACATTATCATTGCCCGCTTTACCAAGTTTAAGTACATCTTCCTGACGGGCCATCACAGCATGTTTATGGCCTGCCTGCTGTCTGCCGTTCTGCAGGCATCTGGCTTCCAGGATGTCCAGCTTGTCATCGTGGGCGGCATGTTCCTGGGCCTCGTGAGCGCTATGCTTCCCGCCGTTGGTCAGCGTTTCACCGAGAAGGTTACCGATGGCGATGAAATCGCCATGGGCCACTTCGGTTCACTCGCCTATTACATCTCCGCTGCAGTCGGTACGCTTTTTGCTAAGGACGCCGAGGAGAACAGCACCGAGAAGATCGAGGTTCCCGAGAAGTTCGCCTTCCTGCGCGACACTACCATCTCCACGGCTCTTACCATGGCCTTCTTCTACCTGGTTACCGCTTTCGCCGCTTACATCGCAGATCCTGCGGTCGTTACCAAGACCGCTGGCGGCGACAACGTGATTGTCTATGCCCTGACCTGTGCCCTGTCCTTTGCCGTTGGTGTCACCATCGTCTATAACGGCGTTCGTATGATCCTTGCCGACCTGGTCCCGGCTTTCCAGGGCATCTCCAACAAGCTGATCCCCGGTGCCATCCCCGCCGTCGACTGCGCCGTCTTCTTCCCCTATGCTCCCACCGCCGTCATCCTCGGCTTTGTCGCATCCTTCATCGGTGGCGTGGTCGGTATGTTCATCGTGGGCGCTACCCTGGGCATCTTCATCATCCCGGGCATGGTTCCCCACTTCTTCTGCGGTGCTACCGCAGGCATCTACGGCAATGCTACCGGCGGTCGCAAGGGCGCAGCTCTTGGCGCTTTCGTCAACGGCCTGCTCATCACCTTCGCCCCGGCCCTGCTCCTGCCCGTTCTTGACGTCTTTGGCTTCAAGAACACTACGTTCGGCGACTTCGATTTCTCCGTCATTGGTATTACGCTTGGCCGCGCTGCCGAGGCCTTCGGTACCACCGGTGTCTACGCGATTCTTGCTGTCCTTCTGATCGTCGCCTTCGTCCCCAACTTCATCCACACCAAGGGTGCTGTGATCAATCACGTTGAGGAAGAGTAATCCAGGCATACGTTAAGCCCTAATCGGGCGGAGCTCCGATAACCGGCTCCTACACGGAAGCGGTGACGTCTCAAATGAGGCGTCACCGCTTTTTGTTTTGGACTGGTTGTGAAAACGCACCGGTGAAGCGCTGTCTCTGCGCCGCGAACGGAATCAACCGCGATGATCAGCAAAAACGTTTTGCCGCTGGGGTGTCGATATAAAAATGGTAAAACTGCAAAACCGTTCGCCGAGAAGATAAAAAACCGCAGCTCACGCCTTGATAAACGTAGGTAAAGTGTTTAGCAGTTTACCGGCCGTGTGCAAGCGAAAGGAATCAGGCAGATGGCAATCAAGGTGTTCGCTGACGGTGCAAACCTCGAGGGCATGCTCGACATGTACGAGAACGGCAACGTTCAGGGTTTCACGACCAACCCGTCCCTTATGAAGAAGGGCGGCGTGACGGATTACCGCGCGTTTGCCAAGGAGGTCCTGGCTCACATCACCGATGTGTCCGTGTCGTTTGAGGTCTTTGCCGACGACGTCGAGACCATGGGGGTCGAGGCCCGCGAGATCGCTACCTGGGCCGAGAACGTCTACGTCAAGATTCCGTGCGTGACCACCAAGGGTGAGTCCACCGCCGAGCTGGTGCGCAAGCTTTCTGCCGACGGTATCAAGGTCAACGTCACCACCATCTTTACGCCTACGCAGGTCGACGAGATGGTCGAGGCCGTTGACGCCGAGACGCCGTCTATCATCTCGCTCTTTGCCGGCCGTATCGCTGACACCGGCGTCGATCCCATTCCGTTTATGACGGAGTCGGTGAAGAAGGCCGCCGCCAAGCCCAACTGCGAGGTCCTGTGGGCGTCCACGCGTGAGCTTATCAATATTTACCAGGCGGAAGGATGCGGTTGCCAGATCATCACAGTGCCCAACAGCATCTTGGCCAAGCGCAAGAACATCGGTCGCGACCCGTACGAGGTCTCGCTCGATACCGTGCGCGGTTTTGCCAAGGATATCGCCTCGCTCGGTTTCCATATCCTGCCGTAACGCGAACGCTGACTACATCGCGGGTTGTTCGCCCCGGCCTTTCCTTTCCCTATCGCTCACGCGCTTCGCGAGGGTCGCGCTAGGCAAAGGAAAGGCCGGGGCTGCCGACACGAACTTGCCGGTAGGTTGGTGATAGGCTTCCATATCCTGCCGTTGACAAGGGCACCCCCTGCAGCGACGTGCAAAATTGAGAGTATTCAGCAAGGTAAAGGCTTTTACCAGCTGGGTGAAGCATGGAACAGCCCCCGTTTTGGCTCTGATGACGCTAAAACGGGGGCTGTTTCTTGCTTTTTCGTCTCTGAGGGGCATCCGGAACGGTGGAATTTGCAGAATACTCGCGATTTTGCACGTCGCGAGAGGGGGGACCCTTGCTTTGGCGGTTTACTTCCCCTGCACCATGGTGAGGGAGATCTTCTTGCGGTCGCGATCGACCTTTTCAACCCACACCTTGACCGTGTCACCGACGCGCACCACGTCGCTGGGGTGCTTGACGAAGCGGTTGGCCAGCTTGGAGATGTGCACGAGGCCGTCCTGGTGCACGCCCACGTCGACGAAGGCGCCAAAGTCCACAACGTTGCGCACCGTGCCCTTGAGTTCCATGCCGGGCTCCAGGTCGTCGATCGAAAGCGCCGAGCGGCTAAAGACTACCTCGGGCGCGTCGTCGCGCGGGTCGCGACCGGGCTTCTTGAGCTCGTTGACGATGTCGATGAGCGTGAGGGTGCCGCAGTCCAGGTCGCTTGCCAGCGCCGAGATGCTGCCCAGGCGGCGCTCGATATCGGGCACGCCGCCGCGGCTGAGCTCGCTTGCCGCAACGCCGGCGCGCTCCAGGACGGCCGTGGCCACCTCGTAGCTTTCGGGGTGGACGCTTGTCGCGTCGAGCGGGTTCTTGCCGCCGCTGATGCGCAGGAAACCTGCGGCGTTGAGGTACGCCTTGGGTCCCAGCTTGGGGACCTTCTTGAGCTGGCGGCGATCGGTGAAGGCGCCGTTTTCCTCGCGGTATGCCACGATGTTCTTGGCCACGCTCGGCGTAATGCCCGATACGTATCCCAGCAGGCTTGCGCTTGCGGTGTTGACGTCGACGCCCACGCGGTTAACGACGTCCTCCACCACGTGGCCCAGGGTGCGTGAAAGCTCGGCCTGGTCAAGGTCGTGCTGGTACTGGCCCACGCCGATGGACTGGGGCGGAATCTTGACGAGCTCTGCCAGCGGGTCTTGCAGGCGGCGGCCCAGGCTCATGGCGCCACGCACGGTGACGTCCAGATCGGGATATTCCTGGCTGGCGAGCTCGGAGGCGGAGTACACCGACGCGCCGGCCTCGTTGACGATGGTGTAGCGAAGGCTGGGTGCCTGCTCGGTAATGAACTCCGAGACGACTTCCTCGGTCTCGCGGCTGGCGGTGCCGTTGCCGATGACGATGGTGTTGACGCTGTCCTTCTTGACGAGGCGGGCGAGCTCGCGCTTGGTGCCGGCGACGTCGTGGCGCGGCTTGGTGGGATAGACCACGCCGTGGTCGAGTAGCTTGCCGGTCTCGTCCATGACGGCGACCTTGCAGCCGGTGCGGTAGCCCGGATCGAGCGCGAGCACGCGGGCGCCGCGCACGGGGCGCGCCGAGAGCAAGCCCTCGAGATTCTTGGCAAAGACGTTGATGGCCTCGGTCTGGGCGCGAACGGTGAGTTTGGCGCGGGCCTCGCGCTCCAGCGAGGGAGCCATGAGGCGTTTGTAGCCGTCGGCGATGGCGGCATCGAAGATGGGAGCAAACACGCCCTGGCGTCGGGGCCAACGGCTGCCGAGGCGCACCGTGGCGGCAGCGCCATCGACGTTCACGCGCACGCGGAGCTTGCCCTCGCGCTCGCCGCGGTCGATAGCCAGCACGCGGTGGTTGGGTATACGGCGCAGTGGCTCGTCATAGCTGTAGTACGGCTCGTAGGGAGTCTTCTCGGCGGGGTCGGTGGCCTCGACGACGATGTCGGCGGTGTTTTGCGTAAAGGCGCGCAGGTCGGCGACGTTCTCGGGGTCCTCGGCCACCGTCTCGGCCACGATGTCGGCGGCGCCGGCAAGCGCTTTCTCGGGCGTGTCGAAGCCGGCCTCCTCGTTGACGTAGTCCGCGGCGGCGTCGAGCGCGCTGCCCTTGGCCGAGGCCTGCATGATGATCATGTTGGCAAGCGGCTCCAGGCCCGCCTCGCGGGCCTTCTGCGCGCGGGTCATGCGCTTTTTGCGGTAGGGCTTGTAGAGGTCCTCGACACGCTGGAGCTGCGTGGCCTCGCGAATCTGCTGCTCGAGTTCGGGCGTGAGTTTGCCCTGGGCGTTGATAAGCAGGATGACGTCCTCTTTGCGCTGCTCAAGATTGCGCAGGTAAGACAGGCGCTCGTCCAGCGCGCGCAGGGCGACGTCGTCCATGCCGCCCGTGGCTTCCTTGCGGTAGCGCGAGATAAAGGGAATGGTGTTGCCCTCGTCGATGAGCTTGACGGCCGCCTCGATGTTGGCGGCCTTAAGGTTGAGTTCGCGGGCGAGCTGGGCGATAAGATCCATGGTACTCCTTGCGTTTAAGGTGCGTTTGCAGCACAGGGCTACCAAGGATACCACCCGTCACTTCGCCCAAAAAAGACTGTTTTGGCGCGAACGAATCAAGCCGAGGTGCAAAATAGCCCCCGCCCCAGAAAAATCGTCGGCAACGTGGCAAAATACCCCGCGGGCAGGAGGCTGCTCGCGGGGCAAAGAAGAGGGGCTTATTTGTGGCGGACCGAGGGGCCCGGCATGGGGCTTTCGCCGCGGTCCGCGCTTAAGGCATTACAGCTCGACGAGCTGGCCGGTCTCGGCGGCCTCCTTGATGGCGTTGAGAAGCGTGAGCGTCTTGACGTTGTCGGCGGGGGTCACGACGGGCTCGACCTCACGGCGGACAACCTTCACAAAGTGCTTGAGCTGCATCTTGTGCGGCAGCGCCGGGTCCACGGCCGGGATCTCCATCTGCAGCGGCTTGTGCCAGTTGGAGGCGCCGTCGTAGGAGAACTGGTGCAGGCGGGGCAGCGAAAGGGCGCCCTTGGTGCCGCCAATAAAGTAGGCATCGGCGTCGAAGGGACGGTACTGCGGGTCCTCGCGAGCGGTGGCCTCCCAGTTCCAGGGGCTGGCGGTGGCATCGGAGATGGTCATGCTTGCGAGCGCACCATCGGCAAAACGGACGTTGACCACGGCGGAGTCCTCGGTCTCAAAACCGCGGGCGGCGCTGGACTGCATGCCCTGGACGGCGACGGGCTCGCCCAGCAGGTAGCGGAGCAGGTCGACGTCGTGCACCAGGTTGACCAGGATCGGGCCGGCACCCTTCTTGCGGCGCCACTCGACATCGAAGTACTCGTCATTCTTATAGATCATGTAGTGGAAGCTCGACACGGTGAGCTTGCCCAGCTCGCCGGACTCGATGATCTCTTTGGCTTTGTTGACGAAGGGGTTGTGACGACGGTGCTGGCCCACGAGCACGGGCACGCCGGCGGTCTCGGCCTCGGCGGCGAAGGCCTGGGCATCCTCGAGGTCGTTGGAGATCGGCTTTTCGACCAGCGGCACGATGTTGCGCTTGATGGCCTCGCGGGCAACGCCCAGGTGCAGGTCGTTGGGGGTGGCGATAATGACGGCCTCGGGTTTGACCTCGTCCATCATCTGAGCGGGATCGGTGTAAAACGGTACGCCGGCGGTCTCGGCCGTGGCGCGGGCGCCCTCAAAGGCGTCGGCGATGGCGACGAGCTCGGCCTCGGGCTCCTCGGTGACAAAGCGGATGTGGTTGCGGCCCATGGCGCCGGCGCCGATAACGGCAATGCGGACGGGGTTGAGCTCAGACATTTCGACTCCTTAATACTGGTGACCGGTGGAATGCGACAAAGGGACTGTCCCTTTGTCGCATCGGTAAAACTAGGCGGACTTCTTCTTGCTGTCGGAGACCATCATGTAGACGGTGAGCACGACGGCGATGGCGGCGATCACGATGGCGCCGTAGAAGGACTGCTGGTAGGCGGCGCTGCCGGCCTCAGCGTGATACAGCACGGCAGTGATGGGCTGGCTGATCCAGGTAGAAGCGGCGTAGCCCAGGAACATGATGCCGTAGTTGACACCGATGTTGCTGGTGCCAAAGGCGCCACCGGTGAGCGGCGGGTAGATGACGAGCAGGGCGCCAAAGCTAAAGCCAAGCAGGGCGAGCGCCACAAAGAACATGCTCTGCGTAAAGCTCATCGACATGATGACGAGCGCGACGATGGTCACGACGAGGCTGATGAGCAGCGACTTGTAGGCGCCGAGCTTGTCGATGATCTGGCCAAAGGACAGACGGCCGACCAGGTTGGCGCAGGTGTTGACGGAGACCACCACGCCGCCGAGGGCGACAGCCGCGGCGCTCGTGGGGTCGGCGAAGAGCTGGACGGCGGCGATGGAGGCAACCTTGCCCACGAGCAGGGTGCCCGCGGTGGCGGCAAAGGCGAAGGTGACGATGAGGACCCAAAAGCGCGGGGTTTTGACCATCTCGCCCGGGGTGAGGTCACCGAAGGTGCCGGCGTGCGCGCCGCCCTTGGGGGCCTCGAAGCCCTCGGGCAGCCAGCCGGCCTCGGGGGCCTTCAGGAACAGGGCGGAGGCGGCGATCGTCACAAAGAAGATGACGCCGAGTGCCTTGAGGGCGCCAAAGATGCCCAGGCTCGGGATAAGCAGTGAGGCGAGCACCGGGGACAGCACGGCGGGGCCGGCGGTCGAAGCGGCGAGCGTAATGCCGGAGGCGAGGCCCTTCTTGTCGATGAACCACTTTTGGCCGGTGGTGAGCGCGGGGTTGTAGCCCAGGCCGTTGCCGATGGCGGCGACGAGCGAGAACCACAGGTAGAACTGCCACGGCTCGGTGACGGTGCCGGACATGAACCAGCCCACGCCGTAGCACACGGCGGCAGCGATCACGACGTTGCGCGGGCCGATCTTATCGGAGATGCGGCCGGCGAAGATGCCCGTCACGGCCATGATGGTCTGGAAGACCGGGAAAGCCCAGGTAAGTGCGCTGGACCACTCGGGGTAGACGGCGAGCAAGTTCTTGGACACGACGGAGTACAGCGCGATGGAGCTGATAAAGAACATGGTGACGCACGCGGCGGAAAGCACGACGGCGCGACCCTTGTTGGAGTTGGTGGAAGCCATTGGACTCTTTCTAATCGATACGGGGGAGGGGAGGGGCAAACGCCGCTGAGGTGCTTGTCCCGCGCCCCTTTCTACCGGGCTGGTTTACTGGTCAGTCGGCTTTGCGACGCCGGACTCATCGGACCAGAGCTCGACGCCCTTGTTCTTGAGGTAGTTGTCGGCAAAGGCGCGGCGGCCGCCGGGCTTGGCGGTGAGGTCGCCCATCATGTTGGAGAAGCCGCCGTCGACCTTGATGGCGTCGCCGGTGGTAAAGTCTGAGCGCGTGGACGCCAGGAACATGACGGCGTTGGCGATATCGCTGACCTCGCCGATGCGACGCGTGGCGATGAGGCGGCTGCGGCTCTTCTCGACCTCGGGATCGGCGTAAAAGCTTGCCGACATGGGGGTCTTGACGAAGCAGGGCTCGACGCAGTTGGAGCGCACGCCGTAGGGACCCCACTCGGCAGCCAGCATCTTGGACATCATGTTGACGCCCGCCTTGGTGGAGCTGTACACGCCCGAGAACGTTTCGGGGGAGTGACTGGCGACGGTGGAGATGTGAACCAGGCGGCCCTGGCCGGCCTTGATCATCTCGCGACCAAAGCGCTGCGAGGTGATGAAGTAGCCGGTGAGGTTGACGTTGAGCACCTGCTCCCAGTCGCTCAGCGGCAGGTCCTCCATGGCGGCGAAGCGCAGGATGCCGGCGGTGTTGACGAGGACGTCGACACGGCCGAAGTCGGCGATGGTGGCGTCGACGGCAGCCTGAACCTCGGCCTCGTCGGTGGCGTTCATCTTGTAACCCTCGGCGTGGATGCCAAACTCGGCAGCAAGGTCGGCGGCAGCGGCCTTGACCTTCTCCTCGTCCAGGTCGAGCATGACGACGTTGGCGCCGTTGCGGGCGAACTCGCGGCAAATCTCGACGCCCATACCGCCGAGCGCGCCGGTCACGGCGCAGACATCGCCCTCGAGCTTAAGCCAATTGCTCATAGGAACTTCCCTTCTTGTGCCTCCCGGTGGGTCGCTCCCATTAACCGACCCACGTGGTTTTCGCTGGTTATCGTATGCTTTGCATTTGCGCAGGTGAATTGCATATTTGTTAGAATGGCGTTAACCATAGGTTTACACTGTGCGATGCAGTTTATTCTCAATTGAGCGCATGACCTGCGAAAACAACCTCCTGTGGCACCATGTGGCCACGGGCGCGAAAACGGGAGATTGACGTGTACGATCGACGACTTGAGGCCATATCGGCCGCTGCGGAGCTGGGAAGCTTCTCGCGTGCGGCGGCACAATTGCGCGTGTCGACTCCGGCGCTCGTCAAGCAGGTGTCGGGCTTCGAGGCCGAGTTCGGCATCACGCTGTTCGAACGCTCGCACTCGGGCGTCAAAGTGACGCCGGCCGGCGCACTGCTGGTGGACGATGCGCGCTCGATCATGCGCCAGTCTGAGGATGCCCTGCGCCGTGCCCGACGCGCTGCGGGTGATGGCGGTGCGGTGCGCCTGGGCGTGTCGATGATGTGCCCGGGCCGTCAGACGCTTTCGATGTGGACGGGTGTGCACGAGTTGGAGCCGTTGCTGCGCTTTGAGATTGTGCCAGTGAGTGACCTCTACGATGAGCGCGAGACCGTCATGCGCAGTCTTGGTCGCGAAGTGGATGTAGTGCAGTCGAGTTTTTCGACCCCGCGCTGGGGCGATGCCTGCCAAAAGCTCCGCATCGTCAACGTGCCGTTTTATATCGATCTGCCGCGCACGAGCCCGCTGGCGCGCAAGAATCGCATTACGGTTGCCGACCTGGAGGGCATGCGCCTGCGCGTGCTCCGTCACGGCAACGACGCTATGGACAGCCTGCGCATCGACCTGTTGGCCGATGGCGGCGTGGACGTGATCGACGTGGATAGCTTCGACTTTGCGCTCTTTAACGAGGCGGAGGAAAAGGGCGATGCGGTGCTCACCTGCGGAGCGTGGTCGGGCGTGCACCCGGCCTTTGTGGGCGTACCGTTTCTATGCGGTCGCGAGGTGCCGGTCTATTTGCACTACCCGCTCGAGCCCACCCTCCAAGTCCAAAAATTCGTCAACGCCATGGCCCAACTCCTCAAGTAGCTTACACAAAACGAGGCCCTGGCCAAACGGCCAGGGCCTCACTAACCTTTATTTCGATTTAAACGACGGGCTGATCACGCGTAGGAGGGTGCCCCGTGGGCGGCGGGGTATTTCCTCCGCGCGCAGTTTCGCAGCGAAGCGAGAATGTTTGAGCACGGAGGAATTACCCCGCCGCCCACGGGGCACCCTCCGTCAGTAACCGGTCCTACTCCAGCTCAAACGCACCCGTGTACAGCTGGTAGTAATATCCGCGCTTGGCGATCAGCTCGTCGTGGTTGCCGCGCTCGATGATGCGGCCGTGATCCAGACAGATGATCGCGTCGGAGTTGCGCACGGTGGAAAGGCGGTGCGCGATGACAAACGTCGTGCGGCCCTCCATGAGCTTGTCCATGCCCGCCTGCACGATGGCTTCGGTGCGGGTGTCGATGGAGCTCGTGGCCTCGTCCAGAATCATTGCCGGCGGATCGGCGACGGCGGCGCGCGCGATCGAAATCAGCTGGCGCTGGCCCTGCGACAGCTGGGCGCCG
The DNA here is from genome assembly GCA_902497075.1 of uncultured Collinsella sp. Lineage (GTDB taxonomy): Bacteria > Actinomycetota > Coriobacteriia > Coriobacteriales > Coriobacteriaceae > Collinsella. The sequence goes on from CABVDG010000005.1 coordinate 90,201, forward strand.
TTGCCGGTGAGCATGGTGTCATAGCCGTCGGGGAGGCGGGTGATAAAGTCGTCCGCGCCCGCGAGCTTTGCCGCCGCGATGCACTCCTCGTCGGTGGCATCCAGGTTGCCGTAGCGGATGTTATCCATCACGGTGCCGGTGAACAGGTTCACGTCCTGCAGCACGACGCCCAGCGAGCGGCGCAGATCGGCCTTGCGGATCTTATTGACGTTGATGCCGTCGTAGCGAATCTTGCCGTCGGCAATGTCATAGAAGCGGTTGATGAGGTTGGTGATGGTCGTCTTGCCGGCACCGGTGGCGCCGACAAACGCGACCTTCTGGCCCGGCTTGGCAAACACGGACACGCCGTGCAGCACCTCGTGGTCGGGCGTGTAGCCAAAGTCGACGTTGTCCATGACCAGGTCGCCGCGCAGCGGTACGTACTCGATCTCGCCGGTTGCGCGGTGCGGATGTTTCCACGCCCACATGCCGGTGTGGTGGTCCGCCTCCTCGAACTCCCAAGTCTCGGGGTTCACCTGCGCGTTGACGAGTGTCACGTAGCCTTCGTCGGCCTCGGGCTTCTCGTCGATGAGCTCAAAGATGCGGTCGGCGCCGGCGAGGCCCATGACCACGGCGTTGATCTGCTGTGAGATCTGGCCGATCTGTCCGCAGAACTGCTTGGTCATGTTGAGGAACGGCACCACGACGGCGATGGACAGCGCCATGCCCGAGATGCTCAGGTTGGGCACGCCCAGCGCCAGGAAAATGCCGCCCGCCAGTGCGACCAGCACGTAGAGCAGGTTGCCCAGGTTCATAAGGATGGGCATGAGGATGTTGGCGTACATGTTGGCCTTCTGGGAGACCTCGAAGAGCTTTTCGTTGCGCTCGTCAAAATCGGCCTCGGCGGCAGACTCGTGGCAGAACGCCTTGACGACCTTCTGGCCGTTCATGACCTCCTCGATATGGCCCTCGACCACGCCAAGCTCGGTCTGCTGCGCAATGAAGAAGCGCGCGGAGTTGGAGCCGAGCAGCTTGGTCATAAAGGTCATAAAGGCGACGCCGGCGATGATGACCAGGCACATCCACACGCTGTAGTACAGCATGATAAAGAACACCGTGACGATGATGATGATTGTCATGAGCAGGTTGGGCAGCGACTGGCTGATCATCTGACGCAGCGTGTCGATGTCGTTGGTGTAGTGGCTCATGATATCGCCGCGCTGGTGCGTGTCGAAGTAGCGGATCGGCAGGTCCTGCATGCGGTTGAACATCATCTCGCGCAGCTTCTCGAGCGAGCCCTGCGTGACGATAGCCATGGCGCGGTTCCAGAAGAGCGAGGACAGGACGCCGACGCCGTAGATGCAGGCGAGGGTGGTCACGAGCTGTGCGATCTTGGGCTGTGCGGCTTCCCAATCGCCCGACTGCCACGATTCGCTAATAATTTGCAGGGCGCTCTGCAGGAAGGTCGCGCCGATGGAGTTGATGATGGCGCAGAGCACCACGCCGGCGACGACGAGGGGCAAAAGCACAGGATAGAAGCCAAAGAGCGTCTTGATGAGGCGCGACATGGTGCCGCCCTTGCGGTTGAGCGCGCGCTCGGCGGTCGTTGCCTTACTCATGGGCCTCGCCTCCTTCCTGGGTCTGAGCTTGCGTTGCGGTCATGTCGGTGTTGTCTGCCGCCGTGTTCGCGTCGCCAGAGACGTCGTCGGCGTCTTGCGTACCTTCGGCAGACATCTTGTTTTGCGAGGTAAAGGTCTCTCGGTAGATCTCGCTCGTCTTGAGCAGCTCTTCGTGGTTGCCGATCTGTGCGATGCGGCCGCCCTCCATGACAATGATGCGGTCTGCGTCCTGCACGGAGCTGATGCGCTGGGCGATGATGATCTTGGTCGTGTTGGGCAGATAGCTTGCCAGACCTGCGCGAATCTTGGCGTCAGTCTTGGTGTCGACGGCGCTGGTGGAGTCGTCCAGGATCAAGATCTTGGGGCGACGCAGCAGGGCGCGTGCAATGCACAGGCGCTGCTTCTGACCGCCCGAAACATTAGAGCCGCCCTGTTCGATCCAGGTGTCGTAGCCCTTGGGGAAACCGTCGACAAACTCGTCGGCGCAGGCCAGATGCGCTGCCTCGCGGACTTCCTCGTCGGTGGCGTTCGGGTCGCCCCAACGCAGGTTCTCGGCGATGGTGCCGCTAAACAGCACGTTTTTCTGCAGCACCATGGCGACCTGGTGACGCAGCGCGTCCAGGTCGTAGTCGCGCACGTCCACGCCGCCCACGCGCACAGCGCCTTCGGTGGTGTCGTACAGGCGGGCGATGAGGTTAACGAGCGTGGACTTGGCCGAGCCGGTGCCGCCGATGATGCCGATGGTCTCGCCGCTCGTAATGTGCAGGTCGATATCGTCGAGCGCCTGGCGCTTCGCATGCTTGGAATACTTAAAACTCACGTGGTCAAAGTCGATGGAACCGTCGGCAACCTCGAGCACGGGCTCGGCGGGATCGGCGATCGTGGGCTCGGCGGCCAGCACCTCGGCAATGCGGTGTGCCGATTCGTCGGCCATGGTCACCATGACAAAGATCATCGACAGCTGCATCAGGCTCATGAGAATCTGGAAACCATAGGTAAAGGTCGAGGAGAGCTGGCCCACGTCGAACAGCGTGCCCTGGCTCGTGATGATGAGCTTGGAGCCCAGGTAGATGATGACGACAAACGCGCCGTTGACGCAGATGTTCATCATGGGGTTGTTAAAGGCGAGCAGCTTCTCGGCGCGGGTGAAGTCCATCTGGACATCGCGCGCGGCGGCCGCGAACTTCTCCTTCTCAAAGTCTTCGCGTACGTAGCTCTTAACCACGCGCATGCCGGTGACGTTTTCCTCAACGGACTCGTTAAGGGCATCGTACTTGTGGAACACGCGCGAGAAGATGGGGCGCACCTTAAAGATGATAAAGAACAGCCCAAAGCCCAGCAGCGGAATGATGACCAGGTAGACCATGGCGACGCTGCCGCCCATGATAAATGCCATGGTAAAGGCGAAGATCAATACCAGCGGCGCGCGCACGGCGATACGGATGATCATCATAAAGGCCTGCTGCACGTTGTTGATGTCGGTGGTCAGGCGCGTGACGAGCGAGGAGCTCGAGAACTCATCGATGTTGGCAAAGCTGAACGTCTGGATTTTGTAGAACAGGTCGTGACGCAGGTTCTTGGCGAAGCCGCAGCTCGCATGGCTGCAGGTGACGCCTGCCGCGGCGCCAAAAGCAAGCGATGTCAGCGCGATGAGCACCAAAAGGCCCGCGGTGGGAAGCATCTCGGCTACGGTGGCGCCGTCTTTGATGGCGTCGATCAGGTTGGCGGTGATAAATGGAATCAGCATCTCGCAGAGCACCTCGCCAAGCACGAGCAACGGCGTGGCAACGGTGACTTTCATATAGTCGCGGATGCTGCCCATGAGGGTTTTAATCATCCAGTTCCTCCCAGGTTACACGGATTTTCTCGAGCATTTCGGCGAGCTGCTCGCGCTCGTCGTGGGTGAGGGCACTAAAGGCTTGCTCTCTAAAGCGAATGCGGGCCGCCTGGTCGATGCGGGCGTTTTCCCGGCCGGTTTCGGTCAGGCGAATGGTGAGCTGCCGTCGATCCTTGGGGTTACGGCTGCGCTCAATGAGGCCGTTGAGCTCGAGCTTGGACAGGATCTCGGAAAGCGACCCCGGCTTGAAGTCGAAGTGCATGCCGAGTTCCTGCTGCGACATCTCGCCGCCGGGCTGCTTGGCCAGCAGGCAGATAATGGGCGCCTTGCCGGACACGCCTCCGCCATGAAAATGCATGTAATGGCCGCAAAAGCCCAGGCCGCTCAGGATGCGCTTGGCGAGTTTGTCTTCGGCGCTGACCGCTTCGGGTATGTCTACCGGTTGCGACGGGTCACCGCCGGGCTCATGCGGAAGGACGAGTGGTTCAACACACATATCTAAGCTTCGCTCCTTTCTTTAGTTAGGTAGTTGAATTGTTTTGTGCCTAACCAATTTAGGAGCACGGTAAATAAATGTAAAGGTACCAAACTTATTATGTTCGAGCGGCACTTGGGGACGTTCCTTATGTGCCGGCATTTGGGGACACTCCTTGTGTCGACTAGTCATTTAAGAACGTCCCCAACGACTAACTTCCTCCTTCCCGTAACCTTTCCGCAACAATTCGTCCTCTGCGGTGCCAGCGCCCGTTCGCAACGTCCCCTGCGCTACACTTAGTCGCACTGTGGCGCTGCCGCGCCGCACCCGAAACAAGGGAGACCCTCATGAAGAATACTCAGCTGCTGCTGGTTAACGATATGTGCGGTTACGGCAAGGTCGCGCTTTCCGCCATGCTGCCGGTGCTGTCGCACATGGGCTACCGTATCCATAACCTGCCGACGGCGCTCGTTTCTGACACGCTCAACTACCCCAAGTTCTACATCCACGACACCACCGAGTACGTGCGTCAAAGCCTCGCTATCTGGGAGGAGCTCGGCTTTGAGTTCGACGCCATCTCGACCGGCTTTATCGTGACCGAGGAAGAGACGCGCATCATCTCGGACTTTTGCCACCGCCGTGCGCAAAAGGGCACCAAGGTGTTCGTCGATCCCATCATGGGTGACAACGGCAAGCTCTATGCCGGCGTGCCCGAGTCCACGATTGGCCTCATGCGGCACCTGCTGGAGTGCGCAGACTACGCGGTGCCCAACTACACCGAGGCCTGTCTGCTCGCCGATACGCCTATTGCAGAGCAGATCACGCCCGATGAGGCCCGCGCCCTTGTGGACGCCGTGCGCGAGTTGGGTGCCAAGTCGGTGGTCATTACGAGCGCCGTGGTCAATGGCACGAACGCGGTTATCGGTTACGACCATGTAGCGGGGGAGTACTTCACGATTCCCTTTGAGCTCATTCCGGTCTATTTCCCGGGCACGGGCGACACGTTCTCGGCGGTGCTCGTCGGCCGCGTTATGGCAGGTTGGAGTCTGCAGCGCGCGACGTCCGATGCCATGCGTGTGGTGGCTGAGCTTATCGAGCGCAATGCCGACCAAGAGGACAAGTCGGCCGGCCTTCCCATCGAGGCATGCCTGGACGTGATCGACCATGAGTAACGCCGGCGAGGGCGCCGCCGGGTCCGCCGACGAGAACAAGCCGCTCGGCGCGCCGCGTGGCAAGCGTCCGCGTATCCGCGTGAGCTGCGTGGACCAGCTTGGTGCGTGTCGCTGCCACCATGGTCACAAGCCGGGCGACGTCTTTGATTTCGATCGCGACCGGGGCAAGATGTGCGCCATGGCCTGCCATGTGGGCTTTCCCTACATCGATATCCTGCGCTATGGAGGCGCCGTGCCTGGCAACGAGCCCGGCACAGCAAAGTTCTGCTGCCCCGAGGTCGACACCCTCAACGTCTGGCTTGCCGAGATCGTCGACGAATAGGTGAGCGTGGATTTTCTCCCGTTTAGAGCGCACTTGAATGCTCAAAGTGGGAGAAAATCCACGCTCATTTTTCATGCGGGAGATTATCCACGCTCGTTTCGCGCCGAAGGCGTGGCCTGCGACCTCGCTTTCCTACAGCTGCTCGAGCATAGCGGCGCAACCGGCGAGCACGTCGCGGTAGGTGGCATCGAAATTGCCGGTGTACCAGGGATCGGCCACGTCGCCGGGGCGTCCGGTCCAATCGAGCAAGCGCGTAATCTTGCCGTCGGGGTCGTCGCCAAAGATGCGACGCAGGCCACGCGCGTTCTCAGCATCCATATAGACAATGTGGTCCCAGTTGCCATACTCTGCGCGACGCACCTGGCGGGCACGGTGCGCAACGACGGGAATCCCGACTTCGCGCAGCTTGGCGACCGTGCCATGATGCGGCGGGTTGCCGATCTCCTCAGTTGAGGTCGCTGCGGAATCGATGACAAACTCCGCCTCGCGCCCAGCGCGGCGCACGAGCTCGGTAAACACCGACTCAGCCATCGTCGAGCGGCAGATGTTCCCATGGCAGATAAACAGTACACGTTGCATATGCGGTTTCCTTTCGATCGCCATCATCGAGCTCGAGTATCGCATCTGCGCTTACGCCCTCGCCCGCTTGCGCTCCCAGCGAGCCAGCTTAATCGTCACCAGCGTAAGCGCCCAGGCCACAAGCGAGAACGCGGCACCAACCGCGCCAACGTAGGCAATGCCAACGCTGCTCACCACAGCGCCGCCCACTGCGGTGCCAAACGAAATGCCGACGTTAAACGCCATGGGTTCTACCGAGCTCGCGAGTACCATCGATTTGGGATGGCGGCTGCGCGCCACGTCCATAAAGTGCGTGATGCATGACACCGAGAACAGGTACATGAGCAGCGCTAGGCTAAAGACAAAGACCAGCGCGAGCGGCATGGTGTCGCCCACGGCAAACAGCCCGAGTAACGCCGCAGCTTGCAGCACAAACGTCACAAGCAGCGCCTTCATGCCAAAGCGCGCGTCGATCCATCCGCCCAAGATGTTCGAGACCAGGCAGAACACGCCGTAGGCCATAAGCGTGGTGCTCGCCTGAACAGTGCCCATGCCCAGCACCTGCTCAAGATAAGGCGTCACGTAGCCGTAGAACACATAGACCGATCCCACGCCAAACAAAAAGATGAGCATGCCGGTGATGATGCTCGGTTCGCGTAGCAGACCCGCCTGCTCGCGGAAGGTAGCGGGTTCGTCGGTCTGTCCGGCGCGCGGCATAAACGCCACGAGCGCTCCGCAGATCAAAACGGCAAAGGTCAGCGTACCGTACATGGCCACGTGCCAGTCGAGCGTGTCGGCCACAAACTTGCCGATCGAAGTGACAAAGACCATTGCCACGGAAAACGCACCATATACCACCGAGATGGCAAGCGAAGTTTGCTGCGGGGACAGCAGCTCGGGGATGTACGTCACGCCCACGGCGAGCAGTGCGCCCGAGACGGATCCCAGGACAATGCGCGAGATAAACAGTACCTGGAAGTTGGGCGCCAACGCCATGACCAGATTGCCGAGCACAAAGATAATGCTGTAGCACACGAGCAGCTGGTAACGACGGAAGCGCCCCGTGCTGAGCGCAAGCACCGGCGTCGCGATGGCGTAGACCAGTGCAAAAACGCTGATGAGCTGGCCCGCAGCGGCAAGCGATATGCCGAGTTCCGTCGCCAAGTCACTTTCGATGCCGATGACCACGAACTCGGAGCAGCCGAGCGAGAATCCCAGCAGCACGAGCAGCGCCAGGCAGAGCCTGGTGCGCGCGGGGGAGAGCGCGGCGGCGGTTGACTTACTTTTAGGCGTGGTTGCGGCGGTCAAGGTTGTCACTCCAATGTCGCATGAATAAGCGGGATTCAATCCCTGCAACTCTAACAGAATGTGTCAGGTGCCTGCCTCCTTTGTCGCAGGCTGCGCTTGCCTGTATAGTCGCAATACAGGCGAAGATGGTCTCAGGTACATTGCGGGCGACAGGAGATCCCATGGGTATGCACACGACAAAGGTTGTAGTGGGCGAGGGCAAGTTTGCGCTCGAGGCCCAGTTGACGGTGACGCCGCGCGGCATGGTGGTGTACGCCTGCTCGCCGGAGTTCGCGCACCTGGGCGCCACGGCGCAGGCCATTCCGCGCCCCGAGCCCGGCCGCACGGCGACGGTGAGCATCCTGGCCGTTCCGTGCCATCGAGACGAGATCCCGGCGCACGATATTGCGGCGGCGCTGGCCACGCGCTTTGGCGTGCCGGTAGCTGCAAGCACGGGTTTTCATGTGGAGAACGCGACCGCGGACGACTTGCGGCGCATGCTCGATACCACCAAGGAACTCATCGCCGCGCTCGAGGAGGCCGCAGCCCGCATTCTGCGCGCCGGCTGGGATGAGGGCGGCGCAGGCGCCGAGGTCGTGGCGGTCGATGCCGCGACCGGCGAGGCGCTTGGCCCCGTCGACCGCATCGAGGCCCATACCGGCGAGGGAATCCTGCATCAGGCATTTCTGACGCTTCTGGTCGAGGGCCAGGGCGAAGACGCGCGCCTGCTGCTCTGTCGTCGCAGTCCGCTCAAACGCCTGTGGGGCGGGGTGCTGGCCGATAGCTGTGCCGGCCATCCGCTCCCCGGGGAAGACGTCGCGGCCGCCACGGCACGTCGCATCAACGAAGAGCTTGGCATCACGCGCGAGCCCGATCAGCTCAAGCACCTCGGACACGTGGTGTACCGCGAGGACCACGGCGACGGCCGCTGCGAGTGCGAATGGTGCGAGGTCTACCTTGCCCATGTTGAGCCGGGCGAGCTGCATATCAACCAAGAGGAGATCTCGGAAGTGCGCCGCGTGGCCCCGTCCGAGATTAAAGGCTACCTGCAGGGTCACCCCGAGCAGCTGGCCCCCTGGCTCCGCGAGGCTCTGGAGGTCCCCTCCATCCGCGCAGCCCTCGCTATGTGAAAAAAGACAGTCCCTTTGCCACATCCAAACCGTCACAACATTTGATGAAAATCTCGAAAACGAGGAAAAGCGTCGAATGTTGTGACGGTTTTTGTCCAGAGGATTGCTTCCCATCTAAAAAATCCCGCTTGACTGTATTGCCGCAACACAGCGCAACGTAAGGGGTGTCCGATAACGGGTGCCCCTTTTTAAGCGGCCAGCGTGGCCGCGAGTCCGGAGCGCCCCCAACAAGAAAGGTGGGGAGATGGAAGCGGAAAAGAAGGCGTTTAAGATTACCAAGCGCGAAATTGGCTTTGTGTTGGGTATCGTTGTCTTTTTGCTGGTGAAGTTTCTTCCTTTGGCGGAGCTGAGCTCGACGGTCGAGCTCACGGTCGGCGGTCAGACCTGTCTGGCGTTGACGCTCGCCACGGTGGTGTTCTGGGCGTGTGGCGTGGCACAGCCGGGCTTTGTGGGCCTGCTCTATTGCGCGCTGCTCGTTCTGTTCAAGGTGTGCGTGGACGACACGGGCGCCGCGAGCATCTCGGCGACGGTCGCCTCCACTTTTAGCTCGTGGACCAAAGCCACCATGTGGCTCGTCATCGGCGCCTACCTCATCGCCAGCGCGGTCAAGGAGTCGGGCCTGGGCGAGCGCATCGCCTATGCGTTTATGCTCAAGTTCGTGCGCGACGCCAAGTCGCTCATCATCTCGATTTTCGCTCTCACCTTTGTGCTGTCGCTGCTGATCCCGCATCCGTTCCCCCGTGCCTTCCTCATCCTCGCCGTCGTCTCGGTCATCGCCGAGTCCGCCGGCTACGGTGACGATGACAAGGGCAAGCTCGGCTTCCTCGTGTTTGCCGCTGCCGCCCCGGGTTCCATGTTTTTCCTGACGGGCGATTCCACGCTCAACCCGCTCGTTGCGCAGTACAGCGCCGAGGCCGGCGGCATGAGCCCGTCCTTTGTCGACTGGTTCCTGTACATGAGCGTGCCTATGCTGGTCGCGCTGCTGTGTACCCTGTTCTTGGGTCTCTTCCTCTTTAAGCCCAGCAAGGAGCTCGTCTACGATCGCGAACGGATCGTGGCCAAGCAGGCCGCGCTCGGCAGGCTCTCCGTCAAGGAGATCCGCACCATCGTGTGGCTTGTCATCGCCATCGCGCTGTGGCTGACCGTCTCGGGCGACTATATCGGCTGGGTCACCCTGGCCATCGGCGTCGCGCTCGCCATGCCCATCATCGGCGAGGTCCTCACGCCCGCCAGCTGGAACGCCGTCGACATCAAGTCCCTCATGTTCCTGACGGCCGCCATGGCCGTGGGCTCCGTGGGCGGTGCCACCGGCATGAACGCCTGGATCGCCGACGTCGTGCTACCCAGCTCCGTGCCCGAGAACATCTTCCTGTTCGCCCTGCTCGTCGCCGCGCTCTCCATGATCATCCACATGTTCATGGGCTCGGTCATGGCCGTGCTCGGCGTGTGCGTGCCAGCGTTCATCAGCTTCGCGGCCGGCTCCAGCGTGAGCCCGCTCGCCGTGGCGCTCATCGTCTTCACGTCCATCAACATCCACTACATCCTGCCGTTCCACAACCTGCCGATCCTTATCGGCGAGGGCAAGGACGCCGGCGGCTACACCTCCAAAGAGGCTATGCGCATGGGCATTCCCCTCACTGTGGTCGTCTTTATCGTCGTGCTGGTCGAGGCCGCCTGGTTCCACCTCTTTGGCCTGATGTAAACGGTCGAGCGCTTGGGCTGTAAGCAGCCGAGTGCTCTAACTGCGAGTGCCCGAGCGCCCCATCTATGAGCGCCGTGGCCCCACTACGTTACCCAGCCCGGCGGCACTCCCGCCGCCGGGCACTCTCCCGAAAGGAGCACGCTATGTCCACTACCGATGCTTCCCAGATCCACGACCTGCGCTCCGCGCTCGACTTTTTGCGCGAGATGCCGGGCCAGCTGCTCGAGACCGACACCCAGGTCGACCCGGACGCCGAGGTCTCGGGTGTCTATCGTCACGTCGGCGCCGGCGGCACCGTTATGCGTCCGACCAAAGAGGGTCCGGCGATGGTCTTCAACAACGTCAAGGGCTTTGACGATGCCAAGGTCTGCATCGGCATGCTTGCCAGCCGCAAGCGCGTTGCCGCCCTGCTCGATCTGGACGAGGAGCACCTGGGCCTCGAGATCGGCAAGCGCTTCGAGAACCTGATCGCGCCTGAGCAGATCGCCGAGGGTGCGCACATCGACTGCCAGGAGGTCGTGTACAAGGCGACCGACGAGGGCTTTGACCTGCGCAAGATCGTCCCCGCTCCCACCAACACGCCCGTCGACGGCGGCCCCTACATCACCATGGGTCTCGCCTATGGCACGAGCCCCGACGGCTCCCAGTCCGACGTGACCATCCACCGCTTCTCCTGCGTCGACAAGGACAAGCTCGCCATGTGGATCACTCCGGGCAGCCGTCACCTTGGCGCGTTCTTTGACGAGTACTGCCAGCGCGGCGAAGACATGCCCATCTCCATCTCCATCGGTCTGGACCCCGCCGTGTACATGTGCTGCGGCTTCGAGGCTCCCACCACGCCGCTCGGCTTCAACGAGCTGCAGATCGCCGGTGCCCTGCGCGGCCACGCCGTCGAGCTTGCCGACTGCGTCACCGTTCCGCAGAAGTGCATTGCCAATGCCGAGTACGTGCTCGAGGGCTACCTCATGCACGACGAGACCATCAACGAGGACGTCAACGGCCACGGCTACGCCATGCCCGAGTTCCCCGGCTACACCGGTGGCGCCAAGGTCTGCCCGGTGATCAAGATCACCGCCGTCACCACGCGCGTCAATCCCATCATGGAGAGCTGCATCGGTCCCTCGCACGAGCACGTGTCCATGGCCGGCATCCCCACCGAGGCATCCATCTACAAGATGGTCGAGACCGCCATCCCGGGCCGCCTGCTCAACGTCCACGCTGCCCCCTGCGGCGGCGGCAAGTTCGTTGCCATCATGCAGTTCAAGAAGTCGAGCAAAAATGACGAGGGCCGTCAGCGCAACGCCGCCATGCTCGCCTTCTCGGCATTCTCCGAGCTCAAGCACGTCATCCTTGTTGACGAGGATGTCGATATCTTCGATATGAGCGACGTGATGTGGGCCATGACCACGCGCTTCCAGGCCGACGTGGACCTCATCACCATCCCCGGTTGCCACTGCCACGTGCTCGATCCGTCCAACGACCCCGCGTTCGACCCCACGATCCGCGAGCACGGCATCGCCTGCAAGGCCATCTTCGACTGCACGGTTCCGTTCGACCTCAAGAAGAACTTCATCCGCTCGCAGTTCATGGAGATCGACAAGGACAAGTGGGCCAAGGAGATTGCTTTCTAGTAAGTAGCCCTACCAAGTAGTCAAGGAGTTGTCATGCCTGAGTCTTCTGTCCGTCCCCGTCGCATCGTCGTTGGCGTTTCGGGCGCCAGCGGTGCCGCGCTGGGCCTTGAGTGCCTCAAATGCCTGCGCCAGGCCGGCGCCGAGTCGGCGCTTGTCGTCACGCGCGGGGGAGAGATCACCATCGAGCAGGAGCTCGGCATGACGCTCGACGAGTTTGCGTGCCATGCCGATGTGGTCTACGACAACAAGAACATCGGCGCCGCCATCGCAAGCGGCACCTATCCGGTCGACGGTATGATCGTGGCCCCCTGCTCCATGAAGACGCTCGCTGGCATTGCGAGCGGCTACAGCGAAAACCTGTTGTTGCGCGCGGCCGACGTGCAGATGAAAGAGCAGCGCCGCCTGGTGCTCATGGTGCGCGAGACGCCCTTCAGCGCCATTCACGTCGACAACATGGCGCGCCTGGCGCGCGTACCGGGCGTCATGCTCATGCCGCCCATGCTCACGTTTTACAACGGTCCCGCCACGCTCGACGACGCGGTGCATCACATCGCCGCCAAGGCGCTCGAGGCCGTCGGCGTGTCATGCGCAAACTATAAGCGCTGGTCATGGGCGTCTTTAGGGTAGGATACGAGTAGTGTTTGAGCCCGCTGCCCCTGTGGGCGGCGGGCTTTGTGCGCTAAAAGGATGTGTCGGGAGGACTTATGCAGACGGGCATGTATGCGATTAGCGAGATGGCGAGCTTGTTTAACGTTTCGCGCCAAACGCTCATCTACTACGACAAGATCGGCCTGTTTAAGCCCGCCGTGGTGAACGAAAAGGGCTACCGTTTCTATTCGCCTACGCAGATCCCGCTCATGCGTCTGATCTGCATGCTGCGCGACCTGGGGCTCGAACTCGACGAGATTGACCGCCTGACCTCGACGTTCGACATTGGCGAGATGACCGATCACCTGCGCTCGCGGGTGCAGGCGCTCGATGAACAGATCGCTGAGCTCAAAGCCGAGCGCGCGAGCGTACAGGAGCGTCTAAGCTTTTACGACGAGGCGGTTTACTGGCGCGAGCGCGAGGGCAAGCCGGAGCTCAAGCAATTCGAGCGCCGCTACGTGGTCTTTGAGGAGTTTCCGGGCGATATAGAGCGCGGCCGCTCGATGCTTCACCCCACGCTCATGCGGGCAATCCTGCGCATGCGTGCGCTGACGGGCACGCGTCCCATGCGCGGCTGGGGCGCCATGCTGCGTCGCGAGGCGCTGCATTCCGACGACCCCGTCGCCGGCGCCGGCTCCTTTGCCGTGCTGCCGCGCGGTGTCGAGGAGCTGCTGCCGAGCGATCCCGCCGAGCTGGCAGAAACCGGCATCGAAGTACTGCCCGAGGGCACGTATCTGTGCATGAGCCGCTGGGGCATGCCGTACGAGCCCGAGGGCATCCGCGCCGTCGTGGCCTGCATGGACGAGCACGCGCTCCAGCCCGTTGGCAACGCTTTCGACTTTTGCTACCTCGATACCACGAGCTACGACGAGTCCCACCAAGAGGACTTTTGCTGCATCCAAATCCCCGTTACCCTCCAGATGTGACAAAGGGACAGTCCCTTTGTCACATTCGTGGTGTGGCTGCTGCCCAAACCGTCACAACATTTGATGAAAATCTCGAAAACGAGGAAAAGCGTCGAATGTTGTGACGGTTTTCCTGTCTGTGCCGGCGAGCTCCCGTGCCATCTGGGGGTATAAGGCTGGCAAGTGTTTATTTGCGAGGCCAAGGGGGCGCCCCGTATGGATATCGATAACTTTGAATGGTGGTATAGCGAGGGCGAGGCTCCGGACGAGGAGTGGGACGAGCCCGCGCCGCGTGACGTGTCGAGCGACGAGGACGAGACCGGCAGCGATGCTGCTGTCGAGCCTGACGCCGCCTCCGATGCCGCCGAGCCTCTGACCTTTGAGCAGGCTTGGGCCCAGGCTGAGGCCGACGAGGCAAAGGCCGATGCCACGGCCACACTGGGTGAGCCAGCCGACATGTCCATCTCGCCGGCAAAGACCCCGCAGCCGCGTCACACTATCGATCCCGACAGCACGGCATCCTTCAGCATTCTCGACGTGCCCTCGCAGGGTGCCCAGGCGCCTGCGCCCACGCATCGCCCCGATCTGGCTCGCGAGGAAGATGCGGGACGTCGCTCTCCGCTTGGCCCCATCCTTATCGCCTTTATGGCCGGCGTTATCGCATGCTCGGTAATTGGAAACGTCTGGAGCCATGTTGAACAACAGCGCAAAGACGCCGCCAAGGTCGAGATGTCTGTCGAGCAATCGCTCAGCCGCACGCGCTCGGTGCATGTATCGGTCGAGGTCAAGGACGGCGCGACGTGGGACACCGCGCGCGGCGACAGCCAGATGCTCGTCCATATCGTGGGTCGCACGCTCAAGGGGCAAGCGATCGACGAGTACCAATACGTCAATTCCGAAGGTGACGGCATCGAGCTCAAGCCCGGCGACTACGAGCTCACGGTCGATGAGCCGCCCGTCGCCACCGACGGCACGCGTTACCGTGCCTCAAAGCGCATGGTTCCGGTGAGTTTTAATTCACAGGCGCCCGATACGGTCGATAGCACGCCGCAGGGCGGGTTTGACCTTTACGCTATTGCTCAATAACTGCACCTGTCGCTCAACCCCGCCGCCAAGAGTGGGACAATAGCCCTCGACACCGTTGTTTACTATTGGAGGAAGTAGCATGTCCACCGTCACTACCATCAAGCGCGGTGGCCTCACCGCGGCCATCGATTCCATGGGCGCCCAGCTCACGAGCCTTGCCCTCAACGGCAACGAGTATCTGTGGCAGGGCGACCCGGCCTTTTGGGGCAAGCACGCGCCCATTCTGTTCCCCATTGTGGGATCGCTGCGCAACAACACGGCGACGTCTGCGGCCGGCACCTGCGAGATGGCGCGCCACGGCGTCGCGCGTATCGTGGAGCACAAGTTGGTCGAGGTTTCGGAGGACGGCTCCTCGGTAACGTACGAGATCACTGACACGCCCGAGTCGCTCAAGGCGTTCCCGTTCCACTTTAAGCTCAACATGACCTATGCCCTGACCGGCGACGCCACGCTCACGCAGACCTTTGCCGTCACCAACACCGGCGACGTGGCCCTGCCGTTCTCGGTGGGCGGTCATCCTGCATTCAACGTGCCCGCCCCCGGTGCCGAAGACGAGGCGTTCGAGGATTACGAGCTGGCGTTTACCGAGGCTTGGACTAACGAGGCCCCCATCATCACGCCCGACGGTCTTATGACGTTCGAGGGCAGCTACAAGGCTCCCGATAACTCGGACGTGCTGCCCATCACGCACCGCAGCTTCGATAACGATGCCATCATGTTCACCGATGCCCCGGGTTCCACGCTCACGCTGCGCGGCCGCAAGTCGGGCCACGGCGTCAAGATCGACTTTGAGGGCTTTAAGTACATCGGCGTGTGGTCTGCCGCCAACGACGCCCCGTTTGTGGCGCTCGAGCCCTGGACCGGCCACACCACCATGGACACCGAGGACGACGTCTTTGAGCACAAGGTCAACACCATTACCTTGGCACCGGGTGAGACGGACGTTCGCAGCTTTAGCGTTACCCTGCTCTAGAGGTTCCGCCGTTCTAACGAACGACGGACCGGTCGACGCTGCGCGCCACCCAGAGCGACAATTTGTCATTCAAAAGGCAAGGCATGACCAGAAGGTCTATGCCTTGCCTTTTTCATGCCAAGTGGTACATGGGGCAGGCTGCTTTGCGCCAATCGTCCTCGTGTGTCTATTAATTTTTCGCGCACATGCCGCGCTGCTGGTCGCGGGCGTATATCCTGTCTTATTGTCAGCAAAACGAAATTGGGAAGGCACCAGATGCAATCTCGACAACAGCGCGACGCGCATCCACAGCCGGTATGCAGCCGTCGCATCTTTTTGGGTAGCGCTCTCGCTGCGAGCGCTTCTGTCGTCGCCGGCGCACTTGCCGGTTGCCAGCGCCCCTCCACGCTGGAAGTAGTTCAGCCCACGACGGGCGGCGGCCGCGACGACCTGTCCGATTCCGTGATCGGCAAGGACAAGATCCGCATTGGCATGGAGGCGGCCTACGCCCCGTACAACTGGCAGGTCTCCGAAGCCAGCGAGTACACCATCCCCATCGACAACGTGCAGGGCGCCTATGCCGATGGTTACGACGTGCAGATCGCCAAGATCGTCTGCAAGGCCCTCGGTGGCGAGCCCGTTGCCGTCAAGCAGAGTTTCTCGGGTCTCATCGATTCGCTCAACAACGGCCAGATCGACCTCATCATCGCCGGTATGAGCGCCACGCCCGAGCGCGAGGAGTCCGTCGGCTTTTCCGACCCGTACTTCATCGGCTACTTTGGCCTGTTCGTAAAAGAGGGCTCGCCCTACCAAAACGCCACCAAGCTCAGCGACTTTAGCGGCGCTACGGTGCTCGGCCAAAAGGACACCATGCTCGATACCGTCATCGACGAAATCCCGGGCGTTGTGCACAAAAACCCGGTCGATTCGGTTCCCACGGTGTTTTCGAACCTGCTGCAGGGCACGTGCGACGCCGTGACCTACAACACCGAGAATGAGAAGGGCTATATGGCCCAAAACCCGGGTATCGTGCCGATTCAATTTGCCGAGGGCGAGGGCTTTAAGCAGGAGGTCACGGCAAACGTCGGCTGCCGCAAGGGCTCGGACAAGCTGCTTAAGCTCATCGACAAGACACTCAAGGGCATTAGCCAAGAGGAGCGCGACCAAATGTGGGACGCGTGCCTCGACCGTCAGCCGGCATAGGGAGGCAGCATGAAAGCCATTAATCGTCTGGCCTCCTTTATCAAGGCCGACCACCGTTATGTATACCTGGGCACGAGCGTTATCGCGGCGCTCGGCCTGGCGTTTAGCCAGCGCAACCCCACACCGCTGAGCTTCCTGGCTCCCACGGGCGTGTTCCAAGATTGCCTTTGGGCGATTCTTTGGGCCTGGCTCGTCGTGTCGGCGGCGGCGCTGGTCACCAAGCTCATGCACTGGAACGACTATCGCGAAAAGTCGCCGTTCGCCTCCGAGCGTTGCCGCCGTGGCGCACGCCTGGGCAGCTACGTCGTGGTCGCCATCGCGGCGATCTTTTTCGTGGACCGCTGCGTCATGTCGTTTATCGATCTGGTGCAGGTGAGCATTGTCTCGGATTCCAACCCCAGCGACTTTTTGTCGAGCCTGGTCTACATGACCTACAAGAGCGGCGACTTCTTTATCCGCGGTATCGAGATCACCATCGCGCTTGCCACCTTCGGCACGGTCATCGCATTCTTCCTGGCACTGCTCTTTGTGTTCCTGCGTATTCAGACGTTCGACCGCGTGGATAACGACCTGGTGCGTTTCTTTAAGAGTATCGGCCGCGGCTTTGCGACCGTCTACTCTACCATCGTGCGCGGCACGCCCATGATGGTCCAGGGTCTGCTCATCTATTACGCGGGCTTCACCGTTTTGCGCGGCATGGGCTTCGAGACCGCCCAGGCCAACCAGATCTGGAGCACCTTTACCGCTGGCCTCGTCACCATCTCGCTCAACTCCACCGCCTACATGATGGAGGTCCTGCGCGGCGGCATCGAGTCCATCGATCCCGGCCAGGCCGAGGCAGCACGCTCGCTGGGCCTGTCGCAGTGGCAGGCTATGCGCAAGGTCGTGTTCCCCCAGGGCATTAAAAACGCGATTCCGGCGCTCACCAACGAGCTCATCATCAACATCAAGGATTCGTCGGTGCTCTCGGTCATCGGCGTGTTCGACCTTATGTACGCTACTACCACGGTCGCCGGCGTGTACTACCGCCAGATGGAGGTCTACTGCGTGGCGCTCGTGGTCTACCTGATCCTGACGCTCGTGGCGAGCCGCCTGCTCGAGGCCTTTGGCAAAAAGCTCGGCGCCGAGGCCCCGGCAACGCTGCCCAGCTCCAACTAGGCTCAAGACGAGGAGAATCATCATGGCAGATATCGCCACTACCGGCACTGCGGCCGCCGCACAGACCAATGAGCCGCTTATCCGCGTTGAGGGCCTGCGCAAGAGCTTTGGCTCGCTTGAGGTGCTTAAGGGCATCGACCTCGCTGTCAATCCCGGTGAGGTCGTCACCATCATCGGCGCCTCGGGTTCGGGCAAGTCGACCTTCCTGCGCTGCCTCAACCTGCTCGAGACCCCGGACGCGGGCCACATCTGGTTCCACGGCCAGGACCTCACGGCCGAGCGCTGCAACATCAACAAGCTGCGCGAGGACATCGGCATGGTGTTCCAGGGCTTTAACCTGTTCAACAACATGGATGTGCTCGACAACTGTACGCTCGCGCCCGTCACGCTCAAAAAGATGAGCAAGGCCGAGGCCGAAAAGGTCGCGCTGGAGCATCTGACGAGCGTGGGACTCGAGAAGTTCGCGCACGCCGCCGTTGGTCGCCTGTCCGGCGGCCAAAAGCAGCGCGTGGCCATCGCCCGCGCCCTGTGCATGAATCCGCAGATCATGTTGTTCGACGAGCCGACTTCCGCACTCGACCCCGAGATCGTGGGCGAGGTGCTCGAGGTCATGCGCAAGCTCGCCGCCGACGGCATGACCATGGTCGTCGTCACGCACGAGATGGCCTTTGCCCGCACGGTGTCCGACCGCGTGGTCTTTATGGACAAGGGCGTGGTGCTCGAGGATGCCGCACCGGCCGAGCTCTTCGGCAACCCCAAGCACCAGCGCACCCGCGAGTTCCTCTCGCGTTATCTCGAGGACAAATAACCGACTGCAAACGCTTACGTGGCAGGGCCGCTCCCGTGGGGCGGCCCTTGTCGTCACAATCGAAAGGATGTCATGGCCGAGGTTTGGCGCTTTTTTGCGCATGAGGACGATTTTGCCGATATAGACGAGGCCGGCGCGTGCGAGCGCTTGGGTCGCGTGCTGTCGTTTCCGACCATTTCGAGCATGGATGCCGAGGCGGTGGACTGGCAGCCGTTCGACGACCTGCGCGCGTATATGCAGCAGGCGTGGCCGCGCGTGTTCGCGGCGGGCGAGGTCGAGCTTATCGACCATTCGCTATTGGTGACGCTTTCCGGCTCCGACCCCTCACTCAAGCCCGTTATGCTCATGGGCCACATGGACGTGGTCCCCGTGGTGCCGGGTACCGAGGCCGACTGGACGCACGCCCCCTTTAGCGGCCACGTGGACGACACCTACATTTGGGGTCGCGGCGCTATCGACATGAAGGATCAGGTCGCAGGCATTCTCGAGGCTGTCGAGTATGCGCTGGCGCACGATTGGCAGCACGAGCGCACCCTGCTGCTCGCCTTTGGCCAGGACGAGGAAACCACGCAGTTCGGTGCGGGTGCCATCGGCCGCGCGCTCGAGGAGCGCGGTATTGAACTTGAATACCTGATCGACGAGGGTGACTACCGTATCGTTTCGGCTGCCGAGTACGGCGCGGGCGAGGGTTGGCTTATGCATGCCGACCTGGCCGAAAAGGGCTATGCCGATATCGTGCTCAAGACGAAGAGCGCGGGCGGGCATTCGTCTAACCCCTACGGTGGCACGTCGCTCGAGGTGCTCAGCCGTGCCATCGCCGTAATCTGCGATATCGAGTGGCCGACGCGCGTCACGGACCTGCTTGCCGCGCAGCTTGTCGAGCTGGGGCTCTACACGGCGGATGAGATTGCCGCCAACGGGGGCGCCATTGTCCGCGATTGCCTCGCCAGCAAGAAGCTCTATCCGCTGGTGACGACCACCTGCGCGCCCACGCAGATCGAGGGAGGCAGCGCCGGCGCCAACGTGATGCCGCAGGATATGTGGGCCAACATTAACTTCCGCATGCTCGAGGGCACGAGCGTGGCCGACGTTGTGGCGCGCTGCCGTGAGGCGGTTGCCGGGGCGGACCTTGCCGGTCGTGTCGAAGTGGAGCTGGGCCCCGGCAGCTCCGAGCCCTCGCCGTCCCCGCGCATCGGTGGTCCCGGCCTCGAGGCGGTTCGCTCCATCGCCGCCCGCTATTTCTGCGATCCAAAGGGGACGGAGGAAAACGGATCATCCGAGCCGTTGGCGATTGTCCCCTCGACCGTGATCGGCGCGACCGACGCTGCCAACTACCAGCACATTTGCTCCGAATGCATTCGTTTTTCGGCGTTTGTGGTCGACGATGACGAGTGCGACCGCGGCGTCCACGGCACCAACGAGCGCATCACCCGCCGCGCCTACCTCCAGGGTGTTCGCTTCCTCATCGCCCTGCTCCATACGCTCTAGAATCCGACAAAGGGATTGAGCCGGCAACTGGCAACCGGTTTCATCGGTAATGAGATAAAAACTGTTATATAAAAAGACTAAAAAAAAGACTAAAATATCTTCAGAAGCATATGCTGGGGTTGGTATTTCTTGAACGACTGCGGGCATGTGTCAGACTGCCTCGGCCCTCCGGGGGGTGCCCAGGCAGGTCACCGTGTGGCTGGGGAGGAAATTATGCAGGAGCTCAGAGAGACGACGTCTCTACTCGTGAATAATGTTATCGGGGGGGTGTCCCAGCAGGGAACTTCCTGGTGGACATCGGCCGCGCGAGCGGTGGTCCGTCATGTCTTATGACCGTCGTCGCGGGCTGCGCCCGGTCTCGCCATATGCGATTGTTCTGGCCCTCGCCATCGCGCTGACGGCGAGTTTCTTCCTGCCGGCCCGTGCGGAAGCGGCGATTTCTGACCACACGGTCACGACGATTTCGCCTTCGGGGACAACGATCAACCTGTTTGATTACTGGGTGAATCCCGATGACCATCTGTCGGTTTCCGGCAACGGCGGCATCAACGCAAACCACCAGTTCCAGTTCAAGGATCAAGGAGCCAGCGAGGAACTTAACCAGTATACGGGTGGCCCCTCTCCTCGCATCGGCATCGTGAACAGGGTTCTTACCGACGGTTACCCGGAACTCATCGACCGCTGGGACGGAGAATCCCTCGGCTACCTGTTTGATTCCTCCACCCAGACGGGCAAGATATCCCATATGGGTGTGACGGGTCTGTTGCGGGTCAAGGACGGCTACTACGAGTATGACAGCTCGCAGAACTACGCGGCGTACAACGTCAATAAGAATGCATTTGATGTATACGATGCCGCCGGCGTTAAGCAGGCGGGGGCTGAGCCTCATACAGTAGGCCAGTTCTTCCCCTTCGATGCGGCCACTGAGGTATTCAAGGAGGGGGACAGCGGGCTCGTCCCGAACGGCATTACGTCGCAGAACGTCGGTGACTCGCAATATAACGGTAGCAAACCCCTCAACCATTATTTCGGCCTCTCAATGTCGTCGCGCTTCGTGCAGCCGAAGGGTGGCAAAACGAACGCTGACAAGCCCATGACCTTCGAGTTCGCCGGAGACGACGACGTCTGGGTGTTCATTGATGATGTCCTCGTGGGCGACATTGGCGGCATCCACACCAGTGCTAAGCTGACCATCGACTTCCAAACGGGCGAGATTAAGGTTAACGATTCCCCAGACGGCACGCTGTTAAGCAAGTTCCAGGAAGCAAAGCAGGATACTACTAAGGGCTTCAAAGACAACACCTTCGCTGACGGCACCAACCACACGCTCAAGTTCTTCTACTTGGAGCGTGGCGCCACCGACTCCAACATGAAGCTCAAGTACAACCTCGTGACGGTTCCCGAGTCCGACATCATCAAGTTCGACCAGGACGGCAAGTTCGTACAGGGTGCCAAGTTCCAGCTCTATAAGACCGACAAGGACTTCAAGAACGAGCTTGAGCCCCTCGGATCCGGCACCACGGACGAGGCCGGCCACCTAACGCTCACGAACGACGATGACAACGGCGTCATCAACTTCGACGATCTCTACAACAAGGATCACAGCAACAAGTACTACCTCCTGAAGGAGACGCACGTGCCCGAGGGATACCGCTCGAGTCTCACGGCGACGGGTGGCAGCATGCAGCTCGAGTACGTGCCCGCGAGCGCCGGGAACGGCGCGGGCGGCGTCATCATCAACCGCGGCGGTATGGACGCGGACAGCGTCGTGTGGAAGACCGGCGCGTTCGCCGGCGCGAAGGAGACCATCACCGCGCCGTCGACCGTGTACCAGGCGAATAATGACCTGACGAAGGTCAGCCTAGACTCCGGCATACTGTTCGCTGTGGTGCTCAAGCGCGATAAAAGCGCAAACGCAGATATCAAAGATCAGAACAATTGGTACGCCGTGTCGGGCGACCCATCGACGGGAATGGGGTACACCCTCGCCGGGAAGCCGAGTAAGGCCGGCGCTATCGAGGCGGCGAAGAAGGACCTGCACGCCTTCACGCTCAACACGAGCGGCCAGTACCAGGTAGAGATTCAAAATCTGCCCGGTGACATCTCCAAGTACTACTACCTGCTGAGCGGTGATGCCCGCAAGGATGCCGAGTACACGGTGGCCATCTACTACACAGCGGCGAGCTCCATCGCCGAGGCGGATATGGACAACACGGTCCACGTGTTCAGCGATGACCTCCCCGACGGCAAGGAGAATTTCCGGCGGCAGTTCGCCACGCGCCTGCTCGTCTCGAACATCTAGAATCGCCTGTTCGTGCAGAAGACCGATACCGCGGGTAAGCCCGTTGAGGGGGCGAAGTTCGGCCTGTACACGGCCGATCAGGTGACAACAGACGCAAACGGCAAGGTCGTGCTCAAGGGCGAGCAGACCCCCTACGACACCCTGACGACGGGGTCGGTCGGCAACCCGGTCCCGCTCGAAGGTGCGGGCATATTCCCGAATACGAGCAAGGAGCACAAGCCGCTTACGAAACGCACCTACTACCTGAAGGAAATCTCAGCGCCGAGCGGTTTCCTGCTCAACGACACGCTCACCAAAGTGATTGTGGACGATTACGGCGTCCATGCCGATGCCGGTACGCGCGATGACGGCGTTTCGACGTTTGTGGGCCCGGGCGCGCTGATGAAGAGCCTGGGCCAGTTTGGCGCAGAGGGCGACATCGACAACACGCTCACGTGGATCAAGGGTGTGCGGCAGACCTCGAATGGTGTGACCGATACTGACGGTAATCTGTCGTGGAGCAATGTCGATCCCGCCGGTGCCGGCGACACGGTGCACCTCAAGTACGGTGCCAACGGACGTGTCTACCAGTATGGGCCCACCGAGGAGGGCAAACCCTACCGCTTGGAGACCGAGACGGGCTGGATACGTATGGGTATCACCCAGGACGAGCAGCCCAAGGGGACCAAGTCGAAAGGTGCCCGTGCCGATCTGCGCGACATGAACAACCTGAATGCCCTGTTTACGGGCGCCACCTGCGTGCGCGTGGCTAACAAGCGCGAGGCGAGCCTCGAGGTGACGAAGAAGGTTGACGTGCCCGATGGACTGACGGGCAATAAGGATGCGGAGTTCACCTTCAAGTTCACCGTGCCCAAGGGGAAGACGTATAAGGCTGCAGTCTTCGAGAAGGCGGGCGCGGCCGATGAGAAGCAGGTCGGCGATATGTTCGACCTGACGAACGGACGCGAGCAGACCATCACGGCCGGCCAGACGATCCGCGTGTACGGTCTCGCCGAGGGTGACAAGTATACGGTTCAGGAGCTGACCCGCGCGGGCAAGATGCCGGCCGGCTTCACGCTGACCAAGCGCGAGCAGGGCGGCAACGCCCTGGGCGGCGAGGGCGACAGCATCGAAGGCACGATTGCGAAGCAGAACGCCAACTGCACGCTGGCCGACGCCAACAAACTGGTATTCACGAACACCTACAGCGTAAAGCTGCCGGTGACGCTCACCAATGCGTTCTGCGCGCAGAAGGTGCTCCGGGGCCGTAACTGGAAAGATGGCGATAGCTTCAAGATTTACCTGCGCGCGGACAAGGGCACGCCGATGCCTGACGGTGCCGGGGATGCGCCCGTGAGTGATATGAAGCAGGTTGTGAAGACCGTCGAGAACGGGGACAAGTTCGACTTCGGTAAGATTGAGTACGCCAAGCCCGGCACCTACACCTATCTCATTGCCGAGGCCACGCCGTCTCAAAACGACGCTGACTGGCTGCCCGGGTTCGGGTATTCGAGCGCTTCCTACCGCGTCACGGTGACGGTGAGCGATAACGGCGACGGCACGCTGTCGCAGCCGGCAGTCAAGATGGAGCAGACCTACACCGACGACGGCATGAGCCATGAGGACAATCCGATCGAGGTCGCTGACAAAATCGCCAAGATCACGAACACGTACCACCCGAAGGAGACCTCGGTTGCGCTCGAAGCGACGAAACGCTTTACGGGCGGCACGCTCGCGGGCGGTGACTTCACGTTCCAGCTGCTCGACAGCGACGGCAAAGAGCTCCAGGCTGTCCAGAATGACAAGGACGGCAAGGTCGCCTTTGCAGCCATCGACTACGCTACGCCGGGCGAGCACGACTACGCCATCAGGGAGGTTGCCGGCAACGACTCGACCATCGTCTACGACGCGAAGGACGTGAAGGTCCACGTCAAGGTCACCGACGAGAAGGGCGAGCTGAAGGCGACCGTCACATACGACGGCGAGAAGGCCGTGCCGACCTTCACCAACTCGAAGCCGACGACGGACGTTACCGTCGAGGCCACGAAGACCCTCAAGGGCAAGGACCTGACGGCTGGTGCGTTCACTTTCGGCCTATATCAAGGCGACGCGACTACGGTTGATCCCATCCAGACTGTCCAGAACGACAAGGGCGGCAAGATTAAGCTCATCCTCACCGGTCTGACCATAGGCGAGTACGACTACACGCTCAAGGAGGTCGCTGGCAGCGATTCGACCATCACCTACGATTCCACGGAGGTGAGGGTCCACGTCTCGGTGAAGGCGGAGGGCGACAAGGCGAAGGCGACCGTCACTTACGACGGCAAGAACGATATCCCGACCTTCAAGAACACGTATCAGCCCGCCGAGACCTCGGTGACGCTTGCGGCGAAGAAGGTCTATGTGAAGTCCGACAGCACGCCGGCTGCGCTCAAGGGCGGCGAGTTCACCTTCGACCTGTACGAGGATGATCTGACGGCCGAGCAGCTGAAGGGCAAGCAACCCATCCAGACCGCTAAGAACGGCGAGGACGGCACCGTTACCTTCCCGGCCATCAACTACACCAAGGCCGGCGAGTACAAATACACTATCGCGGAGCAGAAGGGCGACCTGTCCCACGTGACCTACGACGACGCGGTGCACCATGCCGCGGTGAAGGTCATGGACAAAGCTGGCAAGCTGGACGCCGCCGTTGCCTACGATGGTGACAAGGCCGATGCCCCCACCTTCACGAACACCTACACCGCAAAGGGATCCGTGGAGCTGACGGCGACCAAGGTCGTTGCGGTCGCGCCGGGCTTCACGCACGACACCAAGCTGAAGGGCGGGGAATACACGTTCGAGCTGAAGGGCGCCGACGGCAAGGTGCTCGACACCGCGAAGAACGAGGCCGATGGCACGGTGAAGTTCACGCGCGACTTCGAGCTCGCCGACCTGGGCGGCGCCGCGAGCAAGGACTTCGCCTACACCATCGCGGAGAAGCCGGGCGCGGAGGCCGGCATGGTCTATGACAACCATACCCTCACCTATACGGTGACGGTCACAGACGATGGCGCCGGTACGCTGACGGCCACACCGCAGGTAACGAGTGGAGACAAGACCTTCACGAACACGTACCACCCGAAGGAGACCTCGGTAACGCTCAAGGCGACGAAGCGCTTCACGGGCGGTGAGCTCGCGGGGAGTGACTTCACGTTCCAGCTGCTCGACAAGGACGGCAGCGTGGTCCAGACCGTCCAGAATGACAAGGACGGCAAGGTCGCCTTCCAGGCAATCAGCTACGACACGCCGGGCGATCACGACTACACCATCAAGGAGGTTGCCGGCAACGACCCGACCGTCGTGTACGACACGAAGGACGTGAAGGTCCACATCAAGGTCTCCGATGAGAAGGGCGAGCTGAAGGCGACCGCCACCTACGACGGCGAGGCCGACGTTCCGACCTTCACCAACTCGAAGCCGACGACGGACGTTACCGTCGAGGCGACGAAGATCCTCACGGGCAAGGACCTGACGGCCGACGCGTTCACCTTCGGCCTGTACGACCAGGCCGGCAACGAGGTCGCCAAGGGCACCAACGACCGGGGCGGCAAGGTCGAGCTGGCCGTCAAGAACCTGAACCTGGGCGAGTACGACTACACGCTCAAGGAGGAGAAAGCCGGCCAGACCGTCGACGGCGTGGCCTACGACGCCAAGGAAGTCAAGGTCCACGTCAAGGTAGAGCAGAACCAGGGCGACAACAACAAGACGAAGGTGACCGTCACCTATGACGGTGCCGCTACGGCTCCCACCTTCAACAACACCTACGACGCAAAGGGTTCCGTAATCCTGACGGCGACCAAGACCATCAAGGTTGCGGACGGCTTCGACCACACGACGAAGCCCGCGGACGGCGAGTTCACCTTCGACCTGAAGGACGCTGCCGGCAACGTGCTCGACACCGCGAAGAACGATGCAAACGGCAAGGTCAGCTTCACGCGCGAGTTCCAGCTCTCCGACTTGGACGGCGCCGCGAGCAAGGACTTCACCTACACCATCGTGGAACAGTCGGGCACGGAGCCGGGCATGGTCTACGATACCCATGCGCTCACCTACAAAGTAACGGTTAAGGACGACGGGACGGGCACGCTGAACGCGAAGGCGATCGTTACGAGCACATCAGGCCCGGAGACCTTCACCAACAACTACCAGCCGGCCGCGACCGGTCTGGCTCTCGGTGCGCAGAAGAGGTACGTGAAGAAGGACGACAACACGCCGATCGTACTCAAGGGCGGCGAGTTCACCTTCGATGTGTACGAGGGCAACCTGACGGCTGAGCAGCTGAAGGGCAAGCAGCCCATCCAGACCGCTGAGAACGGCGAGGACGGAAGCGTCAGCTTCGACGCCTTCTCCTACGCGAAGCCGGGTACTCACGAGTACACCATCGTGGAGCGGAAGGGCGACCTGGCCTACGTGACCTACGACGATACGGTGCACCACGCCGTGGTGAAGGTCGTGGACAACGCCGGCGCGCTGCGGGCGAGCGTTGCCTACGACGGCAAGGACGCCACGAAGCCCACCTTCACCAACGCCTACAAGGCACAGGCGACGGTCTCCGGCGCGATCGCCCTCACCAAGAGCGTTGACGTGCACGGCGGCAGCTACCAGATGAAGGCGGGAGGCTTCGCGTTCGAGCTGGTGGGGCCCGACGGCAAGGTGCTTCAGACCCAGAAGAACGACGCCGACGGCAAGGTTGCCTTCGACGAGCTGACCTTCGACCATGCGGGCACCTTTATCTACACGGTCCGCGAGGTGCAGCCGACGGACGACGCGCCGGGCGTGCCGGGCGTGACCTACACCGGCAAGACGTACACCCTGACCTACGTGGTGAAGGACAACAACGACGGCAAGCTGGTGGTGGAGAGCTCCACGGTGATGCCGAGCGAGGGTACCGAGAACGGCGTCACCCCCAACACCATGACGTTTACGAACAGCTACCAGCCGGGCCAGACCTCCTACCAGATCTCTGGCACCAAGGTGCTTGAGAATGCCGACCCGTCCACCACGCGGACGCCCGCCGATGGCGAGTTCACGTTCGCGCTGATTGACGTGGCCACGGGGCAGGAGATCGACCGGACCAAGAACGTGGGTAAGGCGTTTACCTTCAAGGCCATCTCGTACACTGCGACTGGTTCGCATGCGTACCAGGTGAAGGAGGTTGCGGGCCAAGATGGCACCATCACTTACAGCGATGCGGTGTTGGATGTGACGGTGAGCGTGACCGACGACGGCAGCGGCCAGCTGACCGCGACGGCGAACAAGACGGCTGCGGATCTGACCTTCACCAACATCTACACGCCGACGGCAACGACGGCGACGATTACCGGAACGAAGGCTCTGAACGGCCGCGACTTGGCCGAGGGTGAGTTCTCCTTCGACCTGAAGGACGCCGACGGTAACGTGGTGCAGACGGTGCAGAACGGCGCCGACGGCACGTTTGGCTTCGCGCCGCTGCAGCTGGACAAGGTGGGGACGTACGTCTACACCGTGTCCGAGCGGGCAGGGGCGACGGCGAACGGCGTCACCTACGACACGACGGTCTTTACCGCGACGGTGACGGTGACGGAGAATGCGGAGACGCACGCGCTGGAGGCGCAGGTTGCCTACAGCAAGGGCGGCAAGGCTGCGGATGCGGTGGCATTCAGCAACAGCTACGCGCCGGCCGCGACTGAGGTGAAGCTGGGGGCCTCCAAGGTGCTGAGCGGCGAAGACCTTAAGGAAGGGCAGTTCTCCTTCCAGCTGAAGGATGCCGACGGCAAGGTGCTGCAGACCGCCAAGAACGCGGCGGACGGCACGGTGGGCTTCGAGGCGATCTCGTACGACAAGCCCGGGACGTACGCCTACAGCATCTCCGAGGTGGACGACGGTCAGAAGAACGTGACGTACGACGCGGCCGAGCACCGGGTAACGGTGACGGTGACGGACGACGGTGCGGGCCATCTGGTGGCGACGGTAACCTATGACGGCGACGTGGCGCCGGTGTTCAAGAACACGTACACGCCGCCGACCACCCCGCCAGTCAACCCGCCGACGAATCCTCCGAGCAAGCCGCCGGTGCCGAAGGAGGAGAAGCCGGGTCTGCCGAATATGGGCGATACCAGCTTGTCGCCGATGGCCCTGGGTGGCATCGCGGGCGGCGCGGTGGTGCTGATCGCCGCAGGCGTAATCCTGCGGCGCCGGAACCGGTAGCTGCGGCGGCCGAGAAGGGCTTTGATTGAGGGCGGGTGGTCTCAGGGCGCGGCCGCCCGCCCTTTTCGGTGAAAGGCTATGTTAGCCCGCCGTTTGCACGTCCGGCTCCAGATGGAACTCGTACTCCGGCTCCATCATCTTCTTCCGGATCTTTTCGTAGCGCCCGTCGTCGAGCTGCTCGCGCATGAGCGACGTCCTGTCCCCGACGCGTGCGGCCTCGCGCAGCCATCTGAACCACATCAGGCAGCTGTGGAGCCTGCGGGTCGATACGCCCTTGAACCTCTCGAGGAAGTGGCCGAGCGAACCCTGCGCTTCAGCATCCTCTGGACCGTGTCCCGCTCGTACCCGGTGAGCCTGCCGTGGGTCCTCGGGACCGCCCTCGCGGCGCCCTTCCCGCCCTTTCCGGACATGGCGTCCTCCGATCTCCCGGGGCCGGCCGATCCGGCCCTCAGGGTATCGGATTCCCAAATTTATCCGTATATGCGCGGATGAATGCGGGAGGCGTTCGGATGAAGTTGTATTCAAGGAAAGAGACTGACCCTTTGTCGCATTCCGTGCGGGTTATATGCAGGTATGCCTGCGCACGCTATCATGTATGGGTTAGACCGCAACTATGTACCTCATACGCGAAGGGATGCGCATGTATCTGAAGATCGACATGTTCTAGCTGGGCTTATCCCCGCAGTGGCGCCGCGCGCCCCATCAACTCTGCCGATTTTCGCCTTCACGCACATAAAGGAGTCCCGCCATGCGCGACAAGCTCGAAAAGATCATCAAGGCCTACGAGGAGCTCGAGAAGAAGCTTTCCGACCCGGCCGTCGCCTCCGATATCAAGGAGTTCACGCGTCTCAACAAGGAGTACGCGCACCAGTCCGACCTCATCGCCGCCTCGCGCGAGTACATCGGCGCGCTCGATGACATCGAGGCTGCCAAGGAAATGCTCCACGATACCACCGATGCCGATGAGAAGGAGATGCTCCAGATGGACATCTCCGAAAACGAGGCCAAGCTTCCCCAGCTCGAGGAAGACATTAAGTACATGCTCATCCCGAGCGACCCCAACGACGACAAGAACACCATCGTCGAGATTCGCTCCGCCGCCGGTGGCGACGAGGCGGCCATCTTTGCCGGCGATCTGTACAAGATGTATCAGCGCTTCTGTGAGTCGCGCGGCTGGAAGACCACCGTGCTCGACTCCAGCCCCAGCGAGGCCGGCGGCTTTAAGTCCATCGAGTTCAAGGTCGAGGGCGACCGCGTCTACTCCGTCATGAAGTTCGAGTCCGGCGTGCACCGCGTCCAGCGCGTTCCCAAGACCGAGTCCCAGGGCCGTATCCAGACCTCCACGGCGACCGTCGCCGTACTTCCCGAAGCCGAGGAGATCGACGTCCAGATCAACCAGTCCGACCTGCGCATCGACACTTACTGCGCTTCGGGCCCTGGCGGTCAGTGCGTTAACACCACCTACTCCGCCGTGCGCATCACCCACCTGCCCACCAACACCGTGGTGCAGTCGCAGGAACAGCGCTCCCAGATCCAGAACCGCGAAGTCTGCATGCAGATGCTGCGCGCCCGTCTGTACGAGATGGAGCTCGAGAAGCAGCAGGCAGAGCTCGGTGCCGAGCGCCAGAGCCAGATCGGCCACGGCAACCGTTCCGAGAAGATCCGTACCTACAACCAGCCCCAGGACCGCGTGACCGATCACCGCATCGGTTTCAACTCCACCTACAATGGCGTCCTCCTGGGCGACCAGCTCGGCACCGTCATCGAGGCGCTCGCCGCCGCCGAGCGTGCCGAGAAGCTGGCACAGGCAGTCTAAGTTCCGCCGTTCTACCGAACGGCGGACCAGCCGACGCTGCGCGCCGTCCAGAGCGACAATTTGTCATTCAAAAGGCAAGGCATGACCAGAAGGTCTATGCCTTGCCTTTTTCATGCCAACTTGTTCGCTCTGGACGTCGCTCGCTGGCATTGCCAAAACATCGGCGTTTCCTTGGTTGTCAAATGATCCGTAGGGAGTCATTGGGGACATTGCTTTGAGATGTTATTCAGTCGGCTGTTATGGCATTTGAGCTGCTTACCTGCTTAAGGTAATTGACGGCATATATCTGCTATCGAAAATATTGCTCGAAAAATTGTCCAAGAAGTCGCGGGGCGATTTTTGATGGGTCGCGCGTCAAGTGATTTGGCAAGTTCTTGGTTAGATATTGGTCAGTTTTGGGGCAACCTTGCCAAAAACTTGACGGATGCAGATTTAGACGTCGACGAATGAACACTTCAGGTGGGCTCCAAGCAAAATTCTGGGCTGATTCTCGATAATCGCCTTCAATCGTCCCTTGCCAGGCGCTGGCCTCGCTTACAATCTGCTCCGACATTCGCGCGCCGCCCGGCGCTTAAGAGGGGAGGGCCCCATGGCAAACGAGATCTGGACCATCAAGCGTTGTCTCGAGTGGACCAAGGAGTACCTGGCCGAGCGCGGCGAGGAGCATCCCCGTCTTTCTGCCGAGTGGCTGCTGTGCGCCGCCACGGGCCTGGCGCGCATTGACCTATATATGCGTATGGACGAGACGCTTAACGCGGCCCAGCTCGAGACCATGCATGCGGCCGTTGTCCGCCGCGCTAAGGGCGAGCCGCTGCAATACATCACGGGCAGCACGCAGTTTCGCATGATCGACGTCGCGTGCGCCCCCGGTGTGCTCATTCCGCGCCCCGAGACCGAGATGCTCGTCGAGGAAGTCCTCAATTATCTGGATGCCGAGGTACTGAGCCCCGAGGCCGCTGCCCGTCAGCGTGTTGAGCTGCCTTGGAACGATGAGGTCGAGGAGGCACGCAAGGCCGAGGCCGCATTGGCCGACGAGCGAGCGACGGCCGAGCGCCGTGCCGCCAACCTCACAGCTGCCGACGAGGCGGCGCTAGGCGGCGATGTGCTGGGCAGTCGCGCTTATGCCGAGGAACTGGCCGATCGCGAGGCCGAGGAAGCCGCCGCGCAGGCGGCAGAAGCCGAAGCGGCAGAAGCAGAGGCCATGGAAACCCCCGAGCCCGAGCTCGACGAATACGGCATCGCCATTGAGGACAACGACCAACAGGCGACTCCCGCGCAAGATGCCGCCGAGGCCAACGTATCTGCCCCAGCTGAGCCCCGCACTGCCCGCGTTCTCGAGGTCGGCTGCGGCACGGGCTGCATTTCGCTCTCCCTTGCCTGGGAGCGCCGCGGCCACGTTACCTGCACTGCTACCGATATCGAGCCGCGCGCCATCGACCTTGCTACCAAGAACCGTGATGCGCTTGGCCTCACGTCCGACGAGGTTGCCTTCAGCCTCACAAACCTGGTGAGCTCCATTCCCCGCGAAGAGTGGGGCACCTTTGACGTACTCGTCTCCAACCCGCCCTACATCCCCACCGATGTCATGCGCTCGCTGCCGCACGAGGTCAAGGACTTTGAGCCCGATCTGGCGCTCGAGGGTGGCGCCGACGGCCTCGATATCTTCCGCCGCCTGCTCAACGCGGCGCCCTACATGTTGCGCGCCGGCGGCCTCTTTGCCTGCGAGCTCTACGAGGGCGCGCTCGACGCTGCGGCCGAGCTCTGCCGCCAAGCGGGTCTGTCGGACGTGCGCATCGTCCACGACCTCACCGATCGCCCCCGCATCGTCCGAGCCATCGTCACCGAGCCCAAACAGCGCCAGTAATATTTATTAACTGGTTAGCAAAAATTATAAAGTAGTTTATAATTAGGACGGCTGAAAGAGGTCGGCCCATGCAACCTCCTACCTTTCGGGAAATCATTGCCCTACTCAAGCACGATGGATTCGTGAAGGTCGCGCAAGTCGGTAGTCATGCTAAGTATGTTTCTGGTGACCGCGTTGTCACCGTGAACGGCTCTGGTGGTGATCGACCAAAGAAGGGCACGTGGGCAAGTATTCGTCGCCAAGCTGGATGGTAGTTGGAGGCAAAATGAGGCAGCGATTTACCTATGACTGCGTTCTCATAAAAGAAGACGATGGTTACTGCGCTAGCTTCCCGCAGATTCCCGGCGCCTTTGCCGATGGCGATACGCGCGAAGAAGCGATTGCCCATGCCACCGAGGCGCTGATGGCGTTTTTGGCCGACGACCTCAACAACGGTTTGACTCCGGCAGGGTACGAACGCTCGGCCGAGGTCGTGGCCCTTTCAGTCGAAATCGACCACGAGGACGCTCGGGAAGCGGCGTGCCGAACATTTAAAGACGCAGCGCTGGACCTCAAAGTCTCCGCTCCGCGGATTACCGCGCTGGTCAAAGCCGGAAAGCTCGATGTTGAACTCGTCGACGGCCGTCGGATGATAACGATAGGCAGCATCGAGCGCTACGCCGCCCAAGAACGCCACGCCGGCAGGCCAAAGAAGTTCGTCGCAGTCCAATAACCCCCTCACTTTCACCGACTACTAGAGCCGCTCACCAAACCAACATGCGCTCTGGGCAAATAGGTTGAACGTTTCGTGCGAGAATGCCCCACAGTAAACAAACTTGCACCAGAGCGTAAGGGGCTGGCATACACATGCAGACGGTCTATCGGGTATACGAGGGAACGCGCGAGCCGCATCGGCTTGCCGTCGAGCGCACGGCCGAGGTGCTCGGCCGCGGCGGCCTGGCTTTGATCCCGACCGAGACCGTCTACGGTGTCGCCGTGGCAGTCAACGCCTTCTCGGACGCCGTGCCCCAAGATACAAGCGAATTCCCATCGTGGCCGCGCGATCCGCAGGCTGCCGTCAATGGCGCCGCAGTCCCTGCGCTCGGCACCGGCTATCGCCGTATCTTCACTCTCAAGCAACGTGAACTCACGCAAACCGTCGCTTGGCTGGTCGATGGCGTCGAAGCACTCGACCGCTATGGCGTGGATATCCCGGAAGATGCCCGCATACTCGCGCGACGATGCTGGCCGGGAGCCCTGACTATCGTGGTCAAGGCAGCCCCCTGCGTGCCGACCTTTATGCGCGCTGCCGACGACACGGTGGCACTTCGCGCTTCGGCCTCGCCCGTGGTGCAGGCGCTCATTCGCGCCTGTGGCAGCCCCCTTGCCTGCACCAGCGCCAACACGCATGGCGCGCCCGCGCCGGCAAGTTTTATCACGGTGGAGGGTCGCATCCTGGAGGGGGTCGATGTTGCCGTCGACGCCGGTGAGACCCCGTGTCGCGACGCCTCGACCATCGTGTCGTTTCAGCACGGCGAGCTCCAGATCCTGCGCCAAGGCGCACTTCCCGCATCAGAGATCGAACGGGTCCTGTCCGACCCGATGCAATAGAAAGGTTTAAGCGATGTCGTTGAATCTGGGCAGCCTGGGCATGGAAGATGCCTCGTTTGACTTTGGCGGTTCCTACATCATGGCGCTCGACTGCGGCACCACCTCGGTACTTGCGACCATCGTCGACGAGTACGGATGCATCGTCGCGCAGGCACGTCGCAGCGTCAAAACCAGCTTCCCGCGTCCCGGCTGGGTGGAGCAAGACCCCATGGCGGTCCTTGCTAGCCAGATCGCCGTCATGATGGAAGTCCAGTTTAAGAGCGGTATCCACTCCGACCGCATTGCCGCCATCGGCATCTCCAACCAGCGCGAGACCACGGTGGTCTGGGATCGCGTGAGCGGTCAGCCGATCTATAACGCTATCGTATGGCAGTGCCGCCGTACCGCACCTCTGATCGACGAGCTTGTCGAGCAGGGCGCAGAAGGGCTGGTGCGCTCCCGCACGGGACTCACGCTCGACCCGTATTTCTCGGCCTCCAAGGTGCAGTGGATTCTCGACAACGTCGACGGCGCACGCGAAAGCGCGGCGGCGGGCGACCTCATGTTTGGCACCATCGACACCTGGCTCATCTACAACCTCACCGGCGGCCAGGTCTTTGCCACCGACTACACCAATGCCAGCCGCACGGCACTCTTTAATATCCATACGCTCGATTGGGACGACGACCTGCTGGCACTCTTTGACGTTCCACGTTCCATGATGCCCGAGGTTCGCTGGAGCTCGGGCGACTACGGCCGCGTCGCGAGCGACATCATGACCAACATGCCGCCCATCATGGGCGTGGCGGGTGACCAACAGGCGTCGCTGTTCGGCCACTGCTGTTTCCGTCCCGGCCAGACCAAAAACACCTATGGCACGGGTTGCTTTATGCTCATGAACACCGGCGACGAGATCGTCGAATCCAAGAATGGCCTGGTCTCCACCATCGGTATCGCTGCGGACGGCAAAGTCAGCTATGCGCTCGAGGGCTCTATTTTTGCCGCCGGCTCAACGATGAACTGGCTTCGCAACAACATGGGCATCATCTCGAGCGTGAGCGAGTCGGCACAACTCGCCGCTTCGATTAGCGACAACGAGGGCTGCTACTTCGTTCCCGCCTTTGCGGGTTTGGGTGCTCCCTGGTGGGACCCGCATGCTCGCGGTATCGTGTGCGGTCTGACCGGCGCCTCGAGCCGTGCGACCATCGTACGTGCCGCCTGCGAATCCATGGCATATCAGAGCTACGACGTGCTGCGCGCCATGGAGCAGGACGTGGGGCTTTCGATTGAGCGCCTGTCTGTCGATGGCGGTGCCTCGCGCAACGAGTTCATCATGCAATTCCAGGCCGACCTGCTGGATATCCCCGTGCTGCAATGCGAGACGGTGGAGACCACGGCAATCGGTGCCGCGTACTTGGCGGGTCTTGCCGTCGGCTATTGGGAAGACCTGGAAGAGCTGGAGCAAAATGCCCAGATCGTTAGGACCTTCCTTCCCCACATGTCCGCCGAGCGCCGCGAACAAAACCTTGCGGGCTGGCGTGATGCAGTCAGGCGCTCGCTCAGTACCGCACAGTAGGGCTGCGATGGGCTGCTCGATACAACAAACCGCTAAACTAATGCATGGCGTGCGGCGGCAACATTGCTGCGCGCCTTGTCAGCAAGGCCGTTTTGCGGCCGCAACGAAAGGGGCAATCAACCCATGACCGTCACCTACGATGCGTCCCGCGTGACGCTTGTCGATCACCCGCTCGTCCAGCACAAGCTGTCGATCCTGCGCGACAAAAACACCGGCACCAACCAGTTCCGCCAGCTCGTGCGCGAGCTCGCGCTTTTTGACGGCTACGAGGCCATGCGCGACCTGCCTATGGAAGACGTCGAGGTCGAGACCCCCATCACTACCGCCACGTTCAAACGGCTCGCCGGCAAGAAACTCGCCATCGTGCCCATCCTGCGTGCGGGCCTTGGAATGGTCGACGGCATTCTCGACTTGGTGCCCTCCGCTCGCGTGGGCCACATCGGCATGGAGCGCGACGAGGTCACCCACGAGCCGCACGAGTATTACTGCAAGATGCCCAAGGATATCGACCAGCGCATCTGCCTGGTCGTCGACCCCATGCTCGCCACGGGCGGTTCGGCCGAGATGGCCATCAGCTACCTGCGCGAGCGCGGTGTCAAGGACATCCGCATGCTGTGCATCGTCGCGGCCCCCGAGGGCCTCAAGTCGCTGACCGAGAAGGATCCTGACGTACATATTTATACGTGTGCTATCGACGACCATCTCAACGAGGCTGCCTACATCGTTCCCGGCCTCGGCGACGCCGGCGACCGCATCTACGGCACGCTCTAGTCGCTGGGCTAAGACGGCCGCGGCTGCAAATACGAAGAAACGGTGCGCGCGGTCGAACAAAAGGCGACCGCGCGCACTCCTGTTAACGGACGTTTTGCCCTGCAGGGTTCGAGAAAAACGTATTACCGTACCTGCGGCATAAAGAAGGTCTTAAGAAAACGAACAGGTGCGTATTAACCGATGCTTTTTCGGTTGTACTTTAACGATTGGCTCGTACAATAGTCACCAATGTTTGGCGGGAACTGTTCTGTGAGGCGTTAAAAAGGAAAGTGAGGACGCCAGTGTTTCAGATAGCCGATCTGCTCGCTATCGTTGCAGGCGCCATCGCGGGCGCAATTGCCTTCCTTCCCTTTGTCTTTACGCTCAAGCCGGTTCTTGACGATAAGCAGAATGCGGACATGCTCAAGGGTATGGTGAGTCTGGCGGTCTCGGCAATCGCTCTGCTCGTCTTTACCTTGGTTGTGTTTGTGTTGTTCGGAGAGGCATTTCGCATGTTCCTCCTGGGCGAGGCGATCGGCTTCGTGGCCTTTATGGCCGCCTGCGCGGTTCGCGTCGCCAAGGCGCTGCGAGATCCTCATGAGGTCGAAAGGTAAGTCGTGGAAATTTTTGAAAAGCTGCCTGATGAGATTAATCATCTGGTCAGCGAGTTCAGCTCCACCCCTGTCGTGGGCGATCTGAGCTGCGGCATCACGCAGTACTCGTTTTGGCTGATCGTCTCCACGATCGTGCTCCTGATCGTCCTGGCCGTGTTCAAGAAGAAGCAGACCCTGGTTCCCAAGGGCTTCTTCGTCAACGGTTTCGAGTACATCATCGAGTACGTCGAGAACGATATCGGCAAGGGCGTCGTGGGTGAGAACTGGAAGAAGCACTTCCCGTTCCTGTGCTCGCTTTTCCTGTTCATCCTGATCAATAACATGATCGGCCTGATCCCGGGAATGAAGCCCGGCACCGGCGCAATCGGCTCCACCGCCGCGCTCGCCATCTTCGCCTTCGTGTACTTCATCTACTACGGATGCAAGGCTCACGGCGTGATCGGCTACATCAAGAGCCTCGCCCCGCAGGGCGTGAGCTTCCCGATGAACGTGCTCGTGTGGGTCGTCGAGCTTTTCTCGACCTTCCTGCGTCTCATCACGCTTGCCGTCCGTCTGTTCTGCAACATGTTCGCAGGACACGTGGTCATGGGCTCGTTCGCCATCATGGCGAGCATGTTCATGCAGCCGCTGCTTCAGCAGGTTTCCGCGGCCCACGCCGTCGGCGCCCTGCCTTCGCTGGCCTGGCTTGCCATCCTCATCCTGATCTATGCGATCGAGCTTGTGGTCGGCGCCATCCAGGCTTACGTCTTCACGGTCCTTACCGCCGTGTATGTCTCCGAGGCAGAGGAGGTCGCGGAGGAGGAGTAGCCTTCCGTTCGCGCCTTAAAGGTAAGGCAATTCGTTAAACCGCCGGTGCCCGTACCCATGGAGCCCGGCAGTTATAAAAAGGTTATCCTGCGTGAAATAAGACACGCACGACAAAGGAGGAATCGTGGGAGTTATCGGTTACGGTCTCGGTGTTATCGGCGCTGGTCTTGCTATCGGCCTGTCTGCTCTGGGTGCTACGGGTGCTATGGCCCGTCAGCCTGAGGTCCAGGGCCGCGTGTTCACCGTCTTCATCATGGGCTCCGCCTTCGGCGAGGCTCTGGCTCTGATCGGCTTCGTTGTCGCGCTGATCGTTAAATAGCACGGAGCGTCAAGTATGAATCTTTCATCCCAGAAGAGCGCGATCGCACTCTCCGCGTCCGCGGCCGCGCTGCTCATGCCGGTTTCCGCGTTCGCCGAGGACGGCGCCGCCGGTGCGGACATCCTCATCCCTAAGATGGCGGAGTTCATCCCGGCGCTTATCGCCTTCCTGATCATCTGGATCGTGCTGGCCAAGGTCGCCCTGCCGGGCATCATGAAAACCATGGAGGAGCGCGGCAAGAAGATCGAGGAGAGCCTCGACGAGGCCGAGAAGACCAAGCAGGAGGCTATCGCCAAGCGCGCTGAGTCCGACTCGATCGTCACCGACGCCCGCCGTCAGGCTGCCGACATCGTCCTCGAGGCCCGTAAGGACGCCGAGTCCGAGCGCGCCCGTATCATCGAGGCTGCTCACAAGGAGGCCGAGGAGATCATCGCCAAGGCCCATACGACCGTCGAGGACGAGCGCAAGTCCATTTACGCCGGTGCCGCGAGCTCCATCGCCGACCTGTCCGTTGCCGTCGCCACCAAGATCGTGGGCGAGGCACTCGAGGACGATGCCGAGCAGAAGAAGCTCATCGAGCGCTACATCCAGGAAGCAGGTAGCCTGAATGCCGACTAGCCGCTATCAGGACAAGGTGCTCGAGACCTACGCGCGCTCCCTTCTGGAAGCCGCTAAGGCCGAGAACCATGTGTTCGAGGACCTCGAGATGATCGAGCGCTTGGCTTCTGCCAGCCCCGAGATCATCGCCGTGCTCGACACCATGTCCAAGCGCGACCAGCTCGACCTTCTTCCCAAGGTGGCAGCTGCCTTTAAGTATGTTGCCGAGGAAGACGAGGATGTAGTGGGCGTGACCGTCACCACGGCGATCCCGCTCGACGACGAGCTGCGTCAAACCATCACTAAGAAATGCGAGGAGGACTTCGGCCGCAAGGTATTCCTTATCGAGCAGGTCGACCCGTCTATCGTGGGCGGCCTGGTGCTCGAGGCCCGCGGCGAGCGTCGTGATATTTCCGTCAAGACGCAGCTGCGCATCGCGCAGGAGACCCTCGCAAACTCTGCTAATTCGTACGGAGGTGAAGCCTAATGTCCGAAACCCTCAATGCCCAGGATATCGCCAAGAAACTGCAGGAGCAGCTCACGAGCCTCTCCGCGACGGTCGATACGCATGAGGTTTCAACGGTCGACGAGGTAGGCGACGGCATCGCGCGCGTCTCCGGCCTCAAGAGCGCCATGGCAGGCGAGCTTCTGGAGTTCAAGAGCTCCGATACCGGTGAGACCGTCTTCGGCCTTGCCCAGAACCTTGACCGTGACGAGGTCGGCGCCGTTCTGTTCGGTGCCGTCGACTCCATCAAGGAAGGCGACGAGTGCCGCACCACTGGCCGCATTATGGATATCCCCGTGAGCCGTGCCATGCTCGGCCGCGTCGTCAATCCGCTCGGCCAGCCTATCGACGGCCTGGGCGACATCGTCGCCACGCACCGTCGCCCCATCGAGTTCAAGGCTCCCGGCGTCATCGATCGTACCCCGGTGTGCGAGCCGGTTCAGACCGGTCTGCTCGCTATCGACTCCATGGTGCCTATTGGCCGCGGTCAGCGCGAGCTCATCATCGGCGACCGTAAGACCGGTAAGACCGCCATCGCCATCGACGCTATCCTCAACCAGCGCGGCAAGGGCATGGTCTGCATCTATGTCGCCATCGGCCAGAAGGCCTCCACGGTTGCCAACATCCGCGAGACCCTCGCTCAGCACGGTGCGCTCGACTACACCATCATCGTTTCGGCCACCGCTGCCGATTCCGCCCCTATGCAGTACATCGCGCCTATGGCCGGTGCCGCTATCGGCGAGTTCTTCATGTACAACGGCGAGGACGGCAAGCCCGCCAGCGAGACCAACCCCGGCGGCCACGTGCTCGTCATCTACGACGACCTGTCCAAGCAGGCTGTGGCCTACCGCCAGATGTCGCTGACGCTGCATCGTCCGCCCGGACGCGAGGCCTATCCTGGCGACATCTTCTACCTGCACTCTCGTCTGCTCGAGCGTGCCGTCAAGATGTCCGAGAAGAACGGCTACGGCTCCATGACGGCACTGCCGATCATCGAGACCCAGGACGGCGACGTCTCGGCCTACATTCCGACCAACGTCATTTCCATTACCGATGGTCAGATCTACCTGCAGTCCGAGCTCTTCTTCCAGGGTCAGCGCCCGGCAGTCGACGTGGGCATCTCCGTGTCCCGCGTCGGTGGCGATGCGCAGACCAAGGCCATGAAGCAGGTCGCCGGCAACCTCCGTCTGGACCTCGCTTCCTATCAGGAGCTCGCTGGCTTTACGCAGTTCGGCTCCGACCTCGACGAGGCCACGCAAAAGCAGCTTACCCACGGTGCTCGCATGACTGAGCTCCTCAAGCAGCCGCGTTACAAGCCGTTTGAGGTTGGCGAGCAGATCGTTACGCTGTTCGCTGGCAACGAGGGCTTCCTGGATGACCTGGAGATCGCCGACGTGCTGCCCTTCCGTGCCGAGCTCATCGAGTACATGGACAATGGCTTTGGTTCGCTGCTCGACAAGGTTCGCGCCAAGAAGATCGATGATGACACCAAGGCTGAGCTCTTGCGCGTCATCGGCGACTTCAAGCAGCAGTTCATGGCCAAGCACCATTCGGATGTTTCTGGATCAGAGGAGAACTAAGCCCCATGGCCAACCTTCGCGACATTAAGAAGCGAATCTCCTCGGTTACCACGACCAAGCAGATCACGCGCACGATGGAGATGGTCTCTACGGCCAAGATCCGTCGTGCCCTCGATCGCTCCAAGCAGGCCGAGCCCTATAAGGAGGCGCTGACCGACGTCATGTTGACGGTCGCCGGCGACGCCTCCTGTTCGGGCACCGATCCCATGCTGCAGAAGCATGAGAGCGTCAAGCATGGCCTGATTGTCGTTATTGCCTCGGACCGCGGCCTTGCCGGCGGTTTCAATACGACGGTGGAGCGCACGGCCGAAAAGCTCGCCGCTTCTTGGGCGAACGACGGCATCGAGTGCGAGATCATCGCGTGCGGGCGTAAGCCGGCCACGTATTTCCGTGACCGCGCAAACGTTGTCATGCACTTTGAGGGCAACTCCTCCGAGCCCGATTTCAATCAGGCCCGCATGATCTCCTCTCATATCTGCGATGCGTATCGTGCCGGTGGGCTTGACCGTGTCGAGCTTGTCTACCACCACGCCAAGAACCGCGTGGATCAGGAGCTTCGCGTCGAGCATCTGTTGCCGCTCGACCCCGAGATGATCGCTATGGCCCACGGTCCGCGTAAGAACGAGACCGACGCCCCTAAGCGCATCTCGTCCACGTTCGAGTTCGTGCCCTCTCCCGAGCATGTTCTCGGCAAGCTTGTGCCGTCTTATATCCTGACGGTCATCTACCAGGCCCTGATCGATTCGGCGGCTGCCGAGCAGGGTGCACGCCGCAAGGCCATGCACTCCGCGACGGAAAACGCCACCGCGATCATCTCGACCCTTACCCGCACGTATAGTCGCGTGCGCCAGGCTTCGATCACGACCGAGATTAACGAGATCGTCGGCGGAGCCTCAGCATTGGAGGAACAGTAATGGCTAATAACACCGTAAAGCTTGCGGTCGAGGAAGCCACCAAGAAGACGACTGCCGGTGATGGTCGCATCGTGCGAATCATCGGCCCTGTCGTCGACGTCAAGTTTGACGGCGCGGTGCCCCCGATCTACAACGCGCTCACGGTCGAGGCCGAGACCCCGATCGGTCATCTGAGCACGATCCTCGAGGTCGAGAGCCAGCTTCCGGGCGGCGTCGTCCGCACGGTCGCCATGTCCTCGACCGACGGCCTGCAGCGCGGCCTCATCGCTACCGACACCGGTGAGCCCATGAAGATGCCCGTTGGCCCCAAGACGCTCGGCCGAATTTGGAACGTTATGGGCAAGCCCGTCGACGGCAAGCCCATGCCCGAGGTGGAGGAGTTCTACCCCATCCACCATGCAGCGCCCCGTTTCGACGAGCTCACCACCAAGACCGAGATCTTCGAGACCGGCATCAAGGCCGTCGACCTGCTCGAGCCCTACATCCGTGGCGGCAAGACGGGCCTGTTCGGCGGCGCCGGCGTCGGCAAGACCGTTCTGATTCAGGAGCTCATCAACAACCTCGCCCAGGAGCACGGCGGCACCTCGGTGTTCACCGGCGTCGGCGAGCGTACCCGCGAGGGCACCGACCTTTATCTCGAGATGAGCGAGTCTGGCGTTATCGACAAGACCTGCTTGGTCTATGGTCAGATGAACGAGCCGCCCGGAGCGCGTCTACGCATCGGTCTGGCCGGCCTTACCACCGCTGAGTACTTCCGCGATCGCGGCCAGGACGTTCTGCTGTTCATCGACAACATCTTCCGCTTCTCCCAGGCGGGTTCCGAGGTTTCCGCACTGCTGGGCCGTATGCCGTCCGCCGTTGGTTACCAGCCCACGCTGGCAACCGAGATGGGCGACCTCCAGGAGCGCATTACCTCGACCAAGACGGGCTCCATTACCTCCGTCCAGGCTGTCTACGTCCCCGCAGACGACCTGACCGACCCGGCGCCTGCCACGACGTTTACTCACCTCGATGCCACCACGGTTCTTTCGCGTAGCATTTCGTCGCTCGGCCTGTTCCCGGCTATCGACCCGCTTGCGTCTTCCTCCGACGCTCTCGATCCCTCGATCGTCGGCGAGGAGCACTACCGTGTCGCCGTCAAGGTCCAGGAGCTCCTGCAGGAGTACTCCGACCTTCAGGACATCATCGCCATTCTGGGTATGGACGAGCTGTCCGAGGAGCAGCGCCTTACGGTCAACCGTGCCCGTAAGATTCAGCAGTTCCTCTCGCAGTCCTTCCACGTCGCCGAGAAGTTCACCGGCAACCCCGGTGTCTACGTCCGCGTCGAGGATACCGTCCGCTCTTTTGCCGAGATTGTCGACGGCAAGGCCGATGACCTGCCCGAGCAGGCTTTCCGCTATGCTTCCACGATTGAGGACGTGCGCGAGCGCGCCCGCAAGATGGGGGAGAAGTAGGTTATGCGTATCCGCATCGTGTGCCCCGTGAGCTGCGCCTATGAGGGCGACGCTGCGTTTGTGTCGATTCCGTCCACGGATGGCGAGTTTGGCGTCCTGCCTGCTCACTCCAGCGAGATTTGCACGATCGACCGCGGTTACGTTCGCGTTTCCGATAAGGCCATGGGCACTGTCGACCACACGTTTGCCGTGGCCGGCGGCTATGCCCAGGTTGCGGACGATGTCGTGACCGTTCTCGCCGAGCGCGCTTGCGATTTGGCGACCGTCGATGCCGACAAGCTTAAAGCTGATATTCAAGGTTTTGAAGAGAAGCTGGGTAATTTGTCGGAGGATGATGCACGCCGCGCCTACCTCTATAATGAAATCGCATGGTGTAAGCTCAAGCTTGCCCAATAGTCAAACGATTTAGCGTTCGACCATTTGCGAACACATCATGCCCGGGATGGCCCAGCCACCCCGGGCATGCTTTTTGAAAGGGTAGACCTTGGATATTATCCGCGTTGAGGGTGGCCACGCCATCGGAGGCTCCGTGCCCGTCTCGGGCGCCAAGAACTCCGCGCTCAAACTCATGGCGGCAACGCTTCTGGCGCCGGGCAAGACGACGCTGCAGAACGTGCCCGATATTTCCGATGTCCACGTGATGGGCAAGGTGCTCAAGGGCATGGGCGCTACGATCGATGTTCTCGACGAGCACACGCTCGAGATTGATACCTCTCAGGTCGATTCATGGGAGGCCCCCTACGAGCTCGTTGCCAAGATGCGCGCTTCCACCGCCGTCATGGGACCCCTGCTGGGCCGCTTCCATCGCGCCAAAATTGCCATGCCGGGCGGCTGCAACCTGGGTGCTCGCAAGATCGATATGCATATTCTTGGTCTTGAGGCCCTGGGCGTTGAGTTCGATACCGCCCACGGTTACATCAACGCTAATGCGCCCCAAGGTCTGCGCGGTACCACCGTCACGCTCGAGTTCGCCAGCGTCGGTGCGACCGAGAACCTCATCATGGCCTCTGTGCGCGCACAGGGCACCACGGTTATCGACAATGCCGCCCGCGAGCCCGAGATCGTCGATCTCGCTAACATGCTCAACGAGATGGGCGCCAAGATTGTTGGCGCCGGTACGCCCGTCGTGACTATCGAAGGCGTGGAAGAGCTCCATCCCGTTACCCATCGCGTGGTGGGCGACCGCATCGAGGCCGGTA
The DNA here is from genome assembly GCA_902497075.1 of uncultured Collinsella sp. GTDB lineage: Bacteria > Actinomycetota > Coriobacteriia > Coriobacteriales > Coriobacteriaceae > Collinsella. The sequence goes on from CABVDG010000005.1 coordinate 134,234, forward strand.
CCTTTATCGTTGCCGGTGCGTTGATGGCCGACGATCGCGGTGTCGATGTCACGGGCTTTTGCCCCATTCACTTGGGCATGGTGCTCAAGAAGATGGAGCTCATGGGTATCGACTGCGAGCGCGTCGAGGATGGCGTCCATGTGAACCGTGCCGAGCGTATCAAGCCGGTCGACATCCAGACGCTTCCGTTCCCCGGTTTCCCGACCGACATGCAGGCGCAGATTATGGTGCTCTCCGCCCTTGCCGACGGCAGTTCTGTTATTACCGAAAACATCTTCGAGAATCGCTTTATGTTTGCCTCTGAGCTGGTGCGCATGGGTGCCGACATTCGTATCGAGAGCCATCATGCCATGATTCATGGCGTCAAGGGCTTCTCGGGTGCACAGGTTACCTCGCCCGATCTGCGCGGCGGAGCGGCCCTCGTCGTAGCGGGCTTGATCGCCGACGGGACGACCGAGGTTTCGGCTATCCATCACATCAAGCGCGGCTACGAGCAGTTTGTCGAAAAGCTGCAGGCGCTTGGCGCGCATGTCGAGCATACTACCGTCCCCGATCCCGTCATCTACTAATACAGGTTGCCTATGTTTAATAAAAAGCCCCTCGCGGATACCACCACCCGAAGACCCTCAACTGGTGCGCAGGCCAAGATCTACAGTCGCGATAACGTGGCTCGCTATTCCGAGCGCGCTCGCCAACGCCGTCGTAGCCACACGATTCGTCACGTCGCGCTCATTGTCGTGCTTGGCGTGCTGCTGAGTGCCACTACCGCTGCCGGCCTGTGGTTTGCCACCATTATGGGCAAGCTCGGCGATTCTAATGTCATTACCGACAATCTGCGTCGGGTTCTGGTTGACACCGATGAGGCAAAGGATCCGTTCTACGTGCTGCTTCTTGGCACCGACGGCCGTCCGGGCGAGGATACGTATCGTGCCGACTCGATTATCCTGGCACGCATCGACCCCACGCAAAAGCAGGCGACGCTCATTTCCGTTCCGCGCGACACCAAGGTCGAGTACAAGGGCGAGACCATGAAGATCAACGCCTGCCATACCGTTGGCGGCGCCGAGGCCATGGTCGAGGCGGTCAACGAGCTGTGCGGTGTTCAGATTTCCCACTATGCCGAGGTCAGCTTCGACGGAATGCAGGCGCTGATTGATTCGGTTGGCGGTATCGACATTAACGCAACCGATGATGTTGACGACCCCGAGCACCTGGATATTAAGATTACCGCTGGCCAGCAGCATATGGACGGTGCCACCGCCCTTACCTATGCCCGCTGCCGCTACACCTATGCCGACGGCGATTACACACGCATGCGCCACCAGCGTCAGGTGCTTGGCGCCCTTGCCAACCAGATTCTCAATAACTTCGATGCCACGAAGATCTTTGGCCTGGTTAATTCGCTGTCCGATATGCTCGTAACCGATATGAGCGTTCAGGATATCGTGGCTACGGTCAACGCCATGCGCGGTATGGATGTCGACGGTATCTACTCGGCCAACCTGCCCTCGTACGCCGACGACAGCACCATGATCGACGGTGTGAGCTACGTCTTTGTCTACGAGGACGAGCTCAAGGAAATGATGGAGCGCGTCGATGCCGGCAAGGATCCCAAGGGTCCCAACACCATGGGTCTTTCCGACGGTTCCAGCTCTACGATCGGCGACCTGAACAACAACACGTCTGACGACTACGCAAACGGTACCGCAACCTCATCGGTCAGCTCTGACGATTCCGATGGCTCAAGCGATTCGAGCGATTCGGACTACTACGAAGAGTCGACCGGCGACGGCAACGGCTACGAAGCCAACTATTAGGGTTACGCGGGCTTACCAGCCCGCGTAACCAGTTGACGCTGCAAACCCGCCAGAGCGGCAATCTGCCTTTCAACTTCGGCGGCATGATCAAAAGATCAATGCCGCCTCGTTTCAAGGCACCTTGCTCGCTCTGGCGGGTTTTCGCTGTCGTTGCCAAAACATCGGCGTTGCCTTGGTCCGGACTAGTCGTTGGGTAGTCATTGGGGACGTTTTTAAACGACTAGTCAAACAAGAACCTCCCCAATGACTACCCACAAAGCGAGAGTGGATGTCGTCATTTTGTGGCACTTGGGGACGTTCCTTTTGTGCCGGCAGTTTGGGACACTCCTTGCGTTAAGAGGCTGGCGTGCGTCAACCTGTTCTCATTGCAGCAAAAAATCGCCCCGTTCTTGGTTGAGGACGGGGCGATTCATCTTTTGGACTTGTGCAGCCAGGCTTATGCAAAGCGGGCGACGAGCTCCTGCAGGACGTCGGTCATCTTGACGAGCGAACTGACCGGGACGAACTCGTTGACGCCGTGGTAGCAATAGCCGCCGGTGGAAAGGTTGGGGCAGGGCAGACCGCGGAACGACAGCTGCGCGCCGTCGGTGCCGCCGCGAATCGGCAGCACTTGGGGTTCAACGCCACAGGCAAGGTAGGCTTCCTTGGCAACATCAATAAGCTCGGGATAGTCACGAACGATCTCGGCCATATTTCGATACTGCTGCTTAATCTCGACCGTTACGCGCTCCTCACCCAGACGCTGGTTGAGCATCGAGACGGCGGCATCAATAAGGTCGAGTTTCTGCTGGAACTTGGCGGCGTCATGGTCGCGGACGATATAGCGCGCTGTGGCGTGATCGACGGTCGCAGATACACCCTCAAGGTGATAAAAGCCCTCGTAGCCTTCCGTATACTCCGGGCGCTGCACGTAGGGGAGCAACGCGTTGAAGTCGCAGAACAGATTGCCTGCGTTGACCATACGGCCCTTGGCGTCGCCCGGGTGGATGGACTGGCCCTCAAAGCGGACGGTCGCCTCGGCGGCGTTAAAGCACTCCCACTCCAGCTCGCCGATGGGGCCGCCGTCGACCGTGTAGGCGTACTTGCAGCCAAAGGTATCGATATCCAACAGCTCGGCTCCGTGGCCGATCTCCTCGTCAGGGCAGAAGCAAATGCCGAGTGCGGGATGGGGCAGAGAAGGGTCCTGAGCGATACGCGCGACAAGCGACATGATCTCGGCGACGCCTGCCTTGTCATCCGCGCCCAGCAGCGTGGTGCCATCGCTGCAGACCAGGTCCTCACCCGCGAGGTCGTTCAGGGCGGGAAGCTTGGCGGTGCTCATGGCAACGGGCTTACCGTCAACCGTGCCGCAGACCAGGTCGCCGCCCTCGTAGTGTACGATGTGCGGCTTCACGCCGGCGCCCGGTGCAACTTCGGTGGTGTCGAGATGGGCGATCAGGCCCAGGGCGGGCTTGTCCTCAGCGCCCGCACTTGCGGGGATATGCGCGCAGACATAGGCATGCTCGGTCACGTGGGCATCTTCCGCACCAAGCTCGCGCAGCTCTTCAGCCAGCACGTTGGCAAGGTCAAACTGAACGGCGCTCGAGGGTACCTGGTCGCAGTTTGCATCCTCGGACTGCGTGTTGATCTGGACGTAGCGCAAAAAGCGCTCGAGGACATCGGGGTTCGTGGTGGTGTTTTCCATAAAGACCGCTCCAATCTTGGTCGTCGTGTGCAACAAGAACTCTAGCACGGTATGCCACGGCATACCGCGACGCTTGGATGGGGTAGAATCAGCCATTGAATGCAGAAGGGACGGAAGATCATGGATACGACAAATAGCTCGCGCGAACTACATCTGACGGTGGCGAACGAAGACTACTTGGAGTGCATGGTTCGCATTGAAAGCGAAGAGGGGGAAACCAACGGCGTGCGATCGGTCGACATCGCGCAGCGCCTTGGCGTCTCCAAGGCATCGGTCAATAAAGCGGTTTCGGCGCTCAAGGCATCCGAGCTTGTCGAGCAATCGCACTATGGCAAGGTAATCCTGACCGATCGCGGCCGCGAGGTTGGCACGGCTATCTGGTACCGTCATCGCCTCATCCGCACGTTTTTGGTTCAGGAGCTCGGTGTCGAATTTGAGCGAGCCGATTCCGAGGCCTGCATGATGGAGCATGCGCTATCCGAGGACACGATGAGCCGCTGGCTCGCCTATCTCGAAAAGCAGGGAATCAGCGTCGAGGAATAGCGGGATATATATGGATACGAGTTATTACAACCGCTTTGGTGCCGAGGAACTTACGCGCCGCTTGTCGAGCGAGACCTTGTTGGCGCAGGGCCCCATGGGCAGTGTTCTGTTGAGTGAGTACGATGCCGCCGATATTCCACCGGCGTTTTGGAATCTGGCAGAGCCGCAGACCGTTTCTCGTATCCATCGCTTGTATGTCGCCGCCGGCGCGCAGGTACTCATTACCAATACCTTTCAGGCATCAAGCTATGCCCTCAAGCACGACCAGATTGCGCCGTCCGTGGCGGAGGTCAATCGCGGGGCCGTCGACGATGCCCGCCAGGCGCACCCTCAGCTGCTGCTGGGCTCGATGGGTCCGATCGGTATTGAGTGGTTTGCCGAGGACTCTGCCGAGTTTCGTGAGATCCGAGGCATTGCGCGCGAACAGGCGCACGCCTTACTCAATGCTGGTGTTGATGGTCTGCTGATCGAGACGGTGACGTCTATCCGTAATTTGCAGCCCATGCTTGCCGGCGCTCGAGATGCCGCTGACGGCATGCCTGTCCTGGTGAGTTTTGTCGTTGATGACAAAGGCGACCTGTTGGGCGATGGCCTCAACATCGAGGCAGCCGTTTTGTACGCCGAAAAACACGGCGCAAACTCGGTTGGTGTTAATTGCTGTTCGCTTGCGGCCGCGAACGCGGCGGTGCCCAGGATGGTTGCATCGGCGACTACTCCCGTCACGGTGCGTCCCAACGTGGGCGATCCGGTCCAGACTCAGGATGGCCCCGTATGGCACGAGAACCCCGAAGCTTTCGCGCGCGCATGCATCGAATGGAGACATGCCGGTGCCGCAATGGTGGGCAGTTGCTGTGGAACCACGGCAATCACTACGGCAGCGATGGCCGAGGCGCTCGATATATAAAGGGCAAAACCGCTCCATACGGGGCGGTTTTTTTTATTGCTTGCATGTCCTCGGCAGCATTTGCCCAAATGGTGAATGCTGGTGCCGGCAGGTTGCCGAGTGTGTATCGCGGGTATACCTCATGCGTACCATGATCCAAACACTGTGAGGTGTCTGCGCGTGTGCGCGATAATTCATTTTGGAACTGACGGTTGGCGCGCTCGCGTCGATGAGGACTTCACTGCCGATAACGTTGCCCGTATCGCCGATGCCGTCGGCGAGTTGTGGCAAAAGACCAATCCGGGCAAAACGGTATATATAGGGTTCGACACTCGGCCCCTGGCGCGCGAGTTCGCTGAGCTTGCGGCGGGTGTGCTAGCAGCGCACGGGCTAGACGCCGTGCTCGCTTCGCGACCTGTTCCGACCCCTGCTCTTACGTGGGCGGCGGCTTATGACGGTGAGGCGTGCGGCGCGCTCATGGTGACGGGGTCCCATCATCCGCAGGGTTATCTGTGTCTCAAGATTCGCATGGGTGACGGCTCGACCGCCAACCAGGATGTCATCGAAGAGCTCGAAGAGACCATGGCTCCCGAGCCAATGGGGATCGAGGGGCAATATCGCACCGCGGATATCATTCCTGACTATATGCAAGCGGTGGCATCGTTTGTCGATGCCGAAGCCATCCGCGCCGCGCACCTGCGCGTGGTTGTTGACCCCATGGGCGGCGCAGCCCAGGGCTATCTAGCCGACTTGCTGCGCGAGCTTGGCGTTGAGGTGCACGAGATTCACGCCGGGCAGGCGCCTGACCAAGAAGATATCTGCCCCGACCCCGTTGAGCCGTGGGTGGACGCTTGCGAGCATACGGTTATCGAGGACGGAGCTTGCGCTGGCCTGGTGACCGACGGCGACGCCGACCGTATCGGCGCGGTTGACGAGCGCGGCAGATATATACATCCGCATCAGATCATGGCGCTCGTTTTGGGCGACTTGGTTCAATTTCGTAATTTGGAGGGGCGCGTCGTCGTCAATCTTTCGTGCTCGACGCTCGTGCGTCGCATTGCCGAGGCGCTTGGCTGCCGCGTGACCGTCAAACCAGTCGGTTTCAAATATATAGCGGCAGAGATGAAGAAGGGTGGCGTCCTCATAGGCGGCGAAGAAGCCGGTGGTATCGGCATCGCCGCGCATATGCCCGAGCGCGATGGAATCCTCGCCTGTCTGATTCTGTGTGAGCTTATGGCAAAGACGGACGCGCCTTTGGGCGTTCTGGTCGACCAACTCGAGGACAGTTTTGGTAAGACGAGTTACGGTCGACGCGATTTGCGCCTTGAGGCCGAAGATGCCGAAACGTTACGAACCCTGCTGCCGGGCGTAAACCCCAAGTCGATTTGTGGCAAGGTGCCGCAAAACGTTAGTCATATGGATGGCTTGCGTTTAGCATTCGAGGATGACACGTGGCTGCTGGTCCGTCCTAGCGGGACCGAACCAGTGGTGCGCGTCTACGCCGAGGGGTTCTCGGTGGAAGAACGTGATGAGTTGCTCGATGCTGGCTGTGCTTTAGCTAGGGGAACGTATCCGCTTTAACCATGAGGCTGCCTTATATAAAGAGATGCTCGGCGAGCGGTAGTTAACGGCTGGCAAACGTTAGTCGGATCCCAAATTGTGTAGGAAATGTGTACGCCCAGATTCCCGCCCACGGCGCCCCTCCGGTCTGGCAATATATCTCCTTGCCGCGCGGCCCGGTCGGACCGGATCAGCCGCCAGGCGTGCACCTTGAGAACCGGATACTGCGAGGATGGACACTTACTTCAGTGTCGC
>CABVDG010000006.1:0-118584 GCA_902497075.1 uncultured Collinsella sp.
ATGCCGAAATGGCGCGAAGCACGCGGTTGACAAAACTATAGAGACACGTCCCAAATTAGCTACCCAAACAACCTTGTCCCAAGTGAGCTACTTTTGTTGAGCGCGGCGGGCGGCACGGCGGGCTCTTGCCTCTTGAATCTCTTCGAGGTGAGCAATGATCTCGGCAGCGCTTTCCTCGATGGCTTTGCCGTCGGTACGCACAACAAAGCAGCCTAAGCGCTTCATGAGGGCACGAGCTTCCTCAAGCTCGCTGCGCACGCTCTCAGGCTCGGCATAGGAGCCGGCAACGGCACGGGCGTAGTCATCGCCCAAGCGGCTATCGCGAATCTCAGAAATAACGTCGACGGTCGAAATCAGGCCGAACAGGTGCATCGGGTCAACCTCGTAAATCGACTTGGGCGGCTCCATGCCATGCGCCAGTGGGACATTGGCGACCTTGTAGCCCTGATAGGCTAAATACATCGACAGCGGCGTCTTGGATGTACGCGACACACCCAGCAGCACGATATCGGCACCCGACAGATCGTCGCAACCACGACCGTCATCGTGCTCAACGAAATACTCCATGGCCTCGATACGATGGAAATAGCGGTCATCGGTCTTGTGAATCACGCCCGCAACGCACTTGGGCGGCACACCGATGAGCGACGACAGCACGGCAAGCGTCGGGCCGATGAGGTCGACCGAACGGATATGCAGCATACCCAGGTAATCGAGCACGCGAGCGCGAAGCGCCGGATCGACAATGGTATGGAACACGGCGACATCGCGATGGTCGGCATCGACGCGCGGCCCCACAAATGACTTGACCTGCTCCACGGAGGTCACCTTAGGCAGGCGCAAAACGCGAAAAGCCCCTACATCAAATTGCCCGGACGCCGCAAGCACCACCTCACAAGCGGTATCGCCGAGCGAGTCGGAGATAACGATAACGGTGGGACGAGCGGTGACCGGGCAATCCATGCGGGGCTCCTTTTGCGCTTATGCGCAGGCTGGCTTACTTTTTGCGGGCAAGCTCACCGATGTTGGCAATGCCGGAGAAAACGGCCTCGAAGCGGTTGAGCAGCTTAAGGCGATTATCGCGAAGCTGCTCGTCCTTGTCCATGACCATGACCTCATCGAAGAAACGGTCGATGGGCGCGCGCAGGGCGGCGAGGGCGGCAAATGCGGCCGGGTAGTCCTCGGCAGCAAGGGCGGCATCGACAGCGGTCTGAGCGGCCTCGGAGGCGTCGGCGAGCGCGAGCTCGACCTCGCCCATCAGGCTGCGGTCATACTCCGCACCAAGCTCAGGCTTGGAGATATGCGCGGCGCGGGCATAGGCGGTCGCCAGGTTGTCGAACGTCTCAGCGTCGTTCTTGCGGGCCTCGTCGAGGGCGGCGCAGCGGGCGAAGAAGACGGACGGGGCGATAATGTGCACCGCGGAGACGGCGGCAACGGTATCGGCCGGGATCTTTTCGTCGCGGGCCATGCTCACCAGGCGGCCATGGAAGAAGTCACGAACCTGCTGGGCGACCTCGGCGGCGTCGAACTCAATGCCCTGCTCGCTATAGAGCTCGAGCGCAAAATCGATGAGCGACGTGGGATCGATCGGCAGACGGTCGCGCAGGATGTTGATGATACCGATAGCGGCACGACGCAGCGCGTAGGGATCGGAGGAGCCAGTCGGGGGCTCGCCGATGGCAAAGATACCGGCGATGGTATCAAGCTTGTCGGCGCAGGCCACGATGCAGCCAGCGGTGCCCTCAGGCAGCTCGTCACCGGCAAAGCGGGGACGATAATGATCGCGAATGGCGTGGGCGACCTCGTCGTTCTCCCCCATCGCGGTGGCGTAGTAACCGCCCATCACGCCCTGCTGACTCGTGAACTCGACGACGGCGTTGGACACCAGGTCGGCCTTGCACAGGTGCGCGGCGCGAGCGGCGTCGGCGGCAAGATGGGCGCCCAGATGAGCCTCGCGGGCAATAGCGAGCGCGAGCTGCTCGATGCGCTCGGACTTGGCGAGCACGCTGCCGAGCTTCTCCTGGAAGGCAACCTTGGCCAGACGCTCGCGGAACTCGTCGAGGGAGATCTTCAGGTCCTCCTCGTAGAAGAACTTAGCGTCGTCCAGACGGGCGCGCACGACGCGCTCGTTGCCGTCGATCACGCGCTCGGCATTCTCGGGCTTGCTGTTGGAAACGACCACGAACTCACGCGTGAGCTTGCCTTCGCCGTCATAGATCGGGAAGTAGCGCTGGTTGGTGAGCATGGACTCGCAGATAATCTCGTGCGGGACCTTGAGGAACTCCTCGTCGAAGGTACCGACGAGCACCGTCGGCCACTCGCAAAGGTTGATGACCTCCTCAAAGACCTTCTTGGGCGTATCGACATGGCAGCCGGGACGGGCAGCCTCGACCTCGGCGATACCAGCGAGAATCGCCTCGCGACGGCGCTCAGCAGAGAGCACGCCGGCATCCTCGAGTACCTGCTCGTAGGCGGCGGGGCTGGCGACAACGTGGTCACCGGGGCCGAGCACGCGATGGCCGCGCGTGGTGTTGCCGCTCGTCACGTCGGCAAACGACACGGGCACAACATCCTCGCCCAAAAGGCAGCAGATCCAACGGACCGGACGAACAAAGGTCGCATGCTCGTGACCCCAGCGCTGGGAGCGGTAGTTGGGCCACTGCAGGCCGGCGATGGTCTTCTCGCACAGGGCCGTCAGGATCGGGGTAGCCGGTGCGGAGGGAATGTTCTTCTCGGCAAAGACGTACTCACGACCGTCAGTGTCCTCGCGACGGACCAGGTCCTCGGCAGCCACACCGCACTTGCGGGCGAAGCCCTGGGCAGCCTTGGTGGCGTTGCCGTCGGCATCAAAGGCAATGTTTGCCGCGGGGCCACGCTTGACCTCGTGAACCTCATCGGTCGCGGTGGCAACGTCGGCAACGAGCGCAGCCAGGCGACGCGGGCTCGAGATCACGCGGACCTCGCCGTGGGCCAGACCGGCCTCGTCGAGACCCTTGGCGATCATGGTGCCAAGCTGCTTGACGGCATTGTTCAGCGGTGCAGAGGGCATTTCCTCCGTACCAATCTCAAACAGGAAATCCTTAGCGTCTGCCATGGCTTACGCCACCTCGCCTTCCTGGTCGGCATTCTCGTTGACTCCGGCGACCTCGGCCATATAGGCCTCGCAGCACGCCTTGGCGACGGCGCGGACGCGCAGGATGTAGTTGGCACGCTCGACTGCGGACAGGGCGCCGCGGGCATCGAGCAAGTTGAAGGCATGGCTGCACTTCATGACGCAGTCGTATGCGGGCAGCGGCAGCTTGCGCTCCAGGCAGGAATGGCACTCGGCCTCGTAGTCGTCAAACTTCTGACGCATCATCTCAACGTTGGCGACCTCAAAGTTGTAAGCGCTAAACTCGCGCTCGTTCTCCAGGAACACGTCGCCATAGGTCATGGGCGTGCCGTCGGGCAGGTAGCTCCACACCAGATCGTAGACCGAGTTGACGCCCTGAGCGTACATGGCGATACGCTCCAGGCCATAGGTGATCTCAACGGGCACGGGGTCGACCTCGATACCGCCCACCTGCTGGAAGTACGTGAACTGCGTGACCTCCATGCCGTTGAGCCAGACCTCCCAGCCAAGGCCCCAGGCGCCGAGCGTCGGGCTCTCCCAGTCGTCCTCGACAAAGCGGACGTCATGGTCGTTGGGGTCCAGGCCAATGGCGGCCAGCGAACCCAGGTAGAGCTCCTGGGCGTTGACCGGCGAGGGCTTGATGAGCACCTGGAACTGATAGTAGTGCTGCATGCGGTTAGGGTTCTCGCCGTAGCGGCCGTCGGCGGGACGGCGGCAGGGCTGCGCATAGCAGGTGCGCCACTCGGCGGGGCCGAGCGAGCGCAGCGTGGTCGCGGTATGGAAGGTACCGGCACCGACCTCGGAGTCATAGGGCTGCATAATGACGCAGCCCTGCTCGCCCCAGTACTGCTGGAGGCGCAGGATGATGTCTTGGAAGGAAAGCGATGAAGCGTTCATGCCTCTAATATCCCCTCGTCGAAACGAATACACGGTTAGGTACTGTACTATAGCGGTTTTTAATCGATAGCGCCGATGCGGTTGAGTGGCCAGTAGCGCACAAGCGCCACAGCGATCAAATCGGAGCGATCGACGGGACCAAAGTAGCGTGAGTCGGCAGAGTTCTCTCGATTGTCGCCCATCACCCACACACACCCGTCGGGGACGGTGTAGGGATAGCTCACCTGGGCGGCGGGCGCTTGGACCGAAAGCGGCCAGCTCATGCCGGTCGTATAGCCCTCATCGAGCGCCTGGCCGTCAACGACCACGCGACCGTCCTGCAAATCGACCGTCTGGCCGGCCGTGGCGATGACGCGCTTTACCAGCACGTCATGCTCGGACGTGGCATCGGGGTTGTGGAACACCACGATATCACCCTGTTTGACGGGCTGACCGAGCTCGAGGCTCACCTTTTGTGCCAGGATCTGGTCGCCAATCTCGATCGTGTCCTCCATGGAGCCGGTGGGCACCACAAAGGGCTCGACCACAAAGGTGCGGATCAGGAAGGTGGCCACGAGCGCGATTACGATGACCACGATCCACTCAAAGGCGCCCCTCAACGCGGAATGCTGCGATGGAACCATTCTCACTCCTCGCTCTGCGAATACGAAGCGTCCAGAATCTCCTGCGCGTATGCGCGCTCTTGGGGCGTAAGCCGCGCCGTCTCGATCAGGTCGGGACGCCAGCGGCAGGTGCGCTCGATGGCATTCTTACGGCGCCAGGCGTCAACCTTGGCATGGTCACCGCTCACGAGCACCGGCGGCACGCCCTCGCCGTTGAATTCGGCAGGACGGGTGTACTGCGCATACTCGAGCAGGCCTCCGTCCTCGGCGGTCGAGAACGACTCGTCGACGTTGCTCATCTCGTCACCAAGGGCGCCGGGAATCAGGCGTACGACGGCATCGGCAACGACCATAGCGGGAAGCTCGCCGCCCGTGAGCACGTAATCGCCGATCGACAGGCGCTCGTCGGCATACGCATAGGCACGCTCGTCGACACCTTCGTAACGGCTGCACACAAACAGCAGGCGCTCGCTTTTGAGCAGGCGCTCGGCCACATGCTGTGTAAAGGGCTCGCCACAGGGGGTAAAAAACACCACGGTGGGCTTAGGACCCTCGGAGCTAATAGCCTCGATGGCCTCGACAATAGGCTCGACCTTCATGAGCATGCCCTGCCCGCCGCCGTACGGCTCGTCATCGACGGTACGATGGCGGTCGTGCGTCCAGTCGCGCAGGTTATACGCCTTAAAATCAAAAAGGCCGGCCTTGCGGGCGCGGCCCAAAATCGATGTGGACATGACGGGCTCAAACATCTCGGGAAAGACCGAAAGGGTCTCAATCAGCATGTTGTCCTCCCTACTTGTCCATATCGATCAGGCCGTCCATAACGTGGACGGAAATTGTTCCTGTGTCGGGAAGATCGAGCACAACCTGCTCGATCACGGGAATCAGTACCTCGCCGTACCGATCACCCTCGACAACCCAAACATCGTTAGCGGGCGTCGACATGATCTCGACGATCGTGCCGAGTGAACCGAAGCGCTCGTCGACCACCTCGCGACCCATCAGGTCGGTATAGGCGGCGTCGAGTGAATCGAGCTCAAAATCGTCACGATTTGCCAACACATAGCATCCCGTGATGCCCTCGGCGGCCGTCAAGTCGTCAATGCCCTCAAACGAGACCAGATCGCCATCGCCCGTATCGGTGACGGACACGACCGTGCAAAAGCGGTCGCGCTTGAGCGCCGGCGGCGTCAGGGCGACGCGCATACCCGGCTCTAATACAGAAGGAAGCCCCCGCAGCGGTTGCGCGAGGACCTCCCCCTTCCTTCCGTGCGGCTTGACCACACGGGCGATGTTTTTGTACTGGGACCTCAAGGTCCTAGCCCAGAACCTCTACCTCGACAGCAGTGTCGAGGCGAGCGGCCAGTGCACGGGCGAGCGTGCGAATGGCCTTGATGGTACGGCCACGACGGCCGATGACCTTAGCGACGTCATCCTCGGCGACAGAAACCTCGATCGTAGAGGCGTCATCACCATCAATGACCTCAAGGCTCACGGAATCCGGGTCGTCGACGATCTGAACAACGAGATATTCGACGAGATCGGCGATGCGATCTGAGAGCATTGCCTCACCCTCGAGCTGTGCAGCGTCAACCTCAGGCACGATTTACTCCTCGGCACCCTCAGCGGCCTCAGCGGCAGCCTTAGCTGCCTCGGCCTCTTTGGCGAGCTGCTTCTTGGACTTCTTGACGACGGTCTCGGTCTTCTCGCCCTCGTTGGCGGCCTTGACCAGAGCGGCGACGGCGTCGGTGAGCTGAGCGCCCTTGGACTGCCAGTCGGCGATCTTCTCGAGGTCGAGGTTGATGGTCTTGGGGGCGGTCATCGGGTTGTAGCGGCCAACCTCCTCGATGATACGACCGTCACGCGGGGCGCGGGAATCGGCGACGACGACACGGTAGTACGGACGCTTCTTAGCGCCGTGACGAGCAAGGCGAATCTTGACTGCCAAAGGAAACTCCTCCAACCAAGCAGCTTTAGGCTGCAACTACAAACAAACAGTTGAACATAATACGCCATCGACGCGGGCAGGTGAAGTCCGTGAGACCAACTTCTTCGGTGTAGTCGAGGGCAAATCCATATCTTAGACAAGAATTCGGGATTTGCAAGCACATACACGCACCCCACATGAGCTGCGCGGTATACTCATGACATGGAAAGACGCGAACATACATACGGTTATGAGGATGCCATGGGCGTCACGCCACCTCCCTGGACGGGTTCGGCGGTGGGCCTCATGGACCTCGATGCATTTTTTGCGAGCGTGGAGATGCTCGATCATCCCGAATGGCGCGGAAAGCCACTCATCGTGGGCGGAGACGCCGATTCGCGTGGCGTCGTGTCCACGTGTTCGTATGAGGCACGTCGCTTTGGCGTGCGCTCTGCCATGGCCTCGGCCGAGGCGCGGCGCTTGTGCCCGCAAGCCATTTGGACGCACGGGCACTTTGATCGCTACCGCGAGGTGAGCGCGCAGGTCATGGCGATTCTTGCCGAGGAGACGCCGCGCGTTGAGCGCGTATCCATCGACGAAGCCTTTATCGATATCACACCGGGTCGCTTTGCGCCCGAAGACCCGCGACTGGTTGCGCGGCGTATAAGCGACCGCGTGGCAGCGCTGGGAGTGACCTGCTCCATTGGCGTGGGCTGCAACAAGACGGTCGCAAAGATCGCAAGCGAGCGTGACAAGCCGTTTGGATTGACGATTGTGCGCCCCGGGACGGAACAGCGCTTTTTGGCCGCGCTACCAGTGTCTGCCATGAGCGGCATCGGGCGCTCGGCCGAGGAACGACTGCGCCGCATGCGCATCTACACCCTCGGCGAGCTATCACGTGCACCGGAATCCACCTTGGCCTCTATTTTTGGCGTCAACGGCGAACGCATGCGCCAGCGTGCGCTGGGACTCGAAATCTCCGAAGTCACAAGTCTCGATGAAGAGCGTGAGGTTAAATCGGTGAGCAATGAGCGCACCTTTGCGAAAGATTTGACTGAGCGCGGAGACATCGAAGCGGCGATTGCACTGTTGGGCGAGTCAGTTGGACGCCGCCTGCGCCGTCAGGGACTGACGGGCGGCACGGTAACGCTCAAGCTCAAGTATTCGTATGGCAGCGGGCGTACGGCACAGCGCCGGCTGCCTCATCCGACCGACGATGAGAACATCTTTGTGGCGGTTGCGCTCGAACTGCTCGACAACATCTGGCAGGAAGGCATGCATGTGCGTCTGGCGGGTATCGGGATGAGCGACTTTGACCATCAGGGCGGCATCCAGACCGACCTGTTCTGCGAAGTCGACGACCGCGGAGCCCAATCCAGCGACCGACGCGACCTCTCGGTTGCTATCGACGCCGTCCGAGACAAGTTCGGCGACACCGCCCTATCCTTCGGCCGCCAATCCCGCTTCAACGATTAACCGCCTTTGGGCAAAAAGAAAGCCGGGCAGGTACGGAAAACCGCAACTGCCCGGCAAAATGCGCGAGGCTAACTAAAAGCCCCGTATCAAATGAGCCACTAGAGGAGGTCGAGGGGGAGCTGGGGGGCGTCACCCCAGAGCTTTTCTAGACGGTAGAAGTCGCGGGCTTCGGGAGTGAAGACGTGAACGACGACCGAGCCGTAGTCCATGAGCATCCAGGTCTTCTGCTCGCGGCCCTCGATGGAGAACGGATGCTCGCCGCAAGCCGCGGCGACCTTCTCCTCGATCTCGTCGACGATAGAATCGACCTGGCGGTTGTTGGTACCGGTGGCAAGCACAAAGTAGTCGCACACGTCGGAAAGCTCGGTCAGGTTGAGCACCTGCACGTCCTCGCCCTTCTTGTCGTAGGCGGCCTGCGCGGCGGCGCGGGCGACATCCTCGGCGGCGACACCGCTCGCGGACAGCGAGGCGGCGGTGCGGTCGGACGTGGCAACGAAACTCTTGTGCTCCACACCTTCAAGAATCTGCTCGTCAGTCATGGTCTCGTCGGCCATGGAATACCTCTTTCTAGACACACCCGAGCTAGCGCAGCTGGGCGTAATGGTTGTAAATCGTAATAGCCGTGGGATAAAGATAGCGCCCGGACTGGATCACATAGACCAGACCCTGCGCAAAACAGGAGAAGAACAACTCGTCGAGCGAGGACTTCCCCACCATCTTGCGCAGCGCATGGGCATAGTCGCCGTGACGGTTGGGCTCGATGGCATCTGCCACAAAGACCACCATATCGAGCGGCGTCATGTCGCAGGCACCCACGGTGTGACGGTCGACAGCCTGGAAAACGGCCGGTGACAGCTCGGGAAAAAGCTGCGGAAGCTCATAGGCGGCAACAGGGCCATGCAAAAGCGGCGTCGCGGCGGAAGGAGAGCCGGCAACCTTGATGCCATAGTGAAGCGCGCGGGCCACGAGCTCGTCATCGGAAAGCACCTTGTCCCAGTCGTGAATTAAGCCGGCGGCAGCGGCATCAAAGCGGTCAACGCCGTAGACCTCGGCCAGATGAAGTGCGGTCTCGGCAACACCCAGCGAATGCACATAGCGCTTGCGCTTATCTTTCATGCGAACATCGAGCAGCTCTTGAATGCGCTTGAGCAGCGCGCGCTCATCGCCCTCAAACTGATCCTCTACCGACAACGTAGCCCCCATCACTCAAAATCTTCTTGACCCAGATCGACATACAAACTGCGCTTGCGAATGTAGCCGAGCACAGACTCGCTCGTAAGATAGCGCACGCTCATGCCGCGGGCAACTCGCTTACGAATGTTCGTCGAGCTGATCGCCAGCGCCGGAATCTGAATATAGCGCACATCGAACGGCAGCCCCGACTCTTTGATTCGGGCACGCGCCGTATCGATATCAAAACCCGGTCGCGTCGCCGCAATAAAGGTAGCAAGCTCAGCAATTCGCTCGGCATCATGCCAGGTCACAATATCAATAATCGCATCGGCGCCCGTAATAAAGTAGAGCTTTACCTGCGGCGGGTAAAAGTCGCGAAGGGCATGAAGCGTATCGGCAGTATAGGTCACGCCCGGACGGTCGATCTCGAAACGGCTCGCCAAAAAAGCCGGATTCGCGGCGGTGGCGAGAACCGTCATGGCATAACGGTCCTCAGCAGGCGTCACCGGTTTGTCGAGTTTAAAGGCAGGAGAGCCGGCCGGCATAAAGAGCACAGCGTCCAAGTCGAGCGACTCGCGCGCCTGCTCGGCAGTCACCAAGTGCCCGTAATGAATCGGGTCGAAGGTGCCGCCCATAATGCCAAGCCGAAACTCTTTGCCCTCTTTTATGGGCAGCTCGGGCAAACCGATTCCACCGCGCAGCGACATGGCTTACTCGCCCTCCGAGGTCTCGGCATCGTCCGCGGCATCCGCCGCATCGACAACCTCGACGCCCTCATCCGGAGCATCGGTCACGTCAAGGGCCTCAACGGCAACGTCCTCGCCAGCGTCCTCGAGCTCCTCGTACTCCGAGAAGTCCTCGGCGCCCTCAAAGTCAAAGGCGCGCTGGCAAATGCGGACCTCGTCGCCCGCACGGCAGCCGGCCTTCTCGAGCGCGTCGTCAACACCCATGCGCGCAAACTTGTGCTGCAGGTAGATGACGGCTTCCTCGTTTTCCCAGTCGGTCTGGATGACCATGCGCTCAATCGCGCGACCAACCACACGGAAGGCACCAGGCTCCTCCTGGACAATGCGGAAACGCTTCTCGCGCTGCAGACGGCGGCGCTCCCACTCCTCGTCGCGCAGATCGACCGGCTCAGCGGAGACCGCCAACTCGGCACGCAGCTTAGCCACCTGCTCGCCCACGGCAAGCATCAGCGTGTTGAGGCCGGCGCCCGTCACGGCGGACACGGCAAAGAACATATGTCCATCGTCGAGCGCGGCGCGCTTGAGGTCGGCAATCTTGTCGGCCGTGCCCGGCGCATCGCACTTGTTGGCGACGACGATCTGCGGACGCTCCGAAAGCTCGGCGCCATACTGCTCGAGCTCACGGTTGATGATACGGTAATCCTCGACCGGATCGCGATCCTCAAACCCGCCCGTCATGTCAACGACATGCATGATGAGCGCCGTGCGCTCAATGTGGCGCAGGAACTGGTGGCCCAGGCCCTTGCCCTCGCTCGCGCCCTCGATCAAACCAGGAACGTCGGCAACGACGTAAGAATACTCACCGGCACGCACCATGCCGAGGTTCGGCACGAGCGTGGTAAACGGATAGTCGGCGATCTTGGGACGGGCGGCACTCATGCGCGCGATGAGCGAAGACTTACCCACCGAGGGAAAGCCCACGAGCGCAGCATCGGCCATAAGCTTCATCTCGAGCTCAATCCAATGCTCCTCGGCCGGTTCGCCCAGCTGAGCGAACGCGGGCGCGCGGCGCACCGACGTCACAAAGTGCGTGTTGCCCAGGCCACCGGCACCGCCGGGCGCCACGACAACGCGCTCGCCATCATGCACCAGATCGGCAATCTCGAACATCGGGGTCTGCGTCTCGGGGTCGAGCTCGCGCACCACGGTACCCATGGGAACCTTAAGAATAAGGTCCTCGCCGCTCTTACCGTTACGACGGGCACCCTGCCCGTGCGTGCCGCGTTCGGCGCGGAAGTGATGCTTAAAGCGGTAATCGATCAACGAAGACAGCTGAGCATCGGCCTGGATGACGACATTGCCGCCACGACCGCCGTCGCCGCCATCGGGGCCGCCCTTGGGGACAAATGCCTCGCGCCTAAACGACATGCATCCGGCTCCGCCGTCGCCGCCGCACACGTTAATGCGGCTGATATCGGTGAACTGTGACAACAGAATCGCCTCCTACAAAAAGAGGGAGACCCTTGAATCCTAAAACTCAAGTGCCTCCCACATATGTGCTCTATGAAGGGTGAATTACGCGTTCGCGAGCGGGCGTACGCTGACCCTGTGCTTGATACCCTTGTGGAACTCAACGGTACCGTCGACCAGCGCGAACAGCGTGTCGTCCTTGCCACGGCCAACGTTCTCACCCGGGTGGATGTGAGTGCCGTGCTGACGGACGAGAATCGTGCCCGTGGTTACCGTCTGGCCGGCATAGCGCTTCGTGCCAAGGCGCTGACCGCGGGAGTCACGGCCATTACGGGAGGAACCGAGTCCTTTTTTGTGTGCCATTGTGTATACCTACTCTTTCGTTACGAGTGTAATCTACTCGGCGACGGGAGCCTCGGCAACAGCCTCGGCCTCTGCCTTGACAGCCTTCTTGGCGCGCGACGTAGCCTGGACCTTCACGATCTTCAGCTTGGTGAGCTGCTGACGGTGACCCTTCAGACGACGATAGCGCTTACGCTTGTGGAACTTGAAGACCAGCTGCTTCTCGCCCTTGAACTGCTCAACGATCTGAGCGGTAACCTTGGCCTTGGCCAGCTTGTCGGGATCGGTGACGATCTTCTTACCATCGTTGAGGAAGATGACCGGCAGGGTGACCTTGTCGCCCTCATTGCCCTCGATCTTCTCGACGGTGATGACATCGTCGGTGGCGACCTTGTACTGCTTGCCGCCCGTGTTAACGATTGCGTACATGTTTACTTGCCCTTCATGCATCAGTTAGTGCAACAGCCGAATATAGTAGCAGGCGAAAATACCCCCGTCAACGAGTATGTGGAGCAAATCCACAAGTTCGCACAGGTATGGGGCTGACGAGTCGGCCCTCGTCGTCCTCGCATGCTTGATTCTGACGCTCGACATCGTAGGAGCAGATGGTCACGAGGTCTTGCATACCGGTGGAAACAATAGGTGCATCCACGCCCAGGGTCAAGCCCTGCAACAAAACATCAGCAGCAGAAAGCAAAATTTCCGGACGCATGGAGCCCTCGTTGTCGGCATGGGTGTCGAGCATGAGCACCAAATGGTCCGGGCGCTCCCCCGCCGTGAGCTCATAGCCCACGAGCGTGTGATCCAAATCCAAGCGCTTGCTCTTTTTGCCGCGCGCGTAGTCAATGCCATGGTCCGCGCGCAGCGTGTCGATCGCACGACGCACCTCGTCGGCGCTTACGGGCGCCTCGGGATCCAGGTGCAAGTCGATGCGATACGACAGACGCGTGAGTTGCGCCGTCAACGCCGGCGTGCGCACGTCGATGTACGCCGCCTCGATGGGCGCCAGATCGGCCGGAGACGCCGCAGCCAGGCGCCCAAACGCCTCGTCGAGCGCCACGAACTCGGTCATAAACAGGTCATACCACTCGCAAGTCGACGACGTACCCACCGGTAGCGCCGAAGAGAAGCCCACGCGCATGTGCGGAGAGAAGCCCTGCGTGACGGCATAGGGAAGTCCCGCACGGCGCACGATGCGCTCAATGGTATGGATTACTTCGAGATGGCCCAGGTACTTAAGGCGATCGCGCTTGCCATAGCGAACACGAAGCCTAAAGAGCGTGGGGTTGTCGGTCAGGCGCTCACTCATGCGCGATCACCCATCAATACATTCTTGGCGTGGAGCGTGGGGCAGATTCCGCAGCCGGTGCACGACGTGCGGGTGCAGTCGGGAGTCGTGACGCCCTCGAGCGAGCGACGGTACTCGCGCTCGAGGAAGCCGCGCGTGCAGCCGGGGCTCACGTGCTCCCACGGCAGGCGCCAGTCCAACTCGTAGGGCAGGTGCACGAGCTCATTGAGGTCGATGCCGTTTTTGGAAGCAGCCTCCTTCCAGTTATCGAGCGAGAAATGCTCTACCCAGGCGTCAAAGCGAGACCCCGAGCGCCAAGCATCAATGATGACGGGAGTCATGTCACGACCGGCGCGGGACAGCGCGGCCTCGATGAGCGAGGTCTCGGCATCGTGGTAATGCACGCGGACGGCACGGTTGCGAACGCTCGTGATAAGCAGCTTCTGGCGACGCTTGACGTCGTCGTAGTCGAGCTGTGGGCACCACTGGAACGGCGTGGCAGCCTTGGGGATAAACACCGAAACCGAGATGGACACCGAGATCGAGCCGCGACGAGCCTTGGGCACCACGGAACGACCGAGCTCCAGCACGTGATCGGCCAGATTGGCGATGGCCACGATGTCCTCGTCGCGCTCTCCGGGAAGGCCCATCATAAAGTAGAGCTTCATGCGGTTCCAGCCGGCCTCGAAGGCCGCCTTGGCCGCACGGTCCAGGTCCTCCTCGGTCACGTTCTTGTTAATGATGTCGCGCATGCGCTGGCTGCCGGCCTCGGGTGCGAACGTCAGGCCGCCCTTCTTTTCGCCGGCGACCGACTCGGCCATATCCACGCCAAACGAATCCAGGCGCTGCGACGGAATAGACACGCGAATACCCGTATCCTCCAGGCGACGGTTGAGCCTGCCGAGCACGTCACGAATGCAGGAGTGGTCGGTCGTGGAAAGCGAGGTCAGCGACACCTCGTCATAGCCGGTCTTTTCCAGACCCTGAATCACCGACGAGACGATCTGGTCGGCCGAGCGCTCGCGCACCGGGCGATACGTCATGCCGGCCTGGCAAAAACGACAGCCGCGAGCGCAGCCGCGCAGAATCTCGATAGACAGGCGGTCGTGGACCAGCTGCGCATAGGGTACGCACGACTGCGACAGCGGATTCGTGGCGCCGAAATCCTCGACGACGCGCTTGTAGACCACGGTCGGCGCATCCTTGCCCTCACGCGGCACGGTGTAGCCATGCGGCGAGCAGGGCTCGTCGTGACGAACCTCATAGAGCGACGGCACGTAGTTGCCGGCAATGGATGCAAGCTGCTCAACAATCTGCGCGCGCGGGACTCCTTCGTCACGCAGGCGGCGATGCAGCTGGCAGGTCTCGAGCAGCGATTCCTCGCCCTCGCCGATGAGGATGGCATCGAAGAAGGCCGCGTACGGCTCGGGGTTGTACACCGAAGGACCACCGGCGATGATAATGGGATCGTCCTCAGTACGGTCGGCCGCTAACAGCGGAATGCCAGCGAGGTCGAGAGCCTCGAGGAAGTTCGTCACCGCCAACTCGTGCGGCACATGCAGACCGACGATATCAAACGAAGCGACCGGCGCTGCACCCTCGAGCGACAGCAGCGGAATGCCCGCCTCGCGCATGGCGTCACCCATATCGGGCCACGGCACATAGCCGCGCTCGCAGGAGATGCCCTCGGCCTGGTTAAGGATGTTGTAGAGGATGGCGATACCCTGGTTGGGCAGACCGACCTCGTATACGTCCGGATAGATCAGACAACAACGGTAATCGGCATCGGCCTTGGAAAGCGTGCCCCACTCGTGATCGATATAGCGGCTCGGCTTTTCGACCTTGGCGAGCAGCGGCTCAATTAAATGAAAGCAGTCTTGATACGGAACGCGCAACGGAAAACCCCTAAGCAGCGAGATCGGATGCGTCCTCGTAGGACGCCATAGGACGGGTAGCGCCCGCGACCGTGGTCACCAGATCGCGAACGCGGGAGAACGTGGCAGTGACCACCTCGTTGGCACGGCTGTAGTCGACATCGCGCTCGTAGAGCGACACGAGCGCACGGCCCATGCCATAGGTGCCCGCGGCGGCAGTAAGCGCCTTGACGGCAAACCCAATATGTGGCGTCTGCTTGACGAGCGCGCGGGTGACCGCGCGGATCACAAGACCGCCGGCAAGCACGCCCGCGACCTCGTAGCCGCGCTCAGGCTTAATGCCGCGTCCAAAGACGGCAGCGAGCTCAAAGAGCATGCCCACCTGCGCCAGCGCCATCACGGGATAATCGGCGCCCGGCAAAAACACCAGCGCACCGGTCGCCATATTGGTGAGCGCGCACGAGGTGATGATACGATTGGCCGCCGCGATGCGCATGAAGGCAAAGTTCGCCGCAAAAGCCGTTTCCTTTTCGGTGCGATCGAGAATCCAGCGGGCAAGCGTCTCGAGCAGATACGTCTTATCGGTTGCCGCCACCACGCCGAGCATGGGCGTGGACTCCTCGATAAACGGCACCTCCACAGCAGACTCGGAAAGCACGCACACGGGCGCGCCGGCGATCACGAGCTCCTGCACGGCACTCTCCAAGCGGTCGGAACCACACGAGAGCACCAGTACCACATCGGTATCGGTCTTTGGAGCAATTCGCTCCTCCCCCAGACGCTCGACGCGCACAATGCCCGAGGTCGTCTGCGGCACAAAGGCGTCACGCACCGTCTCGGCCAGAAAGCGCGAGGCGGACGAATCCAGATAGACCGAGACGCGCACCGGCGTATCGGAATCCTTCTTAACGGACGCGCCCATCTTAAAAGCGCGGGTCAGCTTATCTACGGGAATTATCATAGCAAACCCCTCCAGCGGTTACGCGGCGCCCGAACGATGCCGCCATATGGATTGTACGATACCCACCGTCAGCAGCTGAATCATCATCGAAGACGAACCGAAGCTAATAAACGGTAGCGGAATACCGGTAATCGGCATCATGCCGATGCACATGCCGATGTTTTCGAAGGTCTGGAACGCCCACATGCCAACGATGCCCACACACGAAAGACGCAAGAACAGCGACTCACACTTAAAGGCGACGCGAATCGTCGAAAAGATCAGCAGCACGTAGAGGCACAGGAGCAAAAAGGAACCGCAAAAGCCAAAGGTCTCGGACAGGAAGGCGAAGACGAAGTCGGTGTGGAACTCAGGCAGAAAGCCGCCGGCCGACTGCGTCGCATGGCCCAAGCCCTTACCAAAGAAGCCGCCCGAGCCAACGGCGATAAGCGACTGTTGCAGGTTGTAGGCATCGTCCGAATCGGCATTATCGGGGTCGATAAAGACCGTCAGGCGGTTCATCTGATACTGCTTGATGAGCACATCGTGGCCGAGCAACGAATCAAAGACCGAATCGAGCGCCAGGACGAGGGCCACCAGGCCCACGAGAAGGGCCAGGGTCGACAGCACCCATTCGCGGCGCGCACCGCTCATGCAGATGACGATGGCGCCCGAGACCAGCACGACCAGGCCCGAGCCCAGGTCGCCCATGGCAACGACGGCCAAAAACGGGATGGACAGCATGCCGCAGAGCTTGACGTAGTCGCGAACGGTATCGATGCGACCGTTATACTGCGAGCCAAGCGTAGCAATAAAGAAGATGGTGATGAGCTTGGCAAGCTCAACCGGCTGGAATGTCAAGCCGATACCGGGAATCTTGATCCAGCCCGTCATGCCCAAACCGCCCGTATAGGACAGACCCGGAATCTTGGGCGAGAAGATCACGATCAGGTCGATGACGAGCAACGCCGTCGAGAAATTGGAAATACCGCGCAGGTCGGTACGCCAGACCAGCACCGCCAGCACCGCCCCGATGCCAATTCCCAGAAGATGACGTGAGAACGAGGCATCGGCCTTAAACTGCGAAGCCGACCAGATAATGATGGCACCGTAGGCGACGAGCGCCACTGTAGCCACGAGCACACCGATATGCACCTTTTGGCGAAACGTGCCGCGCGAGGCCGAAAGTTGCTTGTTGACGCGGTCCAGGCTGCTGCGAGAGCCGGTCTTGGTTGAACGGAACAGATCCGCCGGAGAAAAATCCATCGCAACCTCCTATCGAACCGAAGAATCGCCCGAGGCCGAAGAGGTATCGGGCTCGTCATAAATCACGCCGAGCACGTCGCGCACGACATGCATCGCGGTATCTGAGCCACCGCCGCCCTGCTCCAGGACAGTAGCGATGACATACTTGGGATCATCGGCCGGTGCATAGGCGCAGAACCACGCGTATTCGTCCTCGCCGCTTTTCTCGCCCGTGCCCGACTTGCCGTATACCTGCGGCGTCAGGGTGCCAAAGTGAGCCGCCAGGGACGTCGATGCCGTGTAAATCACGTCGTGCATGCCGTTGCGAACAAGAGTCAAATCCGAATCGCTGTTGATCTTGGCCTCCAGGCGCTTCTTCTTGCCCTTGCCGTTGTACTTATAGGCATCGCCGTCGCCATCGCGCGACACGGCAGACAAAAACACGTGAGGCACGTACTGTTTGCCGCCGTTGGCAAGACCCATATAAGCGCACGCCATCTGCAGGGGCGTCACCAGGATGTCGCCCTGGCCGATGGCAATGTTGGTCATATCGCCGGCATTCCACTTGCGGTCCTCGGCAGAGGCGTCGGTGAAGTACGACTCTTTCCACTCGGCATCGGGAATACGGCCCGCGCCCTCACTCGGCAGATCGATACCGCAGGTCTTGCCTAGGCCCCAGCGACGAAAGACCTCCTGCAGGCCCTCGGAATGTTGCTCATCATAAAAGAACGCCTTGCCCATGTCGTAGAAGACGGGGTCGCACGAGTTGGCGATACCCGACTGCAGCGTCATGGTGCCGTGGCCAGACGTCAGCCAGCAACGCTTGCCCCAAGCCTTGCCCAAGCCCGTCCAATAGCCCGTGCAGTTGGTTGTCTGCGTTGAAGTGTAGGTTCCAAACTCAAGACCGGCCAGTGCCGAGAGCGGCTTGATGGTCGAGGCCGACATGTACTGTCCGCTAATGGCGCGGTTGAGCAGCGGGTGCGAACCCTTGTCATCATTGAGCTCGGTCCACACGTCATTTGAGACGCCGCCGATAAAGACGGACGGATCGAACTTGGGCTCGCTCGCCATGCCCAGGATCTCGCCATTGTTGGGATCGAGGCACACCACAGCGCCGTTGCCGGCATTGCTGTAGCCAGTGGTCTTGGCAAGCTCGATGGCGCTCGCCAGCGCCGTCTCACAGGCCTGTTGGATCTTAAGGTCGAGCGTGAGCTTAATGTCGGAGCCGGCCTTGGCGGGCACGGCGCCGGCCTGACCGGTCACATTGCCCGAGGCATCGACCTTGACGGTCTGCTCGCCACGAATACCCTGCAGCAGGTTTTCGTAGTAGCTCTCAACACCCGCCTGGCCCACGATATCGCCCGACTGGTACGTAATCCGGCCAGCAGAAGCATCATCATCGCCAGACGTTTTCTTATTCTGGGCCTCGAGCTGCTCGGAGGTAATGGTGCCGGTATAGCCCAAGATATGGCATGCCGTCTCGCCATATGGATACTGGCGCTCGGTACGCTCGGCAATCTTGACGCCCGGGAACTCGCCGGCGTGCTCCTTGATATAGGCAACCGTGGAGCGACGGACGTCCGTCGCGATGGTATGCAGGCTCTGGGCGCCCTCGGAATTGTCCTGAATGTTGCGCAGCACCGCCACGTAGGGCATACCGAGCACGTTGGCAAGATGGCGAACCAGAACCTCATCCTCGGCAAGGTCGCGGTAGGCCACGACAGCAAGTGAGGAACGGTTCTGGACAAGCGCCACGCCATTGCGGTCGAGGATGCGGCCGCGCACAGCGGGTGTGGTAACGGTGCGCGTCTGATTACTATTAGCCTGCTTTTCGTAATAGTCCGACGAGACCATCTGCATGCCCCACAGCTTGACGGCAAGCGCCGCGAACATCGCCCCCACACCCGTGGTGAGGATGGAGAAGCGGCCCTTAAAGGCGGTCGCCGCGGTATTGCCCTCGCCCTCGGTGGCGCGCGGGGCCGTTCCATGCTGCGTATCGTAGGTAAAACGGGAATCGCCGCGACGCATAACGACCAGCGCGACCACGATGGCCACAACCAGCACGATACCGGCGATAATAACCGTCATCTGGGAAGACATCTACAGGCCTCCCCTATTTGAGCTTACGGGTCTTGGGCTTAAAGCGCATGCCCGTCTGGCGTCCGCCACGTGCGGAGAATCCATAACCGGACTGCGGCACGACGCCGGACATCAAAAACGGAATGGCAACCAGACCCGTCAGGATCGAAGACGGCAGCGCATGGCCGAAGATCGCCACGACAAAGCTCGTCTCCAAACCCATAAACAGCAAGATGATGCTGTAGATCACATTTATGACGAGCGCGAAGGCGCCCACAGTGATGCCGCGCGCGCTCGGGGTACCGCCCGTCTGACCGGCGGCGCTATGCACCAGGGCAAAAGAACCCACGGTCAGCAGGAGCGACATAACGCCCACCGGCACGGCAGCGGAAAGGTCATAGAACAAGCCGCTGCAAAAACCGCACACGACGGCACGGTTCGGGTCGCCCGAGAACACGCTTAGGCACACCAAGATAATCATAAAGTTGACGCGACCGCCCGCAATGGAGATCTGCGGTGCCAGGCCTGCCTGCAGCAGCACACACACGATGGCGGCGATTACAAACGTGCGGGAGCTCATCCCCTGCTCGTGTAGATCCATGGACATGCCCCCTATTCGCTCGAGCCGGAATCGGTCGTCTCGGACGTGTCGGAACTGTCATCCGAACTCTCGTCCTTCGTCTTGGTCGCAGTGTCGCGCGACGTCCCCTGCGGCGTGCTGTTGGCCGTGCTCACGTCCTCATCCGAGGCCGACTGTTCGTCGGTCAGCGAGGTAATGACCAGCACTTCCTCGTTGTTCTCGGCCGTCGTCTGGGCGCGCACCACAATGGTGTAGTACACGTCGTTTGCCGATTTCTCAACCGACGAGACGGTGCCGAGCGGTAGACCCTTGGGGAACACGCCGCCAATGCCCGAGGTCACGATGATGTCGCCAACCTTAACGTCGGAATCGACGCTAACATACTCAAGACGCAGCGTGCCGTCAGCCTGACCCTGCAGCATGCCCTGGGCGCGCGTGTCCTGCACCATGGCGGACACGCCCGAGTTCTCATCGCCAATCAGGCGCACGGTGGACGTCTTGGCCGAGACCTCGATAATCTGGCCTATGACACCGGCAGAACTCGTCACGGGCATGTTGATGGTAAGCCCGTCGGCAGAACCCTTATCGATGGTAACGGTCGAGGTCCAGGCATCGCCCGAAGCGCCGACGATACGAGCTGCAGTGGACTTGAGGTTGTAGGTCGACTGCAGACCGACCAGACCCTCCAGTCGCTCGGCGGTCTTTTGAGCCTCGGAGAGCTCGGCGACCTTAGAAGTCAGTTCCTCGTTTTGCTTCTTAAGCTCGTCAAGCGTGTCCTGTGACGCCGTAAGGTTAGAGAACACGTTACCGATCGCATTGAAGGGAGCCGCCACAGCCGAGCCCAGAAAACGCACCGGCGAGGCAATCGTCGTCACGCCCGAACGCACGACATGAATCGGCCCCGTCTCGCCCTCGCGAATGTAAAACGTGAGCAGCAACACCGAAATCAGGCTGAAAACAATCAACGGGCGCATACCCGTTGATTGTCGCTTGGTATTCAGATTTGTGGAGAAACCCGAAGATCGTGCCAAATGGAATCCACCTTTTGGAAATTAAGCATTGGTCTGGACGAAGCCGCCATCAAACGCATTGGCCTCGAGCACGCGGGCACAGCCGTTAACAACGTTATCGAGCGCCGTGGGGCTGACGTTGACCGAAACGCCGGTCTCATCGCGCAGGCGCACGTCGAGACCGCGCAGCAGCGCGCCGCCACCAGTCAGCAAAATGCCGTAGTACATAAGGTCCGAGGCAAGATCGGGAGGCGTAGCGTCGAGTGCGTCCTTGACGGCCTTGGCCATCTCGTCGAGCGGCTTGTTGAGCGCGCGACGAATCTCCTCGCTCTCGATGCGCACGGTCTTGGGCAGACCGGTGATCACGTCGCGGCCGTTGACCTCGACGTCGAGCTCGTCCTTGAGCGGCACGGCGGAGCCGACCTTGATCTTGATGTCCTCTGCCGTACGCTCGCCGATGGCCAGGTTGTAGGCATCGCGAACGTGCGTAAGGATGGCCTGATCGAACTCGTCGCCGGCAATACGAATGGACTGCGAGACAACGATGCCGCCCATAGCGATAACGGCAACCTCGGTGGTACCGCCACCGATGTCGATGACCATGGAACCGGTGGGTTCCTCGACGGGCAGGTCGGCGCCGATAGCGGCAGCCATAGGCTCTTCGATCAGATAGGCCTGGCGGGCACCGGCCTGGATCGTGGCCTCAAAGACAGCGCGCTTCTCGACCGACGTGACACCGGAGGGAACGCAGACGACAACACGCGGACGCGGAGTCCACGGATAGCGCTTCTCGGACGCCTTGTCGATAAAGTAGCGAAGCATGGCCTCGGTGACATCGAAGTCGGCGATGACGCCGTCCTTAAGGGGACGAACGGCCACGATGTTGCCGGGCGTACGGCCGAGCATACGCTTGGCCTCGATGCCGACCGCCAGGATGCGCTCGTCGTTCTTGTCGATAGCGACAACGGAGGGCTCGCGGATGACGATGCCCTTGCCGCGCACGGAGACAAGCGTATTGGCGGTGCCGAGGTCGATAGCGAGATCGCCCGCATAGCTACCGAAGAACATATCCATCAAAGAAAACAACGCAACTCCTGATGTGTTGGATGATTGCTGGAAAACTACTAGCCCATCATACTAGCGCAAGCCCGGCACCTCACTTGCGGTGAAGCGCCGGGCAAAGCTAAATCCCATAAGGTCACTACTGGTTGTCAGCAGCCGAGAAATCCATATCAAGCGAAGAAACGGCCCAACCGATATGGTTGTCGGAGCGCACGAATTTGACGGTGTACTCCTGCTCGCCGCCCTTGGACAGCGATGCCTTCACCTTAGCGGTCGTCTCGGTCATGGACTGATCCATGCCCTCAACGGACACGGTGGCACCCTGCGGAATCGAGGAGATGATCATCGACTTAGCGTCCTCGGACAGGTTCGAGGCCAGGCAAGACTCGACCTTTGCGGTGTCACCGTCGCCGGCAGCCTGGAACAGATCGGTAACGACAGACTCCTGAGACGGGAAGCCAAAGCCGCGCGTGTAGGCAAAGCCCAGACCGCCCGCGGCGATCAAAATGAGTAGAAGCAGCACGATGAAGACTTTGAGACCCGTGTGGCGATGGCGACGACGGACCTTGGCCTGCTTACGATCCTGACGGTCCTGCTGGACCATCTCGGACTCGGACAGCGTAAAGAAGCCGGTGTCCGAGGGATCGGGCATAAACTGACCGGTCGCGCCCGTAGGATCGAGCGGATCGACGGCAGGAGCGTCCATCGCGGGCGCCGGAGCCGTGGCCATAGCCGTCTGGGCAGACAGCGCGGCAAGCGAATCGTGCACGCGGGCAAGCTCATCGGCCTGCTCGGAGGTGAGCTGGTAGATGCCATCGGCAGTAGCGGCGTTAAAGGCGTCGAGTGCGTCGGAGGGACGGCCGGCGGCAGAAAGCGCCTGACCCATGCCGGCGTTGAGCGCACGCGTGTCGTCGCGGGGGCCGGCAAAGTCGATAGCCGTGCGGTAGGTCTCCACGGCATCCGCCGGACGGCCGAGCTTAATGAAGCAACGACCGAGCTCGCCGAGTGCGGCGGCAGGAGCCGGATTGGCGCCGTCGATGGCAGCCTGACGGAAGGCGGTTCCCGCGTTGGCATAGTCGCCCGATTGGAACAGCGCATTGCCCAGACCCAGATAGGCCTTGAACGGCGTGGCATAGGAAGCATCCTGCGTAGCAGCAGAGAACGCCTGAGCGGCCGTCGTGTAGTCGCCCACCGCGGCGAGCGCCTTGCCGCGGTTGGTGAGCAGCGCGCCGCGCTTGCCGTAGGTGCCGTCGTTGAGGGCGGCGGCATAGGCCTCGGCGGCCTCGGCATACATGCCCAGGTGCATCAAGGCGTTGCCACGAAGGTGGTCGGCCTCGCCCATAATCTCATCGGGAGTCTTTGCCGCCCCAAGCATCTGGGCTGCAGCGGAAAAATCACCCGCGCGGTAAGCGGCGCGGC
Source organism: uncultured Collinsella sp. (assembly GCA_902497075.1). GTDB lineage: Bacteria > Actinomycetota > Coriobacteriia > Coriobacteriales > Coriobacteriaceae > Collinsella. The sequence goes on from CABVDG010000006.1 coordinate 23,183, forward strand.
CCTGTTGGATCAGCTGGCTATTCAAGGAAGTCCCCTTTACTCGTGAACGATCTCGACATGAACGATCTCGTCGCCGGCACGCAGCTGCGAAATCACATCGAGACCCTCGACCGTGGTACCAAAGACGGTGTAACCGGAATCGAGGTTATGCTGGGCACCCAGGCAGAAGTAGAACTGCGAACCCGCGGAATCGGGGTCCATGGAGCGCGCCATGGCAAGGGCGCCATCGACATGGCTGTTGCGCGGATTGGTGGCGAACTCGCCCTTGATGCAGTAGCCGGGGCCACCGGTACCGGGCATGCCGTCGGGGCCCTCAAGACCGGCGGCGACGTCGGCGCCGGACATGTCGCGGGTATTGGGGTCCCCGCCCTGGATAACAAAACCGGGCACATAGCGATGGAACTTAAGGCCATCATAGAAGCCCATCGTGGAAAGCTCGCAGAAGTTCGCGACATGAATGGGAGCGCCCTCGCCGTCAAACTTGACCTTGATGGTACCCTTCGACGTCTCGATTACAGCGCACTCGTCGCCGGCAAGCTGATACTCGGGCGTGTAGAGCTCTTTCTTAAAACCAAACATGTGGTTCCTTCCTCGTGCGTTTAAAGCATATTTGTACGAATTGTAGCAATAAGCATGCGCTTACATCAATTGCGCACGTAGGTTATGCCGACTATGGCGAACTAATTTTAGGAACGCTGCTGCGGCCTCCAGGAGCCCACGTTGGCGTCGTACTGATTCAGCGCGCTGTTGCCGCCCTGTGCGATGGGCGCCAGGATCTCGCTTTGGTGGGAACTCATCGACTCGCCATCGGGAATGGCCAGCGAGATATCCCAGCTCTGGCAGATCACGTCAACGCGCTCATACATCCACTCGGCAAGCTGCTTTAAGTGGGCGATGTCATCCGCATAGACCGTATCGTCCTGGTACTTAAGGTTGTTGAGCTCATCTTGCGTCTTTTTGATCTGGTCGCGCAGGGCGTAGGCACTCTGCGACAGCTCCTGACGGGTGGACAGCGGCGTTCGGAGATAGCCGTTGTTAAAGGAATCGATGACCTCGCCGATCTGGTCCTCGTCAGCGTAGGACACGATGGTCTGATACAGACCGTCGAGCCTGGTATAGAGCTGATCATCGGTGAGCACGGTTTCTTCCTGGACCACCTCCGCAGAATCGTCCTGCTTGGTATCGTCCTCAGTGGCCTCGCCCTTTTGGCGCGTGGGGAAGGTGGTCTGTGCAGCTTGGCCAAACTGGTCGTAGAAGCCGGGCATAACACCCATGGGATCGGTCGTCACGAACCAATAGGCACCGCCGCAAACGACGGCAAGGACCGCGATTACGATAAGCGGCTTGGGAATATGACGCTTGTGCTTGTGATAGGCGTCCTCGTCGGGGTGCACCTTGCGCTTGGATTTTTGAGCATCGTCATGCAGGGAAACGGGCATGGGAATATCGACCTTGGGGATACCAAAATCCTTATCGAAAGCCGGCAGCACGCAGGTCTCATTGGGGTCGGCGGCGTCCGAAAGCACCGCAGCGGCAGAGGCCGGCGCATGCGGCACCTCGGTATCAATCTGCTCTTGCGTTAGGCGCGGAAAGCCCGCCGTGCGGCCCGCTGCCAGGTCGGATGCGGCCGCGTCCTCGGAGAGGATACCCGGAGCGGGGCGTCCGCATTTGGGGCACGTACGATCATGCGGAGAAAGACGGGCACCGCAGCCCTCACAGAACACGAACTCGGTGTGCTCGGGACCATCGCCCGGACCCACATAGGCGTTGCAGTAGGGGCAGAACGAGGCGCCGTCCTCGATGGTCTTAAGGCAATGCGGACAGATCACGGCATCCTCTTTTCGAAGCAATTCAAACAATCGAGGTTAGAGCATAACATCGCCAAGGCCCCACAGGAGCAAGGCACCAATTCAACATCGCCAGGGCGCGTAGTTACTTCTTCTTTTTGCTCGGCATCGAGACTTTGATGCCTTGGGCGGACTTGGTTACGCGGGAGCGCTTGGCGCCCGTGGGCTTCTTTTTCTTGGGCTGGACCTGGGCCACGCCCTCGAGTGCGCGGGCCTCGGCCTCGCGAGCGGTGCGATCTTCGCGACGCTGCGCCATGTCGGCGGCGACGCGCTTGGCAAAACGCTCCGCCGTCGAACCCGTCGAGCTCACCTTGCCGCCACCGCGACCCAGGTGAACGCGCACACCGCGGCCAAAACCAGTTGCGGCATGACGACGACGCGGCTTGAGCGAATCCATCATCGTGGCGAGCTTAAAGAACACCGAGCAGGTAAAGACCACGATGACAGCCAAGATAACCATCTGGCCCATCGACAGGTTGGCAATAGACAGCAGCTCCGGGAATCCGATAACGCCCGTCAGGATGCCGGCGACTACAAACACAAAGAGCACCACACGTAGGGGCGTGAGAGGCTGCGAGATGCGCCAGATCAGGCTGACGCTCGCCGCGCACGACGTAAGCAGGCACATTGTAGACAGCGTGAGCTGGCTAAAGCCAAACACGCGCGCCACAAAGATATCGAGCGCCGCAGCCATAATGACCGCAAGCGACGGCGGCAGTGCACGCTTGAGCACGTTGGTCAAAAACGCACCCTTCACGCGAGCATTGTTGGGCTCCAGGCCCAACACAAAGCCCGGCGCGCCGATGCAGAAGAAGTTGATGAGCGTCATCTGAATCGGCTCGAAAGGGTACGGCGGCAGCGCGATGCACAGCGCCGCCAGGCCCATCGAGAACAGCGTCTTGGTCAAGAACAGCGAAGCCGAACGCTGCAGGTTGTTGATGGAGCGACGGCCTTCGGCCACCACGGCGGGCATCGAGGCAAAGTCGTTGTCGACGAGCACGATCTCGGCCACGTTGCGCGCGGCATCGGAGCCGGCCGCCATGGCGACGGAGCAGTCGGCCTCCTTGAGCGCCAGCACGTCGTTGACGCCGTCGCCCGTCATGGCCACGGTGTGCTCGCGGCGCTTGAGCGCCTGCACGAGCTCGCGCTTCTGCTGCGGGGTCACACGACCAAAGACATGGTAGCGGTCCACTGCGGCATCGAGCTTGGCCGGCGTATCGAGCGTCGTGGCGTCCACATAAGCGTCCGCCCCCGGCACGCCCACAACGCGCGCGATCGACGACACCGTACGCGGGTCGTCGCCACTGATCACGTTGAGGGTCACGCCCTGCTCGTTAAAGTAGCCGATGGTCTCGGCCGCCGAGGTACGAATCTCGTCGCGGATGGTCACAAAGCCCACGGGCTCGGCCTCGCCCACCATATCGCCATCGGGCGTAAAGCCGTCCACGAGCGCCACCACGAGCACGCGGCAGGTATCGGCAAGCTCGGCGACACGGTTCTCGACCTGGGCAAACGCACGATCAGAGAGCACAAACTGCGCCGCACCCATCACATAGGAGCCCTGTGCAAACGACGCGCCGCTCCACTTTTTGGAAGACGAGAACGGAATGACCGACAGTGGCTCGGACACCTCGACCGGACGGTCGGCGTAATAGTTGAGCAGCGCCTGACAGGTCTCGTTGGCATCGGCCGAGGTCGCACGTGCGACGTTAGCCAGCGCAAAATCGAGCACCGTGGTATCGACGGGAACGGCGGCGTCGCCCTCCCCCGCACCCATACCCTCGACCGGCAGCGGATACGTGCCCTCGACCTCCATGCGGCCCGACGTGATGGTGCCCGTCTTGTCCAGGCACAGCACGTCGACGCGCGCGAGCGTCTCGATGCAGTAGAGCTGCTGCGCCAGCACCTTGCGGCGGGCCAGGCGCACCGTGGCGATGGCGAGCACCGACGAGGTCAGCAGCACCAGGCCTTGCGGGATCATGCCCAGCAGAGCGCCCACCGTGGACAGCAGCGCCGACGAGGGCACGCGGCCGGCCAGCAGCTCGGAGAAGCACCACGAAAGCGCGCTATCGCCCGGGGTTCCCGCGGCATCCCACAGCTCGCTCACACTCGAGGCAAACAACGCCAAACCGAGCGGGATCATGATGATGCTCGCAAAGCGCACGATGGCGTTAAGCGCGTTCATGATCTCGGAATTGACCTTTTTGACGTACTTGGCCTCGTTATTAATTTTGGCCACGTAGTTGTCGGCGCCGACATGGATCACGCGGGCGCGCAGCAGGCCCGAGTCGATAAAACTGCCGCTCATGAGCTCGGAACCGGGCTGTTTCTTAATAAGGTCGCTCTCGCCCGTCAGCAGGCTCTCGTTCACGAGCGCCTCGCCCGAAACCACCACGGCGTCAGCGGGAATCTGGTCGCCACGCCCCAGGCGGATGATGTCGTCGAGCACGATCTGATCCAGGTCGAGCTCCACCTCGGCACCGTCGCGCACCGCGATGGCCTTCTTGGAGGTCAGCAGCGTGAGCTTATCGACCATCTTCTTGGAACGCATGGACTGAATGACGCCAATAGCGGTATTGAGGAACACCACGAACAGGAACGTCAGATTCTTAAACGAACCGGTCAAAATGACCAGGAACGCCAAGATCACGTTGATCAAATTGAACAGCGTGCAGAGGTTCTCGATGATGAGCTCTTTGACCGACTTGGTCTTGAGCTCCATGTTGCGGTTGATCTTACCGGCGGCGATGCGCTCCTCGACCTCGGCGGTCGAGAGTCCGCGCTCGATATCCGTTGCTGCCATACCACGTCCCATCACGTCGCGTCGGTATAAGAAAAACCGCCCGGACCATGCGAGGTTCGGACGGTCTCACGTTCGATGGTGCCCCATGTTGGATTCGAACCAACGGCCTTCTGCTCCGGAGGCAGACGCTCTAATCCCCTGAGCTAATAGGGCCAACGTTTGGCATTATACCCAAGTGCACCACGGGCTATCAAAATAAAAGAAAAAGCTTTGCAATTCCGGGGAAGACGCGGCGCAACGGCTCACTTTAGAAGGCAAAAGCGAATCAGATAGTATAAACTCTCATGCACCATATATACACGGCTCGCGATGCGGGCCGTTTTTGCAAGGGTTATCCATCGAGGTGAGAGGCACACCATGATTGCAATTTTAAAGCAGAGCGCCAGCGACGAGGCCGTCAGCCATATCGTCAGCTGGATTGAGAAAAAGGGCCTGAAGACCGACGTCTCGCGCGGCGAGAACGAGACGATCATCGGCCTGGTGGGCGATACGACCAAGATCGACCCATTCCTGCTCGAGTCCATGGACGTCGTCGAGCGCGTGCAGCGCGTCTCCGAGCCGTTCAAGCGCGCCAACCGCAAGTTCCACCCCGAGGACTCCGTCATCGACTGCGGCCACGGCGTCAAGATCGGCGGCGACCAGTTCCAGGTCATCGCCGGCCCGTGCTCCGTCGAGGGCGAGAACCTCATCCGCATCGCCCGCCGCGTGAAGGCAGCCGGCGCCACGATGCTGCGCGGCGGCGCCTACAAGCCCCGCACTTCCCCGTACGCCTACCAGGGCATGGGCCCCGCCGGTCTGGACCTGCTGTGCGAGGCGTCTGCTGAGCTCGACATGCCGATCGTCACCGAGATCATGGACCCGCGCGACGTGCAGGTCTTCCTCGACAAGAAGATTGACGTCATGCAGATTGGCGCTCGCAACGCCCAGAATTTCCCCCTGCTCAAGGAGGTCGGCAAGACGCAGACCCCGGTTCTGCTCAAGCGCGGCATGTCCGGCACCGTCGACGAGCTGCTCATGGCTGCCGAGTACATCATGAGCGAGGGCAACGACAACGTCATCCTGTGTGAGCGCGGTATCCGCACCTTCGAGACCCGCACCCGCAACACCTTCGACCTCAACGCCGTGCCGGTGCTCCACCACCTGTCGCACCTGCCCGTCGTTGCCGACCCCAGCCACGCCACCGGCTACACCCGCTACGTTGAGCCTATGGCGCTCGCGGCGACCGCCTGCGGCGCCAACGGTCTGGAGATCGAGGTCCACGACGACCCGAGCCATGCTTGGTCCGACGGCGCTCAGGCCCTCACCCCCGACCAGTTCGACGACACCATGCGCCGCATCCGGGCCATCCGCGAGGTTGTCTGCCAAGAGACCATGGAGTAGCCCATGGGTACGGTGAGAAACGCGCGCGTTAACCAGGGCGGCCCCAAGTGCGCCGGCATCGTCGGCTTGGGCCTCATCGGTGGCAGCTTTGCCCGCGGCTATGCGCAGGCGGGCGTCCGTGTGCTGGCCTGGGACCCCGATGACGATGTCATGACGGCCGCCAGCATGGGCACCGTCGCCGGAGAGCTCAACGACAAGACACTCGGCGAATGCGACATCATCGTCTTGGCTTGCTACCCCGAGGCTTGCATCGAGTGGCTCGTGGCACACGCCCAGGCACTCGCCGACGCCACCGATACCGAGGCCATCATGGGCCCCGTGGTAATTGACACGGTGGGCGTCAAGGGCATCGTGTGCGAGCGCGCCTTTGAGCTTGCCCGCGAGCACGGCTTTTACTTTGTGGGCGCGCACCCCATGGCGGGCACCCAGTTCTCGGGCTACGCTCACTCCCGCGCCGACCTGTTCCAGGGCGCTCCCCTGGTGCTCGTTCCACCCGCGGTAGACGATGCCCTTAAGCTCGAGCTCTTGGGCCAGGTGCGCGAGATGGTGCGCCCCTTGGGCTTTGGCAAGTTCAGCGTGACCAGCGCCGCCGAGCACGACCGCGTCATCGCCTTTACGAGCCAGCTCGCGCATGTCGTCTCAAACGCCTATGTTAAGAGCCCGACCGCTCAGGTTCACCACGGCTTTTCGGCCGGCAGCTACCGCGACCTCACCCGCGTAGCGCACCTCAATCCGCAGATGTGGTCCGAGCTCATGATCGACGACGCCAATGCGCTCGCCTTCGAGATCGACCATCTGATCGAATCGCTTGGCGCCTACAGCCGTGCGCTCAAGGACCGCGACCAGCGCTATCTGGAGAATCTCCTTGCCGAGGGCGACCGCATTAAGCGCGCACTCGACGACGAGGCCTCCCACTAGACAACCCATCACGCCAGGTCGAAAGGACCGAAGCTTATGGCGATTACCATCGATATCGACACCGCACGCCCCTACCAGGTGCATGTTGGCACGTTTTTGCTGGAGCAGGCGGGACCGCTCGTGCGCGCCACTGCCGGCGGCACCAAGGCCGTCATCGTTACGGACACCAACGTGGGCCCGCTCTACCAGATGCCCGTTAAGCAGAGCCTGGAGGCGTCAGGCTACGAGGTGAGCATCTGCACCTTCGAGGCCGGCGAGGCCCATAAGCGCGCCGAGACCTACGTTGCCATTTTGGAGTTTGTGGCCGAGCACGAGCTTTCGCGCTCCGACGTGATCGTGGCACTCGGCGGCGGCGTCGTGGGCGACGTGGCGGGCTTTGTGGCCGCCACCTACATGCGCGGCTGCAAGTTTGTGCAGGTCCCCACGAGCCTGCTCGCCATGGTGGATTCGTCGGTGGGAGGCAAGACCGCCATAGACCTGGCTGCCGGCAAGAACTTGGCCGGCGCCTTTTGGCAGCCGAGCGTGGTTATCGCCGACGTGGGGTGCCTGGCCACCCTCACGCCCGAGCAGTTCGCCGACGGCTGCGGCGAGGTCGTCAAGCACGCCGTAATCGCCGACCCGGAGCTTTTCGCCGAGCTGGAGAAGACCCCGCTCACGCTGGAGCTGCTCAACCAGGACGTGGCTCGCGTAGCGCTCATCATCGCCCGCAACATCGACATCAAGCGCGCCGTGGTCGTCGCCGACGAGCGCGAAACCAACCAGCGCAAGCTCCTCAACTTTGGACACAGTGCCGGACATGCCGTCGAGGCCTGCGAGCACTTTGAGCTGGGACACGGCAACTGCGTGTCGATCGGCATGGGTATCATCACGCGCGCCGCGGCCCTGCACGGCATTTGCGATGCTGCACTGCCCGATCGTATTGAGGAACTCTGCGCCCGCCATGGCCTCAAGACCCGCTGCGACCTAGATGCCGATACCGTCTTTGCCGAGGCGCTCCACGACAAGAAGCGCGCGGGCGACACCATCGACCTGGTGATTCCGCACGGCATTGGCCGCTGCAGCATCGACCGCACGCCACTTTCCACTTTCCACGAACTCATTGCCGAGGGCCTCGGCCAGAAGGGAGACGCATCCGCATGCTAGCCCGCATCACCCCGTCCCCGCTCAAGGGCACCGTTCCCGCCATCGCGTCCAAGTCGATGGCGCATCGCCTCATCATCTGCGCTGCGCTTGCCAACGGCGAGACGCACGTCACCTGCAACACCACCTGCGCCGACATCGAGGCCACGGTGCGCTGCCTTACGGCACTGGGTGCTCGCATCGAGACCGTCGAGGACGGCTTCCAGGTCCACCCCACCATGAAGAGTGTTGAGTTTGGCCTGCTCAAGGCCCTTGCCGGCGGCACGCTTGACTGCGGTGAAAGTGGCTCCACGCTGCGCTTTATGCTGCCTGTCGCCTGCGCGCTGGGTGCGGATGCCACCTTCGTAGGCCAGGGCCGCCTGGGCGCCCGCCCGCTCTCCCCGCTCTCGGACGAGATCATCGCCGCCGGCTGCGACCTACAGGGTCTGGGCGGTTTTCCGCTCAAGACGAGCGGCCGCATGCGCCCGGGCACCTTTGTGCTTCCGGGCAACGTGAGCTCGCAGTACATCTCGGGCCTGCTGCTGGCAGCCCCACTGCTGGCCCAGCCCTCCTGCGTGCAGGTAACCGGCCTCATTGAGAGCCGTCCCTACATCAACCTGACGATCCAGGCCATGAAGGCCTTTGGCGTCGAGGTCAACGTCGAGCGTATTCCGGCCAAGGACGGCCAGCCCGAGGTCACGAACTTCCGCGTGAGCAGCGGCTCGTACCGCACGCCCGGCAGCGTTGCTGTCGAGGGCGACTGGTCCAACGCCGCCTTTTGGCTGTGCGCCGGCGCTATCGGCGCCGACCCCATTACCGTGGAGGGCGTATCCCTGAGCTCCGCGCAGGGCGACCGAAACGTGCTCGCCGCGCTTTCGCGCTTTGGCGCCCGCATCGTGCGCTCCACCAACGCCGCCACCGTGCAGTCCGACAAGCTCGCCGGCTTTGAGATGAGCGCCCACGACATTCCTGACCTGGTGCCCGTCATCTCGGCCGTAGCCTCGCTGGCGCAGGGCCGCACCTTTATCCGCGATTGCGCCCGTCTGCGCATCAAGGAATCCGACCGCCTGGTCACGACCACCCGCGAGCTCACTGCGCTGGGCGCGCAGGTGCGCATTGCCGGTGACGACCTCATCATCAAGGGTGTCGATGCCTTCACCGGCGGCGTGGTCGATTCGCACAACGACCATCGCATCGCCATGATGGCCGCTATCGCCGCGAGCCGCGCCACCGGCGAGGTCGTGATCCACGGCGCCGAGGCCGTCAACAAGTCCTATCCCGATTTCTTCGACCACTACCGCCTGCTGGGCGGCAAGGTCACACTCGAGGAGGAATAGCATGTCCTCGACCTTTGGCAACGTCTTGCACTTAAGCATCTTCGGCCAGTCGCACTCCCCCGCCATCGGCTGCTCGCTCGATGGCATTCCGGCGGGCATCGCTGTTGACCAGGAGCAGCTGCAGGCCTTCATCGACCGTCGTGCCCCCGGTCGCGACGAGACCGCGACCAAACGCCGCGAGGCCGACGCCGCCCACATCATCGCCGGTGTGGTTGATGGACATACCACCGGCGCGCCCATCGCCGCGATTATCGAGAACACCAACACGCGCTCCAAGGATTACTCCGAGCTGCGCCGCAAGCCCCGCCCCGGACATGCGGACTTTCCGGCGCGCGTGAAGTATCACAACATGCACGATGTCGCCGGTGGCGGGCATTTCTCCGGCCGCCTAACGGCACCCCTGTGCATCGCCGGCGGCATTGCGCTGCAGGCACTCGAGGCCCGCGGCATTAAAGTGATGGCGCATGTGGCGCAGATCGGCGGCATCTCCGACCTGCCGATGGACGATATGGTCTATCGCGAGGCCGACCGCAAGGCGATCCTTACGAACGATCTGCCGTGCATTGACGCCGCCGCAGCCGGCCGCATGCGCGAGGAAATCCTAGCCGCGCGCGACGAACTCGACAGCATCGGCGGCATCGTGGAGTGCGGCATTTACGGGCTTCCCGCGGGCATCGGCGACCCCATGTTCGACGGCATCGAGAACCGCATCGCGCAGATCGCGTTTGGCATTCCCGCCGTAAAGGGCGTGGAGTTTGGCATGGGCTTTGCCGTGGCCGCCATGCGCGGCAGCGAGAACAATGATCCGTATCGCATCGATGCCGAGACCGGCGAGATCGAGGTCGAGTCCAACAACGCCGGCGGCATCCTGGGCGGTATTTCGACCGGCGCGCCCGTCATGTGGCGCATGGCCGTAAAGCCGACGCCCTCCATTGGCCGCGAGCAGCAGACGGTGGACATGGACGCTATGGAAAATGCCGAGCTCTCGGTCCACGGCCGCCACGATCCCTGCATCGTCCCCAGAGCTGTCCCCGTAGCCGAGGCAGCCGCCGCCCTTGCCATCTGGGACGCCCTCCTCGAAGACGCCGCCCAGCGCTAACTACCCACCCCTCAACATCCCCCGACACGTGAAAGGGGTCTCCATGGACCTTGCTGACATCCGCCAGGCCATCGATGGCATCGACACCACGCTCCTCAACAGCTTTGTCGAGCGCATGGACATTGCCACCGAGGTCGCCAAGTCAAAAATCGAGATGGGCAAGGCCGTCTTCGACCCCGCCCGTGAGCGCTCCAAGCTCAACAACCTCGCCAGCCGCGCGCCCGAGCGCTACGAGGCGCAGACCATCACCCTGTTCCGTCTCCTCATGAGCATGAGCAAGGCCGAGCAGCAGCGCTACATCAACGAGCTCAAGGGCATCACCGTCTCGCAAAAGGCCCACGCCACGGCTGCAGCCTCCGACACGCCCTTCCCTCAAACGGCCACCGTCGCCTGCCAGGGCGTCGAGGGCGCTTACAGCCAGATCGCCGCGTGCAAACTCTTCGACGTGCCCGACATCGCGTTTTTCGAGACCTTCGAAGGCGTTATGCGCGCTGTGCGCGATGGCTTCTGCGAGTTTGGCGTGCTGCCCATCGAGAACTCCACCGCCGGATCGGTCAACGCCGTCTACGACCTGCTCGCCCAGTTCGACTTCCATATCGTGCGCTCGCTGCGCCTCAAGATCGACCACAACTTGCTCGTCAAGCCCGGCGCCAAGCTTGCGGACGTGCACGAGGTCTACAGCCACGGCCAGGCCATTGCCCAATGCGCCGGCTTTATCGAGGCGCACGACCTGCACGCCACCAAGTACCCCAACACGGCCATGTCGGCCGAGATGGTCGCCAGCTCCGAACGCACCGATGTTGCCGCGATCGCATCGCGCAGCTGCGCCGCACTCTACGGCCTGGAGGTACTGGAGCCCAACATCCAGGACTCGGACAACAACTACACGCGCTTTGTCGTCATCAGCCGCGAGCCACGCGTCTACCCCGGCGCCAACCGCACCTCGCTCATGATTACCGCGGCCAACGAGCCGGGCGCACTCTATCGCGTACTCGAGCGCTTCTACGCGCTCAATATCAACCTCATCAAGCTCGAGAGCCGCCCCATCCCCGGGCACGACTTTGAGTTTATGTTCTACTTTGACCTGGACTGCCCCTTTGGCAGCAAGGCCCTCGACGACTTGCTCGACTCGATTGACGACGTGTGCGAGAGCTTCACCTACTTTGGCAGCTACACGGAGGTGCTCTAGATGACCGATACCGCCGCAACCCGTCCCTACGGCGTGCTGGGCCGCGTGCTGGGCCACAGCTACACCCCGACCATCTACAAGGAGCTCGCGGGGCTCGAGTACGTACGATTTGAGCGCGAGCCCGAGGACCTCCAGGCTTTTATGACGGGTGACGAATGGGAGGGCACCAACGTGACCATCCCCTACAAGCGCGCCGTCATGGAATACCTGGACGAGCTGAGTCCACTCGCCGAGCGTATGGGAAACGTCAACACCATCACGCGCCTGCCCGACGGCCGCCTGCGCGGCGACAACACCGACTACTTCGGCTTTCAGTGCCTAGTCGAGGAACTGGGCGTTGAGGTCGCCGGCAAGAAGGCCCTCGTGCTCGGTGCCACCGGTGGCGCCGGCACCACTGCCAGCATGGTGCTCGGCGACCTGGGCGCCATCGTCGTGCCGGTGGGCCGCACGAGCGAAGTCAACTACGACAATATCTCGCAGCAGTCCGACGCCGCACTGCTCGTCAACTGCACGCCCGCCGGCATGTTCCCCCACTGCCCCGACGCCCCCTGCACGCTCGAAGGGCTCGATGCGCTCGAAGGCGTTATCGACATTGTCTACAACCCTGCCCGTACGGGCCTGATGCTCGAGGCCGAGCGCCGCGGCATCCCCTGCATCGGCGGCCTGCTCATGCTCGTGGCCCAGGCGGCGCAAGCCGTTGAGCGCTACACCGGCCAGGTCACTCCGCGTGAGCGCATTCTGGACGTAACGGAGCGCCTGTCACGCCGCGAACAGAACATCGCGCTGATCGGTATGCCGGGCTCGGGCAAGACCCGCGTGGGCGAGCAGATTGCCCTGCTCACGGGGCGAGAGCACATCGACTTGGACCGCGCCCTCGAGGAGCGCCTGGGCATGCCCTGCGCCGACTTTATCGTCGAGCGCGGCGAGGCGGCCTTCCGCGAGCAGGAGACGGCGGCGCTGGCCGGCATCTCCAAGCGCAGCGGCCTGGTGCTTTCCACGGGCGGCGGCGTGGTCACGCGCGACGAGAACTATCCACTGCTACACCAGAACAGCCAGATCGTGATGCTCAACCGTAAGCTTGACGAACTCGCCCACAAGGGACGCCCCATCACCGCCCGCGAGGGCATCGATAAGCTCGCCGAGCAGCGTATGCCGCGCTACCGCGCCTGGGCCGACTACATCATCGACTCACGGGACTGCGCCGCCAACACCGCCCAAGCCCTCCTCGACACCCTCCCATCCGCTCTCTAACCAAAACCACCACAAAGGGGACAGGCACTTTTGTGGTGGTTTTCCAATCGCAAAGGAAGCAACCATGAAAGCACTCGTCATCAATGGCCCCAACCTCAACATGCTCGGCATTCGCGAGCCGGGCATCTACGGCAGCGACAACTACGACCGTCTGGTCCAGATCTGCCAGGAGGCAGGTGCCGCACAGGGCTTTGACGAGATCGAGGTCTTCCAGTCCAACCACGAGGGCAGCATCGTCGATAAGATCCAGGAGGCCTACGGCAAGGTCGACGGCATCGTCATCAACCCGGCAGCCTACACGCATACGAGCGTGGCCATCCTCGACGCCCTCAAGGCCGTAGCTATCCCTGCCGTCGAGGTCCACATCAGTGCCGTCGAGACGCGCGAGGACTTCCGCCAGGTGAGCTACGCCCGCCTGGCCTGCTTCGCCACCATCACCGGCGAGGGCCTGCAGGGGTATGCACATGCGCTAGAGCTGTTGGAAGAGCATCTGGAAAAGTAAAATGCCAACCCCAACAAACAGCAGCGGCTTGCTCGCGCTCGGCTTCAGCAGCATACAAGATGAAAAAAGCCCAGACCACCAAGCGGTCCGGGCTTAATAAACGATGGTGCTCCATGGCGGATTCGAACCGTCGACCTTGGGATTAGAAGTCCCCTGCTCTATCCAACTGAGCTAATGGAGCAAATAACCACACGCCCAAGCAAGCGCAAGCCTGTCGGGCGCAAGTAATTATAACCTAGTTGAACTGCTCGCGATACGCCTTGCAGACCTCATCGACCGGGCCGTCCATGCGAAGGTCACCCTTCTCAATCCAAACGGCACGCTGGCAGATGCGCTCAACCTGCTCCATGGAGTGCGAAACGAACAGAACCGTCACGTCACCGCTCTGGATAAAGTGCTGAATGCGGGCCTCACACTTCTGCTGGAAGAACACATCACCGACGGACAGCGTCTCATCAACGATCAGAATATCGGGCTCGGTAATCGTCGCGATTGCAAAGGCGATACGCGCCACCATACCCGAGGAGAAGTTCTTAAGCGGCATATCAACAAAGTTCTGCAGCTCAGCGAACTCGATAATGCCGTCAAAGTTGGCATCGATGAACTCCTTGGTATAGCCGAGCAGGGCGCCGTTCAGATAGATGTTCTCACGGGCAGTCAGCTCGGGGTCAAAGCCTGCGCCAAGCTCAATCAACGGTGCGATGTTACCATGCACCTTAACGCTGCCCTCGCTAGGCTCAAGCACGCCAGCGATGATCTTGAGCATCGTAGACTTGCCGGAGCCATTGGTGCCAACCAGACCGACAACTTCGCCGCGATGAATCTCGAACGAGATGTGCTTAAGCGCCCTAAACTCCTCAAAGAACAGCTCGTGCTTGGCGAGCTTGATGAAGTACTCCTTGAGGTTGGTCAGCGACTCAGACGCCATGTTAAAGATCATGGTGACGTCGTCGACCTCGACAGCCAGAGGCTGCTCGCTGTAATCAACAACAGATTCAGTCATCACAGCACTCCTTAGATGTAGAGGATAAATTTGCGCTCGGACTTATGGAACACGGTGTAGCCAATAATAAGCGCAAGAACCGCCCAGGCAACGCACATACCAAACGTCATGAGCGAGGGCGTAGTCTGGAACAGAAAGATATCGCGCATAAACTGCAGGTAGTTGAACATGGGGTTCGCATACATCAAGATACGCACGAGATGCGGCATTTGCGCAATATAGTCAGTCGTCCAGAAGATGGGCGTAATGTAAGTCCACGCCGTAATGACGACGCTCCATAGATGCATAACGTCGCGGAAAAAGACCGTAAGAGCAGAGAGCATCATGCCCAGGCCCATGCAGAAGCACATAAGCAGCAGCAGGCAAACCGGCAGCAGAATGAGGTGCCAAGAAGGCATAACGCGGAACCACAGCATGACTATGGCGACGGCGACCAGCGAGAAGGCAAAGTTGACCAGCGAGAAGAGCACCTTTTGCACCGGGAAGACCCAGCGGTGCACCTTAACCTTCTTGAGCAGAGGGGCAGCGCCCACGATAGACGTCAGGGCCTGGTTTGTAGACTCGGACATGACGGCAAAGGTAATGTTACCCACGATCAAGTACAGCGGGTACATCTCGGGCGTCATTGAGCCATTGCGGCCCTGGCCAAAAATCGTCGAGAACACGATGGCCATGACGATCATCATCAGCAACGGATTGAGCACCGACCATGCGACACCCAGAACGCTACGGCGATACTTGATCTTAAAATCCTTGGTAACCAGCTGACGAAGGATAAACGCATCCTTCTCAAATTCGTTCTTAGCAAACGTCGCAGGCAGACTGCGAGTTTCTTGTTGCTTTGTCTGATCCGACACGGATGCAACTCCTTTACTCGTAATCGTTGACAAACGAACAGTATAGACCCGACGGCCATGCAAACGATTCGCGCAACAAAACTGGAGAACTAACCCACATCTTAGGATGCCAAGCCCAAACGGCTATACTTTCATGAATTGAATGATTAAGGAGCATTGAGTGAATTCTGAATCCATCGCCGTCATCATCCCTTGCTACAACGAAGCCCTCACGATCGGCAAAGTCATAGACGACTTTCACCGCGAGCTTCCGCAAGCGACGGTCTATGTCTATGACAACAACTCGTCGGACGATACTTCACGCATCGCCACCGAGCACGGCGCCACGGTCCGCTTTGAGCCCCGTCAGGGAAAGGGCAACGTGTGCCGCCAGATGTTTCGCGATATCGACGCCGATTGCTACCTGATGGTCGACGGCGACGACACCTATCCCGCCGAGGCTGCCAAAGCCCTCTGCGAGCCCATCCTTAACGGCACGGCCGACATGACCGTAGGCGACCGCCTTTCCAACGGCACCTACGCCGAGGAGAACAAGCGTGCCTTCCACGGCTTTGGCAACAATCTGGTCCGCGCCATGATCAAGTGGATCTATGGCTACAGCTTCGATGACGTCATGACCGGCTACCGCGCCATGAGCCGCCCGTTCGTCAAAACCTTCCCCGTGCTTTCCGAGGGCTTCCAGATCGAAACCGAGCTCTCGATCCACGCCGTCGACCACCGCTGGCGCATCAAAGATGTGCCCATCGAGTACCGCGACCGTCCGGAAGGCTCCGAGTCCAAGCTCAATACCGTGAGCGACGGCATTAAAGTCGTCGCGATGATCGGCACGCTGTTCAAGGACTACCGCCCGCTGAAGTTCTTCAGCCTCGTCGCGCTTCTGTTTGCGGTGATCGGCCTCGCCCTGGGCATGCCCATCGTTGTCGAGTATTTCCACACCGGCCTCGTTCCGCGCTTCCCCACCGCCATGCTCGCCGCGTCGTTTATGTTCCTGTGCGGTCTGAGCCTTGCAACCGGATTCATCCTCGATTCCGTGGCAAAGGTCGAAAAAAAGCAGTGGGAGGTCAACGTGTACAGCAAATACGCCTACGATGACCAGCCCGGCAGGTCCGCCACCACGCCAAGCGAGTGAAAGATCTTCCGCGAAATACTATTGGCACCACTGCGCAGATAGCCATCAACAAGAAAAGCCGCCGTTAAAGAACGGCGGCTTTTACTCTCGAAAAGTTGATAGCGGCTAGAGCGTCTTGAGGTACTCCCCAAGCTCTTCCTCCCAGTCGGGCATGTGGAACCCGACCGACTCGAGCCTGGAAAGGTCGAGCGCGGAGTGGACCGGGCGCGGGGCGACGGGTCCCTCGGCGCCGCCGTAGTAGTCGGCGGTGCTGACCGGCACGACCCTGTCGCCGTTGCCGTTGGCGACCTCGAAGACGGCGCGGGCGATGTCCGCCCAGCTCTTCACGGCGCCGGAGCCGGTGCAGTCGTAGGTGCCGTAGGGGGCCATCGCGTCCAAAACGTGGAAGATGGCGGCGGCCATGTCGCGCGTGAAGGTCAGGCGTCCCAGCTGGTCGTCCACGACGGTGACCTGCGTGAGCCCGTCCTCGGGGTCGGCCACGCGGTCGGACAGCCCCTTCATGGTCTTCACGAAGTTGTGGCCCTCGCCGATGACCCAGCTGGAGCGCATGATGTAGTGGCGTGGGCACCCCGCCACGGCGATGTCGCCCGCGGCCTTGGTCTGGCCGTAGACGGAAAGCGGGCTGAGGGGCTCGTCCTCGTCATGGACCTCGGCGGTGCCGTCAAAGACGTAGTCGGAGGAGACGTGCACGAGCGTAATGCCGTGCTCGGCGCAGGTGCGGGCGAGGAGCGCCGGGCCGGTCGCGTTGGCCTTCCAGGCGATGACACGGCCCTCGGGGGTCTCCGCTTTATCCACGGCCGTGTAGGCACCGCAGTTGATCACGGTGCCGTAGAGCGACCAGTCGTACTGTACGTAGGCGTCCGGGTCGGACATGTCGAAGGTGTCGATGTCGCAGAAGTCGAAGTCCTTCGCGACGCCGCGCTCCTCGGCGAGCGCGCGCACCGCATGGCCCAGCTGGCCGTTGCAGCCGGTGACGAGGGTGCGCTTCGGCGCCATGGGGACGACGTCGGCGAGCATCGGGTGGTTGAGGTCAGCCTCGGAGACGGTGGCCTGGTCCAGCGGGATGGGCCACTCGATGGCGAGCTCGGGGTCGGCGAGGTTCACGAAGGTATAGGTCCTCTTCAGCTCGAGCGACCAGTGGGCGTCCACCAGGTAGGTGTAGGCGGTGCCGTCCTCCAGGGCCTGGAAGGAGTTGCCCACGCCGCGGGGCACGTAGATGGCCTTGGAGGGGTCCAGGACGGTCGTGTAGACCTTGCCGTAGGTGTCACTGCCCTCGCGCAGGTCCACCCAGGCGCCGAAGACGCTGCCGCGCGCCACGGAGATGAACTTGTCCCAGGGCTCGGCGTGGATGCCGCGGGTGACGCCGCGGCTGTCGTTGTAGGAGATGTTGTTCTGGACGACCCTGAGGTCGGGGATGCCCAGGGCGGTCATCTTGGCGCGCTGCCAGTTCTCCTTGAACCAGCCGCGCGAGTCGCCGTGGACGGCGAGGTCGACGACCTTGAGGTCCACGATGCCGGTCTCGGCGACGGAGAGGTCCTTCTCGAATGCGATGTCTGCCATGTCTCTCTCCCCTCCTACTGGCCCTGTGCGCGGTAACGGGCCTCGGTGGCCTCCTTGGCCGGGCGCCACCAAGACTCGTTGGCCACGTACCAGTCGATGGTGGCCTTCAGGCCCTCGGCGAAGTCGGTGTGGGCCGGCCTCCAGCCCAGCTCGCGCTGGAGCTTGGTCGAGTCGATGGCGTAGCGGCGGTCGTGGCCGGGGCGGTCGGCGACCCAGTCGAAGTCCTCGGGGTCGCGGCCCATGGCCTCCAGGATCATGCGCAGGACGGTGATGTTGTTCTTCTCCCCATTGGCGCCGATGAGGTAGGTCTCCCCCATGCGGCCCTTGGTGAGGATGTCCCACACCGCGGAGCTGTGGTCCTCGGTGTGGATCCAGTCGCGGACGTTCTCGCCCTTCCCATAGAGCTTGGGGCGGACGCCGTCGACGATGTTCGTGATCTGCCTGGGGATGAACTTCTCCACGTGCTGGTAGGGGCCGTAGTTGTTGGAGCAGTTGGAGATCGTGGTGTGCAGGCCGTAGGTGCGGGTCCATGCGCGCACGAGCATGTCGGAACTCGCCTTGGTGGAGCTATAGGGGCTCGAGGGCTTATACGGCGTCTCCTCGGTGAACTTGGCGGGGTCGTCGAGCGCCAGGTCGCCGTAGACCTCGTCGGTGGAGACGTGGTGGTAGCGGACGCCATATTTGCGGACGGCCTCCAGCAGGCGGAAGGTGCCCTCCACGTTGGTGCGCAAGAACGGCTCCGGGGCGGCGATGGAGTTGTCGTTGTGGCTCTCTGCGGCGTAGTGCACGATCGCGTCGTGGCCGGGGACGATCCTATCGAGCAGCTCCGCGTCGCAGATGTCACCGACGACGAGCTCGACCCTGTCCTCGGGCAGCCCCGCGATGTTCTCGGGGTTGCCGGCGTAGGTCAGCTTGTCCAGGACGGTCACGTGGACGCCCGGGTGGTTCTTCACCACGTAGTGCACGAAGTTGCTGCCGATGAAGCCGCAACCGCCCGTGACGATGATGTTCTTAGGTTCAAAAATCTCAGACATGAAAATCCAATCTGAAGCAAGTACAGCTTCTTTAGTATGCCGCAGGAAGTGACGCCGCGACACTATTCAACAAAACTATCGGACATTTCGGCATGCGATAAGAGCCATGACCTTCGCAGAATTACTTCCCCTACAAAACGCCTCCGGAATGCAGTCTTTGTCGTACCGGAAGACCGAATTCCCAGTTTTATCGCGTAAGTACTTATAGAAGAAGTCTTCCCAGCTTTTAAACTTCTCACTGTTTACAAAGGCTTCTGGGGTTTCCAAAACCGCCTTAACATCTAACCCTGAAATTACGCCAGAGCTCAGCAGAAGCCACTCGAATGACTCGGGAAGACAAACCGTAACAGTATCGCGATGAATGTCTTGCAGCTTAAGGACGCGGTCCGCATAGCACCCAAATGCCGCTCCGTCCGCGACAACAAACACGCGATCGTCGAAATGCTGATCCAACCAGCCCAAAATCGCGCTGTTCGTCATGGCCGAAGCACAGGTAAGCTCACTATCGGCGAAATGCCGTTCAAAGAACTGGAAACCAGACTTACTGTCCTCGCATAGAAGGATAGAAAAGTCCTGTTTTGGCGCCGATCGGGAAATAGCATAACGATGATTTCCGCGATCTTGATAAACAGGGACGAAGGAATGGTATTTTCCGCTCGTCTTAATCTTGTAAATCTCATCCACGCTATACGGAAGATTGGGGAAATCAGCCCTTGAGATCAGCACGAAATAATTCGAGGAATACAGCACATGATGGGCAAACTCATCAGAATGGATCTCTTTTAAGCCCTCATCGACAAATACAATCGAGTCATGAACGGACGAAAGCTGGTTTCGCCAATCATAATCGGTCAGGGCGACACAGGGACAATCGCATTGCAAGGAGACACCCGACTGCTCGCCCGTTCGCATGTAGTCTGCGACCATGTCAAACAGTGTCGTCTTACCCGTGCCACTATCGCCACGCACAATAGTGATGTTCCGCTTGATGGTAAATGTGTACTTAGTTCCCCTGCGGCGGGAAATCTTAACGAGATGCGAACCGTTCATAAGCAGTACCTACAGATACGGAATCGACTCGTGAATCAATTCGGCCATGTTGTGAACGATTCGGCCGCTATTCACGACTTTAATTTTAAAATCCTCGCGACCAAAGTCCATCACATGATAGAGATTCACAACGAGCTTGCGGTCTTTCGCCATGTCAAGAATCCACTTGGCACAGTTGTCACCACAGGTAGAGGCGTTAAAAATATGCTTACGATCAAATCTCATAAGCAGCAGCGTTTTCACGCCACCAGAAAGCTGGAGTGGGGAGATGGATCCAAGCACGGGGCTTTCGATGACGTTTTCGGAGACAACATCCGATCGATCGACATCTTTAATTATCGAGACTGCATAGGGATCCGTAATCCAAGTAGACCGGTAAGAGTTTTTGAAATATGTCGCTGTGTTGTAAATCGCTTCTGGCATATCGCCAAAGTAGACGCTTAACACATCCACTCCCAATCATATTATCTTTATGGTCAACGTAATCATAACGAAAGGGGCCACCAGATAAACGGTGACCCCTAAAAGAAAACAAGCTGGCGCTAGTACTCGCGCGGGCTGTTGACGATCTCGCCGGCGGCGACCTTCTTCAGGTGCTGCCCGTAGACCGACTTGCCGTAGGCCTTCGCTGCCTCCTCCAGCTCGGCGGTCGTGATCCAGCCGTTCTCCCAGGCGATCTCCTCGGGCACGGACACGGGCAGGTCCTGGGAGTGCTCCACGGCGCGGACGAACTCCGCGGCCTCGTGCAGGCTCTCCATGGTGCCGGTGTCCAGCCACGCGTAGCCGCGGCCGAGGGTGACGACGGACAGCGTCCCCTCCTCCAGGTACATCTGGTTGAGCGTGGTGATCTCCAGCTCGCCGCGCGCGGAGGGCTTCACCTGGTGGGCCTTGGCTGCCACGTCGCCCGGGTAGAAGTACAGGCCGGTGACGGCGTAGGAGCTCTTGGGGCACTCGGGCTTCTCCTCGATGGAGACGGCCCTGCCCTCGCCGTCGAACTCAACGACGCCGAAGCGCTCGGGGTCGTCCACGTGGTAGCCGAAGACCGTGGCGCGGCCCGACTCGGCGTTCTGGACGGCGCGCGTCAGGTGGCGCGACAGTCCGTTGCCGTAGAAGATGTTGTCGCCGAGCACGAGGGCGCACGGCTCGCCGCCGATGAACTCCTCGCCGATGGTGAAGGCCTGCGCCAGGCCGTCGGGGCTCGGCTGCTCGGCGTAGGAGAGGTTCACGCCGTAGCGCGAGCCGTCCCCGAGCAGGCGCTCGAAGTTGGGCAGGTCCGTAGGCGTGGAGATGATGAGGATGTCCCGGATGCCCGCCAGCATGAGGGTGGACAGCGGGTAGTAGATCATGGGCTTGTCGTAGACCGGCAGCAGCTGCTTGGAGGTCACGAGCGTGAGCGGGTACAGGCGGGTGCCGGAACCGCCGGCGAGGATGATGCCTTTCATAGAATTCCTCTCAGTTGACAATCGTTGAGCAAAAGCTGCTAATTGCAAATAACGATTAGACAAACATAGTTATTAAAATTATATGCGCCGGCAACGGCTTCCTCCTCATTCTCTTTAAAACGGACAGCAGAAACACGCATCTCTTTCTGCATTTATCGCGAGGTAGGAAATGAATTAGTACAATGAGCAGTGTCCAACAAACGAAAGGCAAACAATGCGAGTCGAAACAACCGGAGTATGCAGAGGAAACTGGAAAATCTACCAGCAACTTAAAATAGAAGGCATCCATGAAGGCTCCAGCATAAAAGCTCAAGCGGCAACGGATGACGACCGCCGCTTACCTTTGTCTCTTCTAAAATTCAAGGACAATAACGGCGAATCGAACTCATACGTTCTTGTAATCCCCGACCCCGATACCCGAGCCATTAAAATTGAGTTTAACGAAATCGGCAAAGACGGTTGCAACCTGAGCAGCGACTCCCTTTCGCTCAATTGCAAGAACATCAAATGGGAGTCGCGTCTTAACTACAAAATTAAACCTGACATGTGCAGCAAACTCCGAAATTACGATGACGTTTCAGAGTTTGAGATGGCGACGATTGATTTTTGGCAGTGCATCGAAGATTCAAACGAGTATATCCTGAGGTGCACGGTTAGAACACCGTACCGCAATGACTCGCAAATCAAACTTCGCTGCCTCGACCGGTTCCTCAATGAGGTTGGGCTGAGCATAGTCAATTTCGGTTCAAATGTAACGAGCGTTGGATTTACATCCGAGAAAAAGCAACTTGAAACGCAGCTCTCGATCCGCATGCCAAAGGCGTTTGATCGTTACTATTTTATTATTGACGATCAAAATCACCCATCATTCAGTGCATTTGACTGCTTAACGCCTGATAAATTAGGCTTGCTTCTTGAGGAGACCAACTTCCTCTTTACCCATGCGCAGTTTGACCCTGAATACCCCGAATGGTTTACAGAGCATAAGGCAACCATTGGTGCACTGGAGAAGCAGAGAAAAATCGTCTTCAATAGCGCTCCGAAATTCAGCATCATTGTCCCTCTTTACAACACGCCCATTTCGTTTTTTAACGATATGGTCGAATCCGTAAAAAACCAGTCTTATGCAAACTGGGAGCTCCTCCTAGTTAATGCAAGCCCTGACAATCAGGAACTAAAGGCTCGCGTTGAGCAGGAGACAGCCCGCGACAACAGAATTAAATCAATTACCCTTGCCGAGAATAAGGGCATTTCCGAAAACACAAATGCCGGAGTAGCCGCTGCTTCGGGCGATTTCGTCTGCTTCTTTGACCATGACGACATCCTTGAACCGGATTTGTTGTTCTCGTATGCCGAGGCAATTGAAAACAATGATGACGTTGATCTTCTTTATTGCGATGAAGACAAACTCATGCCCGATGGAAAGCTGGCACAGCCGTTCTTTAAACCGGATTTCAATATCGATTTACTCAGAAATAATAACTATATATGCCACATGCTTACCATCCGTAAGTCCCTTCTTGACACTCTAGAACCGAATACGAAAGAGTTTGATGGAGCCCAGGATCACAATTTGACTCTCCGGGCCGTTGAAAAGGCAAGGAATGTCCACCATGTTGCAAAAGTTCTATATCACTGGCGCTTAAGCGAAACGTCAACCGCAGCAAATGCCGACAGCAAACCTTATGCCACCATTGCGGGAATTAAGGCGGTTCAGAATCACCTCGACAGACTTGGGCTCAATGCAAAAGTTGAACAAGCGCGTCGTCCCTTTACATATAAAGTAACCTACGCCGCGCCAGATTCCCATCCGCTCGTTTCGATCATCATTCCGACCAAAGATCACGCTGATATCCTCGATAACTGCATTACGTCAATTGTCGAGAAATCCACATACGACAATTACGAGCTTGTAATAATCGAAAATAACAGCACGGAAAATGCAACGTTCGAGTATTACGATAAGTTACAAGCCAAATACCCTGATATCGTTCGCCTTGTTACCTGGGAGCACGAATTTAACTTTTCCAAGCTCATGAACTTTGGAGTGTCCCATGCCAGGGGCAATTATCTCTTGCTGCTGAATAACGACACTGAAGTGATTACGCCCAATTGGATTGAAACTATGCTTGGCATCTGCGCACGCGAGGATGTTGGCGCAGTTGGTGCAAAACTCTACTATCCCGACAACACCATTCAACACGCTGGCCTATGCGTCACGGGCGGCGTGGCAGGACATCTCTGCCAAAGCATGCCAAAAGACAACTGGGGCTATTTTGCACTCAACGATGCACAGCAAGACTTCAGCGCCGTCACGGCGGCTTGCATTATGACCAAACGTAGCGAATACGAAAAAGTCGGAGGTTTTACCGAAGAGCTTCAAGTCGCATTTAATGATGTCGACTTTTGCCTAAAGCTTCGCGAGATTAACGATCTGGTTGTATACACGCCCGAAGTCGAGCTGTATCATTACGAGTCAATTTCTAGAGGCGTTGAAAACAACACGGACAAGCAGATTCGCTTCCACAAAGAGGTTGCGTACATGAATTATCGCTGGGCAAACTACTATGTAGAAGGCGATCCATACATGAACCCGAATTTCACCGTGGGAGAACCAGGAAATCGCTATTACCACTTGTAAGATCTAAATGCAGTCTCACAATAGGTATTAGCAATATCATTGCACTATAGATAAGGGGACGGGGCCTCCAATCCCCCGCTCTCTTATTGCCGCGACTTAATTGATAGTTACTGATCCCTTTTTCTGTGTTTTGAGAAAGGGGGCTCATTGACTGAGTAATCGTCTTTCTCCATACCACCTATAACGCACTTCAGTAACGCCATCCAAAAACGTGAATATTGCCCTTCGGTACCGCCCGCGGCGCGCTTGAGTACCGCTCGCATCCGCGCCCGCGCCCCACCGGTCCGCCGCCTATACACTCGAGACGCGATCAATGCAAAGGTTAATAATCACTTGTTGCTCATGGCAATAGAGATGCCGGATCTGAGCGCCTTGTCGAGTTTTGAGATTTCTGCTGTTCTCTATGGAAATGTTGAGACGTAACGAGAGGTGTGCAATATCTCGATTCATTCGATCGGTTGCGCGTCGTTTATTCTTGAGTAATAGACTTTCTCCGTTCCACCTGCAACGCGCTTCGGTAGTATCATCCAAAGACGTGAATATTGCCCTTCGGTACCGCCCGCGGCACGCTTGAGTACCGCACGCATCCGCGCACGCGTGTTTGTGTCAACGGCCAACTGAACACTGTGGCACGCCGCCCACAGAACTCGTACATGTGCACGTAGCAGCACAGCCAGGTGCGCTCCCTCATATCCAGCGTCGGCTCGAAGTAGGCCTTCTGGCTGAACGGGAGCACGCCGACGAACAGGTAGATCTTCGAGACCTCCCTGGTGATCGGGTTCACCAGCCCCCTGCCGTTCGTCGGGCCGGACCAGTCGACCTCGCACGACACGCCCGCCTTGTGCTCGATGCGCTTGGTCAGGTTGTTCGCCGCGGTGTAGTCGCCGTAGCGCTCGCAGAACCTGGTGTAGCCCATGGCGACCATGTGCCCGCGCGAGCACTTCGACTTGTACTCGTCATGCAGCAGGCGCAGGTTGAAGCCGACCTTCGCCATCTCGGCGTGCGCGTAGGACCAGTCGGGCTCCTCGAAGACGCTCTCGCGCACGTTGCGGTCGGGGTAGAACAGCTCGTAGACCCGCTCGTCCCCAATGCCCTTCACCTGGTCCCAGGTGATGCCGCGATCGCCCGCGATGTCGAACGCCTCGCAGACGCTGCCCATGGACATGTGCCTGGTCTTGGCGATAGATCTCCTCGACATGCCCTGGTCACGGAGCTCCATTATGAACTTCGCCCTTATCTTCCTTGCCATGTGGTTTCTCCTTCCGTGAATCGGTTGCACTGCAAGCCGATTCTACGGACGGAGGAACGGCGATACGGAAATGGCAGAACGGGCGATGCGGAAGGAGCGAAACGTCTGGATGGGAAGCGATACGGAAAGCGCGAAACAGATGCTGCTCAGAGCGCGCAATACTCAAACTGGCAAACTACCAGAGTACTATGAAATAATACGAACATGCAGCGGAGAAAAAGATCATAATTGACGTGAGGAACAGCATAGTTATTCTTGTCGTACTTTCTTCCTTTATCAATTTGCCTGAATTACTGATCTGTATGCCCCCTGTAGAAAAAGAAGGGGCAAGCAAGGCAGCGTATAGCAACAGCGGAGTAAGGTATCGTGCTTGACAACCTGCAATGGTATTCGATCCAACTGATGTAAAGCTCACATATAAAGCCGTGCAAACAAGAGCAATCGATGATGCGACTATAGTAAGAACCCACAACCTACCACACAGGCTCAATCCAAAAGTCTTCGTTTTTGGACTATCAATTAAAGATCCAACGATGAGAACCGTAAAGGGCAAGGCTGAGCTCCATTGCAACACAGCCGGAAGAGAGACGCCCATATAAGAGAACGAAAGCGAGTACATATCGGAATTAACAGGGGAAATATAGCCCAATATGAAGTTGATGAGTGTGTGTGCGTAATCCAACGGATGAGAGAGAATATACGCGATTTGACCTGACGCACTAACATCAGATCCCCCGCGGGCATCCCCTGCTTGCGCATCAGCGCTAAATAGCATTGGCAACACAAATGATAAAACCATTACGAGCCCGAAGGCGACTACGAAACCGATATAGCGTTTGTAAGCGGTGCGCGAGGAAAACTTGGCTCGGGGCATAAGAAGTAGCAGACCAATGACCGGAAAGTAAATTGCCTTTGGAGCAAGCCCTAGGAATAACGCAGTGACGATTTTTAGCAGGCTTTTGATTGTAAGTCGCTCGAGCGGACGACTAATTTCTCTCACTACCAAAGCAGCTGCAAGCATGAGAAATGACGTCACAACAGGATCATACGAATAATTTGAAGCGAGAAAAATACTCGTCGGAAGAAGACCAATGAGCATCATGGACAACTTTTTAGTAGGGATAATACGGATGGCAAAAGCAATAACTACTGCATATGAAATAAGGTTGCCCATCTTACCAAACATGAAGCTCACCAAAATTGGAACATGGAATACGCGAGCCACCCACAGACCGATTGCCGATGGAACATAC
Source organism: uncultured Collinsella sp. (assembly GCA_902497075.1). GTDB lineage: Bacteria > Actinomycetota > Coriobacteriia > Coriobacteriales > Coriobacteriaceae > Collinsella. Next base: position 49,846 of record CABVDG010000006.1, read on the forward strand.
CCGAATGTGGAGACCGTAGTGAGACTGCTTTTCGATATGGGCGATGCAAAACTTGGCTGCTCCATATATTCGCCCGACTGTTCAGCAGAAGCACCCGCCTCGGCGACCTCATCCACCGACTCGTAGAGCAATTCATGGTCTAAATTCACCGCGGCCCAGGGCTTAGTGACGAGCAGTTGATCCGCGTATGAATACTCCGAATGTCCTAGGTATGACAAACCGAGCGCCCTATCGTAATGAATCTCGTCATCCCAAGAAATCGCGGTTACCGGAGGTGCGATGAAAACCAAGAAAGATCCCAATAGTAGGCAAGAGCTGAGAAAAAAAAGCTCGACCCTTCCCTTCTTCCAGAAATAAAAGAACGCACCAACGCCGACAAGGAAAAAGCAAATCAACAGATAAGTTAAACGACCCGCAACTACACCGATTATCTTAGAGACAAAGTAACTAGGCACCAAGCCAATTATTGCGACAAAGAGGGTCATCAGCGTGACACCCGGAATAGAGTAGGCAAACAGTTTGCCAATAGACCTTTGATACGAATGCCCTGAAGGCCCGATCTTGGGAACCGCGGCGTACGAATTGGAGACATGTACGATCATGCAGCTCGAAATAGCGACGAAAAAGATTAGAATACGTCGCTTGCTCCAATCTGATAACTCTAACGGGGTAGACAACGGCGCTCCCCAAAGCGTAAACACCTCAAGAAGAATGGCACCTATAGCGCTTAACCCAATGATACAAGCGAGCATCTTGGGAGAAGAAACGCCATATTTGGTCTGTTTCGGAGTCCTAAGAAAGAAATGATACGAATAAGCAATGAATACAGATCCGACAAACGCAGCCAGGGCATAGACAAAAGCCGCGGAAGGACATAGCTTGATAAAGGCCAGCGACGCAGCAGATAAAACGCCGACGAACAACGCGGCAATTACCCCAATATCCGCCTTACTCAGATCGGCCTTCCCAATAGTCATCTTTCTTTATCCTCCAAACCTCAAGCGGGGCTAAGGGCAGTTTCAGAGTTTTCCCCTCACTTGCTATTCTGCGCTGGTTAGTATCGATACAGCATGCCTGGGCTCAATCGATTTCTCATCATCTGATGATACAGTGAGCCCTCTTGGCTATTTGCTCATTCTCAAGTTCTTGTTCCAAGATTAGCAACATCCCGTGCAATTTTGAACGGCGCCTTGCAGAGCATGCCCTAGACGCAATAAATAAGATGAGAATTACACATGAAGCGGAAAACCAAATAATCAGAGAGGCAATGGTGCTATCCGCAGAAATCTCACCATTGCCTCCCTTGTACCATTCTGAGAAGGCCCAGCCGATAGTAGCTCCCGGAAAACCCATCGCCACTGACATAAGTGAAACGATCTCGCCGTCCCCATTTGCGGCATCAAGCAGTGCAAGCAGGATTCTTACTTACTGCGCCAAACCAAGCCCCATCTTTTGAGGAGCCTCGGATGTGCAGCTTGAACAAAAAGAAATTCTAACCAAACGCCTCCTGGAAACTTTCTTATCGTTGTTACTCATTTTGAGCTCATACTCCGCACAGCCCAAAATCCTAGAATCGCCGTGACATCGTTTATGCGAAAGCATATCCGGGATTTTTATATTTAATATCCCTAACACACTCCCCAACTCGCCTGCAGCGCTACGCATCTTCTTGATCGTCCAATCACTTCATGAGCGCAAGCTATTCGCCGCGAGAATTCTCGCGGCGAATCAATTTGGGGATTTTTACCATGGTTGATTCGGCAGGAGATGGCGAGTCTAGCACCGGGGCTGCGCCGCGAGGTGGGGTATAATCACTTTTCGTTGAACGTTTTGTCCGTGAAAGGCAAGTACATGCGATGCGAAGATACTCAGACTCCGTCCCCGAAGCCGATTTTGTGGATGGTCATTCCTTGTTACAATGAGGAAGCTGTCTTGCCGAAAACATCTGGAACGTTTTTGTCTGAGCTCAGCGGATTGATTTCGGCCGAAATCGTAAGTGATAAAAGTAGCATTCTGTTTGTAGACGATGGGTCGAGTGATAGCACATGGACCATCATTGAAAGACTCTCAAACGACGATGCTCATTTCAGGGGAATATCACTGTCAAGAAATCGAGGTCATCAGAATGCCCTTCTTGCGGGGCTTATGGAAGCGCGTAAGTACTGTGACGTCTCCATTTCTTTGGATTGCGACGGGCAAGACGATATCTCGGCCGTATCTAAAATGATTGAAAAGTACCTGGACGGTAGTGACGTCGTATATGGCGTTAGAAACGACAGGTCTACCGATACGTTCTTTAAAAGGATGACTGCGGAGGCTTTCTACGGCATGATGAAAGAGATGGGGGTAGATACCGTCTTCAATCATGCGGATTATAGGCTCTTGAGCCTTGCCGCTCTGGATGGGTTGTCGGAATATGGAGAATCAAATCTGTTCTTGCGCGGAATGGTTCCGTTGATTGGGCTTCCCAGTTCAACCGTTGAGTACTCGCGCGCGGCTCGCGTTGCGGGTGACAGTCACTATCCCCTACGAAAGATGATCGCTCTCGCTGTTGACGGGATAACGAGCCTTTCGATTAAGCCTGTCCACCTGATTAGCGCGGCGGGCGCTGTAATTGGCCTCGTTGGCCTATTGGGGACCTTTTGGGCGATCCTCTCTTATTTCTCTGGGGCGACGGTTTCGGGCTGGACGAGTACCATCTGTGTCATCTTGTTTTTGGGTGGCATGCAACTCCTTAGCCTCGGTGTTATCGGCGAGTATGTGGGCAAAGCGTATCTTGAGACAAAGAGTCGCCCGCGCTATCTAATCGAAAAGAGAACGTATGAAAGCAACCGACGAAACCTAAGGGGCTAACGTGGTCGAATCTTGTTCTGCGACACGTGGAGTCGTTAAGATTCCGTGGTTTTTGCGTTTTGGCAGATGTGTCGCTTTGGCGTATTTCTCGCTTGCCCTGCTTGCCGTTGCTTTCCTTGCCCCGCGCCTGCCTTATGCCTGCAAAGGGGAGGAGGCATCCCTTTCTTTACCTTGTCTGGCTGTGGTTGTGATAGTGGGGCTCGTTGTCTCTGTGGCATTGGCTAAGAGACGGCCAAAGGTGAACGTGGACTTCCTTGGTCTTCGAATGTTTAGACGCGTTAGCATTTCATTGGCCGTGGTAGTTTTCGTGCTTCAAATCTGCCTAATCAATAGCATATATTTTGAGACGGGCTGGGATGTCGGTGTGCTGATGTCGGGGTTGTCCGATGAGGGAGCCACGCTGGATTATTTCTCGCGCTATCCAAACCAGCTGTTTTTGCTTTTCATCTTCAAGACTGTGGGCCACTTTTGCCAACTTATTGGATTCCAAAACGTATACCTCATGCTTGACGTGGTGGGAGCAGCGTGTGTTACTTTGGCTGTTGTTCTGACCTCCTTTGTTGTGGCGAGGCTGGCGGGTTTTGGTCCTGGGTACTATACGCTTGCGTTCGGTTGTTTGTACTTGAGCTTCTCTCCTTGGATTGCGGTTCCTTATTCGGATACGTATGGAACTATCTGCCCCGCGCTGGTCTTGTTTCTGTACAACAATACTGGCCGAAGCCCGTTACGCACATTCGGCATGCTCTTTTTCGGCGTGGTCGGATACTTTATTAAGCCTACGGCCATCTTCGTTGTTGTCTCAATTGTGCTTATAGAGGCTGCATGCGCGATAAGTCGTCGAAGGATTGTCGTTGACGGGCAGTTGGAGTGCTCTCAAATCAAATCGCTCTTTTTCCAATTCGCTGCAATCACATGTGCTCTTGTTCTCTCGTTTGGCGCTAACTCACTCGCAAGGGAGGCGGGTCCGGTGATTGACGCGGATAAATCCTTTTCGATGGCTCATTTCTTGATGATGGGATTTAATGACGAGACTTATGGGTGCTACTATGAAGACGATGTTATCTATTCAGCCTCATTTGGTAGCCAACAGGATAGATCACATGCAAATTTCGAAAAGTGGGCTGAGAGGTTAGAGTCTCTGGGTCCCCAGGGTGTTTTGAAGTTGATGGTCCAGAAGACTATTTCGAACTATTCGGACGGTACTTTTGCGTGGGCTGCTGAAGGAAACTTTTTTTTGAGTACTCCTCATTCTGACAACACGCTGTCAAAGTTCTTTGGAGAAGACGGCTCTTTCACGCTGTTCCAGGTTTTTGCCCAGCTTTGCTGGATGTTTGTCCTGGTCGGTATGTGTCTGAACTGGCTCAAGTTCCCTAGATCAAAGACGGAGTATGTGGTTTTATGTTCGGTGTTCTTGCTCAGCGTGTTTTTGATGCTGTTTGAGTGCAGGGCCAGGTATTTGTTTCTCTATTCTCCATTTTTTATTGCGCTCGCGGTGCTTGGATGGAGAAACCTAGTTGATGTGTTTGCGAAGCGATTCTCGGAAAACAGACTGTCTGGCCGAGGAAGACTCCGCGGGTTTTAGCTTGCGCCGAGAAACCTCTTTCTAGACCAGTAATTCCACATCATAACAACGGCTGTTGCAGCTTTTTATTATTCTATAGTCCAGGTTCGCCAAGTAGGTCCAAATCCAGATACATAGCTCGTTGCGACCAAGCCCGCTACGGAAAGGGTGACAAATATAAAGAGCTCATTGCGTTTTTAAAGGCCTTCAATGTGCTTGGATACATACTTCACTCTGACCTAATCGGTTGCCGGCGTGGGTGAGCTTGTCCAGGACGGTGACGTGCATCCCGGGGTGGTTGTTGACCACGTAGTGCACGAAATTGGACCCGATGAAGCCGCAGCCACCGGTGACGATGATGTTGTTGGGTTCGAAGGACATATAGACTGGTGTCATGCTACTTGAGGGCGAGCTCTTCAACAAGTGCGTTCACGCGACGTCTGAGCTCTGCAATCTTTACCGTGTTGGAGAACTCTCGATAAAGAAGCAGCGCAATTGCATAGAGGAATACGAAGTTCGACGGGCTTTCGAAGCCAAGGGCCCCTGCGAGCCAGAAGGCAATCTGGGGAACGGCTGCAAACACGACAAAGCTCAAAGCAAAGAACAACCAGAACACGGAGTCGAGAACCTGTATCTGAGCCTTACGAAGCTTCTTCACAATCACGAATAAGATGGCAAATGCACCCAGAATGAGTACGACCCTTAAAATGCTAGACATATAATCACCTGAACCACTGAACGAAAAGAATGGAGATGCAAGCTCGCGCCATGTAAGCAATCGACTTGGAGATATTAAGGTAGCTCTCCCCCGCCTGGCGTTCACGCATCTCAACTTGTACCTCGCTCACCTTCGCCCCCTTTTTTATAAGAAGCGAAATGCTCTCGGGCTCAGGGTTAAGCGAGTCGTCCTGCGCGAAGCGCTTAATCATTTCCTTGCTAAACATTCTCATTCCCGAGGTAGGGTCAGCTACGCGCTTTCCCGTAGTCAGCTTGATCATGACTGTAATAAGGCGTGAGCCAATCATTCGAGCAGAGATTTCCTTTTTCACGTGAAGGAAGCGTGAGCCAATTACTATATCAGCGTCTTCATTAATAGCGGTCTCGAGCATTTCATCAATGTACTCAGGTATATGCTGGCCATCCGCATCAAACTGAAGGGCATAATCGTAGCCGTTGCGGAGCGCGTACTTCATGCCCGTCTGAAATCCAACGGTGAGGCCAGAATTAACTGGCAGCGTTACGTGGTTGTACCCAAGATCGCGACAAATCCGCTCAGTTGAATCCTTGGAGCCGTCGTTTACTACGAGATAGTCAACATTTGGAGCGACACACGCCAACTCGTCAACCGTTGCCTCGAGCGATTCTTCCTCATTATACGCTGGAATAATAACCAGCAAGCGCTGATGCTTATCCATCCACCCCACCTTTTATCTTCCGAAACGTGATTCAGACGTCACGTACTATTTCCAGTAGCCTTTTAGCTGAATAACTAACGCGGTTGCCATGAAACCTATTCCACAGAAAGCAGAAATGAGACAGACATATGTAACACCATCCATCGAATACAGAGCAATTAAAGGTAAGGCACAGAGAGAGGAAATAAGAGAAGCAACATTCCCAACAAAGGCACCCCGGAAGTTTCTGATAGCCATTAGCAAATCGTTTACAAACCACATATACCCCGTAAGCATTGCAAGCGCCACAAGCGGAGGAAGTAGATATGAGAAGCCAGACATCTTTTTCCCGTACACAAGAACAAGAACCGGTTCACCTAAAACCATTACTCCAATAGCGCACACCAGCCCCAGAACAACGATCCCGACCGTCGCCTTTGTCAAAAGCGCATTGAAGCCTTTCCTGTCCCTAGCAGCAAAACTCTCCGAAAAATAGCCTAGAAGAGGATTGTAGATATAGGAGGCGCCCGTCTGAATAAGCGCAACAGGAGCAGCTGCGGCAGCATAAATGCCAAGAGTAGCCTCCCCTTGAACACCAACAAGGTATTGCCTTGGAATCGAAGATGCTGACGCCGCGGCAATGGACGCAAGAACGATGGGGAGACATCTCAAGGCCAGTCGAAGACACTTTTTGAACGAGATGCTTGGGGCCAATGGGCCGAATTGAAGGGTCCTTGGCATATCGTAGACAGCACCAACGAGGACCACGACAACGGTCATTGCAATTATCGCCGCCTCGAGCGATTCGCATAAGCCAAACACTACGGTAAAGGCAACAAGAGATAGAATCCCCTGAAAAGACAGAGACTTACCGATGTAATCCATTCGATGATGGCGCTGATCGCACGCGTGAAAGACGTCTACAACCAAGGAAATAGACTTGTAGACGGCATAGAGCAGAATAGCTGCAATCGCTCCCGATTCGCATGTAAACAGCGAATAGCCGGTGCACAGAGCGAGCGCGACTCCGCAAGTGAAAAACCGAAACGCCAGGTATTCACCCGTCGTATTCTCATTCTCAACATCTGAGACCTGGTACGTATACATGCGATACTGAGCGATAGGGGCAAAGATGTTGTAGATGGACATTGCCAAAGAGAAAACGCCGGATGCCTCGTAACCAGAACCAAGGCGAACGATCAGAATCGTAATCAGCCATTGACTAGCAAGGTTAACGATGGAACCGAACGAGTTCCACAGCATATTCTGTTTAAGAGAGAGCTGCTTAACCTCACTCATCTACCGAACCAATGCTTCCCCGAGACTTTGCAGCCCCTTCTCCAGAACATCAGCAATTCGTTCACTCGCATGACCGTCACCATACGGGTTGCTGGCATGAGCCATGTGGGAATATGATTCCTCATTCTCCAAGAGGTCGCAACATGTCGAGAAAATAGCCTCTTCACTTGTGCCAACAAGCTTAAGCGTACCCGCCGCAACGCCCTCAGGGCGCTCGGTCGTGTCACGCATCACCAAAACAGGTTTACCCAAGCCCGGAGCCTCTTCCTGAATGCCGCCCGAATCGGTAAGAATCAAGTAGGAGCGGGCCATGAAATTATGGAAATCAACCACGTCTAGAGGATCAATTAGATGAATGCGGTCGCAGCCGTCCAGTTCCTCATGAGCCGCTTTGCGAACGACAGGATTCAAATGGACGGGATAAACAGCGCGCACGTCATCATGCTTTTCAACAACCCTGCGAATAGCCCTGAACATGTGGTGCATGGGCTCGCCAAGATTCTCTCGACGATGAGCCGTAATCAAGATCAGGCGCCCATCTCCAACCCAATCAAGCTCGGGATGCGAATAATGATCGCGCACCGTCGTACGAAGCGCGTCAATGCCAGTATTTCCCGTCACGAAAATTCGACTGGAATCCCGATGCTCAGAAAGCAGGTTGTTGCGAGCTGCTTCAGTTGGCGCAAAGTGCCAAGCGGCAAGTATGCCGGTTGCCTGTCTATTAAATTCCTCGGGATACGGTGAATGGATGTTGTATGTACGCAGACCCGCTTCGACATGACCTACGGGAATGTCCTTGTAGAAGCATGCAAGTGCGGCGGCGAAGGACGTCGTTGTATCACCGTGGACAAGCACAATGTCGGGCTTGAACTGATCCAGCACGCCGTCCAAGCCATTAAGAACAGCCGTGGTAACATCGAACAAAGTCTGTCCTTGTTTCATAACGTGCAAATCAAAATCGGGCACAACCCCAAACTCCTCAAGGACCACGTCGAGCATCTGGCGATGCTGGCCGGTAACGCAAACCTTCACGTTAAGGCCAGCTCGGTTCTTCAGCTCCTTTACGAGAGGACACATCTTGATTGCTTCGGGCCTTGTTCCAAATACCAACAGGACCGTCTTCTTTGACAAATAGCTCATGCTGCACTCCATACTTCACTCAAACCTATTTGTACAAACCAAGCAGTCTCAATAACGAACGGTACATAAATCCACAAAACGGAATGGCTTTTGCCTTTATTCCGACTTTGCTATGCATCAACTCTGAAACGTAAAGGCGATATCCCTTCCAGTTCGTAATGAGCAACCGATCAGTATTCTTCGTGTAGCCATCGGCGAGGTATTCGCACACGTAGAGAGGAAAGGCGTACCCGCGAATTAGATATCCATCGTTGCTGAATCTATTAAAGACAACTGCTTCAGGAACAAACCGCTCATCTTCAAAGACCGGGAATCGATACCTCCTCAACCGTTCCGTCACAAAGGCCTCGGCAAGGTCACCCGTGATCCCCTTCGACCGGCGATCAATTGACGAATAATCGATGTACGAACCCACATTGTCTTGAAGAATTCCTCCCGTAAGCTTGTTGCCCGGAAAAATACGAACTCCCGACAAGGCCATCAAGCGCTCGTTAGACATAACGGTTTCACAGTTCTCCCCAATACGCTCCAAGGCATCATCGGTTAGATAATCGTCGCTGTCCACCGGGAAAAACAAGGCTCCCTCAGCCTCATCAAGACCCTTATTCCATGCAACGTGCTTTCCGCTATTGAGCTGAAAAAAATAGCGGATAGGAAATTTCACCTGACAATCTTGCCGCATCGCCTCGACGAGCTTTCGCGTGTCATCCGTGCTTCCATCATCAACAATTATCCATTCGAAATCTCGAAAAGATTGCCTTTTCAGACTTTCGAATAGCTTAGGAAGGATATATGCGCGATTATAAGTCGGAGTAAAAACCGTTATAAGCATAGACAACCCGCTCACTTTAGCAACTGGACCCAACGCTCCCCAGATCCCTGGCAAGCGGGATGAGGGAATTTGCAAAAGAAACCTCTTGCACCAGGCGATCACATGAATCCCTGTTGCATACCGCATTGTCCATTTTCAAAACGAGATCATCCACATCCCCGTTATACAGAAGCCCAACACCATGTCTATCGATCTCTTCGGCAATGTCGTAAACGTAAGGAGTAGTGATTACCGGCCTGTGCGCCGCAACGTATTCCAAGAACTTGTTAGGGTAAGCAAAGTGGTTCGTTGGAACGTCCTCTCTCAACATCACGAAGAAGTCCGCAGCACAGAACACGCTAGGGAGTTCAGATGGCTTGAAGCTATCGAATTCAATGCCGTCACAATCACCGATTGCGGCGCGTGCAGAAGCAACGTCACCAGACAAAACAAGAAGCTTTGCCCCGCGCCTCTTCAGTATTTCGCGATACAACTCAGCAGTTTGCGGAAGGCATTGCCACGACGAAGCTCCGCCTGAGTAAACGAGCAGCCACTCGTCATCTTCTACGCCGTACTTCCTCCTATAATCCTCTCGATACTTAAGCTCCTCCGCACGACCAAAGCTTGGCGTCGCCCCCGTCGCACACGGAACAATGTAGAACTGACCCTCTTTGCAGCCGCACTCTCGACAAAGAAAACTGCGATACGCTCGAGAAACACAAAAGATACGGTCGAACTTACGCAAATATTTGCGCTGCTCGTATCTCTCAACAAGGGCGGCGGCACGGTGAAATGACCCGAGGAAGAGGGGCTCGTCGCGTGCAAGAAGGGAGCCGTCGCCGTAATAACCATGAACATCAGCACATACAAAAGCTCCCGACGCCTCGGCGGCGCGCTTCATCCGGTCGACATAACGAAACAACCCCACGCCAGAGAGGATGATCGCCTTGTAGGAGCCACTCAAAACCATTTTTTCCGCAGTGGTAATTAGCTCTTCATATCCCGACAGCAGCTGCATAGGATTCATAAAATCCCGCCGAACATAAACGCCGGGACCAAAAGCTTCACCACCCTCGGAAACACCCAAACGAACATTGCAAAGAGCCGCAATATCAGACTCAATGCCCCACCCATTCTTTAACGCATCTGCTCTATTTTTAATCAGGCTAAACTCGCCGCCCGAGGTGACAACATTCCTTGAGGTCACAATAAGAATATCGTGCATAACTATACCTACTCATTCTCCTACTTCTGAAGAAAACAATATCCGAACGAGGAAACAAAACCGTGGCAAACCTCAGTCAACGGAAAAGCAACACCAACGTAATTGCTACGCACCAAGAAGTTCAACGAGCCTCTCTGCAGTATTGCCCCACGTACAATACTCTCGAACTCTACTCTGGGCCAGCCGTCCCTTTCGCCGCGTCTCCGCTTTCGACGCACACGCCGCTCGTATTGCTTCGGCAATTTGGTCAGGAGCACAGCCATCCAACAAAAACCCGCAATCTGCCTCGCCAAATACTTCGTCAACTCCGCCCACCAAGGGAATGATTGCCGGGGTGCCGCACGCCGAAGACTCGAGAAGGGTCGTACAAAAACCCTCTGATCTCGTAGGAAGGCAAAGTACGTCTGCAGCCTGAAGCAAAGACGACACATCCGCCGGACGCAAAGGACCAACATAGGAGACATTCTCAGGAGCAGATTCCATCAACTCACGCAGAGGACCATCACCCGCAACCACCAGCTTTACGGGCGTTTCATTCAGTTGCTTCATAGCCGCAAGAAGGGAGTCGATACCCTTCTCAGGAATCAACCTTCCAACAAAACAGGCAAGAACCAAATCCGTCCCGACGCCCAATTCGGCACGAAAATCTCGGTGTGAGGCATTGGAGCAATAAGCATCAACGTCAATCGCGTTAGGCAGGATATCAATGCCAGAAATACCAAATTGTCGAAGCCAATCCAGGCTTTTCTTAGAAACACCGCAAAACACTGGATGAAACCGCTTGGCAATCGAAGTAATTATGTGTTCATAGGCACGAACGAACACATCCAACACTGCGTTTCCGAATGTAAGATACTGTGACCCATGGTCAAGAACGATGGGGGTAAGATGCTGGCGCCTGGCGAACCGAAGCCCACAGATTGAATGGGGATAAAACCTCGTATTAACTAGGACGCCATCGAAGTGCTCGCCATCAAGAGCCCTCAGCATGCTCCGATAAGCTCTTCCAAAACGCGAGACAGGGAACCTGCCACCAAGCAATGGAAAACACGGCAGCCTTACAACCTCAATACCATCGTCTGTTACCTCTCGAGACGGCAGCGAATCGCAATTACACGTGACCACGACCGGCTTATGGCCCATGCCAATGAGCGTAACTGCGAGGTTTCTGGTATAGGACTCAACACCGCCAATGTGGGGCAGATATTGAGCGGAAAAGATTGCTATTCTCAGCGCTTCAGCCATTGATTCTTTCTTACTCTCTCGTCATCTCTATCTCGCTCTAGAAAAGCCAGAACGAGCTTGAATCTTGGCATAAGAGCTCCCAATCTCTTAGCAAAAGATATAGTTTATGGTAGCAGACCGCCCTACAAACAAAAGGACGGAGCTCATGCTCCGTCCTTTTGCTACCTGACGGTCACGGGATTACTCGTAAAACCGTTACCCAGATACTCTCTTGGTCGACGAGGGGCATGGTCGGATAGGACCAGTCGACCTCCACGTTCCTGCCCGCCTTGCGGCCGACCCTGCTCACAACCTTCCCACTGACCGTGAACTGCCTGTACCGCTTGCAAAAGCGGCCGTAGGACATGGCCGCCTCGCCCCGAGCGGCGCATCCTCGCGGTACTCGCCGTGCAGGAACCTGAACGTGGCGCCAACCTTAGCGAGCTCGGCGTGGACCGCGTCCCAATCCGGGTCCGGGTATACCGGCCCCGGATTGGGACGCGGTCCGGGGACAGGCGGGCGTAAACCTCCCCGGCGCTCATCCGTTCCATTTCCTTCCAGGCGACGTCGCGCTCGGCTGCGGCCCTGAGCGCATCGGAGACGCTGACCTTCGACGCGTGCAGCGCGGCGGCGATCACGTTGAGCGACAGGTTCGACGACGTCAGCCTGAGCACCACCCTCGCCGGCATCCTTCTCGCCAAGATCCGTTCCTTTCTCTCGACTACCGGTATGGCGTCTCGAGCGTATAGGCGGCGAGCCGGTGGGTCGCGGGCGCAGATGTGAGCGGTACTCAAGCGCGCTACAGGTGGTACAGAGAAAGACGATTACTCAAGTAGACCCATTACATGCACAAAACGTCAAGGACAATTGCATTTAAGCCTTCGCCGTAACCTTTACCGGGAACGGCCCAACGTCCATTTAGGTCGGTTGTCTTGGGAGCACACCCACGGGAAACAAGATTAAAGCGTGGGTCAATACACGGATTATTCAAAGGTTCAGTTGTTGCGTACGCTTTTAAATGCTGCGCTTGAACTCTAAGCCCTTCTCTAACGGAAGAAAAAGTATATCCGGGATTTCCAGGGCCGGTGGCTCCAACGCCTCCAAAATTGCACTGATTTGCCTGGACCAAATTTCCAAATCTTAAATAGCCCGTCTCTTTCATGACTTGAGCATATAAAACTTCAGGACATACTCCCTCAAATGAGGCTTCTTCGTAAAGAATCTTACAAAACTCATCAATAGATGCGCTGCCTTTGCTTTTATACACGCTTGTTGGATAAGTTTGCCTCCCAACAGTCCTGCTGTAATGAGCGGCAGCATCCTCGTAAGAAGTGAAAGGCGGGGACATTATATAGCCCTCAAATCCAGTCATGCTCGAACCATTACGATGCTCTTTCATCCCATATTCGAGATAGTGGAGATAATACCCTTTTAAATTACTTCCGTAAGCCTTCCTAAGATCGAGATATCTCGTTTTATAACTATAAACGTCGAACGCCTCGGAGCCGCGGCGGCCCTCCGACATGCCGTAGTTGATGAAGTGATCCAGGACGGCTGAGTCGTCGACCACAGTCACGCCGCCGTAGGTCGACTTAGTGAAGGCCTTCTCGACGTCGCCGTTGCGGGAGAGGTAGAACTCGGGGTCGTAGACGGGAGCGTAGTCCACGCCGCCTGCCTTGGTTGCGGCGCCCTTGAGCTTCGAGCAGCCGGTGGCGTGGCGCCCCTCCTTCTTGCCGTACATAAGGTAGTGCGAGTAGTAGCTGGCGAGGTCGGTGCCAAAGGCGGCGCGGAGATCGGGGTACTCATTGTAGTAGCTCTGCACGTCGAACGCCTCGGAGCCGCGGCGGCCCTCCGACATGCCGTAGTTGATGAAGTGATCCAGGGCCTTATCTTTGCTTCCGTTTGCCCATTCGTTAACATCTGGATACTTATTGAGATAGTAGTCGGCATCGAAAACAGACGAATAATCAAGCCAAGAGGATTTGGGGAACTGCGCGATGATGGCATCCGCATCAGCTTCTCCAAGACGTTTGCACCCGGCATCACTAAAGTACTTGTTCGCATCGCCCCAATTGGAGATAAATCCGTGTTCAATCAAAATACCGGGGATTCCAGCTTCACGAGCACAACGAATAACGGCGAATTCGTCGCCTACCTGCATCTGAAAGACACCACGGTTTGTAAGTCCGAGAGCAACAAGATTGTTCTGAACCTTCTGGGCCAGTTCGTACGAAACCTGGGTATAGTCAGCCCCGTTCACGGTAGGCGAATATACCTCGGCACCATGAGCTGCGGACGAACCCGAATTGATATGGAAACTGATATAGGCCTGAGCGCCCTGTTTGACGCAACGCTGAACGCGGTAAAGGAAGTCGTTGCTTCCGTAACTGCCCGACTGCTCACGAGCGAGAATTACCTTAAATCCGTAATTCTCAAGCTTGGTCTTACACGCGCTAACAATCTTCCAAGTTAAGTCGGCTTCGCTCTTCCCATTGCCCTGAGCGCCAGAATCGGATCCACCGTGACCGGCATCAAGTGCAATCACACGAACGTTTTTACGAGCTGAACGGGAATCGATGCTATAAGCCGCAATGCCGTCATCATCTTCAGAACCGGAAAGCGCCTCTTCAATAGAGAAAGCCTCGACAGGATTGCCGTTCTCATCGGCATAGTAGACCGACATATCATCGGAATTGTCAACGCGATCAGATGAAGAAGACGAACTGACTACGTCAAAGCTGTAATCCTCAGACGAGAGGTCCACTGAATAGACTGCGTTCGAATCCTTCACCTGATACGTAATACCGGTTAAAAAATACCGCGCTACCAACAAATCTTGTCCGAATGTAAAGCCCGCAGCATTCCCAGAGAAAGCCGAAGCTTCAACGGAGCGCTCTTCGCCAAAATTGCTGACGAATGATAGGGACGCAGAGGTCAAAACATCAGAATCAGATGCAGTTGCGAACGCCGCCTCTTGCATAGCACCCAAAGAAAGAGAGGGCTGCGCAATGTACAAGTATTGGAAAGAGGCATCGACAGAAGAGGAATCGGGAGATTGGGCCGGCTGAGCGGCCGATTCGACTTCCGAATTACAAGAGTCGGCTTCGGCGGTCTTCTCAGTAGGCTCGGAAACGAAATCCGAAAATGAAGAGGAGCTAGAGGTCTCGGCTTCATTAGAGGAACTAGAGGTCTCGGCTTCATTATTTGAGAGCGAGGAAGACTCAAGTGCATAGGCCGACGAAACGGGAGCAAGAAATGAAGAGGAAACCAGAACAGCGGTAACCAAATTAGCAACTGCGCAACGAACCTTTTTCATATATGCACTCCCAACAAATTAACGTAAATCTAAAAGCTAAACTATAACCAAAACAAAAGAGCTCGAATAATTCTAACTGAATTACTTGACCTACTGTTAACCCAATTTCACCCTTGCCCCATTATCGGAACCAAGCTGAGGAAGGCAGCGTAGGAGAATCGCGATTACGAATTAACACACCGCTTAGGACTTGACCCAACAATGGCCTACCTTGACAAGGAAACCCCTGCAATCTTGTCCCACAAAGCATCAAACACCCTACCCGGATGCTTGAACAACGCCCGATACAGAACCTGTCGAATCGCCTCGACGCAGGACGCGACAACATACACGCCGGTCACTACAAGCATTACGGACAGCAGCCCCCACGCTGGGTGGCAGTGGGAGAACACAAGCAAGTTCTTCCACAGCAGCTCCTGCATGTACGCGCTGTCCGTGGCAAGGTACACGCCAAACGACAACGTGGCCAAGTAATTGACAGCAGGCCAATGCGCAGGTTGAGCATTAAAGACAAACAAGCACACCGGAAGTACGATCGCAAGCGACAAGAGGCTTCCAGGATTAGTCACCACCGATCCGTACACGCTGGAAGCGAAAGCGCTCAAAAGGAGCACGTCCTTTTGAGCCACAAAGTAGCAAACGTACACAGCAACGTACGAAAGAACGGGCAGCACCAAAACCCTCGGACCCGCCCCACCGCAATAATGCCACTTAAACCAACATGTCACGCACGCGATCACGACCGTCTGACCCGTCAGGGAGGAAACAAAGCCACCAATTGTCGAATACGGCACAACGGGCAAGACCCCATATAGCACGACCAGTAGCATACAGAGCTCGCCCAGCCGCCGGCTCGTCAACGCACGCAACCCGTCGAACAGATAGGGTGCCACAAGAATCAGCAGAATATACACCGTAGGAAACCACCACAGCGAGGCGAGCGGAGCAAAGACGGCAGCCATCAGCTCTCCAGCTTGCAGCCCATCCCCCGCATTAAACACGCCAAAGTACAGGACGAGCGGCACACTGTAAAAGAGCATCTGCCCCAGCAGGGTCCAAGCCCTTCGCAGCTGACCCTTAAGTGTCAGTTGCGCGTCGGCCAGATACCACACCGTAATGATAAAAAACACGGCAACGGCAATACGCCCCGAAGGGTACAACACGCCGTGCAGTACCATGCGTGCAACGGTCCCGGGGAAAACGGAAATAGGCTCAGCATTATGAATCACGAAATGATGAGCCACTATGAACCACATCGAGATGATGCGCAGAAGCTCAACCTTTGAATTGCGCCCTTTTGAACGTCCCAAACTCTCCCCCATCAACCGTGCAACTTTTATGAGTCGCTAACGTATCCCGCATACCAACAATTTAGCCAATTACACCTGGAGGGCAAGTTGTGTCACGAAAAGTGGTGTAAGCCCCTCCAGGGCCGTTGTCGGCCGATATCCTACGCGACCTTACCGAGCTTGTCCATGAAGGCGGCCTTCAGCGCGGCAACGGTGGCGCCCCCGACGCGCTTGTGGCGGCACCACTCCGCGACGTTGCGCTCCAGGTGGACTGCTTCTGTCAAGGCTAAACTGAACACCGGGGACTGCAGTGGAAACCCCGGACTGTGTTCCTACGCTACAGGACCTAGGCTTCTTCGGAACTGCATCGGGCTCATATAGCCCAGGTCGCTCTTGCGGCGCTTGTCGCGGTACCAGAACAGATAGGCGTCCGGCATCTCCATGAACTCCCCCATGCCAGCATCGTCCCAGCCCCTTCCGTGGAAGGACTCCACCTTCAGCCTGCCGAAGAAGCCCTCCGCCCTTGAATTGTCGGGTGAGCACCCCTTCCTCGTCATCGAGCGCACGATGCCGTGCCCATCGCAGATGGCGATCCAACCGGGCCACCGGTAATGGCTGCCGCGGTCGGAGTGCACCCAGTGGTGCTCACCATACGCAAGCTGCGAGCAGGCCCGCAGGAGCGATGAGTTGGCAAGCACCGCGTTCGGGGGCGTGCCGATGGACCAGCCGACGGGCATTCCGTTGAAGCAATTGATCGCCGGCGAGAGGTGCACTTGCCGGCGGGGATGCGGAATTCCGTGATGCCTGTGACCCACAGCCCGTTTGGCTGGCCGCGAAGCGGTGCCTGCCCCTCTCGTCCAGGCAGGTGTTCCCAGGCGCCACGTAGACCTCGCCCACGTACGGGCTGTACCTGCGCCTCCTCCGCGGCGCGCAGGCGACCAGCCCCTTTGAATTGCCCATGGAAGGAGAAGACCTATGGGCATCAACTGGAGGGTCCGCACGAAGCCGCTGGCGTTCTGGCTGGGCATCGCGGGCGCGGCGGCGACACCGGTGCTCGCGTACCTGGGACTCGGCTACGAGGCCATTCCACGCGCATGGGCGGCCCGCGGCGCGACCGACCCAGCTCGGCACCCGGAGCGAACGCAAGTTCGGCGCGGGCGGCCCCCGACGGGCGAGCACGTGGCAGTGGTTGCTCCGCTGGGGGGCATAATAATGAACGGTTGGCCTGCGTCCCGTGGCGGTTGCTGCAAAGGCTCCGCTTGGGAACAGATGCAATATTGCGTCCGCACCTTCTGTTAGAATTGTTCACTAGTGTTTTATGCTGCGGTTTTCTGATCCGCCGGCATGGGCTAAGGGGTGTTTTTTGGCTGTACAGGGTAAATCAAAGGAGCGCGTTCAGGACGTTGGCGAGGTCTTCACCAACGAGTGCGAGGTGAACGCCATGCTTGACATGGTGAAATCCGAGACGGAGCGCATCGACTCCCGGTTCCTGGAGCCGCCGTACGACAACGGCAACTTCCTCGCTGAGGTGCTGCGACGCAAGCTTTCCGTGGTGGCCTCGCGCTACCGCAAGAGCGCGACCGACTGCATACACGGTGCCGTCGCGGCGAGAAAGGCTGGCGCAGAGAAGCCGAAAACCGCGGCCGACAGCGGCGCGGCCGGCGTCGAACAAGGCCCAGTTGAACGCACTGGGAGCCGGGTGCAAGGTGCGCCACAAGGCATGGGGCGCCGGCACCGTGACGAGGATAGACGGCGGCTCGATCTACGTGAGCATCGGGGGCAAGGAGCGGATGTTTCAGTTCCCGGGCGCGTTCGAGCAGGAGTTCTTGAGTTTATTGGGAGCATGCATGTCTGACAACGCAATAAACATACCGGGCAACGTGTCCTCCGATATGCAGAAAGAATCCTCCAAACCCCTTTTTACCTTGCAGAGGGGTGCAACAAGGCGTGAGGTAAACGCGGTAGAAGCCAGACATTTTGTTCAAGGCATTCTTTCCAGGTCGATTAACCTAGCCACGCTTATCGGCTCTGGCGCATCTACTCCGGCCATTCCCCTGATGGGTGAAACCTTCAGGAACTTGCGAGCGGACCTCAAGCTCAACGATCCCGATCTATCTATCCTTCTGGAAAGTCGGATAACTAAAATTGCCTGTCGAGATAACGAAGACCCTGCGAAGTACTCGAACATAGAGAACCTCCTCTCGTGGCTGAGTCAGCGCATCGAGGGCTCTCTAGATAGCGCCGATGACGACAAGAGGGTTTCCGATGCAGTTCGCAAGGCCTTTCTCGAGTCCGTCGACATCAAATACAGCGCGGAGCACTCCGACGTCCTTGATAGCTATCGTAAGTTTGTTCAGGGACTTGGCGTATCGCGACAGATCCTTGCGCGCGGTGGTCAAGCTGCCTTCGACGTCGTTAATCTCTTCACAACAAACTACGACCTATTTCATGAGATGGCCCTTGAATCGAGCGGCTACGCCTATGTGGACGGGTTCTCGAACGGGCTGATACCCACATTCAACCCGCGGGAATACCATCGCAGGCCGATTGACCTCGACGAGAGATTCAGGGATCACTACGAACCGGTGAACCCCTTCTTTCGCCTTTACAAGATGCACGGGTCCATCAACTGGAGGATTTATGACGGAAACGTCGTAAGGGTCCCCAGGTTTCCCGACATCACCGACGAGTACCAAGGCGACAGACAACTTATCGCCCCGATGACTTCCAAATACGCCTTGACCCAGGGCTCCCCCTATAGCGATATGTTCCGCGAGTTCGTAAATGCCCTCGCCGTCCCCAACACAGTCCTTCTGACTTGTGGATTCAGCTTCGCGGACTCTCACATATCAAACCTTATCAGCCAGGCTCTTGCGAGGCCCGATTTCACGCTCCTCGCCTTTATCGGCAACCCGGCAGAAGCAGATGTCGGTTCCCCTACACGTGTGTTCTACGATAAGGCAGGTGGCGCGAACACCTATTTCGTATATCCAAGTGAAAGGGAACTGGACCGCAAGCGCCCGCTATACTTCTCGGAATTTGCTGACTTTATCGGGCCCGAGATCACCTTCGGAGACGATGTGGCATCTGGATCTTTGGGGCTTGGTGACAAGAATGACTAATGAGGTTCCCAATCCGGGTTGGCTCATCGGCACCATCTGCTATATGGATCAGGAGAAGATAAGACTACGCGCATCACGTTCCGACTTTTCAGACCGGATGCTCGATGGCGAGCCAAGGCATCTAAACGGGCTCAATCAATATCTCTTTTCCTATATCTCTATCTTGACAAAGATCATTTTTCGCGTGACTTCCGTAGAAGAGGCCGAGAGGCCGTATTCCGACCAGCCTTCGTCGAGGTTTAGCACGAGCTATATCTTCACCGCCGTCCCCATTGGAGAGATTGAAGGATCTTCCTACGTGCCCGGCGTAGTAGACCTCCCCATGGTCGGCTCCAATGTCTATGCCTGCGATGAATCAATCCTCAAGAGGGTCTTTTGCGTGCGGGAAGGAGTCGAGATTGGGTCCCTCGCTGGGTACGATTCAGTAAGACCCACTTTTGATATCGATTCCCTGTTCTCTGGTCATCTCGCTATTCTCGGTAATACCGGCTCGGGAAAGTCCTCAACCGCGCGGCTCCTGCTTGATAGGGCGGCATCGCTCTTAGATGCCGAGGACGCGCTCGATGCAGAACCCCGATTCTTCGTCTTCGATCTGCACGGCGATTATGACTTTCTCACGCGCGGCGGTTACGGCTGCACGAGACGAATCGGCGCTGATGAGTACCACCTCGCGCCCGGAGAGTTGTCGATGGATGACTGGTCAGCTATTCTCGACCCCTCGCGACGCATCCAGAAACCTCTGCTTGAGAGGGCCGTGAGATACTCCCACCTCAACGAGGAGGGCAAGAAGAGGCTATTTGCTGCCTTTGCATATACCGCAATTCGGGACACGAGCATCGATAGCCACGCAGCGAGGAAGTTTCAGGTCTCAAAGTATTACCAGCCGATTGAGGGAGAACTTAACAAGATTCTCGAACGCGAGTCCGGACCTTTCTCTCGCCCTCAGACCGCTCATAACCTGTTAGTGTCTTTCAACCTGGAATACGGAAACATATCGAAAGATGTCGTCGAAGGGCTTGAGTCCCTTTTGAAGGAGTTCATCGAGGACGAATACATGTCCGATGGACTTCCCAATATCGAACGCATCTTATGTGAGTACGAAAAACCTAAAAGCGAGGTCTCAATCTCTGACGTCGTTGATGCGCTTGACTTCGTGTTCGACGAAGAAGAAGTGCGGGGCAACCGTCAGATAAGGTCGTATTCAGAGGGGCTGGTTACTCAGCTTAGAAACCTTAGGGAAAGGTATTCGCAAGACCTCTTCTCACTTGAGCGGGGCGAGTCAATTGCTGCCCTCTTAAACAAGGGGCATGGCATTCTTGTGCTAGACGTATCTCAGATAATCGACGAGTCAGGATTGAAGTTGTTTTCCCACTACGTTGCGCGCACCCTCTTTCAGGCTAGCCTAGATGCAGGAAGAGGCTCCTCGACACCCATCTATCTCATTTTTGACGAGGCGCATCGCTATATCAGGGATGCAGACCTGACAGACGACTCAGTGTTCAATCGAATTGCACGGGAGGGCCGTAAGTTTGGCATTTACCTTACCGCCATCAGCCAAATCCCCAGTGAGCTTTCCCGCGTCGTGCTCTCTCAGACGGGAACCTTCATAATCCACCGCATTCAGAACTCTTACGACCTCGATTACGTTCGCCGCAATATCCCTTCCATATCAAATGGCCAGGTCATGCGCCTTCCCGCATTCGCCCCGGGAACCGCGACCGCGCTGGGAAGCTCCATTACGGTGCCCCTTGAACTACAGATAGACGATGACTTTGCCGACGAGACGCCAACGATCCGGATGATGAAGAGCAATCGGATTCGATAAAGCTATTTGTGGCCGGCCCGGAGAATGCCCGCAACGGAGACGTTGTGGGCATTTCCTTTTGCCCGCTCGGGGCACGGGAGTCATACGTGGGTGAGTAGGATGGTAAGCCGCAGGGCAGCAAGGGCAGCCGGAGGAGCCGCAGGAGCAGGCGCCGCAGGTAGAGGCGGTGTCGAACTACTGCGAGCTTCTCAACCGGCGGGACGCGCGCTACGCCTAGCAACAAGCCAGAACAAGCACAGTAATTTTCAGCGCACCATACACGCACTCGCTGCTAAGGTTCGGCCCCAGCCACGGATCACCCGTCAAGAAGAACTCCAGCCAGTGCTGCATAAACAGTGCCTGCTCGCGCTTCCAACGGCGCAGCTTTTCCTCGCTGGCCTCTTCCCTGCTGCGCGAAGTGAACTCGTAGTGGTGCAGCTCAGCATAAGGTGTAAAGATGGTGCGGTAGCCCCCATACGCGCAGGCAAAAATCCGCATCGTTAAAACCGACGGCAAACTTCTCGTCGCAGCCTTCAACCCGTTCATAAACGTCGCGACGGACCATCTGGCAGGCGCCCGTAACGGCGCTGAAGTTGCCCGGGTGCACGGCACGGGCAAGATATCCCTCGCGCTTTGCCGAAAAGTCCCAGTTGGCATGGGCAAGGGCGCCGCGCACGCCGACCACAATGCCAGCTAGCTGAACCAGATGGCCAGCAAAGTAGAGCTTGGCACCCACTAAAGCCCATTACTTGCTCAGGATGACCAGGAAGGTCAAGAGAAGTAGGAGAAGGATAATCCTATCCATCTGACTACCCCCTGCCTTGTAGAACCGCGGCCCGGAATACAGCTGGCTTCGGAGAACAAGGCAGAGGACGACACACCGCCGCGTCCAGCTAAAATTTAAACAGAAATACGTACGCATGTTCGCGTTTCGTGGTACACTGTATCTACCAGAATAAGACAGAGTGAAAGTCGCTTCGGAGGCCCCCAATGGTACGAAGCGCCGGCGCCGCGGATCCCCGCTGCCCCGACCCTGGCTTAGCCGGCGCACGCGACGCCGACTGACCGGCGGGATGCCGGTTGAAGCTACGCAATACCGGCATGTTGAAACCACTCGTCCTCCGGCGTGCGGATCATAGCATGTCGACTAAACCGAAGGGGCATACATCATGGACAATTCCAACGCAAGCCAGCAGATCGCTTTGTACGAGGACCCCGACCACGCAGTCCACCTTGACGTGCGCGTCGACGGCGATACGGTCTGGCTAACCCAGCAGCAGATGGCGACGTTGTTCGGGCGCGGAGTGCCGACTATCTCCAAGCACATTCATTCCGCAGCAAAGGAAGAGCTTGCCGGAATTCGAACTATTTCATTTTTTGAAATAGTTCGCTTAGAGGGAACAAGAACGGTCAAACGTCAGGTCGAGCACTACAACCTCGACATGATCATCTCGGTTGGCTACCGCGTGAAGTCTCGGCAGGGCGTGTACTTCCGCCGGTGGGCAAATGGCGTGCTCAAGCAGCATCTACTCCAGGGATACTCCATCAACCAAAAGAGACTCGAGGCGCTCGGAACGGTCTTCAAGGTCCTCGAGAGGTCGAGTACTCCGGAACTCTCCGGTGCGGCAGAAATTCTACAGAAGTACCTTCCGAGCCTGACTCTGCTCGATGAATACGACACGGGAAGGATGAAGGCGCCCCAGGGCAACGAGCCCAACTGGGAGCTCGGTTACACCGAAGCCCTCGAAGTCGTCCGCAGCCTACCGTTCTACTCGTCGTCCACCCTGTTCGGACGAGAGCGGGACAACCAGTTCGCCGGAATCATCAGCGCCCTCTATCAGGGCTTTGGCGACCAAGACCTATATCCCTCCGTTCAAGCAAAGGCCGCCAACCTTCTCTACCTCGTAGTGAAGGACCATCCATTCTTGGATGGCAACAAGCGCTCTGCAGCGGCGCTCTTCATTCACTTCCTCGACAAGAACGGGATACTGCGCAACGGCGAAAGACTCCGCGTGGAGGGCAACGCGCTCGCGGCCATGACGCTCATGATTGCCCTCTCTGACCCAAGCGAGAAGGACTCCATGGTTACGCTGGTGGAGAATTTCATCGCGTAGCGCCTTCGCCCGAGCACCAGAATCGACGTTCCTTCATATAGCAGATGCAAACGAGGAAAGGGCCATCAAAGTAAGGCACCGTCATGGCGAGGGAGGTGCCGCAATGAGTCGTTCCATGAAAAGCCATATAAGCCTACAATTGTCATCAGATGTAGGCTTATATGGCTTTCGAGGGGAGGTCGACATGGTGATCACCTACCGGGAGGCGCTGGCTGAACTCGGGAGCAGTACCGCGTTCGCAAGGCGGTGTCGGAAGGGACGCTCCACCCCGTCGGCCGAGGGATGTACTCGACCAACCGGGACGAGGACGCCCTCGCCGTGATCGCGAAGCGCTACCCCGGGGGCATCCTGACCGGGCAGACCGCGCTCTACACCCACGGGCTCGTGACCGCACCCCCCGACCGGATCGACCTGGCCACGAAGCGCGGTGGGACCAAGATACGCGACGCCGCCGTGCGCCAGCACTTCATCCCGGAGGGATGGCTGGGCGTCGGGAGGTCGACCGTCTCGGTGGACGGGACCGAGCTTGCCGCTTACGACCCCGAGCGCATGCTCCTCGAGCTCATGCGCTCGCGCAACAAGCTGCCCTACGACCTCTACCGGGAGGCCGTCGCCTCGTTCCGCAGGCGGTCGGAGCGACTGGACATATACAGGCTGCAGGACTACGCGGAGGCAATCCCGCACGGCGAGGCACACCTCGAGCGCGCCATGGAGGAGGTATTCTGATGGACCTGAACGAGATGAGGGCGCGCTACGAGCGCGAGGAGGGCTACTCCTGCCTCAACGCGACCGCGCGCGTCTGCCAGGACGTGATCCTCTCAAAGCTGGCGGCATCCGGCATGCGCGACCGAGTGACGGTCAAGGGAGGGGTCCTGATGTGCGCGCTGTCGGGGAGCGGGCGCCGCGCAACCCAGGACATAGACCTCGACTTCGTGCGGTACCCGATGACCGACGCCTCCATTCGCTCCTTTGTGTCCGCCCTCTCGAACCTCGGCGACGGCGTAACCGTCCGCATCGCCGGCGAGATAGAGGAGCTGTCGCAGCAGGACTACAAGGGCAGGCGCGTCAACCTCAAGGTCAGCGACGGGCGCAGCACGTTCGACACGAAGCTCGACCTGGGGGTCCACGCGAGCGCTGCGATGGAGCAGGACGAGCTGTGGTTCGACGTGGCACACCGGCAGGAGGGCGTCTGCCTGCTTGCGAACTCGAAAGAGCAGGTGTTCGCCGAGAAGCTCAAGTCCCTGCTGCGCCACGGCATCCGAACGGCCCCGGAAACTCGTTTCATGGAGCGTTTCATGGAAAATCCCCCCAATCTAGCAACGGTTCAGAGTCTACTAGATTGGGGGGACGCGAGCCAAGTCGACAAGGGCAGTTAACCGGCGGCTATTCATGCCTCGATTTAGAACCGCTCGAGAATCTCCGCGGCGTTCTCTCGCAGATAGATATCTAGGTCCGGCACGGCAAACTGCACGTAGCCCCTCTGCGGAGCTTGAATAACCTCTCTTTGAAGCAGCTTAGCCCTAATAGAGCTGACCTCATTGGTCTTTTTACCCATGCGTTTAGCAATCTCAGATGATTTGGACTGCTGCTTATCCTCGCACATGGCCAAAAGGTATTTGATATCGTTGAGTCCAAGTCCAGAAATCGCGGGCTCGTGAACAACATCGTGAAAACGAGCCTCTGCCAGCGCAATGCCTTCGGTGACGTCGCCCTCGCTCACAATGGCACTTTTGGCACGATGCAAGTTGGCGCGTTGCCAAATGGAGTAACCGACCAGTTGCACCAGATAGGCATAGCCCTTAGTGGCCTTAGCGGCTCTCGACAGAAGATCGTCCTCTATGGTCAAACCAGTCGCGACAAAGCTATCGCCCATAGAGAGCGCTACCTCCACCTGGTTGATAGGCGCCAGATCTTCGGAGAGGGCACGACGCAAGAACGTAAGCGCCTTGCCGTTAATAAGATCCATAACGCCGGCGGGTAAGCCGGCAAAGGCAAGTGCGATATCTACTTATATCGAATAATATCGAGCTGTATAAGCTTGTATAAACTTATCGCGGAAGTATCGAGCTTTCGTAATATGACTTAGTTAGTAGTCCACCATTGCTTTCTTCCAAGCTCATAGCGAAAGAAAGTTCAGGACTTCCTAAACCCATTGCCTTAGACCGAGAAATACTCACTCTCGGCAGATAGGTTTGGCCCCAACCACGGATCGCCATCGAGGAAGAACTCCGGCCAGCGCTGCATGAACAGTGCCTGCTCTCGCTTCCAGCGGCGCAGCTTTTCCTCGTTGGCCTCTTCCCTGCCGCGCGAGGTGAACTCGTAGTGGTACAGCTCGGCATAGGGCGTAAAGATGGTGCGGTAGCCCGCCTCCCGCACACGGAGGCAAAAGTCTGCGTCGTTAAAGCCGACGGCGAACTCCTCGTTGTAGCCTCCGACCCGCTCAAACACGTCGCGACGAACCATCTGGCAGGCGCCCGTTACGGCGCTAAAGTTGCCGGGACGTACAGCACGGGCAAGGTATCCCTCGCGCTTTGCCGAGAAGTCCTGGTTGGCATGGGCAAGTGCGCCGCGCACGCCAACCAAAATGCCGGCATGCTGCACCAGATGATCGGCAAAATAGAGTTTGGCGCCCACCACGCCCGCATCGGGACGCATCAGATAGCCCATCATCTCTTCAATAAAGCCGGGGCTTATGACCTCGGTATCGTTGTTCAACAGCAGCAGATAGTCGCCCTTGGCATGCTCAACGCCAAAGTTGATGATCTGGGAGTAATTGAACTCGCCCGGCCACCACTCAACGCGCGCCGTGCCCTTGCCACCAGATGCAACCGCTATGCGCTCCAGAAGGGTTTCGTAATACGCAAACGTCTCCGGGTCTTCGCTGTTGTTCTCCACCAAGACGATCTCGTAGTTGGCATACGTGGCCTTCTGGGCGATCGACATCACGCAGGCGTCGAGCGTCTCGACGTGATCCTTAGTGGGGATCACAATGCTCACCAGCGGCGCAGGCTTTGGCAGCGCATAGCGCATGCGGTAGACAAACGGCGTCTCGGTCTCCTCGACCGTTCCGCAAATGCCCAGCGCGTTAAAGTGGCGCTGAAGCGCAAGGCGCCCGGCTTCAATAGCATACGGCTTGCTATCGGCAGAGCCATTGGCGGTCGATCCAGGATGCACGCGCCAGTGATACAGCACATGCGCAACGTGCTCAAAGCGCGCGCCGACTGCAAGGCAGCGGAGCGTCAGGTCGTAATCCTGGACGCCCGCGACGTCTTCCGGCGACATGCCAATACGGTCGATGAGCGCCTTCTCCACCATCAGGAAATGCGTCACGCAGTTATGGCTATAGAGCAGGTCGACGTTGAGTCGCGTCTTAAAGACCGGCTGGCCCCACTCCCCCGTTTTCTGGAACATGTCCTCGTCGCAGAACAGGACCTGGGGACGCTCTCCCTCGGCAGCCTTGTTCAGCGCAGAAACATAGTGGAATAATGCGTCCGGTTCCAGGATGTCATCGTGGTCCAAGAACGCGATGTAGTCGCCTGTCGCTTGCTCGATACCTGCGTTGGTGTTGAGCGCAATGCCGCCATTGCCGGAAAGCTCGATGCGACGGATACGCCCATCATTGGCATCCGCCGCAAGATTGGCCACCGCATCCCATTCAGGCGAGGCGTCCATAAGGAGCAGTTCCCAGTTGTCATAGCTCTGGGCTAGCACCGAGTCCAGCAGTTCGCGCAGGTAGACCCGATCAGTCTTGTAGCACGGCACCACAATGCTCACGAGCGGTCTATAGGCAAAGGCCGCCGAAGCGACACGCTGGCACGCCAAATCGCCCGGCTTTGCGCGATGTCGCTCAAACCAACGTCGATAAGCTGCGTCGTCTGCACGCGCGTCCTTCATGCGGTTCCAACTGTCATCGACCATGCCGTTGTACAGGCGACCATCCATGGCGCAAAACCCGCTCTGGATCTGCTCTGTGGGGTCGCTCACAATCGCGACAAAATCTCGTATATCCTGAGGCATCTCAACACTCAGATACGTTTTATTGACGCGGCATCCGTTGCGCTGCGGCACATCGACCTGCGATTCAAACACATGCACGGTGACATCGATGGCATTCATATGCGTATCGAAGATCTGGAGCTCAGGTGCGCACTGGGAGTCTCCCGCCCAGGCAACCTCATAGCGCCACACCGCGCCGGCGTCTGCCGGCAAATAGCGAATGGCATCGATCTCGTAGCGACCGCAGCATTCGCCACGCTGTGCATCGCGGATAAGCGCGCACAGCGCAGGCTTTGCTTTGTAGTTAACCTTGGATTCCAGCTTGGCCACGCGGCTATCGAGGCGAATGGAGCCAAGCTTTTGGCCATCGGACGCAAATGCGACGTCAATCGTAGAGCCGTCCAAAAAGGGAAGCACCAAGACGGCGAGCTCGCGCTCGTAATCGGAAACGGAAGGGCAAAGCGCCAACACACGGCCATGATCGACCGGGAGCACCAGCGACGGCACACAAGAACCGCTCGTCGTCGCATGGGTAAACGCTTGAGAACCCTCCCGCTCAATAAGCGCGGCGACATCCTGACCGGCAAAACGAAGCAGCACAAACAGACGGCCCTGACTGCGGCAAAGTGCCAAACGCTTGATACTCATCTACACTTCTCGCTTTCCCAGGGCGTTCGCTGCCATGCGTTTGCAGGCACCAAGGCGCCCAAACCTCAAGACGTCGTAATCGAACATGAGCTTTTTGCACTCACGGGCATTGGGGGCCTTGCTGGTAAGCGCCGCACGCACCATAGCAGCAACAGAGGGAGCGCATTGTGCGAGCGCGGCATCGCTGGCCACAGCAGAGTCGGCAAGCGCCGTGGCAACGGCAGCAAACACCTTGCCGCAGTCCGAACCCAGCAACCTGAGCGCATCGTACAGCACCAGATCGCAGAGGAAGTACGCCAGGTCCTCGGCATGCTGGACATCGAGACCGTCGCGCTGCCAGTCAGCCAGCACCGCGGAGTAAATCTTCACGTGTTCCAGCAGGCGCGTCTCGTCATCGTAGCGCATGGTGTCCATGAGCGAACCCTTGCGCGCCACGCGGTAGTCATACAGCTTGTTCGAGATAAGCGCGGTCTTGCGCGAACGACCGTACACGGCAAAATCGAAGACCTGGTCCTCGCCATACTTAACGGTTTCGTCGAACACGATCCCGTTACCCAGCAAAAACTCACGCTTGCAGGCGCTGCGCCATGCAAAGGGGCGAGATGCTTCCTTAAACAGCAGGTCAGAGCTATAGCCTTCAAACGACACATCGCGCGGGCTCAGCACATAGTTAAGCCACGGATACCCCGCCTCCAGCGGATACGGATTCGCGCCAAAGGTCAAAACGTCGCAGTCTTGGCGCTCAAAGGCATCGACGATCACGCGGCATGCATCGGGCGTAAAGCGGTCGTCGGAATCCAAAAACGCAACGATAGGCGCCGTGGACGCAGCGATGCCTGCATTACGTGCACTCGACAGGCCGCCGTTCTCCTTATCGACCAGCGTAAAGCGCGCGTCCTTTTCGCAATAGGCAACCGCAATATCGCGCGAACCGTCCGGCGAGCCATCGTTAACCAGTACGCCTTCCCAATCGGGCATGTCCTGCGCAAGCAGGGAGTCCAGGCACCAGGCCAGGCACTCCTCCACTTTGTAGATGGGAACGACAACGGAAATCTTGGGGGTAGCCATAATCACTCGCTCCTACTGTGCGGCGGGAACGTCATCAGGGTGCGGGTTGTCGCCGTAGGTGCGCTGATACGTCAGCACGCGCCACACCAGCGGCAGGCCGCCAATCTTAAAGTAATGCTTAAACGTATTGATCTTGCCCGGCTTCTTAAAGCCAAAGCGCGAATCGATATAGGCGCGAGGCGACTTGACCATCAGGCGCAAGTCGGTCTCGCCACGCGGATCAAACAGCGACAGGTCAAAACGACCGGCATCCCAATCGGCCTTGAGCTCAGACGAGGCTTTCTCCCAAAACCGCCCACGCAGCTCATCGACCAGGCGCTCGTCATTCCAACGGTACGTATCGACCTTCATGCGCATTAAAATGCCCTGGAGCTGAGCCTTGAGCTCGGGACGCTCGTCCAAAAAACGTTGCATCTCGGCATATTCGTCGCACACGCAAAACACCTTGTTGGGCGAATTAACGGAGCTCTTCTCGTTATCCTGGCGATAGCACAAAATGGGGTCCGCAATAAACGCGGCACGCTCGGCACAAGCCCAAACCTTAAAGTTAAAGCCTGCGTCCTGATACGAGGCGCCCGGCGTGGGAAGGAACCGAATCTGATTGTCGTTGAGGAACTCGCGCCGATAGATAGCCGACCAAATGGAAGGTTTGCGGTAGAAGATGCCTGGGCGATCGACGGGGCGATACGCGGCGCCCGTCATATGCTCGTCGATAATCCCAAACGGCTCACGGCGCTCGCTGGGCGTGGACCAATACAGATAAAAGTCGCCCTTTACCACATCGGCATGCTCAGCATCGGCTTTGGCGACCAGCTTTTGGAGCGAATCCTCAAACATAAAGTCGTCGGACTCAAGGATTCCCACGTACTCGCCGCGCGCCATCTCCAGGCCGCGGTTCATCGAGTCGCCGTAGCCGCTGTTGGCTTTGTCGATCATCTTTACACGGGGGTCGCGCTCCATGTACTCGCGAATGATATCCGGCGAGCTATCGGTGGAACCGTCATTGATGCAGATGATCTCGATGTCCTTGAGCGTCTGAGCCACGGCGGAATCGAGGCACTCGCGCAGGTAGCGTTCGACATTGCAGATGGGGACAAGCAGCGAAACTTTAGGGGTATCAGAGTTCTGCAAGAGAACCTCCTGTTGAATAGCGTGTAACAGGGTTATTTTAGCAGCCGAGTTGCGGCGGGCGGCAGCGCTTGGAATTAGAGAAAGCGCTCCAGGCAGGCTTTGAGACCGCGAGTCGAAAGATAGAACAGCGTGGCGTCTGCCATCGAAACGCCCGAGGTCGTCGCAACGAACTTGTGGGCAACACGGCAAACGGCGCCCTTGGCAGGCATATCCGTCCACTCCGTTCCCAAAAACGTCGTAAGGTCCATGTTGACGCGAGCCGCCACGCGATGGAAGTCATCGGCATCCAAGCGCGCCAGGTCGAACACAATTAGGTCTAAAAACCAAGTTATCAGCTCGCCGGGGCACAGGTCCAAAAGACCGTAGGCCGCCCAGTCCTCCAAGACCTCCTCGAGCATCCTCATGTGGGCGTCAAGCTTTTTGGCACGAGCCTCGGCACTGTTGAACTCGTGCGTCGCCGATTCGCTCTCCATCACGTAGTGGTAGAACTTGTCCGGCATGACGACGGTCTTGCGGGCAAGCGCATAAGCCGCAAATTGGAAGACGGCGTCCTCGCCCAAAGCCAAACCGGGGGCGAAGCGAATGCCTTCGCGATTGAGCAGCTCGCGCGAAAAAGCCGCACGGCAGGCATAGGGCTGCGCATTCGAATGAAACAGCAGTTGGGAATCACGGGCGCCGAAGGTACCAGCTTTGGGGCTCATGAGTTGATGGACGCGTTTGGGGGCAGCGTCGGAAGGCTCACAGACGCCGCCAAAAACGGCGGCCTCGGCATCTTCAGACTCCATGGCATGCAGCACGCGCTCGACCGTCTGGACATCGATGTAATCGTCGGCGTCCACAAAAAAGACGGTCTCGCCCTCGGCGGCATCGATACCGGCATTTCGAGCACACGAGACGCCCGCGTTTTCCTGGTCAATCACCAGCACGCGATCGTCGGCCTGTGCGATCTGGCGCAACACGTCCAACGAATCATCGGTCGAACCGTCGTTGACGCAGACAACCTGAATCGAGCGCTCGGACTGGGCCAACAGCGAATCGAGGCATCGCTGAATGGAACGCACAGAGTTATAAACGGGGACGACAATGGTAGCTTTAGGACACGAGACCTCTCCCATGCCGACCTACCCCCTCAGCGATTCGATGAGGAAGGCGGCGACCACGCCAGGGCCTCCAACCGAGGCGTAATACTTAGCGCGCCCCAAGGCACCATCCGTCGCAAAACTCGGATGCTCGTCAACCCAGCCCTCAGGATCTTTGAGAATGGCAGCGAGATTCGCGCGCTTCCACGGCTTGAGGTCGTCAAGCGAAAACTCCCCCGCGTCCAAGGCCGCCTGAAATTCCTTAGCCATCTGCACCAGGAACTCCTTATAGAACTTAGGCGCTAGGCGCACATAGTTCCACATGTACGAATCGTACTTAATGAGTTGATTGAACTTGAGCATGCGCGCGACGTCATCACTTGCGTGGTCGCGGGCATAATCCTCTCGAATCCAACGCTCAATCTCGGCATACTCGGTATTGACGCAAAAGACCTTAGCCGAAGAATTGACCGAGGAATTCTCGTTGTCCTGGCGATACGACAACACGGCATCATGCAGGTAAACAGCCTTATCGGCGCACGCGATCACCTTAAAGGCGAATGACGTGTCCTGAAAGGATGCCCCCGGAGTCGGCAGGAACTTAATGCCGTTGCGCTCAAGAAAATCGCGACGGTACACGGCCGACCAAATCGACGGCTTTTGCTTAAAGAACTGCGTCGTATCGCTCGGGTGCACTGGCTTGCCACAATCCTGAGGTCTAAACATCTCGTGCAGCGAACGGCGTTCCTCGGGCTTAGACCAGTAGAAATCAAAGTTCGCCTTCGCAAAGTCGGCATTATTGCTATCGGCGGCCGAGACAAGCTTTTCGAGTGCGTCGGGCGCCATAAAGTCATCGGACTCCAAGATGCCAACGTACTTGCCACGCGCCATCTCCAGACCGTGGTTCATCGAGTCGCCGTAGCCGCTGTTGGCCTTGTCGATCATCTTGACGCGCCCATCGCGCTCCATATACTCGCGGATAATCGCCGGCGAGTTGTCGGTCGACCCGTCGTTAATGCAGATGATCTCAATATCCTTGAGCGTCTGCGCCAGGGCGGAATCGAGACACTCGCGCAGGTAGCGTTGAACATTGTAAATGGGAATAAGCAGCGATAGAACAGGGCTGCCAGAGGCGTTAGTAGACAAATGTGCTCCTTAGGAAATACCTGTCGTTTCATGGTATCAAAGGGTCAGCGCGCCAGCCGGCGTTTATATAATCTATGGAGCTCGCAGAGGAAAAACCGATACGAAAGGACGTCATGCAGCCCAAAGCCGCGCGCAACATACCCATCGAAGCGCTGCGTTTGGTCGCGGTCGCCGGCATCGCGGTGTTTCACACCTTTCAGTGGACCTTCCAAGCGACCTGCGTCGGCTTGCCGGAATACGCGCCGCTTGCCGCCTTCCCCCATTCCGGCGTGCTCGGTTTTATTAACCTGCTGGGCTGCTGGGCCAACGAGGTCTTCTTTATGATCTCGGGCTATTTTCTCATCGCCTCAGCCGCGCGTGCTTGGGACGGTGGGGCAACGTGGAAGTCGCAAATGCAACGGACGGCGCAGCGCCTAGGCAAGGTTGTTATGCCCGCTGCGTTTTATTGTGTCGTGGCGCTCTCGTGGTCCACGGTCGTCTCCCCCATTCCCGATGTTACCCTCAGCACGCACTACTGGTACACGCTAGGCCTTGAGTTTATCTGGGTCTATGCCGCCACGGTCTTCATGGCGCCATGGTTTGGACTGGCTAAGAGTCGACTCTCCCAGAAGAGCTACACGTCGACGGTCATCGCCGTTGGCATCCTCGCATTTGTTGTTAACGGGTATATAGCCGCCATGAGTACGACAAGCGCCGGCGAGTTTTCTTGGCTCCAGAAGCTCATGAGCGCTGCCACGTACGTAATCGCGTTTTTGATCGGCGGTCTGCTCCGCGACGTTACCGATGTCATGGATTCGGACAGGGCGGGCGCCTTGGGCATGCGGTCGCTCGCTGCGATTTTGGCGCTCGCCACCATCCTGGAAGGAGCACTCTCCTTCACCGGCAACCTCACGGCGATGGCAGTCCTCTCCTACAAATCGACCTCGTTGATCTCGTTTGCCCTCGCTGCAGCCTCCCTGCTCTTTGCGGCTACCCGACGCAGGGCCTTAGGCAATCCGCGGAATGCAGGTGTCATCGTCACCTTATCGACCGCCACGCTCGGTTTCTATGTGATGCAGTCGCTCACCAGTAGCCTGTGGCGTCCCGTCTTCAACACCCTGCTCGCAAACATACTGGTCAGCCAAAACAGCCCGGCAGCTATATGTATCGTCACGGGTACCGTCATTAGCATCGTCTTTGCTCTGGCGCTTCTCATCATCGATGCAGCTAGAAGCCTTATCGCTCGCTAGCTCAAGCGGCAATAGACACGCTGCCGTCAGACGCCAAAGCCGCTACACCCGTGGCAGGTTCCTGCGTTTTATTCAAAGCTTGCCGACAAGGTGCGGTGAGCCTTTACAATAGAACAGTCCCAAGGACGTATTCGATAGCTTCCGCGCAGCGCTCGCCCGCCGCGCGTGAAAGGATATATTGCCCCATGCCTTCAACCCTTCCCGCTCCCATCGATAAGCTCGCCATCGTTGTCGTCACGTACAAGCGCCAGGAACTCCTGGCCAACCTGTTCGACTCCATGACCGAGCTCACGGCAACGCCCTGGCGCATCGTGATTGTCGATAACGAGAATTCGCGCGAGACCGAGGCCATGTGCACCGCATTCAACGAGCGCCTGGCCAGCCTGTGGGGCATCGACACCGAGCAGCCCGACACGCAGGGCGGCACCGACCGTGTCATCTACGCCCCGCAACTCGAAAACGGCGGCGGTGCGGGCGGCTTCTCCGCCGGCACTAAATGCGCCTACGATCTGGGGGCCCAGTGGTTCTGGGTGATGGACGACGACGTGCTCGTCATCCCCGAAGGCATCGAGCGTCTTGCCAAGTGGACCGACCGCTACGATGTCATCCAGGGTTCGCGCCTGGACTTTGACGGCGGCGCTTTCTTTTGGCAGTACCAGCTCATCCTTTCGCTCGGCATCCCTAACCCCATCGCCAAGTGGGACTTGGGGCCCGAGGGCTACCGCACCATGAACCAACTGTGCTTTGAGGGCGGCATGTTCTCGCGCCGCGTGGTCGACAAGATTGGCCTGCCCGACGCGCGCTTCTTTATCTACGGCGACGATGCCTGCTACGGCTACGTGGCCAGCCAGCACTTCCCCGCCGCCGTGGTTGCCGACGTGGTGCTCAAGCGCGCCCGCGCCGTCTCCAACTGGGATATCGCCGGCAAACGACAGCTCAACTCCACGAGCGACACCAACCGCTACTACATCATGCGCAACCGAGGCTTCCTCGCTCGCTATATGCAGATCTACGGTGACTACCACCCCATGCTGTTCCGTCTGGGCAATGCCGCGACCTTCTGCAAGGAGTTCATTCGACTGGCAGCAGTCGACAAATGCTTTAAGACCGGCATTCCGGCGCTGCGCCGCGGCATGAAGGACGCCCGCAAGATCGTTAAGGATCCCAACTGGAAGCCCATGCCGCCCCTGAAGGACGCCGAGTAGTAAAGGGCTTTCGCCCGCCGCTACAGTCGTTGACACACCACGGACACACGCTGACCGTCAAAGCCAAAGCCCCAACGCATGCGCCCGACGGCGGGGCGCGGCACGCGGATATCATCGATGCCGTCGCGCTCTATGTCGAGCAGCGCCTGAACCGCCAACAGTTCCAGGCCCAGGGCATCGACGCCAGGGTCGTACAACATGTTGACCGTAATGAGCGGTCGCTCATCGAGCATGCCGAGCGTGTCGGCCACGTCAAACACCCGACCGGTGGGAATCACCTGGATATCCCAGCGATCCGAGACGCCACTTCGCTTGGAGCTGGGATTGCAATAGCCGGGCAGTCCAAAGCAGAGCCCCTGAAGCGCCAGATGATAGGCTGTCGGCATATCTGATTGGCCCACATCGATGCCCAGATCGCCGATAGCACAGCTCAAAGCTTGCTTTACAGTGTCCTCGTCTCCTCGACACAGCCCGTCATGGAACGAGTCGATAACTCCAACGTCCTCAACGGCGCACTCAAACCATTCCAGAATTACAAGACGGAGCGCCTGACGCACTTCGTTGTTAGGCAGACGCAGGAAACGAAGGCACGCGCCGTCCTCCGAATGCCCCGTCATGTCCGTCGTAAGAAATCCAGACAGATACAGCGCTGTCCAGATATCTTCGGGCTTGGCGACATCGGCCACCTCGGCATGCACATGCACTGGCGCCTCAATTAACCCATGCGGCTCAAGCAAATCGAACAATGCGGACAGGCGCATGAGATTCCAGTCACCGACGCATGCGCTCAGACGGTCAGCGTAACCATACAGATCTGCCCGAACAGGCGCGACGCAACCGCGATGTGCGTAGTCCACCACGCGCTCCGGGCTCGAGCAATAAAAACCACCAAACAGATAGCCCTCGAGCCACTCACGCGCGTCATCCAGACAGCCGTTGCGACCGACGCAATCCAACAGCACCTGGACTTCGTCGTCCGAAAAACCGAACCATCGATCACACCAACTCGACAGTGGCGTCGCCGATCGATAGGAAACCCCACGCTGGGACAACGCAAGCTCGGCAGGACCGGGGCGCTCGCCCATCAGACACGTCAATCGCAACGAGTCGCCGGCGTCGGCAATGGTGTCGAACAACATTCGGCTGAGCGACTCTAGGGAATCCACGCTACCGTCTTCCTTAGCGTCCAAACGCTTTGGACATACCGCGTCGTAGTCGTCTATCAGAAGAACAACCCGCTCATCGAAAGCTGTCTGAAGCAGTTTAATAAGCACGCCAAGCGCCGCATCGATCTCCTTATCGCTGGCCACCCCACGCGTCGCCCTCTCGATAAGACGAATCTCACGTCTTGACAGATCAGGCGCGTCAAGCAGCGGCAGCAATCGGGCGCACTCGTGCGCGACAGCGCTGCGAATAGCCGCCGCAGCATCAGCGTCGCGCCTCGCAGCGGCAGTTGAAAAGTCGAGCGTGATGACCGGATAACACGCGTACTCATCACGATAGCGACCACCGTCCGCCTGCCAAATCTGGGTGCCGACGAACGGGCTTCGATCCGGCCGCCGGTGATCAGGTCGTTCCAAATAGCATTTGAGCATCGATAGATTCATGCTCTTGCCAAAACCCTTGGGCCGACAACAAATCGCAACAGGTGCTTCGCTGTCCAATATATCGGCAATAAACATAGTCTTATCGACGAGTAAACACCGATTGATTGCATCGGAAAAGTCGTGTACATCAACCGGTAGAGCTGCGCTATCCGCATGATTGAGCAACCGTGCACCAAACGCATGAGTAAAACCACAATTCACCTGTTCAGACACTGTAAACTCTCCTTCTAACGCAGCACGATGCCCATTGTAGCGAGCGGGTAGAGCGCAACAATATCGACATGCAAACGTTTCGGGCAGCGGTAGCAACAGACCCCCGAGGGGGCATAACAAATCGTTGCACAACAAAAAAGGGGCCCGATGCCGCCGCACCGGACCCCGTCCCAAACTCTTATAGAAAACGATCTGGAAGATTACTCCTCCGAGCCGTCCTCCCCAGAAGCCTTCTTCTGCTGATCGAGCTTATGCTTACCGCTTACGACAGACGTAGCGCCCAGTGTGGCCAAGCTTGCACTAGCAAGGCTCGCCATCACAATCAGATCGCCCGTCTTGGGCATGTTGCCGCCCGAAGACTTGGTAGTTGTAGTCGTCGTGGTCGTGGTGGTCACCGTTTTGGAGTCATTTTGCTCCTGGACCTGGTCATCGGTGTTGCCCTTACCGCTGTCCTCGCTCTGCTGCTTTCCGTCCTCAGTCTTGCCCTTGCTCTTGTCTTTCTCCTCAGATTCAGACTTCTTATCCTCGTCCTTCTTCTGTTCGGACTTGTCGCTCTTCTCCTCAGAGCTAGAACCCTTATCGGATTCGGTCTTCTCGGAAGCCTTGTCCTTGGAGTCGCCCTTTGCGGCTTCGATCTTTTCCGTGGAAACCTGATCAGAGTTGCCCTTGTTCTGGGTCGAGCCGTTATTGACGCCAGCCATCAGCGAAGAGCCCAGCGTAGAACCAAGCTGCTCGGAGAAAGAAGGCTTCTTGTCCGGCGAAGCAACGGGAACGTCCGGCGCCTTATTCGAGTCATCCTTGGAAGCATCGGAACCAGGGGTTGCGTCAGAGCCGGAGTCGTTGTTAGAGCCGGTGCCAACGGACGAATCGCTCGAGCCGGTGGATGAGTTAGAGGTGCCAGCGCCGGTCGAACCAGAAGCGTCGCTGTCCGTATTGCCGGCAGAGCTTGAAGACGAATCGCCCGCAGCAGAGCCGTTTGAATCGGAGCCGTTCGAGGTAGAGCCGTTGTTGGTAGTGCCACCAGCAGAGCCATCACCGTCAGCACCGGTCGAGGGCGCATCCATCCTGTCATCGTTGGCATCGTCGCTCGAGTCGTCATTCGAATCAGGCGTCGGCGAGGGCGCCGGCGTGGGCTCGGGCTGCACGGGCGTCGCAGCGGCAGCGGCCTCGTCCTCGGCGATATAAACCAAGCAGTCCTTCAGCTCGTTGCGGTAGCGGTTCTTCCAGCCCTCATGATACTGGGGCTGGCTCGAATACTTGGTCGCCACGTTATTGACCACACTGTTGGAAAGCGCCGTCACAAACTCGCGATCAGTCATACTGTTAGAAAGGTTTGCCCAACGGAAGAAGTCCCTGCAACCACCGGTGCCGCACATGTTGGTGATGCTCCACACCATGCCCTTAACGCAATCGGCACGGCCCGAAATATCAATGCCCAGGCCGCTCTTGAGCCACGCCTCGGTCACCGCATAGTACGAGTTGTACGCATACGCATCCTGCAGAGCCGAGAACTCAACAGGGTCGGTGTTATAAGCACCTTGGAAAGCCTCCTGCGCAATACGGCCCAACTCGGTGAGCTGGCCGTTCTCGTACATGGCATTGCTCGTGTTGGAAATCTCGCTGCCGCGATCAATCGCATCCTTGAGCATGCTGTATTTTTCGGGGTTGTAGTTGTAGGCCTGCTTCATAAACGGGATGAGCGACCAACGACGGTCGAACTGGTAATAACCCAGCGCGTTATAACCGTCACCGTACGAAAAGCCCTGGTTATAGTTGCCGTGACTCTCGTATTTGGTGAAGTACTTCATCTCGGGAGTCACGTTAACAAACGAAACGCCCTGGACCGACCTCAGCACGCCCGAGAAGGACTGCTGGGTGTAGAGACCCTTATCGATATCGGTGGCATCCGAGGCAACGCCCGGCGTGGGCTCCTCGGCAGCGGCGGGTGCCGGCACGGAAACGGCGCCAAACGAAAGCGCCAGCGTCAGGCCCGCGACAATAGCAGAATGCTTGCGCTGCATAAGATCCTCCCTGCATTGGTGTAGTTAAAGTGCAGTTTGCAAAGATAAGAGTAAGTATTGCAGCTCGCCCGTTGTTGCACAACAACCCCTCGGTAAACGGCAACAACCCTCCGCGAAATCCGCGAAATCTAAAGGAATTAAACAAACTGGTCGTCGGGCACCAGAAGAAGATCGCCGTAGCGTCCCATCAGCCCGTCTCTCAACTGACAGAAAGCGGGGATATAGACGTTTAAGATACGCTGAATCAAATCTTGAGCGAGCTTGTTGTCATAGATATGGACGTTCGTATTGCGGTCTCTGAGCATATCTAGCCATGCCGCCTCATCAATAAAGTCGTAGAATCGGTAGGCTTCCTTCAAGATGGCACGAGGAGACCCCGATGCAGCAAGCGTGGCGCCCTCATACTCGAGCAGACGTTTAAGGAGCTTCCAGCTCAGTTCAAACTGAAGGTTGAACTTATTAATCAATCCACTCTGAACAAAATCATTGCTAAGATCCTGATTGGGTGCATCCTCAAGATTCGCCAAGGCGCTGGCAAAGTTCTCATATTTTTTCATACAGAATCACACCATCCCTGGCAATTTCATCGAGCAATTGCTGCGATAAGGACTCATCCAGATTGACGACGTCTATATCTAAAAGAGTATCAAGACGCTCCTCTATCAGATATGAGAAACGGTCGAAATCCCGGCAACCTGCTACAGCAATATCAATATCGCTCTTAGGCAAGTTGTCACCGCGGGCACGAGAACCAAACAGCACAACCCTCTCGGCGTCACATTCCCGAGCAAAAATCTCAATTTGCTTGTACACCTTGTCGAGAGATACCATCTGCAGCCCTACAGCTTAATGTCGAAGTTGATCTCGGGGACGGCAGCAAGGTCGGCCAACGTCACGCCGTCGACGTACTTTTCGATCACGTCGTCCAGGCCGCGCCAGAACTTGACGGTTGAGCACAGATCGCTGCGGGCGCAGCTGTTGTCGATGCCATCGCACGCCACCGGAGCCGTGCTGCCCTCGACAGCGCGCAGGATGTCGCCAGCACGCACTTCGGCCGGGTCCTTGGCCATCATGTAGCCGCCGCCCTTGCCGCGCACGCTCTTAAGTAGGCCCGCCTTCATGAGTGGACGGACCAGCTGCTCCAGATACTTTTGCGAGATACGCTCGCGGTCGGCGACCTCGCGCAGGGCGATCTTGCCCTCGGCGTCGCCCAGCGCCGCGATAAAGATCATCAGTCGGAGGGCATAGCGGCCCTTGGAAGAAATGAGCATACCTACCCTCCCATCGTATCTGGGACAACATAACCAGGTTTGTTTGTCCCAAATCTTAAGTAAGTGGGACAAACATAACAGGTTATTTTGTCCCAGAATTTGAAAAGTCGAGTGGATTAGTCGGGTTTTCCCTTGACTAAAGCCGAACCCATAGTAACTTTATTCCGAGAAGATTCCTAGGGTTTCGTACACCCATGAGTACACCATATACAGAGAGGGACAGCATGAGCGCAAATCCGCTGCTTTCCATCGAAGGTCTGACCGCCTCCGTGGACGAGAAGACCATCCTCCACAACGTAAACCTCAACGTCGCCGCCGGCGAGACCCACGTGCTGATGGGACCCAACGGCGCCGGCAAGTCTACCCTCGGCCACCTGGTCATGGGCGACCCCGTCTACACCGTGCAGGACGGCCGCATCGTCTTTGACGGCCAGGACATCACCGAGCTCACCACCGACAAGCGCTCGCGCGCCGGCTTGTTCCTGAGCTTCCAGGCCCCGGTCGAGATCCCCGGCGTGCCACTGTCGAGCTTTTTGCGCGCCAGTATCGCCGGCCGCCCCGGCCTGGAGATGAAGGGCAAGGAATTCCGTCGTCGCGTCAAGGAGCTCGCGGCCGAGCTCAACATGGATACCGCCTACCTCAACCGCGAGCTAGGCGTGGGCTTCTCGGGCGGCGAGAAGAAGAAGGTCGAGATGCTCCAGCTCCTGTTGCTGCAGCCCAAGCTCGCCATCCTCGACGAGACCGACTCGGGCCTGGACGTCGACGCGCTTTCCACCGTCAGCCACGGCATGGACGCCTACCGCAAGAGCTGCGACGGCTCCATGCTCATCATCACGCACAACACGCGCATCCTGGAGCACCTGGATGTCGACCGCGTCCACGTTATGGTCAAGGGTCACATCGTGCGCGAGGACGACGCCTCGCTCATCCCCTGGATCGACAAGAACGGCTTTGAGACCTTCGAGCGCGAGGCCGCCGAACAGCGCGCCCAGGCCGATGCCGCCGCTGCCGAGCAGCAGGCGTAAAGGGGCGACGCAATGACCAAGAACCGCACCGAGGTCGCGGACATCGACCGCAGCCTCTACGACTTCACCTATGGCGAGGAGGGATTCGAGCGCCTCGACGCCGGCATCACGCCCGACATCGTGCGCGAGATCAGCGCCAAGAAGGACGAGCCGCAGTGGATGCTCGACCTGCGCCTCAAGTCCCTCGAGATCTTCAACCGCTTCCCGGATCCGACGTGGGGCCCCTCCATCGAGGGCCTGGACATGGACAACATCGTCACCTACGTCAAGCCCAACACCGACCAAAAGCACGACTGGGAGTCGGTGCCCGACGACATCAAGAACACCTTTGAGCGCTTGGGCATCCCCGACGCCGAGCGCAGCTACCTGGCAGGCGTCGGCGCGCAGTACGACTCCGAGCTGGTCTACCACAACATGCAGGACACGGCGTCCAAGATGGGCATCGTCTACTCCGGTATTGAAGAAGCCCTGCACGATCCACAGTGGGAACCGCTTATCCACGAGAAGTTTATGACGCTCATCCCGCCCACCGACCACAAGTTTGCGGCCTTGCACGGCGCCGTATGGTCGGGCGGCTCGTTTGTCTACGTGCCCAAGGGCACCAAGTTGGACTTCCCGCTGCAGAGCTACTTCCGCCTTAACGCCAAGGGCGCCGGCCAGTTTGAGCACACGCTCATCATTGTCGAGGACGATGCCGACCTGCACTTTATCGAGGGTTGCTCCGCGCCCAAGTACAACGTGGCCAACCTCCACGCCGGCGCCGTCGAGCTCTTTGTGGGCAAGCGTGCGCACCTGCGCTACTCGACCATCGAGAACTGGTCCAAAAACATGTACAACCTCAACACCAAGCGTGCGCGCGTGGACGAGGACGGCGACATCGAGTGGATCAGCGGCTCCTTCGGCAGCCACGTGGGCTACCTCTACCCCATGAGCGTGCTCAACGGCCGCCGCGCCCGGTCGAGCTTTACCGGCATCACCTTTGCCGGCGCCGGGCAGAACCTCGACACCGGCTGCAAGGTCGTGCTCAACGCGCCCGAGACCTCGGCGACCGTCGAGACCAAGGGCATCTCCAAGAGCGGCGGCATCCAGACCTTCCGCAGCTCCATCGTGGCCACGCCCAAGGCCGAGGGTTCCAAGGCAACCGTGAGCTGCCAGTCGCTGATGCTCGACGACCAGAGCCGCTCCGACACTATTCCGGCCATGGACATCCGCGCCAAGAACGTCGACATCGGCCACGAGGCTACCATCGGCCGCATCGGCGACGACAAGGTGTTCTACCTGATGAGCCGCGGCATCTCGGAGGAAGAGGCCCGCACCATGATCGTCAACGGCTTCGCCAACCCGGTCTCCAAGGAGCTGCCGCTGGAGTATGCCGTCGAGATGAACAACCTGATCAAGCTCGAGATGGAAGGAGCGATCGGATAATGAAACAGACCACGAACACCGCTGCTACCACGCTCGAGCAGGTTAATGCGATGCCTGCTGCCACTTGGGGTTGGCTCAAGATGAACCAGACCAAGCTTGAGCTTTCGGACGAGCTTGCCGTCGCTCCTGCCGAGGCCGTCGAGGTCGAGGGCTTGGACGAGCAGTTCCGCGGTGCTGCCGACACCTTCGACGCCGCCATGAACGCCATGGCCGAGCGCTTCCCCGAGCGCCGCGCCTCCGCCCCCGGTGATGCCGCCGACCGCGCCCGCATCACGCCCGAGACCGAGCTCGACGTGCCCGCCACCTCTGTCTACCAGGCCTGCGCCATTAAGCTCGAGGAGGAGCTCTCCCCCGCTGAAGCCTTCGAAACCGGCATGGGCGAGGCTGCCTACGCCTACATGGCCGAGCACGCTACCAAGCGCATCGTCATCGATGTGCCCGCATACAAGCACGCCACGGTTACCGTGCGCGTGAGCGGTGTCGATACCGCCGCGGCCATCGCCGCCATCGACGTCGTCGCCCGTCCGCAGGCAACGCTCGACCTGCAGATCGCCCTGGACTCCCCCGTTGCTGGCGAGGGTGTCGTGGGCTCCGTGCTGCGCGTCTGCGCCCACGAGTACGCCACCGTCAACGTGACCTGCACGCAGACACTCGACGACAGCTGGATCGCACTCGACGACACCGGTCTGTTCCTGGACGAGGGCGCGCGCGTCAACGTGCAGCACACCGTCCTGGGTGCCGGCGCCAGCGCCACCGGCCTTGCCGGCGACCTGCTGGGCGACACTGCCAAGGTGACCATCGATACCGATTACCTGGGCGCCCGCCAGCAGGTGCGCGACTTTAACTACGAGCTGCGCCACCGCGGTCGCAAGACCGAGTGCGAGATCGACGCCAACGGCGTGCTGACCGGCACGTCCAAGAAGGTCTACCGCGGCACCATCGACCTCGTACACGGCTGCAAGGGCGCGACCGGCACCGAGCGCGAAACCGTGCTGCTGGCCAACAAGGGCGTCGACAACAAGACCGTCCCCGTCATCCTGTGCGACGAGGACGACGTCGCCGGCAACCACGGCGCCACCATCGGTCACGTCCGCGACGAGCAGCTGTTCTACCTCGCCTGCCGTGGCCTTGACCAAAACGCCGCCGAGGACCTGTTCATCCGCGCCAAGCTGGAGGACGCCGCGCTTTCCGCCACCGACGAGCGCACCCGCGCCGCCGTCGTCCGCCTGGGAAACAACCTGATCGACAACTTTGAAGAGGAGCTCGCATGATCGACACCGAGCACGTTAAATGCGACACCTGTACTGCCCCCGAGCCCATGGAGCTCGACGCCAGCGACGAGGCTTCGCGCGGCTGGCCCACCGTGGACATCGAGACCAACCCCTACAAGGGCCAGTTCCCGCTGTTCCAGCAGCACCCCGAGATCGCCTTCCTCGATAGCGCCGCCACCGCGCAGCGCCCTGCCCGTGTGCTCGACGCCGAACGCGACTTCTACCAGCGCATGAACGCCAACCCCCTGCGCGGCCTGTACTCGCTGTCCGTCGAGGCCACCGACGCCATCGCGAAGGTCCGCCAGCAGATCGCTGACCTCATCGGCGCCTCACAGGCCAACGAGGTCGTCTTCACCCGCAACACGAGCGAGTCGCTCAACCTGGTCGCTAAGAGCTTTGCGCCCACAGTGCTCGAACCGGGCGACGAGGTCGTCATCACCATCATGGAGCACCACTCCAACCTGATTCCGTGGCAGCAGGTCTGCCGCGAGACCGGCGCCAAGCTCGTCTACCTCTACCCCACCAAGACCGGCCAGCTCACCACCGAGGAGGTTCTTGCCAAGGTGGGCCCCAAGACCAAGATCCTAGCCGTGGGACAAGTCTCCAACGTGCTGGGCGTCGAGAACCCGGTCAAGAACCTCGGCAAACTCGTGCACAAGTACGGCGGCTACCTGGTCGTCGACGGTGCGCAGTCGCTGCCACACATGCCGGTCGATGTGGCCGACCTGGGCGCCGACTTCTTTGCCTTTAGCGCGCACAAGGCCATGGGCCCCATGGGCATCGGCGTGCTGTGGGGCAAGATGGACCTGCTCAACGCCATGCCGCCCATGCTCACCGGCGGCGAGATGATCGATTCGGTCACCGAGCAGGACGCCGTCTGGGCTCCTGTCCCCGAGAAGTTCGAGGCGGGTACGCAGGACGCCGCCGGCATCTTCGCCACGGGTGCGGCACTCGACTACCTGGTCAACACGGTGGGTTACGAGAACATCCAGGCCCGCGAGCAGGCACTCGTCCACTATCTGATGGGCGAACTCATGCAGCTCGACTTTGTCCAGATCATCGGCTCCATCTATTGGGATAACCACCACGGCGTCGTGAGCT
Organism: uncultured Collinsella sp.; assembly: GCA_902497075.1. GTDB lineage: Bacteria > Actinomycetota > Coriobacteriia > Coriobacteriales > Coriobacteriaceae > Collinsella. Next base: position 94,434 of record CABVDG010000006.1, read on the forward strand.
TTAACGTCAAGGGCATCCACCCGCACGACGTCGCGAGCATCATGGACATGGACGGCGTCTGCATCCGCGCCGGCCACCACTGCGCGCAGCCGCTGCTCACCTGGTTGGGCGTCGAGAACCTTGCCTGCTGCCGCGCCAGCGTGGCCTTCTACAACGACAAGGCCGACATCGACAAGTTCATCGCCGGCCTGCATCACGTTTGGAGCACGTTCAATGGGTAATCTGTACACCTCCACCACATTTATGGAGCATAACTCGCATCCCGACTACAAGTACGAGATGGATGCCCCCACGCACGAGCACGACGGCATCAACCCCAGCTGCGGAGACGAGCTCACCTTGCAGCTGCGTGTCGAGAACAACGTGATCGAGGAGGCCTCCTTTACCGGCCACGGCTGCGCCATCAGCCAGGCCAGTGCCGACATCATGGCCGACCTCATCACCGGCGAGACGGTCGAGGAAGCTCACCGCCTGGCAGAGCTCTTCCTGGCCATGATCCGCGGCGAGCAGCTCTCCGAGGAGGACCTGGAAGACCTGGACGAAGCCGCCCAGCTCCAGGACATCTCGCACATGCCCGCCCGCGTCAAATGCGCCGAGCTCGCCTGGCGCACCCTCGACGGCATGCTCACGGGACAAAATAATCAGTAGTATTTGTCCCAAATCTTAAGAATTTTGTTGGCCGAATCGCTTGACAAGAGTGGTTCGGCCATTTTCTATTCCGAGCCCTCAGCCTGAGCATTCACCCGCGCATAAGCGCGCACGATACGAGAGACGGTACTCTTGCTGATTCCCGTATACCGTTCGATCTCGCGCACCGTGTAGCCGCCATCGTGCAGGGCGAAAACGATTCCGTCTCGCCGCGAGGGTGCTACGGTCTTGAGTTCGTTGAGCGGCACACCCAGGCGCTTCGCCATCTTGTCGGCAAACGCACGCCGCTCCCACTCCGTCTCATCCATATCGTGAATCACCGGATCGGAACCATCGGGCATCGACAGAGAATAATCCAGAAACCCCTTGGCAGACTCAAAGAGCTCGAGAACACAAGAAGGGTCCGAAAATCCCCTCGTCATATCGTTGTCATACGCTCGAAGATACTCGGCAAAGCTGCTCCAGGGATAACGCTCGATCAGGGCGATACCCGCCTCCTGCGGATTAGCGTGAACATAGCGAATGGCAGCCATCAGATAACGGTCGGTATCGAGCGAGCGCCGGTCAAAACGGTTCTGGAACAGATGGCCCGTGCGCCCCGTGCGTTTATTGAACCGCCGCGCGTACGTCAAAAGCAGCCGGTGCATCGCCGCGCTCATCGCGTCCTCGTAATCTGCAAGCACCAAATGCACGTGATTGCCCATAAGGCACCAGGCGACAACCGTCACGCCCGCCTCGCGGCAGCAATCGCGCATCAGCTCCAAAAACTCCCACCGGTCTTCATCGCCCTCAAAGATGAGCTGCTTGCCCGTACCGCGGGCACAGACATGGTAAAAGCCGGTAACCGTTCTCCAAACGCGCTGCATGGCGCTCCCTTCGCCGGGATCTGATTGCCATCCAATACAGCACGATTGAAGCGTGCCATCAAAACATTCACGCAAAACAATACACTCGCGCGGCCAAAGGCAGTAAACGGGCGGCGAACGGCACCGTTGCAACAGGTCAGACCCCGCAACGCATACAAGAGCTGACCAAAAGCTTGCCCAAGACGAACCCCCTCTACGGAAGTTCGCGACCACAGAACATATAGTTAAACCGTTTCAATTAAAACTTCCGGACTTCTCGCTACGAAAACTGAGCCGTTCGCCGAATATTCCGTGCATTTCGCGGTATTATAGGGGCTGCATGTCATGTCCCTTTCGAAGGGTCGCCCGGCAATCGCCAGCCACGACCCCCAGACGGGACGCCAACACGATAGAGAGGAGAGGCATGCAGTACTCACAGGAAGTGGAGAACATGTGCCCCGTTGCCAAGGGTGCATACCACGGCCCCGCACCCATCCCCGAGGAGGGCAAGTGGGTCCAGGCTAAGGAGATTTCCGACATCTCCGGTCTTACGCACGGTGTGGGTTGGTGCGCACCTCAGCAGGGCGCCTGCAAGCTCACGCTGAACGTCAAGGACGGCATCATCGAGGAGGCCCTCGTTGAGACCATCGGCTGCTCGGGCATGACCCACTCTGCTGCCATGGCTTCCGAGATCCTTCCCGGTAAGACCATCCTCGAGGCCCTCAACACCGACCTCGTCTGCGACGCCATCAACGTTGCTATGCGCGAGATCTTCCTGCAGATCGTTTACGGCCGCAGCCAGACCGCGTTCTCCGAGGGCGGCTTGCCCGTGGGCGCCTCCCTCGACGACCTCGGCAAGGGCCTTCGCTCTCAGGTCGGCACCATGTTCGGCACCAAGGCCAAGGGCGCTCGTTACCTCGAGCTCGCTCAGGGCTACGTCACCCGCATGGCTCTCAACGACAAGAACGAGATCATCGCATTCGAGTTCCTGAACCTCGGCAAGTTCACCGACGCCGTCAAGGCCGGCAAGACCCCCGAGGAGGCCATCGCTGGCGCTATGGGCCACTATGGTCAGTGGGAGAACGCTGCCAAGTACATCGACCCGCGCACCGACGAGGAGACTCACTCCGTCGCCAGCGTGTTCCCGGTTCACGAGTAGAAAGGGAGGGAAATAACTATGACTGTTACGTTCGAAGGTTACGAGCGCCGCGCTGACAAGATCAACAAGTGCCTCGCCGACAACGGCATCGCCTCCCTCGAGGAAGCTCTGCAGATCTGCACCGACAAGGGCTTCAACCCGCGTGAGATCGTCAACAACACTCAGTCCATCGCCTTCCAGAACGCCGAGTGGGCCTACACCCTCGGCTGCGCTCTCGCTGTCAAGCGTGGCGCCAAGACTGCTTCTGAGGCTGCCGCCATCATCGGCGAGGGCATCCAGGCCTTCACCGTTCCCGGCTCCGTCGCCGAGGACCGCAAGGTCGGTCTGGGCCACGGCAACCTGGGCGCTATGCTGCTCTCCGACGACACCGAGTGCTTCGCCTTCCTGGCCGGCCACGAGTCCTTCGCTGCCGCTGAGGGTGCTATCGGCCTGGCTCTGAACGCCAACAAGGCTCGCAAGAAGCCGCTGCGCGTTATCCTGAACGGTCTGGGCAAGGACGCCGCCCAGATCATCGCCCGCATCAACGGCTTCACCTATGTGAAGACTCAGTTCGACTACTACACGGGCGAGCTCAAGGTCGTCGAGACCATCCCCTACTCCGATGGTCCCCGCGCTGCCGTTAACTGCTACGGCTCCGACGACGTCCGCGAGGGCGTTGCCATCATGTGGCACGAGAACGTCGACATCTCGATCACCGGCAACTCCACCAACCCCACGCGCTTCCAGCATCCCGTCGCTGGCACCTACAAGAAGGAGCGCCTCGAGGCTGGCAAGAAGTACTTCTCCGTCGCTTCTGGTGGCGGCACTGGCCGTACCCTGCACCCGGACAACATGGGCGCCGGCCCTGCCTCTTACGGCATGACCGACACCATGGGCCGTATGCACTCCGACGCCCAGTTCGCCGGTTCTTCCTCCGTGCCTGCGCACGTCGACATGATGGGTCTCATCGGCATGGGCAACAACCCCATGGTCGGTGCCACCGTCGCCTGCGCTGTCGCCGTCGAGGAGGCCCTCAAGGCCTAATCGCGCCCGCGCGATGCTCATATAGTTGAGCTTTAGAGCCGCTACCTTTCGAGGTAGCGGCTCTTTTTGTTTGCGCTATCGCAGGGTAGCGAATGCCGATATATCAGTTGGGGCGAAATACGAGATGTGACGAGATGAAACGTCAGAGCGTCCATGACGCCCACCTGTCATATGTGCCCTTTACCGATTTGCCGAGTCTTTGCGGCCCCATTACCGATCACCCGTGCGACAATGCGCCGGACGAGAAAGGAATCCGATGGAATCGACTGATGTACTGGTAATTGGATCTGGCATTGCGGGCCTTTGCGCCGCCATCGAAGCGGCGCGCACGGGTGCAACCGTCGCTGTGGCAAGCGCCGGCAAGACTATGAGTGGATCGAGTTTCTTCCCCGGAACCTGGGGCTTGGGGCTTATCGGACCCGTTAACGAAGACGACGAACAAGACCTCATCGACACCATCCAGACCGTTGGTGGCGGCGTCGCCGACCCCGAGCTTGTCCAGACGTTTGTCCACGGCATTCCCCAGGCAATTGAATGGCTCGAGCAAGACCTGGGCGTTGAGCTCCAGCGTCCGCAAAGCGCTGAGAGCGCTCAGCAAAAGCAGTTTATCCCCTGCTTTGACCACAAGACGCGCATGTGGCGCGGCCTCACCCGCAAGCCCCTTGAGGACGCTCTAACGACCCGAATCGAGTCACTCGGCATTCGCCAGCTCCCCCGCCATGAGCTTATCGACCTTGTTGAGAACACGAACGGCAGAATCACCGGAACCGTGCTCTACGACCTTACCGAAAATCGAATCGTGCCCTTTGCTGCCAAGGCCACGATCATCGCAGCCGGTGGCACAGGCGGCCTGTTCGAGCGCAGCCTTACGTCGGCTGATGTGCTCAGCTCCTCGCAGGCCATCGCACTGGCGCACGGCGCATCGCTTACTAATATAGAATTCATGCAGATGATGCCCGGCTTCATCGAGCCCAAGCGCAACCTGGTCTTCAACGAGAAAACCTGGCGCTACGTACATGTAGACCAGCCGGTCGATATTGCCGACGGCAAGCTAAACGATCTGCTTGAGCAGCGCTCTGGATATGGTCCTTTCACCTCGCGCTTGGCCTCCCGCGCCATCGACCTCGTCATAGATCAGGCAGGTGCAGAGGGCCTGGCGCTCCACTACGACTTCCCCCGCGAGGACATCCCCGAGTTTGTGCAGACCTTTGCCACCTGGCTGCAAGACGAGCACGGCATCGCGCCGACCGACGAGATGCGCGTGGCGATGTATGCCCACGCCGCCAACGGCGGTATCAAAATCGACAAGACCGCGTACGCAGGCGTTGAGGGCCTCTACGCCTGCGGTGAGGCAACAGGCGGCATGCACGGCGCCGACCGCATCGGCGGCTTGTCGAGTGCCAATGGCATCGTGTTCGGGCGCATTGCGGGCGCATCGGCAGCCCAAGCAGCGCTGGACGCTCCTGAGGCGGCCGCACCGATGGATATCGCCCTCCCCCAGCATGGCATAGCTACAGCAGACGCCGAGCGCCTGACCCGCTGCCTCAAACGCACAATGAGTACCTACTGCATGATCAACAGGACCGAAGCGGGTCTATCCAAGGCCCTGCAACAGCTTGAAAGTCTGCAAGACGACGCAACGGCGCTGAGCAAGCCACACGCCAATGACAGCGAAATCGCAGCCCTCGCCCGCCTGCAATCGCAGATTCAACTAGCACAGGAAATGGTCAAAGCCATGCGCAAGCGAACCGAAAGTCTCGGATCGCACTATCGAGCGAATTAAACTGGACACCTATCTAAATCAAAACACAACTAATCGATATCTATGGGCCCCGTGAACTCGAAGTGGCACGGGGCCCATTCGTGTCCGCACGGCAGCGTATCCTAATTCTGAATACAGAGCGGGCAAAGCCCGCATAGACAATAGGCCAGCGAGGAGGAGATATGGACAGTAGAGATATCGAGAAGTGGCGTGTCAAACTTGATAGCTACGCCAATGTGGAAGACGGCGTTGAGTATTGGCTCGCACGCGATTTAATGGAACCCATGGGGTACACTCGATGGGAGAACTTTGCCGAAGTTGTTAAGAGGGCAAAAGTCTCGTGCGAAACAAACAAAACTCCAGTTGATTCCCATTTTCGTGACACCACGAAAATGGTAACTGCCGGTGTCGCCGCTCGTGCGGTTAAAGACTACAAACTTACGCGCTATGCATGCTATTTAATCGCCCAGAACGGAGATTCAAACAAGCAAGAAATCGCGCTCGCACAGGCGTACTTCGCCGTGCAGACGCGCCGCCAAGAGCTCATAGAGCAGCGCTTCGCAGAGATTCAGCGCTTGCAGGCGCGCCACTCGCTATCTGATTCAGAGAAACAGCTCTCGGGTATTGCGTTCAAACGCGGCGTGGACTCCAAAGGATTCGCGATCATCAAGTCGAAGGGCGATGAAGCGTTATTCGGCGGCAGAAGCACGGCGGAAATGAAGCAACAGCTCGGCGTATCCAAGAGCTCGGCATTGGCGGACAGGCTAGCCGATGTTCTCTTCAAAGCAAAGGACCTTACGAACTCGATGACGGCCTTCAACGCCGAGGAACACGACCTGTACGGTCTGGACCAGATCAAGCAAGAGCACGTCGAGAACAACACAAGCGTGCGTGGCAGCCTCATCGACCGCGGAATTGTACCCGAGAACCTACCGCCTGCCGAAGATACAAAGAAGCTCGAACGTCGCGTGAAAGCAGACGAGAAAAAGCTCAAGGAGGGTACAGACGGATTCACCGACCCCCAGGGCAGGCTCGACTTGTAAAGCGTCTGCGCCCTTACGGGTTCGGCCCCATGCGAGGTTAATAAAAAAGACGGCCAACCGAGATTGACCGTCTTAACATGCTTTGGTGGGCCGTCAGGGGGTCAGCCTGCTTTGCAGGCGGCCGCTTCGGCGCTTCGCGCCTTGCGCGCTGCGCTGGCAAATGCTCGCGCATTTCCTCAGCACCGCGCCCTTACGGGTTCGACCCCATGTACTGTTAACAAAAAAACGGCCAACCGAAGTTGACCGTCTTAACAATCTTTGGTGGGCCGTCAGGGGGTCGAACCCTGGACCTTGGGATTAAGAGTCCCCTGCTCTACCAACTGAGCTAACGACCCAAAGCTAAAGTCCGTTGTGGCGGACTTTAGAGGAGATATCGTGCGGTGGGCCGTCAGGGGGTCGAACCCTGGACCTTGGGATTAAGAGTCCCCTGCTCTACCAACTGAGCTAACGACCCGATATCAACACGAAGCAAGAACTGGGGTGGGTAAAGGGACTCGAACCCTCGACCTACGGGACCACAACCCGTCGCTCTAGCCAACTGAGCTACACCCACCGTGTCCTGTGCGCTTCGCGCTCGACTATTATTGCAAGGAACGCCACGCGATGCAAGCCCCAATTTTCAATAATTTTGAAAAGAGTTTTTCGAGACCATTTCGAGCAATTCCCACCGGTTTCATAGGAGTAAACTTGCCCCACTGCAAATGCTCGAAAGGACAAGCATGAAAGAACTCTCCAACCGTACGGCAACGTTTACCGATTCGGTCATCCGCCGCATGACGCGCATCTCCAATAAGTATGGCGCCGTCAACCTGTCGCAGGGCTTCCCCGACTTCGATCCCCCGGCGCAGCTGCTCAACAGCCTGAGCGCCATCGCCAGCGACCCCAAGCCGCTCTATCACCAGTACTCCATCACCTGGGGCTCCCAGGCCATGCGTGAGGCGCTTGCCGCCAAGCAGGAGCACTTTATGGGCATGCCGATCAACCCCAACGAGAACATCGTGGTCACCTGCGGCTCCACCGAGGCCATGATGGCCGCCATGATGACGGTCACAAACCCCGGCGACAAGGTCGTCATCTTCTCGCCATTCTACGAGAACTACGGCGCCGACACGATCCTCTCGGGTGCCGAGCCCATCTACGTGCCGCTTAACCCACCTGCGTTCGACTTTGACCGCGAGACACTCGAGGCGGCCTTCCGCGACAACGATCCCAAGGCCATCGTCCTGTGCAACCCTTCCAACCCCTGCGGCAAGGTCTTTACGCGCGAGGAGCTCACCTTAATCGCCGACCTCTGCAAAAAGTACGACGCCTACTGCATTACCGACGAGGTATACGAGCACATCGTCTACGCGCCCCACGAGCACGTCTATATGGCCACGCTGCCCGGCATGTTCGATCGAACCATCAGCTGCAGTTCGCTGTCTAAGACGTACTCCATCACCGGCTGGCGTCTGGGCTACACCATCGCCCCGGCCCAGATCACCGAGCGCATTAAAAAGGTCCACGACTTCCTCACCGTGGGTGCTGCCGCTCCCCTGCAGGAAGCTGTCGTCACCGCCCTCAAATTCGACGACAGCTATTACCAGGAGGTCCTCGACCTCTACACCGCCAAGCGCGACCTATTCTGTCAGGGGCTCGATAGCATCGGTCTTGAGCACAACGTGCCGCAGGGCGCCTACTACGTGATGATGGATATCTCGGAGTTTGGCTATGACAGCGACCTCGACTTCTGTGAGGATTTGGCCTCCAAGGTGGGCGTGGGCGCCGTTCCGGGCTCGAGCTTCTTCCGCGAGCCCGTCAACCATCTGATTCGTTTCCACTTTGCCAAGCGAGACGAGACGCTCAACGCTGCGCTTGAGAACCTCAAGTCGCTACGTGATAAAATCAACCCGCGCGGGTAAGTACGGCCCGGCACTAAATGCATCCCGAGGCCGGCCACATCCTGGTCACGCGCGACCCGCGCGACACCATCGGCGAGCACAGCGGCTGCCCCTTCCACGACAACTGCCTCGAGGGCCTCATCGCCGGTCCCGGCGTCAAAAAGCGCTGGGGTGGCAAGAGCGCCGGAGAGATGGCCGATGACCCGGAGGCCATGGACCTGCTCGCCGGCTATCTGGCGCAGGCGCTCATGACCTACATCCTGTGCTACGCACCGCAGAAGATCGTCATCGGTGGCGGCGTGGCCGATCACACCCCCATCGTGCCGCTCGCACGCAAGAAGTGCGCCGAGATGCTCAACGGCTACATCGTCACGCCCGAGATGGCCGACATCGATAGCTACATCGTCAACAACAGCCTCGAGGGCAAGCAGGGCATTATGGGCTGCCTGGCCCTGGGCGCACAGGCGCTTCAGTAGCAGACGCACCCACAGGGCGTGGCGCGCCCGGCAAATCCGACCTACGGAACGACGCCACCACGTCTCATATAAGCCCTCAAATAAAAAAGGCCGCCTAGGAACCAAACAATACGTCCTAGGCGGCTTTTTTGGCGCGCATCAGCGGCCGTAAGAGATATCGGAGCACAACGCCCGTTGCCGCTCCACAGCAGTCGATCATCACATCGGTGATCATGCCGGCGCGTCCCGGCACAAAGAGCTGAATCGTCTCGTCGATCGAAGGAATCAGCAGCAGGAACACCGCCGTGGGCAGCAGCACGTCAAAGGTGCGCCGGCCCTCAAAATCAAAGGCGTGCGTTGCCAAGATGCCGAGCACCATATACTCGGTAAAATGCGCGCATTTGCGAACAACAAAGTTGGTCACCCATTCATATGGAAGTCCCACGCTGTGCAGGAAACCGCGGATAGCTTCCATGACCGTTAGGCTCAGCGAGCCCGACCCCGAGCCGGGAACCAGCGAATTGCCCCAGATCAAGAGCGCCATCAAGCAGGTCACGACCGCCCATTTTCGATTGATCTTAACCATGCAGAAGTTATGCCTCCGCGCGGAGCGGCGCGAAGCTGGCGGTACCGCCCTCGATAACGCTCAGATAGGCACGGCCCGTACGCTTGGCGGTAGAGGACTGCAGGCGCTCGATCTCTTCCTCGAGGATCTGATTGACGCGCTCGTGACGACGATTTTCCATAATGCCGGCGGCAATAGCCTCGGCTCGCTCGATGCCCTCGCGCGAGATACGGGCGGTATCCTCGGGGAACACAGCGCTGTGACGGCCGACATAGGCGGGTGCAGCAGGCTGAGGGGCAGCGACGGGAGCGGGAGCTGCAACAGGAGCAGGCTCGTCGATCTCGTCCAGAATCGCGGTGGCAGCGGCCCACATGTCCTCGTGGCCCGAGTAATCGGCCATGGGGACATCAACCTCGAGCGAGGCATCCGGAAGGTCGCCGGTGTCGATGCGATCTTGGGCATCAATCGATGCGGTGATGGCTGCAGGCTCATCGAGGTCATCGAGATCGATGTCCGCGGCACCGAAAATGATAGGCATGCTGGCGAGGTTTGCGTTGTACGGCGCAGCCTCGGCCGCCTGCTGCTGGGCAGGAGCGCCCCAAAGCGAGCTTTCGGCGGCACGGCGGGCGGCAACGGCCTCCTCGTCCGCGGTCATGGCTTCATCAACGTACGAATTATCGGCAGAAGCGTTCACGTCCGCCGAGGTGGCGCTGCAGGCGTTATTGGCTGCCGCGTTGGCAACGAGTGCCACAAAAGCCGCCGTGCTGCCCGCAGGGGCGGCCTGGGAGCCAGACACGGCGCGTGCCGCGGCGGCGATGTCGTCGCGATTGAAGGAGCCGGTCTGCCCGCCGTTGGTGAGCTCGTCGATGGCGACTTGATAGACGTCGCGCGAGCGCGCAGGGTCGCAGCTCACCGGCGAATCGTCGTCGAGCATACTGTCGATCATGGACCAAGCCTCGGCCTCGTCCATGGCATCTGCGGCTCGAGCGATGGTAGGGACACCATCATCGGCATGACGGCGCTGGAACGCACCAGTCAGGCCGGAAAGGAATGCCGAGGTAGACTGCTCCGACTGAGCCTGAGAAGCAGAAGCGGCAGCATATGGAGTCGCATCCTGCTGCTGAGCTGGAATCGAGGCGGTCTTGAACTCGCTTTGATGCTGATTGAGATTGGCGGCACCGCCCATGGCATCGGGCTGGAACAGACGCTCTTCACGCTGCGCACGGTACTCGGAGATACCCAGCGAGGCGGCATAGATGCCCACGCCCGCCACCGCACCGACGGCAAAGGGAACAGCGCCCGCGACAACCGTCTCGTTGACCGACGAGAACGGCAGCGTCGCGGCATACATCACCACGGGGGCGGCAAGGCCGATCCCGCAGGAAAGTCCGGCAAGGACTGCTCGTTGTGTTGCATCAGAAGAAGCCATGAGCTCTCCCCATCTTCCAGCACCCAAATCGCATCATTCAGTTGGCTGCGCGAGAGAAGATGAAGCGGGGCTATGCCCCAAAGCAACGGTATATGGTTCGTTTCATCTGCGTTTTCCGTCGCGAAGCTTAAAAGCTATTATGCGAAACCGCCCTGCCGATTGCAAGCGACGATGTCGGATTGAAACGGGAAACCTGCTGCTCGTCGGTCTTACGGTCAAAAATAAGCGCGGAGCGGCGCTATAGAAAAGGGCCGAGGCTCAAAGCCCCGACCCTTTATCGCATTGATGACTATCGCTGCGCGCGGATGACAACCTAGAACGTCTGCTCGTAATCACTGTGTTTTTTGGCCGAACGCACCAGGAACTCCTGGTTGGTGTTGGTGCCCTTAAGACCCTTGATAAACGACGCCGCCGCGCGCTCGGTATTGTTCATGCCGGCGAGTATGCGACGCAGGCCAAAGACAAACGGGCGCATCTGCTCGTCGACCAGCAGGTCCTCGTTGCGCGTACCGGAGGCAACGGGATCGATGGCCGGGAAGATGCGGCGGTCGGCCAGGTCGCGGTCGAGCTTGAGCTCCATGTTACCGGTGCCCTTGAACTCCTCAAAGATGACCTCGTCCATCTTTGAGCCGGTGTCGATGAGGGCGGAGGCAAGAATGGTGAGCGAGCCGCCGTTCTCGATGTTGCGGGCTGCACCCAGGAAGCGCTTGGGCGGATACAAGGCCGCCGAATCGACACCGCCCGAAAGGATACGGCCCGAAGCGGGCGCCGCCAGGTTGTAGGCGCGGGCAAGACGCGTGATGGAGTCGAGCACCACCACGACATCGCCGCCCAGCTCCACGATGCGCTTGGCGCGCTCGATGACGAGCTCGGCCACGCGGGTGTGGTTGTCGGCGGGCATATCGAAGGTCGAGGCCACGACCTCGCCCTTGATGGAGCGCTGCATATCGGTGACCTCTTCGGGGCGCTCGTCGACGAGCAGGCAGATGAGGTGCACCTCGGGGTTATTGATCGAGATGGACTGGCAGATCTTCTTGAGGATCGTGGTCTTGCCGGCCTTGGGCGGCGACACGATCAGGCCGCGCTGGCCCTTGCCGATCGGCGACACGATATCGATGGCGCGACCGGTGATGGAGTCCTTGCCGTGCTCCATACGCAGCGGCTCGCTGGGATAGACCGGAGTCAGATCGCCGAACTTGGGGCGGTTGCGGATCTGCTCGGGATCCAGCCCGTTGACGGTCGTGATCTTGGCGAGGCCGGCGCGCTTGTCGCCGCCGCGCGAGGGGCGCAGGGAGCCCTCGATGACATCGCCCGTGCGCAGGCGCGCGGAGCGGATGAGGTAAGCCGGAACGAAGGCGTCGTCGTTGGACTTCATATAGCCATGGGCATGGATGATGCCGGAGCTGTCCGGACGAATCTGCAGGATACCCTTAATGTCGCGGAAGCCCTCGGCCTTCGCGGCGGTGGTGTAGATCTCCTCGACGAGCTCAGCCTTCTTTTTGCCGGTCGTCTCGATCTCGAACTCTTTTGCCTTCTCGCGCAGCTCGGCGACCTTCATGGCCGCAAGCTCCTCGCGCGAAAGCGTGGGCTCGGTGGGGGCGGCGTTACGCTCCTTGTTGCGCTGCTTGCGGTCGCGCTGGCGGTTGCGGCGGTCGTTGTTGCGATCGTCCTTGCGCTCGTTGCGCTCGTCGTTGCGCTTGTGCTGGCGACGGTTGGGACGAGTGCCGTCTTCGCCCTCGGCGGGCGCGGCGCCATCGGTTGCGGCGGCGTCAACATTGGCCGCAGCGGCGTCATTGGCCTCGGCGCCGGTATCGACCTGCGCTTCGACGCCAGCCTGCTGCTCGGCGGCCTTGGCCTTAGCGGACTTCTTACGGCCGCGCTTGGGTTTCTCGGATGCAGGCTGTTCGACGTCCTGGGGCTCGGCGGCATCAGCCGATGCATCGGCGGTCGTCTCGGCGGAATCCTCGGACGCGCCCTTCTTGGAGGCCTTAGCCTTGGACGTGCGCTTAGCAGCGGTGCGACGGCTGCGACCGGGACGGACGTCGGCGGGCTCGGCATCGGCGGGAGCGGCCTCGGAAGTCGTAGCATCCTGGACGGGTGCATCGGCAGCGGTTGCAGACTCGGCGGTCGCCGCAGCATCCCGAGCGGCGGCTGCGGCTGCGGCCTTCTCTGCCTCGACGAAGGCCTTGGGCTTGCGACCGCGACGGTGCGGGCGCAAAGCCGGATCGACAACGGGAACTTCGCTGGCCTCGACAGGCACAGCGGGCTCAGCAGGCGATGCGCCCTCCCCTGCCGCGGAACGGACCGAAGCCTCAGTGAGCTCGGGGGCTACCTGTTCCGCAACCTGCTCGGCCTTAGCAGCCGTGCGGCGGCGTGTGCGCGGTGCCGGCTTCTCGGTCGGCAGGTCGGCGGCAGGGGTCTCGGGCACAGACGGAGCTGCAAGCTCGGTCAGAGCCGCGGCCTCGCGCTCGGCAGCACGACGGCGGGCGCGCACCACCTGAGCCTCGCTAATCTGCGCCAACGCACGTGCCTGCGCGACCTCATCGGAAATCGGCGCCGAGGAGTCAGCTGCAACGGTGTGCTTGGCGCGCGTCGTGCGCGTGGTACGGCGCTTGGGCTTGGTGACCTCCTCGCCGTCAGTGGCAGGCTTGGCCGTGTGGCGCGTGAGCTTGGGCTTTGCCGGAGCAGCCTCCTCACCAGTTGCAGGCACGGCCTTCTCAGCCGCCACAGGCATAGGCGTCGAAGCAGCCTTAGGCGTCTCAGGAGCCGAGGCTTGCGCGGGCGCCGCGACCTGGTCCGACGCAACCGGTGCAGCGGGAGCGGCCTGCGTCGTCGTTATTTCGTTTTCTTGCTGTTGATCAGACACAGTGTTTGCTCAACTTTCTTTTCAAGCCCTGTGATCACATGCTCCCTGCATAAACCTTCAGGGCGGCTAAACAGTCTAGTTCCGTTCAAAACGACGGACATCATTGATCTGTATCGAGATGATTGCGTCAACTACGCAGCGTTAGTGTAACACAACCGCCGCCACCTGCAACTTAGTCATTGGGGGCGTTCTTAAACGACTAATCAAAAGGGACACTCTTTGGTTTACCACCCACAAATCAGACTGCCTCCGCCAAAACTATGGCGGTTTACTACGACGAATCGCTCAACCGCGACCACTCCGAAACATGTTGAACTAAAACCGCAGGTAGATGCCTTGCGCTTTTTTGCGAAAAGCCGGCGTGGTTAGAATTCCTCAATTCATCGTAGTAAACCGGCATAGTTTCGTATTTCCAGCAGTTCCAAATTCGTCAATACGTCGGCATTTGCGAAAAAAGCCCGACCTCCGTGGGAGATCGGGCTTATAGGGCTCAGTTAAACCAAACCTACACGGTCAAATGACCCGCAGGTTACATCTGCTCGGGCGCGGAAACGCCAACGAGGGTGAGCACCAGGGCGAGCGTCACACGGACGGCATCACAAGCGGCCAGACGGGCACGCGAAAGCTCGGGGTCGACGGGACGACCCTCGCTCGGCAGCACCTGGCAGGCAGCGTAAAAGCTGTGGAAGTCACCGGCGAGTTCCTCGGCAAAGTGGGTCAGACGGAACGGAGCGCGATCGCGAGCGCAGCTGGCGATCAGGTCGGTGAGCTCGTTGAGCTTGCGCGAAAGGGCGAGCTCGGTCGGGTCGGTCAGCAGCGAGTAATCGACGTTCTCACCGATGGCCTTGGCGGCAACGGCCTTCATGCCCATCTCGTCGGCCTGCTCGGGCGTAACGTCGGCGGCACGGCGCAGGATGGAGCATACGCGGGCGTGGGCATACTGCACGTAATAGACCGGGTTGGAGTTGTCGCGCTTCTTGACGGCCTCGATATCGAAGTCGACCATCTGGTTGGAGCTCTTGGAGATGAGCGTGTAGCGAGCGGCATCGGAGCCGACCTCGTCGACGAGCTCCTGCAGGGTCACCATGGTGCCCTTGCGCTTGGACATACGGACGGGCTTACCGTTACGCAGCAGGTTGACGAGCTGGCCCAGTAGAACCTCGAACTTGCCGGGGTAACCCAGAGCGTCGCAGACGCAGCGAACGCGCTCGATGTAGCCGTGGTGGTCGGCACCCCAGATGTCGATGACGTGGTCGACGCGCTGGAACTTATCCCAGTGATAGGCAACGTCGGAGGCGAAGTAGGTGTACTCACCGTCGGACTTGATCAGGACGCGGTCCTTGTCATCGCCCAGGTCGGTGGAGCGGAACCACAGGGCGCCGTCCTTGGTGTAGAGGTAGCCCATCTTGTCGAGCTTCTCAAAAGCGCGGTCGACGGCAGAGGTACCGGCGGTCTCGCCCTCGGTGTCCTTCACGTACAGCGAGCGCTCGGAGTACCAACGATCGAAGTCGCAATTGACGGCGTGGCAGAGGTCGCGCATGTTGTCGACCATCTTCACATAGCCGCGCTCGCGGAAGCTCTCCATGCGCTCCTGCGGATCGGCATTGACCCACTTGTCGCCGTCAGTACGCCAGAACTCGGCAGCCTCGTCGATGATGTAGTCGCCGCCGTAGGAGTCCTTGCCCAGAGTCTCGGCAAAGTTGTCCTGATACGGATGGGTCTCGGGGTGCTCGTCGTTCTCGTCGGCAACAAAGGCGTCACGGTCGGCGATCAGCAGCTTGTGAGCCTCCTCGATATCAACGCCCTGCTTGGCGATGATGTCGGCAAGCTGCATATAGCGCGTGCTGATGGAGTTGCCGAAGGTGTTCATCTGAGAGCCGTGGTCGTTGATGTAGAACTCACGCTGGATGTCGTAACCGGCGTGGTCCATAACACGGCAGAGCGAGTCGCCCAGCGCGGCCCAGCGGCCGTGGCCGATGTGCATGGGGCCGACGGGGTTGGCGGAAACAAACTCGACCTGGGTCTTCAGGCCACCACCGACGTTGGACTTAGCGAAGTCCATGCCCTTCTCGCGAGCCTCGCCAAAGATGGCATTCTTGACGGCAACGGAGAGGTAGAAGTTGATAAAGCCGGGGCCTGCGATTTCGACCTTCTCAATCGCGGGGTCCTCGGGCATATGGGCAACGATGGCCTCGGCGATCTTGCGCGGGGCGCAGTGAGCCAGCTTGGCGGACTTCAGGGCCATGGTAGAGGTCCACTCGCCATGAGAAGTGTCAGCCGGTCGCTCGATAGCGCAATCGTCAAGTTCAAATGCGGAAAGGTCGCCGGCCTCCTGGGCCGCAGCAAGCGCAGCGCGTACCAGCTCTTCAATCTTCTCGGGCATAGATCCTCCTTGTGTTAAAGCCCCCGAGCTCTTGGTCACTCGTAGGGCAAAAGCCAGAGTTTGTAGCACTCTATCACAAGCGAGGGGCACTGTCGCAGGGTAAAGCCAATCGAAATTGCATATGCACAAAATTGACTACAGCTTGTATGGAGTCACTCAAAGATGCCGGTCTGCCTGCAGATTATGCACGCGTTGAAAATGCATAAAGGTGTGAATGAGCTGTGTCTTTTATCGAATACTCTTACCTATCAGAGTTGTGTGCTTTTCCTGCATAAAGTGAGGATTTGCGCACGTCAGCGTGTTATTCTAGACATACGTAAATTCGTATAAGTTGGAGGTAGCATGTTCTCAATCGGTCAACACGTCATTCATCCGGGTCAGGGAGTCTGCACCGTCGTCGGTTTTAGGGACGACACGCCGCAGCCCATGTTGTTGCTCGAGGCCAAGCAGGGGCATGCGCAGACGATCCTTATGTACCCCGTGGCGCAGGCCGACCGTCTGCATGCCGCCATCTCTCAGCAAGATGCCGAGCATCTGCTGAGCCACTATGACGAGCTGGAGTGCGACACCTTTACCGAGCGCAACAGCTCGCTTGAAGAGACACACTTTAAGCAGCAGCTCAAGCTGGGCGCGCCCGAGACGGTCCGCGTGGCAAAGACCATGATGCACCGCATTCGCCAGGCCGAGGAAGCCGATAAAAAGCCCAGCTCTTACTATATGCGTGTACTCAAGGAAGCCAAGCGCCGCTCCATCGAGGAGTTCGCCGTGGCATTGGGCGTCACCGAGGAGGCCGCCGAAGCCCGCCTAGCCCAAGCCGCCCTCAACTAACCCATCCGCGCCAAAAACCACCACAAAGGGGACAGGCACCTTTGTGGTGGTTTTTTCGTTCTAGTCGTTCTAGTAGTATTCATTCTTATCGACACCTACGAACACAAGGAGTCTGTCATGGCAGAGCTGCTTACCGCCGGAATCACCCGCGATCGCGCGTTCGAACTGCTCAACGAGCACAACAAGGACCCATTCCACATCACCCACGGCGAGACGGTCGAGGGCACCATGCGCTACTTTGCGCGCGAGTTCGACCCCGAGAACGAGGAGTTTTGGGGCATCGTCGGTCTGCTGCACGACCTAGATTGGGAGGAGCATGAGGACGACCCCATGAACCACACCATCTATGCGGCCGAGATCCTTGAAGGCGAGGGCGCCTCTCCCGATCTCATTCGCGCCATTCAGACGCACACGTCGGACTTCAACACCTCGCTGCCCAAGCCCGAGCTGCAGATGGAAAAGATCCTGTTTGCCTGCGACGAGCTCACCGGCTTGATCGGTGCTGCCGTCATCATGCGTCCGAGTAAGAGCGTCATGGACTTTACGACCAAGTCGCTCAAGAAAAAGTTCAAGGACAAGCGCTTTGCCGCCGGCTGCTCGCGCGACGTGATTACGCAGGGTGCCGAGATGCTGGGCTGGGAGCTCCCCGAGCTCTTCGACCGTACCATCGCGGCCATGCAGTCCTTCGCCCCCGACCGCGACACCTTTCAGGCTTAATTCCAAAACCACCACAAAGGCGACAGGCACCTTTGTGGTGGTTTTTGTTTGCGCGGGCGTTAGGGACGGACCTGGCCGGTGCCTCGGAGCTTGTATTTGTAGGTGGTGAGGGCCTCGGCGGCAAAGGGGCCGCGGGCGTGGAGCTTTTGGGTCGAGATGCCGATCTCGGCGCCCAGGCCAAACTCGCCGCCGTCAGTGAAGCGAGTGCTGGCGTTGGAGTACACGGCCGAGGCATCGACCGCATCCAGGAAGCGCTCGCAAGCATCCGTGTCCTCGGCAACGATGGCCTCGGAGTGCATCGTGCCGTAGCGATTGATGTGTGCGATGGCCTCGTCCTCGTTTGCCACGACCTTCACGCTCATCTCGAGCGCCAGATACTCGCGACCCCAGTCCTCCTCAGTCGCGGCAACGTAGTCATCGCCCTCGGCAAGCCCGGCGTCGGCGCATGCGGCGCACGTGGCCTCGTCGCCGTGAATGAGCACGCCGTGGTCATGCAGCACGGCCACGACCGCGGGCAAAAACGCATCGGCCACGGCACGGTCGACCAGCAGCGACTCGGCGGCATTGCACACGCCCACGCGCTGGGTCTTGGCATTGACGATAATGTTGAGTGCTTTATCGAAGTCGGCGGATTCATGCACGTAGATGTGGCAGTTACCCGTGCCCGTCTCGATCACCGGAACGAGCGACTCGCGCACGCAGCGCTGGATCAGGCCCGCACCGCCACGCGGAATGAGCACATCGACGACGCCGCGGAGCTTCATGAGCTCGCCGGTGGCCTCGCGGTCGGTAGACTCGATCATCGACACGGCCTCGCGCGGGAAGCCCTTGGCCTCGAGCGCATCGGCCAGCAGTTCGGCAATCATGGCACACGAGTGATAGGCCAGCGAGCCGCCGCGCAGAATGCAGGCGTTGCCGGTGCGGATGCAGATGCCCGCGGCGTCGGCCGTCACGTTGGGGCGCGCCTCGTACACCATGGCGACTAGGCCCAACGGCACGCTCACGCGGGTGAGGTCCACGCCGCTTGCGAGCACGCGGTGGTCGAGCACGCGGCCGACAGGATCGGGCAGCTCGGCGAGCTTCTCCAGGCCGGCGGCCATACCCTCGACGCGCTCGGGCGTCAGCAGCAGACGGTCGAGGAGCCCCGCCGAGGTCCCCGCATCGCGCGCGGCGGACATATCGAGCTCGTTGGCGGCGACGATGGAGTCGACACCGTTGCGCAGTGCTGCGGCCATGGCGCGCACGGCCTCCTGGCGCTGCTCGTCGCTCGCCGTGGCAAGCGAGGCCGACGCTGCCTTAGCGGCAACGGCAAGATCGTGGACATACGTGGCTATATCGACCGACATGGGCGGCCCTTTCTCCTAGAAGTTTGCAACCATGGTAGCCGATTTGCGCATGGCCTCGCCCGCGGCGGTAGAATTGGTCAACCCGAAACACCGCAACGAACGGAAGACTCACATGGCCCTCATCACTTCGTACCACGTCCCCGGCCTGTATGTCGAGGACCACAGCATCGACGTCCCCCTCGACTGGCGCGGCCTGGAGCCGATGCTCCTGGCCGTCGGCAGCACCATGCGCCGCGGCGCTATACCGACACCCATCGCCGGCGCGCCCGAGAGCATCAAGCTCTTCTACCGTGTGGTTTGCGCGCCCGACCGCATCAACGACGATCTGCCGCTGCTCCTGTTTTTGCAGGGCGGCCCCGGCGGCGAGAGCCCGCGTCCGCTGTCGCCCACAAGCGACGGCTGGATCGAGGAGGCCGTCAAGCACTTCCGCGTGGTCCTTCCCGACCAGCGCGGCACCGGACGCAGTAGCTGCGTGGACGGACGCACGATCAAGGCACTGGGTGATCGCGCAACGGCCGCCGGCGCCGATACAGCACGCTCGCAGGCGGACTTCCTCAAGCGTCACCTCGCCAGCTCCATCGTGCGCGATTTTGAGTACCTGCGCCTGGTGGGCTTTGGCGGCAAGCCGTGGGTCACGCTCGGGCAGAGCTACGGCGGCTTTTTGACGCTGAGCTATCTGTCGCTCTTCCCCGAGGGCGTGGCGGCAAGCTTTACCTGTGGTGGCATTCCGCACGTGCCGGCGAGCGCCAGCGAGGTCTACGCGCACACCTTCCCGCGCATGGCCGCCAAGACGCAGCAGTATTACGATCGCTACCCCGCTGACGTCGAGCGCGTGGCAGCCCTGGCCGATGCGCTCGAGGCTCAGAAGCCCGTGCTGCCCGACGGCTCGCCAATGACGGTCGAGCGCCTACAGCTCATGGGCAGCGACTTTGGCATGAAGCCGAGCTTTGAGCGCATGCATTGGATTATCGATCACGCGTTTGTTACAGGCGACGGTACGCTGAGCTGCGGCTCCTCGGTATCCGACAGCTTTTTGATGCGCGCCTTCGAGCGCACCAACACGCGCACGAATCCGCTGTACTGGACGCTGCAGGAGTTCATATACGCCGACGGTGACACTATGCCCATTGGCTGGGCCGCAGCTGAAGAGAAGGCACACCACGCCGAGTTCGACACCCTCGCGCGCCCGCTCATGTTTACCGGCGAGGCCATATTCCCGTGGATGTTCGAGCAGATGCCCGAGCTCAAGCCCTTCAAGCCCGCCATGGACCTGCTGATGGAAGACACCAGCTGGGACAAGATCTATGACCCGCAGCGCCTGGCCTGCAACGAGGTGCCGCTCCAGGCCGCGGTGTACTTCGATGACATGTACGTCGATTCGAGTCTGCAGCTCGACACGCTCAGCCGCGTGGGCAACTCGCACGCCTGGGTAACCAACGAGTTCGAGCACGACGGCCTGCACGGCAGTGTGGTATTCAAGCACCTCTTCGACGAGTCCCTCAACCGCGGAGACCTGCGCCGAATCTTCTAGCAAAGGAGTGTCCCCACCTGCCGGCACAATAGGAACGTCCCCAAGTGCCGGAAAAGGAGAGGCAGCACTGCTGGCAAAACGAGCCGCAGCGCTGCCTCTCTTTATGCAAACACTATCAAGTTGTCCCTATGGATTGCGGGCTTCTCGGCCAGGTCTGCGAGCAGGCGGTTGCTGGCAATCTGGTCCTGGCGGCGGCCGGCGGCAAGCTCCAGCACGTCCGAATCGGCCTCGGCGATACCGCGGGCGACAACCATGCCGCTCGGGTCGCACACGTCGAGCACATCGCCCTCGGCAAACTGGCCATCGACCTCGCGAATACCCACCGCGAGCAGCGACGATCCGCGGCTGACCAGCGCCTTCGCGGCGCCGTCATCAACCGTCACCGAGCCGTGCGCCTTGTCGCCCAGTGCAATCCACAGCTTGCGGGGTGCAATGTCCAGGCGCTCCGCCGGCGGATCGAACAGCGTGCCCACGCTCTCGCCGCGGGCCAAACGCACGAGCGCATCGGGCTCCTCGCCCGAGCAAATCACGCTCTGAATGCCGGCCGTCATGAGAATGCGGCTTGCACGGATCTTGGTGATCATGCCGCCCGTGCCCACCGATGTGGAAGAATCGCCCGCCGAGGCGATGATCTTGGCGTCGATCTTATGCACGACCGGGACGAACTCGGCCGTGGGGTCCTCGTGCGGATTGGCGGTATAGAGGCCATCGATGTCCGAGAGCGTCACGCACAGATCGGCGGAAACCAGACAGCTCACAAGCGCCGCCAGCGTGTCGTTGTCGCCAAACTTGATCTCATCGACGGTGACGGTATCGTTCTCGTTGACGACCGGCACCACACCCAGCTCCACAAGGCGCAGCAGGGCGTCGCGCGCGTGCAGGTAGGACGTGCGGCGCGCCGTGTCGTGGCGCGTGAGCAGCACGAGCGAGGTGAGCAGGTCGCGCGCATGGAACTCCTCGTCATAGGCCGACGAGATGATGCACTGACCAGCCGAGGCGCAGGCCTGCAGGCTCGGCAGGTCACCGACCGGCTTACGGTCGAAGCCCAGCACGGGATAGCCGCAGGCAATGGCGCCCGAGCTCACCACGACCAGGCGCCAGCCAAGCTCGCGCAGCGCTGCGGCCTGATCGGCAAGCCCGCCGATAAAGGCGCGGTTGACCTTGCCGTCGGCGCCCACCACCGTAGACGAACCGATCTTTACCACCATCGTTTTATAAGAAGTCGTCATACGTCAAACCAATCAACTGTTCAGCGAACGGCCGAGCCGGCGGCCAGGGAAGCGTGACTCGCCCCTACCGCCCAAGGAATTAGTGAGCCCAGGGAAAGGCAGAGGCCGCGGCCATGTTCTTACGCACGAGCTCGTCGCGCACCTGAGCCAGGCCCTGCTCCATACCCACCACATAGGTCTGCGGGTACAGGAAGCGCTTGAAAGCTGCGTCCAGATGGTCGAGCGCCCAAGCACAGCGCTCGCGCGCGTCCTGGATGCTCTCACGCGGAGCCACCGCACTGCCATCGCGCACGATCGGCACCAGCAGCTCGCGATACTCGAGTTCGGACACGTCGGTCACCAGGGCGGCATCATTCACGGCCACGAGGGTATTGCCGCGCGCGGCACCCTCCCCCGCCAGATGGTCCTCGTCGTAGATCATGTCGCAGACCGGGCCGCCAAAGCCGTCGTAATAACGGCGCACGCGTTGCACACCCGGGATCGTGCGCTTGTAGGGCTGCTCAGAGAGCTTGACCACCGGCGTCCATGGATCTGCCTCGCTCGCACGGCGGGCGGAAAGCTTGTACACGCCGCCCAGCGCCGGCTGGTCATAGCAGGTCGCAAGCTTGGTACCCACGCCAAAGCTGTCGATGGGCGCGCCCTGGTCGAGCAGCGACTGAATCGTGTACTCATCCAAATCGTTAGAAACCGAGATCCCCACATAGGGCAGGCCCTCGGCATCAAAACGGCTGCGCACATACTTGGAGAGCTTGGCGAGGTCGCCGGAGTCGATGCGAATGGCCGACAGGCGCTCGCCCACCGCTTCCATCTCCTTGGCAACCGTAATGGCATGTTCACAGCCCTCGCGCACGTCATAGGTGTCGATGAGCAGCGTACAGTTCTTGGGGCTCGACTTGGCAAAGGCGCGGAAGGCCTCGAGCTCGGAATCGAAGCTCATCACCCAGCTGTGCGCATGCGTGCCAAAGACGGGAATACCGTAGCGGCGGCCGGCGAGCACATTGGACGTAGAGGAGCAGCCGGCAACGTAGCTCGCGCGCGCGACGGCCAAGCCGCCATCGGGACCCTGAGCGCGGCGCAGGCCAAACTCGGCAACGGGACGGCCGTCCGCCGCCAGCACCACGCGCGCCGTCTTGGTGGCGACAAGCGTCTGGAACCCAACGATGTTGAGCAGCGCCGTCTCAAGCAGCTGGCACTCCAGCGCGGGGCCGGTGACGCGAACCATGGGCTCGCGCGGAAAGACGAGCTCGCCCTCGGGCACGGCGTCGATGTTTACATGCGCACGAAAATCGCGCAGGTAGTCGAGGAATCCAGGCTTGAACATCGCGCCGCCGGCCGGGGCCTGGAGCGAGGCGAGGTAGTCGATGTCCTCGGGCGTAAAGCGCAGATTCTCGACCAGCTCGGGCAGTTCGGCGGTGCCGCACATGACGGCATAGGCGCTGCCAAAAGGATGGTCGCGGTAAAACGCGGTAAAACAACCCTGCTCATTGGCCTTGCCGCTCTCCCACAGGCCCTGGGCCATAGTGAGCTCGTACAGATCGGTGAGCATTGCAATGTCGGTGGGATGCGAGATGTCGGTCAAAGCCATGGGGCGACCTTTCGGATGCGTTGTGCAGAGGTTGAGGGTTGGAAAAGGGCAGAGTGTTCGGGCATGGCACCCAGCGCGAATGGGCTAGAGCAGGCCCATGCTGGTCAGGATCGTGTAGCCCATAAAGATGACAAACGCGATGAGGGCAAGAACAATGATGATTTTTTGAGCCGGCGCCATGCCAGGGATCTCGTTCTCGCCCGTAGGCTCCTTGGAGGTAACCATGCGCTGGGCAAAGGTCATCTCGTCACGGCTCGGCTTGGGCTCGACGGACTTGGAACGAGCGACCTTTTTAGGCTGAGGTTTAGGTGCGGTGGGCGCGGGCTTCGCGGCGGCGGGCTTGGGCGCGGGGGCGACGTTCGCGGCGGCCTCCTCGGCCTTCGCACGCTCGGCACGCAGGGCGGCCAGCTCCTCACGCTCGCGGCGTGCCTCTTCCTGGGCCTCGCGACGAGCTTTCTCGGCGCGGAGCTCTTCCAACTCGGCGCGTTCCTCGGCAGACAGTGGTTGGGACTCAAGCTTGGCCATGGTACAGCCCTTTCTTTTAAAAAAAGCCGCCGACACAATGTCAGCGGCTTATCAAATCCAAGGGTGGAGACGAAGGGAGTCGAACCCTCGGCCTCTGCCATGCGACGGCAGCGCTCTCCCAACTGAGCTACGTCCCCAGGACAAGTTGATATTTTACCTACGGCTCGCCAACTGTCAACGCCCAATACCCAGTCTTTTTGGGACGCGGCTGTTTTAGCTACCCCGACAGACAACGCGAACGGTTTGGTCGAACAGCGGCAGGGGTAGCTAAAACAGCCCCATTACAGTTTGAGTCGTCCGAAAGGGCGGCTCTTTTCCGTTGCACGGTTATA